>CALVEY010000001.1 GCA_944326705.1 uncultured Mucispirillum sp.
AAAGCCTTACTATTGAGGACTTTTTACCAAAAGATAAGGAGAATTTGATATGGGTGTAAAAAATGGGGTACCACCAGATAAACTTTAAATTGATTTAATACTATTTTATCTGTATAATGGAAAAATATATATGAGGTATCACTTTATGATAGATAAAGAACTTTTAGATATATTAATATGCCCTAAATGCAAGGGTGATATTAAACTGCATAATAATGAAAAATATATTATATGCGAAAAATGCGGTTTAGCATACTATATTGATGAAAATATGCCTATTATGCTTATAGATAAAGCAGTGACCATAGAAGAAGCTAATAAGGATAAATAATATATGTATATATTAAGCTGTAAAGATGTATATAAAATGGAATCAGATGCTCAGAATAATTATAATATTTCTGAAACAATACTTATGGAAAATGCTGGTTCTGCTCTTTTTCATTTTATAAAAAATACAGCTGATAAAAACAGTAAAATCATTATTTTAGCAGGTCCTGGCAATAATGGTGGCGATGGTTTTGTTTTAATGCGTCACCTTATTACTAATGGATATAATGCAGACTTATACTACCCTGTGCAGAATAATAAATACGGTAAAGCTGCTGAATTAAACTTAAATATCTTAAATAACCTAAACATTCATATTTATGATTTATCCACACTTAATAATTTAGATAAATATGATATTATTATTGACGCTCTTTTTGGAATTGGGCTTACCAGAAATATAAGTGGAATATATAAAGATATAATAGAAAAGGCAAATAATACAAATGCTTTAAAAATTGCAGTAGATATTGCATCAGGATTAATAAGTGACAGCTCAGAAGTGCCAGAATGTGTTTTTAAGGCTGATTATACAATTACTTTTTCTACATTAAAATACTGCCATACATTATACCCTGCAAAAACATATTCAGGAAAAGTTATTGCTGCAAATATTACTATCCCTGATAATATTATATCACAGTATAAGCATAATATATTTATAGATGAATATAATAAACCAATATTAAAAAACAGACCGCAGGACAGCCACAAAGGCACTTATGGAAAGGTGGCAGTTATTGGCGGCAGTATAGAAATGGCTGGGGCAGTAAAAATTGCTGCTGCTTCTGCCCTGCACTCTGGATGCGGACTTATTACATTATGCCACCCTAACACACTTGATAGAAACTTTATTTCAGATATTCCAGAAATTATGACAAAATCATTTGATTATAATGAACCAGCATTAATATGCGACTATATAAATAACTCAGCAACTGTTTATACTATCGGCAATGGTATGGGCAGGCAGGAAAATGTAAAAGATTTTATACTTTACATTCTGCAGAATACTTTAAAACCAGTTATAATAGATGCTGATGCAATAAATGCACTTTCCCTTAATGATTTAAATAATATTCAGTCAGACGTGATTATGACACCACATTTAGCAGAATTTGCAAGGCTTCTTAATAAAGATATTAATGAAATAAAAAAAGACAAAGTCTCACTTGCAAAAAATTTTGCAGATAATTACAGCATACATTTAATATTAAAATCAGCTGAAACTATTATTGCTGTACCAAATGATAAAGTATATATATTAAACACTGGTAATACTGCCCTTTCAAAAGGCGGAAGCGGCGATGCCTTATGCGGTCTTACTGCTTCCCTTTTAGCTCAAGGGTATTCTTTAAAAGATACCTGTATCTTAGCAGCATATATATTAGGAAAAAGTGCAGAAAAAGCAGTAGAAAAAAATAACCCTGCATGTTTAAGTATTACCCAGATTATTAATTATTACAATGAGGTATTTAATGAATTCTGAATACATTTTAAAATGTGAAGAAGGTACTAAAAATATGGCAAAAGATATTGCACCTTTTATAAAAAACAATATAATTTTCCTAAATGGTGAAATAGGTGCAGGAAAAACTACTTTTACAAAGTATTTAGTAGAAATTTACGGACTTGCAGATGAAGTATGCAGCCCTACTTTTGCCCTTGAAAATAGATATGAAACAAAAAGTGGTCTTATCATTCATTTTGACTTATACAGAATAAAAAGTGAAGAAGAGCTTGATATGATAGGCTTTTATGACACATTAAAAGAAGAAGCTACTATATTAATTGAATGGGCAGATAAATTTAATATTGAAAAATATATAAAAAACTATAAAATTATTTCTTTCAAAATACTTGATAATAATATAAGGTCAGTAACAATAAAATAAAGGTTATAACTATGGACTATAAAGAAATGTATAATATGCTGCAGGATATAGCTCAGGCTGATAAAATAAAAAATTCACTTGAAGATTTATACCTGTATTTACATGAAATAGAAAATATGATGCAAAATAGCGAAGAAAATATAGAAGCAACTGATAATCACGATGAATTTCGCTATAAACTGCAGATTATGGAGCAGCAGATTACTGAAATTGATGAATTTTTACAGGAAGAAAACGATAACGATATAAACTATGATGAATATTTATCATAATTAAACTGAATAATAATAATATATAATGGAGATAAAAATGGCAAAAGAATTGTCCAGCAGAATAAATCCTGCTGAATATGAAAAAAGTATTTATAAATTTTGGCTTGATAAAAAGCTTTTTCATGCAGATGAATACTCTAAAAAACCTGCATACTCAATAGTTATACCACCACCAAATGTTACAGGCTCACTTCACATGGGCCATGCACTTGATGAAACTATACAGGATATTTTAGCCCGCTTTAAAAGAATGAAAGGCTATGAAGTTTTATGGATGCCTGGAACTGACCATGCAGGGATTGCCACTCAAAATGTTGTAGAAAAAATATTAGCTGCAGAAGGTAAATCTCGTTACGATTTAGGCAGAGAAGCATTTATAGAAAGAGTATGGCAGCAAAAAAGAGAATCTGGCGGCACTATTATCAGCCAGTTGAAAGCTCTCGGCTCCAGCTGTGACTGGGACAGGGAACGCTTTACAATGGACGAAGGCTTATCACGCGCTGTAAGAGAAGTATTTTATACTCTTTATAAAGAAGGCTTAATCTACCGCTCTAACTATATGGTAAACTGGTGCGCAAGATGCCACACAGCATTAAGCGATATTGAAGTAGAATTTAAAGAAAAAGATGATTTTCTTTATCACTTAAAATACCCTATTGAAAACAGTAATGAATATCTTGAAATTGCTACTACTCGCCCAGAAACTTATCTTGGCGATACTGCTGTTGCTGTGCACCCAGATGATGAAAGGTATAAACATTTAGTAGGAAAATATGTTGTTCTTCCACTTATTAACAGGAAAATACCTATAATTGCAGATGAGTTTGTTGAAACTGAATTTGGTACAGGCTGCGTAAAAATAACTCCAGCCCATGACCAAAATGACTTTGCAGCAGGCAAACGCCATAATTTAGAAGAAATTGTATGTATTGATGAAAATAATAAAATATGCGGCAACTTCTACCCTGAATTTGAAGGAATGGATATAATTACTGCAAGAAAAGCAGTTATTGAAAAATTTAAAGAGCTTGACTTAGCTGTAAAAATTGAGCCGTTAAAACACAATGTTGGCTGCTGCTACAGATGTGAATCTGTAATTGAGCCGCGGGTTTCTATGCAGTGGTTTGTAAAAACTAAACCTCTTGCTGAAAAAGCTATAGAAGCTGTAGAAACTGGTAAAATAAAACTTATTCCAAAACAATGGGAAAATACATTTTATGAATGGATGAATAATATTCGTGACTGGTGTATTTCTCGTCAAATTTGGTGGGGACATAGAATACCTGCATGGCACTGTGCAGACTGCTCTCACACTACAGTTGCAAAAACAGACCCAGATAAATGCGAAAAATGCGGCTCTACAAATATTCATCAAGATGAAGATGTGCTTGATACTTGGTTTTCTTCTTCTTTATGGCCGTTTTCTACAATGGGATACCCTGAAAAAACTGATTTATTAAAAAAATTCTACCCTACTTCTACCCTTGTAACTGGTTTTGATATTTTATTCTTCTGGGTTGCAAGAATGATGATGATGGGACTTAAATTTATGGACGATGTTCCATTTAAAGATGTTTATCTTCATGCCCTTGTTCGTGATGAAAAGGGGCAGAAAATGAGTAAATCAAAAGGAAATGTTATTGACCCGCTTATTATGATTGATAAATACGGTGCAGATGCTTTCCGTTTTACTCTTGCAATATTTGCTGCTCAGGGCAGAGATATTAAAATGAATGTGGATAGAGTTGAAGGATATAGAAACTTTATTAATAAAATATGGAACGCTTCTAGATTTATTTTAATGAACTTAGGCGATGAAATACCAAAAATTGATGAAAACAGCCTTGAAAGTGTTGATAAATGGATATTAATGAAATTACAGCATGCAGCTAAAAAAGCATCAAAAGCAATAGATACATACAGCATAAATGATGCTGCAAATGAGCTTTATCAATTTTTCTGGATGACTTTCTGTGACTGGTATCTTGAGCTTATAAAAGATAGAATGTTTAAAGGAAGTGACAAAGAAAAAGAACAGGCGCTTGCAACAGCTGCTTTTGTATTAGAAAAATCATTAATTGCACTGCACCCATATATTCCTTTTGTTACAGAGCATATTTTCCAAACATTAACTGGAAAAGACACTATTATGTATGAAGAATATCCTGATAACTTAAACTATAATTTTGAACAGGAAGAAAAAGGAATAGATAAAGTTATAGAAGCAGTAAGCTTAATTAGAAATATTCGCGGAGAATATAATATTACACCTGCTGCTCAGCTTGAAATATTCATTAATACTGATGATAATAATGCTCTTAATCTTTTTCAGGCAGAAATACCATTAATTATGAAAATGGGTAAAGCAAAATCTGTGCAATTTAATGAAAAAACACCAGAAAACTGTGCAAAAAGTGTTGGCAACGGCTTTGAAATAATGGTTTCATTAGAAGGCACTATTAATATAGAAGAAGAAATTGCAAGACTTGAAAAAGAGAAAAAAGCTGTAGAAAAAGATGTTAACCTTTACGGCGGTAAACTGCAAAATCAAGGCTATCTTGCAAAAGCTCCTGCTCAGGTTATAGAAAAAGATAAGAAAACTTATGAAGAAGCAAAAGCAAGGCTTGATAAAATAAATGAAGCATTAGCAGGTCTTAAAAAATAATGGCAAGAGATAAAAACAAGCCGCCATATTTAAAGCGTATATTTGCAGGTAAAAATGTATATATATTTGCTATGGTGGCTCTTGCCTTTGCATTTTTAAATATATACAGGCTTAATAACCCATTGAAAGTAGGCTCTACAGCTCCAGAACTGGTATTAACTGCATCTAATGGGGAAAGCTTTACAATGAATGAAATATTAAGCCCTAAAGTAGTTATTTTTTATAAAAAACATACTTATTTTTCTAACTATATTATTAATACAACTTATAAACGGGCACTGCCTGCATTTAAAATATTACAGGATAAAGGGCTTGCTCAGGTTATAGTTATTGCTCAAGGTTATGATAATATTGAAGAATTGAATAATCTTTTGGGGGAAGATGATTATTCAAATTATAAAAATATAATATTTGCAACAGATACGAAAGCAGCAGGCAGAAAATATGGGATAAGAAGCTGGCCTCATTTGTATGTAATCAGCTCTGATAACAGAGTGATTTATGAAACAAAAATAGGCAGTGCTGATAAAGTGCAGCAGATATTATGGAGGGATTAATGGAAAACTTTTTTAACAAAGACTTAAAAGAAAGCTATGATGTGATTATTCTAGGTGCAGGACCTGCTGGCTGTGCTGCAGGAATGTATGCTGCACGCGATGCACTTTCTGTGCTTATTTTAGAAAAAAACTTCCCCGGTGGTAATATGGCTATCACTGAGCATATTGAAAACTATCCAGGATTTACAGAACCTGTATTAGGCCATGAAATAACTGATAAATTTGTTAAACATGCACAAAAATTTGGTGCAGTAATCAGACAGGGAAACTGTGTAGAAGTTATTAATGAAGGTGTATGGAAAACAGTTATACTTGAAGACGGCAGAAAAATAAAATGTAAAGCATTAATTATTGCTACAGGCTCTAAACCTAAAAAAACTGGTGCAAAAAATGAAGTAAACTTTATAGGCAGAGGCATTTCTTTTTGTGCTACATGTGATGGCGGCTTTTTTAGAAATAAAGAAGTTATTGTTATTGGCGGTGGTGATTCTGCCCTTGAAGAAGGAATGTATCTTACAAAATTTGCTTCAAAAGTAACAATAGTCCATAGAAGAAATGAATTTAGGGCAGCAAAAATTATTCAAAGCCGTGCAAAAGAAAATGAAAAAATCCATTTTATGACTCCTTATGTAGTAGATGAAATACTTGGAGAAAATGTAGTAACTGGCGTTAAATTAAAAAACACACAAACAGAAGAAATTATAGAATATAAATGTGACGGTATATTTGAGTTTATAGGCTGGGATGCAAATACTGATATTTTTACCGACCTTTTAGAACTTACAAATGGCGGATTTATTAGAGCATCAGAAGATACTGCAACTAATATACCAGGTATTTTTGCTGCTGGTGATGTTCGTAAAAAAGGACTTATGCAGGTTGTAACTGCTGCTTCTGACGGCGCAGTAGCTGCAAAAATGGCAGAAAAATATATTAATGAAGAGTTAAAACATTAATATGCTTTATGTTATAGGCACACCTATCGGAAATCTTTCTGATTTATCTAAAAGGGCAGTAGAAACACTTGCTTCTGTTGATATTGTATTTGCAGAAGATACGCGCACTGCCCTTAGCCTTTTAAACAGTCAGGGAATAAAAAAGCCCTGCAAATCTTACTATAAAGATAATGAAAAAACAGCCAGCGAAAGTGTTATACAGTGCCTTTTAAATGGGGATAATGTAGCACTAATCAGCGAAGCAGGAATGCCATGCGTTTCTGACCCTGGAGCTTATGCTATTAAAGAAGTAATTGAAAAAGGACTGCCTTTTGAGATTATTCAAGGACCTACAGCATTAATACATGGGTTAATAGCATCAGGCTTTGCTGGCGGCAGTTTTTATTTTCATGGTTTTTTACCACATAAAGAAAAAGATAAAATAAAAGAAATTCAAAATCTGCTGCATATAAAAGCACCTGTTATTTTTTATGAATCACCATACAGGGTAAAAGAAACTTTAAATATACTGCTTGATTACTTCCCTGCCCCAATAGCTGCTACAAGAGAAGCTACAAAAGTATATGAAGAAACTCTCTTTATATACTCTAAAAAAGATATAGAAAATATAACTGTTAAAGGCGAGTTTGTTATTACAGTAAATAACAAAACAGAAGAAATACAGGAAGAAAGCAGCAGTGTATCTTTAAATTATGAGCAGATAATAAAAGAATTATTAAATGAAAATATTTCATCTAAAGATATATTAAAAATGATGAAAGCATTAGGTATGAAAAGGAATGAAGCCTATAATTTAATTAATAAATTACAGGCTTAGTATATTAAATTAAATGGTAGCTTGTAATAATACCGTATATTAAAAGAGCCACAATTAATGTCATTACAAAAGCATATATTATATACTTTCTTTTTAATGATGCAGGTGTTATTATATCAAATGCTTTCCTTTCATCTTCTGTAATCTTTTCAGAAACAAGGTTTACAAGCTCAGAAAAGCCATCAGATAATGATGATACCATTACAGAACGATTACCATCATGTATAATTAAAACATACCTTCCCATAGCAGAAAGTGCATATCCATAGCTGATATTTTTAATATCAAGCTCTGTTTTTTTCAGCAGATTGCGCACTATTATTTTATCATCAGTAATAGTCAGGCTTTTTACAAGCGATGATAAAAGCATAAAAAATGATATTACAACCATAGCTGAAAGTAAAAGCACATTTAGCTGTGTCTGCCTGTTTTCTGTATTTAATGCAAATACAATAAGCAGTATAAAAATAATAATATGCAGTGCTATAAATGTTTTGTTTGTTTTAAAACTTTTCAAAATTAACCTCTATAAACATTTTATCAAATAAATATGGGTCTTGTGCTAAAAGACGCCTTACAATGCTGTCAAAAGTGCTTACATTTTTTGTATATAAGTTCATCATAGCTGTTACTATGTCATATTTATAATCTGCGCCGTATGCATCATTATATGATTTTAAGTAATTATTTAACCTTGTTTCATTAAAATTAACAAGGAAATATAAAAGCATATAGAAAAAAGATGTCTGGTCATTATAGCCCATTCTGTCAAGTGAGCCATAAGATGCTTCGGCGTTCACAAAATCTCTAATCCATGTAAAATAGTATAAAGATACTTTATAAAGCTCAGAATATCTAAAATCCATATCAGATAAAGTTTGTAAATATTTAAGCCCAGACTGTTTGTCCTGCCTGTATACAGATACATATACCATATCTTTTAAATATACTTTATCGCGGGCAAATCTTTTATTAAACATTACTGCATCTGCTGCTCCACGCTGCAGCATTGCAAATTTATAAGCAAGGGTGTAATACCTGTCTGCATCATCAATATCTTTAAACTGCTCTATTGGTGTATGCCTTAAAGCAAGCAGATTTCTCACTCTTGATACTCTAAATATTGGAGAATCTTTAAGCTCGTCTAATTTATCTATATCATAATCGTCAAAATAATCCATTAATAAAGCACATGATACTGTAAACCCATTATCATTTGATTTATATATACTTTCTGCTTCACTTCTTCTTGATGGTCTGTCACTTGAAAGCACTGATAAATATAAAAGCATAATATCTTCATCTTCAGGTGTTTCAAGCTCACCTATTTTTTTAGAAGCATAAAGTTTTGCCTGGTCAAAATCAAGCTTAGCATCAGGATAGTTACCTTTTCTGTAATTTAAAAGCCCTGAAATTAAGTGGATAAACCCGTCATTTTTATCTATAACAAATGCTTTATCTATAATTTCTTTTGCTTTATCATTCTCACCTAAATTAAAATAAGTAAGTGCAAGGTTATAAAGCACTATAGTATTATTCGTTAAATAACCAGCAGCTTTTTCAAACTTCTGTTTTGCACTTTCAAAATTAAAAGCTGCAAAATCATCAATAGCTGCATTATTCATTTTAATGCCTTCAAGTTTGTTTGTAACACTGTCCCTGTCTCTTTCTTTTAAAGCACTTCTGCCAGTAATTAAAAACTGAGTTGTTTCATCTGGCTTCATAAATACAGGGTAAGCAAGCATAGAAGCAGCATCTATACTTTTATCATCAAACCTGTATGTAAAACTCATATCATCAAGCACAGGGCGGATATTAAATTCAAATGTGGGCGGTCTGATAGATATTAATGAGCTGTTTCTATATTCTTCTCCTAATGCTAAGACAGTTTGAGGCTCTTTTAAGTTCCATGCAATTACAAGTTTATACCAAAAAGTATCATACTGCAGTAAATCAAGATTAGCAGCAAATGATGCAGCTTTAGCAAAATCCCTGTTTTTAATATTTAAAAATGTATTATAAGCAAAATAATCATGACCGTTTTCAGCACCTGCTGATTTTAAATATGTTTCTGCATCTTTATATCTGCCCTGTTTTAATGCATAAACAGTTTTTGCAAGTGACATCCAGCCGTTATTTCTGTTTGTCTGAATATATGGTCTTATCTCATTCTGTGTTTTATTAAAATAACATACATGTTTTGCATAATAAGAAAGAACTTTATCTGTTTTTAAATCTGCATAAAGGGATTTAATATATTCACCTGCTTTTGCAGTATCTACATAAACCATTACATTATATTTTAAAAGGCTCAACTCTTCATCTTTAGGATATTCTTTTAATAATAAATCAATTTCATCAATAGCTTTATCATTTTGAGCAAGAGAAAGATATGCTTTAATTAAGCGGACTCTGTAATCTCTTTCATCATTTCCACTGATTAATATACGAAGAGTCTGTGCTTCATCAGAATATTTTTTTAATTTATTAAAAAGCTGCGCCAGTTTATCATATCCAGTTTCGCTTGCTCCATCTGAATAAAGAGCCTCTTGAGCATTATTAAATGCGCTTTCCTTATTTCCAAGTGCAAAATATGCATTTGCAAGGTTATAATGAATAATAAAATTTCTATTTGGAAGTGATTCTAATAAATCAATGCCATCTTCATATTCTCCAATGCTTATTAAAAGATTAGCATAATTTTCTAATACTATAGGTGAAGCTGCATCTTTTTCTAATGCTTTTTTATAATAATACATAGCTTTTGCTGTATCATTAACACTTAAATATACATTAGCAATACCACTGTATGCATCAGCAGAATGGTTGGCACTGTTTATATATTTTTCTACATAACTTTCAGCTTCTTTGGCTTTTTCTCCACCCTGCTCTGCTAAAACTGCAATTAAGTTCATCACAGCTTCTGGAAAATCAGGGTCTGCTTTAACTGCTTCTCTGAAATTTAATTCAGCCATAGGGGTGTTATTTAATAAGTAATAGCTTACACCAATATTATAAAATGCAGTTGCTTTGTTTGTTTTGGAAGCTTTTTCATATAATTTAATAGCTTCATTAAAATCCCCTGCTGAAAACTTTTCATTTCCTTCTAATATATCAGTATTTTTTGACTGAGCAACAGAATTAATATTTAAATTAGCAGTAGCATTATCCTGCACTATTGTTCTTTTCTCACTGCAGCTGGAAATAAATATTATAATAAACAGTAAAACAAATACTCTTAGTTTTAAAGCCAAAATAAGCTCCTAAATTATTAATGTATTTATGCTGAAAATAAAAAAAGCATACTTTATTATGACTATATTTTCGTCATAAATCAAGTATGCTTTATAAAAAAATTAAAATTATTTTAAATACAGCCTATTTTTTTGCTTCATCTGCTGGTTTTGGTGGTATATAATAAAGTATTCTTTGGCAGTGAGGGCATGTATGCACCTCTAAATCTTTTTTAACTTCAACATAAAGCTGTGGTGGAATATGCATATAGCAGCCATTGCAGACTTCATCTTTTACTGAAGCTATACCAATATTATGACGGTGAGCTCTTACTCTATCATATTTCATAAGTGTGCTTTTTTTGATTTTAGAAGCCTTTTCTTCTCTTTCCTGCATAAGTTTAGCAAGTTCATCATGCATTTCTTTATCTTCATCTGCTTTAGATGTGCTTACTTCTTCAAGTTCTTTTTCTAAACTTTCTTTTAGTTCTACCATTTTGCTAAGCTCTGATTCATATTTAAAATCTAGGTTCATCATTTCTTTAAGTTTAGATTCATCTTCTGCAACTGATTTTTTAAGAGTATCAAGTTCGCGGATAACAGATTCATATTCTTTTGTGTTTTGAACAGAAGAAAGTTTAGATTGAGAATTTAAAAGATTATTTTTTTTCTCATTCAGGTCTGCTTCTAAAGCAAGGTATGTTTTTTTGTTTTCATCAAGTGCTGCTTTAATACTATCATAACCTGTTATAGCTTTTTCGTATTTTTCCTGCACTGCTTTAATTTGTGATGGAGTATTTTTTATCACTCCTTCAATAGATGCGATTTTAGAATCAATTTTTTGAAGTTCAATAAGCTGCTCTAATATTTCTTGCATTAATTATTACCTCCCCAGCATATTAGTTGTTGTTCCTGTTTTAACACTATCACTTCTATATTAAATTGTTTTTTTATAATTTCTGATAACCTGTGCATATATATTTCTTCTGTTGCCTGATGAGTTGCATCAATTATACATACACCTGCTTCATAAGCGTCAAGAGCATCATGATATTTTAAATCACCAGTTAAAAGCACATTTATCCCTTTATTAAGAGCGTCTTTCCATAAAGAAGCACCAGAGCCTGTACATACTCCAAAACGGCTAAAAGGTTTAATATCTTTCATATTAGTAACAATATGTTTTATATGTAGTTTCTCTTGAATTAATTTAATAAATTCCTGTAATGAATATTCTTTATCTAAATTTCCAATTCTTCCAAAGCCGTAATCAAGCTTATTATGCAGCTCTATAATATCATAAGCTGCTTCTTCATAAGGATGAGCTTCAAGCATAGCTTTTATAACTTTATGGAGATGTTTTTTCAGAACTACAGTTTCTATTTTAACTTCATCTACTATCTGTGGCTCATTTGCACTGCCTATAAATGGCTTAGCTTCATCATTAGGTGTAAAAAGCCCTGCACCTTCTGCAATAAACCCACACGAAGAATAGTTACCGTATATTGAACCTGCCCCATTTGATGTCATAGCATTAAAAACTTCATCTTTATAGTCATAAGGAACAAATACTGATAACTTATATAAAGGCTGGCTGCCTTCATAACTTAAAAAGCCTTTATCCATTTCTGCATTTAAAAGCTCGCATATATAGTCATTTAAACCATCACATGCCATATCTAAATTTGTATGGTAGCTTAATATATCAAGCCCGCCTTTTATAGCTTTTATAACTTTCCTGTCAACTGGTTTATTAATATTTATGCCTTTACTTTCATGAAAAAAAATGGGGTGATGAGTAATAAGTAACTCACACCCCTCTTTTATTGCTTTTTCAATTATATCTTCTTTTGCATCAAGACTTAAAGCTATTTTAGATATTTCTTTATCACCTGTATAAACTTGTTTTCCAGAAAAATCCCATTTTGATTGAGCAGAAATATCTGTAAATGAATACTCTAAATAATTAATAATATCGCTAATTTTAATCATATAAAAGCTGCTTACCTTAACTTGACCTTCTATAAAAAAAGAAAATAAAAAGGGGAGTATACACTCCCCTACAATGGGCCAACTAGGACTTGAACCTAGGACCTACCGGTTATGAGCCGGTGGCTCTAACCAAACTGAGCTATTGGCCCGTATCCTTAACAGGAAGTATTTTATTCCATATTTTAAAGAATTTGTCAAGCACTTTTTTTAAAAAAATTTTAAAAAATATTTTTTATATTAAAATACAATCATCTATTGTAAAAATAATAAAAAAATATTATGATTGCTTAACTTATTCTACAAGAGGGATTATATGTCATTTAATCAAGAATTACAAGAAGATTTAATCAATTCTTCAATTTTACGCAGCGCTTTTTTCAATTATTTCTTTAGAGTATTTAATAATATAGCAGATGAAAACTTTATAGGTGTTTCCGAAAAATATTTAACTTATTTTAATGATTTAAAAGATTATGTAGAAAGTAATGAATACAATAATGCCTGCCAAATGTTTGAAGAATATATTAATAACGAGAAAAATGCAGTAAATATACAAGACTTTCTCCAAAGGCTTAATATTGAATTTACATCGTTATTTTTAAGCGGTATGGGAAATATTCCTGCATCAGCTTCCTCTTACCTTTCTAGTGATGGCTTATTAAAAGGCGAAGAATGGGAAAAAGTTGTAAAAGTATATAAAATGAGAGATTTCCAAATGCCTGACTCTATTAAAGCACCAGAAGATTATATTAGTGTAGAAATGCTTTATATGCAAAAACTTAGTGATTTAATTGGCAGACTGGCAGAAGATGGAGATATGAATCTGCTTAAAGCTACAATAGATGACCAGATAAATTTTTCATCAAACCATATACTTGTGTGGATTGATATGTTTGCAGATGCTGTATACAGTAAATCTATTACACTTAATTCAAAATTATATGCTTCTGTTGCTGTTATTATGAAACATTATATTAAATATGATATAGAGCTTTTAAAAGAGTTTGCAGAAGAATTAAATAAATAACATTTATTTCAAATAATATTTACTTATATTTAAAAATAAATATAAAAAAAGAGTGTCCGCATAATCGCAGGCACTCTTTTTTTTATGTGGTAAAGTAAATAACTATTTACCTTGATATGCTTTATCTTCTTTATTGATTTCTTTAGCATCTCCAGCATATAAGCTGTCTATATTCGGATTAGTTAATGGATAGAAATATACTTCTTCATCTTCATAGTATGACTCTACACCTAATGTAGCAAAATCAGTATATTTTGTAACATCCCATTTTTCTATAAATATTTTAAGGTTTTCATATTCTAATTCTGGCTCAGTTTTATTATCTGACATAACAAATTTATCACCATTCCAGAAAATATAATCAGTATTTTGTTTGTCATAAGTGTTAGGGTCATCTTCACCTATAAGCACTCTTGCATAAGCAGCATCTGCTGCATCAACAGGATAATATACAGAATATGAGCTCCACTCCTGCCATGAGCCGTCATAGATAGCAGCATTTTGATAACCTAAAATTTCTCTGAATATAAACCAGTGCGGTGCAGTAGTTCTTCCTGTATAGCAGTGGAAAAGTATTCTTTTATTTGGGTTTTTATCAATATTTTCTAAAAATGAAGCATTTTTAGTAGTTTTACCGTTATTTTCAGTAAAACCTTTTACCATTGCCCTAATCTGCTCTGGTGTTTTGAATGTACCTTTACCGCCTGTAATAGTAAATTTGCCATCATTAGAAAGCTGAGCATCAAGATATAAAGCCCAGTGATTAGCATAGCCGCCATTTTTTACAGGTTCATAAGCAAGCTGAGTAGCACCTTTTATTCTTCCGTCAATAGCATTATTATCATATATAGTATATGTAACAACCTGACCATTTGATTTAACTGGTTTTTTAGCATCAATAGTAGAAATTACTGCCACTTCACCAGAAGCATCAGAATTCATTTTACCTGCTTTTGCATATTCAATAATTTCACCAAATGGCGCACGAACTGAATCAATATAGTTGCCTGGTAAATCTTTTACTGAGAAAGTAGACGGAGTAATTTTTGAAATATCAGCAGGAGCTGCTTTATATGAAGCAGCATCAATATTATTTGCTTTTGCATATTCGCCAAAGAAATAATAGTTAGCGCCATTTAATACTTTTAAAGCTTTATTAGAAAAGCCCCAGTATTTTAATGCCCAGAAAGCCCTGTATATCATTTGGTTAGTTAAGTCATGGCTTGTAAGAACGATTAATGTATTGCCATCTATGCCGTATTTTGATAAAAATTTATCAACTTTAGCACCGCTTGCAACCATAGCACCATTTGGAGCAACACCATCACTTCTTTTTTCCATTAAATATTCTTCCTGACTAAAAGAATATGCACCTTTAATAGTTGACTCTGGCACTGTTCCATTTTGAAGAGTTACATGTAAAATAACTACTTTTTTTCCATCATCTGTTTTATAGCCATTATCAATATATTTTTTTAACTCTGCAGGTTCAATTAAAGCAGAGCCAGCAGTGCTGTCTATTGAATAATAACTGTCAACAGTCTGCTTTTTGCATGCTGCTAATGCTGTTACTATTAACATACTTAATAACACCAGTTTTAGCAGCATAAATGATTTGGTATAAAATTTTGCTACCATAATCCCTCCAATATTAATAAAATACTTTGCATAGCATATACATCAAAATAATCACCCTCAAAAGATACTCTACCACCTTTTATAAAAAATGCAAGAGTTATTTTATTGTTTTTTATCTTAATTTTATAACATTATTATATTTGAATAATTTCTGTATTTTTACTAGGAATTTCATCAATTATATTTAATATTAATACTACCTTTTTACTATGATAATACTACATATAAACACTCATACAGACAAAATATTTTTTAAATAATTATAAAAATAAAACAGCATATATTTTTTTACTTGCAAAAAATAATTTTATGGTATAAAGATAGTTTAATAGCATATTGCAAAAATGAGGAGGGAAAGATGAAGCTAACTCGAAGAAATTTTATTAAAACTTCAGTAGCTGGTCTTGCAGGGGCTGCTGTTGCAACAGGAGTTCCTTTAAAAGCTGAAGCAAGGGAAATCACATCAGCAGATTATGGTGTAGAAAACAAAGTGTTTCTTACCTGCCGTATGTGTGCACAAAACTGCCCTATGGTTGCCTATATAAGAGATGGCAGATTAGTAAGGCTTGATGCAAACCCAAATACACCATATCCATCTATATGTGGCAGAGGTAGAGCAGCAGCTGCTGCATTATACGACCCACAAAGGATTAAAACACCACTTATTAGAACAGGAAAAAGAGGCAGTGGCGAATTTCGCAGTGCATCTTGGAATGAAGCATTAGACTTAATTGGTAATAAAATGCTCCAGTTAAGAGATGAAGGCGAACCACACGCTGTAGCATATTTTCCAAGGTTTAATACTGCATCTCTTTTAGACGATACAATATTTAATCTTTATGGAACAGACAATGTATTCAGCTATGGTGATACATGTTTTGGTTCTACTAACCAGTTAGGTCTTGGTTCAGTATTTGGCGGCGGTGAAGAACCTCGTCAAGGTAACTCTTCTGTTATGGGCGATTATGAAAATGCTAAAATCGCTGTATTAATAGGCAGAAACCCAGTTGGCGGCCTTGTTGCATTCCCTTGGGGCGGTATGTTCGGAAGAGGAAGAAAAAATGGTATGAAAACAGTTCTTGTTGACCCTAAAAAATCATTAGGTGTTGGTGAAACTGATACAGACTGGCTCCCAGTTATTCCTGGTGGAGATATTCCATTCTTAATTGGTCTTGCTGGTGAATTATTTAAAAATAATTACTATGATGAAGCCTTTTTAAGAGAATATACAAATGCTGATATTCTTATAAACACAGAAACACTTCTTCCTGTATATCTTGACAGCGAATTAGAAGAACCAGACTATATGGTATATGATGAAGTGGCTAAGGCTCCTGTTATGAAATCAGAAGCAGAACGCCCTGCTATTTTTGGCAGCTGTGAAGTTGACGGCGTTCAAGCTAAAACTGCATTACAGCTTTTAAAAGAATCCTGCGAAAAATTTACTCTTGAACAGGCTTCTGAAAAAAGTGGTATTCCAGCAGAACAAATCATTAAACTTGCTAAAGATTTAAATGATGTAAAACCTGCATGCTTCCTTGAAAGAGGCTATCGTTCTACAAGATATTTTAACTCTTTACATGAAAAATATCTTATATCATCTATTAATGGTCTTTTAGGTGTATATGGAAGAAAAGGTGGTTTAATATATGGCAGAAATGCATATTTAGACACTCCATTCTCATATAATGATTCAAATGAAATATCAGTAAATATGTGGTTTAAAGATAATGTAGAAGGCTTTGAGCTTTGCGACCCATATAACATGCGTAGAACATTCCCACTTGCTGTGGAAAGAGAAGAACCTTACAAACTCCGTATGGCATTCTTAAACGGACAAAACCCAGTTGGCGGTAGTGTTGGCGGTTATAAAATAGCTCAAGCATTAGAAAAAATGGAAATGGTAGCTGCTATTTCTCCATTCTGGAATGAATCACTTTTATTTGCTGATGTAATTTTACCAGATACTACATTTTTAGAAAGAGCAGAGCCTCTTTTTGCTACATATAAAGCAACATTCCCTGTTATTACAGTTCATGACCAGGTTGTTGAACCTATGTTTGATACAAGAAATGGTTACTGGATTATGCTTGCTCTTGCAAAAAGAATATTTAGTGAAGATGAATATTATGATAACTTTAATGATTTTGAGCAAGGCGGTATCAAATACATAGTAGACTATCAAATTGAAAATTTATATCTTAATGATGAAGATGCTGCAACATTCTCTCGCAGAAAATTAATTGAAGATGGTGTATGGTGCGGTGCTCCTGCTCCTGTTAAACCAATGAATAAACCTACTCCATCAGGTAAACTTGAAGTTTATTCATTATTTATGGCTAACTGGTATAACAGACTTATGGAAGAAGACAGAGCACAGGAAGCTCAATATTACAGCCCATTATATGATTATCCACCTACTTACTATCAAACTAAAAAAGAAAAACTGGATAATGATGAATTTATACCGATAACAGGTTTCTCACCATTAAGCTCCTTTACTGGTGCACAGACTCGTAACAACATATTACTTAAAAATGTTGGACAAAACCTTAACTACTCTGCAGTATTTATTAATACAAAAAGAGGTCAGGACTTAGGCTTAAAAAGCGGTGATATTATTGAAATCTTCAATATTGAAGAACCAAGCATGGTTATTAAATCAGAAGTTCAGTTAACAGAAACTGTTGAGCCACATGCATTATTTTCATTCTATGGTGTAGGCACAGGCTTATATACAAAACTTTCTGAAAAATTAAGTGTTGCATGCCCAATAGGCTTTAACCCTAACCACATTGGTAATTTAACATTTATGCCTGTTGAAGCATCTGCACCATCACAAGATTTTATTGTTAAAATAAGGAGGGCAAAATGAGTTATCAAAAAATGGCAGTATGCTATGACACTCAATCATGTATAAAATGCTTTGCCTGTATTGTAAGCTGTTCCACAGAAAATAGAATGAGATTACAAAGGGATTATAACTACTCTGTTGAAAAATCAATGGTTGAACAGCATCCTCATTTAAACTATTTAAGAGTAGAATGTAATGAAAAAGGAACATTTCCTAATGTTACACAAATTGCTGCATTTAAACACTGCCAGCATTGTGAAAACCCTAAATGTATGGATATATGCCCTACTCTTGCAATCAGTAAAAAAGATACAGGTGCTGTTGTTATTGATGCAGATAAATGTGTAGGCTGTCAATCTTGTAAAGACGCATGCCCATACGATATACCTGTTTTCTCACAAGCTACTGGCAAAACATATAAATGCACAATGTGCCATGATAGATTAACTGCTGGTCTTCCTACAGCATGCTCTGCTGCATGTCCTTCTGTTGCAATATTCTCTGGCCCTGCTGAAGAAGTTATTGCAGAAGCAAGAAAAAGAGCTGAGCATTACAGCAAAGTATTTAATAAAGAATATTTTGTTTATGGTGCAGATAAAGTTAATAATACTGTTGGAACATTATCTTATATGACTATTGCTCCTTTAGAAAACAGAGATGATTATTTACTTCCTGCTGACCCATCTAATGGTGTGGCTGCAAGTAGAGAAGTTGCAAAAGTTATTGGTGCAGCTGCTATGATTGGTACTGCTGCCGCTGTTGCAGGACATGCAGTATTTACAGCTGCTAAATATGACGATAAACACCACAAGGAGAATGAAAATGAGTAACTCAAATGAAAAAATTACATTATTCTCAAATATGCAGATGTGGTATCATAAACATATCATTCATTTTATGATGATATTTATTCTGACAGGGCTTCCATTAATTTCCCATACTTTTTCATGGGTAGCTTATATTATTGGTGTGCCTGTATCAGTATTTTATTCAAATGGTGACCCATTATATGTAGGAATTCAAGTTTGCAGAGTAATACATAGAATTACTGCTGTATTATGGATAGTAACAAGCATACCATTTGTTTTAACTATGCTTTTTACCAAATGGGAGCTTGCTTTAAGAAAAAGAAAAGATGAATCCTGGGGAACTTATGTAAAAGAAGAATTACAGGATATGAAAACTATGTATATAGATTTCAACTATCCAAAAAGAGCTGGAAAATATAACTTAGGTCAAATCTCTGCAGGACTTGCAGTTATTGTATTTGGCATAATTATGATTGTAACTGGCTTAATCTTATGGTTTAGAGTTGATTTTTCTTCTACAACTGTAAGTATTATGAGATTATTCCACAGCATTGGATTTTTAGTGTTTGTGTTATTCCTTATTATACATATTTACCTTGCAGTTCACCCTGTAAATAAAGCAGGATATAATGCAATGTTTAGAGATGGTAAAGATGATTTATCACATGCTAAGAAAAAACATCCAGGAATGTTTGTAAAATAATGCAGGTATTTCTATCAAAAATTAAAAGGCGTAATCTATTAAAACTTTTATGGCTTGCGCCTTTTATACCACTTTATAAATACTTGACACCAAAAGTAAAAAAAGATAATTTTATATCTGTCCCCCTTGCATCTCTGCCTTTCAAGGGGGCTTATCTTATTAATGATAAACATACAGGTATTATAAAAAATAATGAAGGTATAAAAGTTTTCAGTATATCATGCACTCACTTAGGATGTGTATTAAATGTAGAAAACGATAAATTTATATGTCCATGTCATGGCAGTATATTTGATTTAGAAGGCAACGTTTTAAAAGGTCCTGCACTAAAACCTTTAAAACAGCTTGAATATAAAATTGAAAATGAAAATATTATAGTGTATATATAATTATGTTTAAAGAATTTATAAAACACTTGTTTCCCCGTGTTACACTTAAAAAAAATCTGCGTTTTACTTATACTTTATGTTTAGGCGGTCTTTCTTTTACTGCATTTATTATGCTTGTAATATCTGGTGTGCTGCTTGCCATTTACTATATTCCAGAACCAAACCAGGCTTATGATTCCATTATTTTTATAGAAGAAAATGTTACAGGAGGCAAATATATTAGAAATCTGCACAGGTTTTCAAGCAATGCTTTTTTAATACTTATGTTTCTGCATATTCTCCGTGTTATATTAACTGGAGCATTTTTAAGTAGAAAATATAACTGGGTTATTGGGCTTTTTCTACTGTTTTTAAGTATTTTTACAGGCTATACAGGTTATCTTCTGCCAATGGACCAGCTTTCATACTGGGCAACTCAGACAGGTGCAGAATTAATTAAAATACTGCCTTTTGGAGATTATATTTATAATATTATAATACCAGATACAATTGGCGGAAGGCTTAGTTTAATTAGATTTTATGCTCTGCATATTATTATACTTCCTTTTTTAATTTCCACCCTTTCCTTTATACATTTTTTTATAGTAAGGCGTGATAAAGGGGTGCTGCCATATCTATGATAAACGAAAAAAATAAAAAAGACTTATATATAAAATCAAATCCGTATTTTTTTAAAATTATAGGTATATCTTCTGTTATACTTATAATTTTCATACTTGTTGGCTCAATATTTTTTGATGCTCCACTAGAAGAAAAAGCTGAGCCTTATAACGCTCCAAACCCTTCTAAATCTGCATGGTTTTTATTATGGACTCAGGAGCTTGCTTCCTATGGCAGCTATTATGTATATATTATAATATTTTTCTTTATTTTTTATATGATACTGCCATTTATGATTAAAAAAACACCAAAACATGCAGTATGGTTTCATTCTGCTTATAAATGGATAAATATAATATCAGTTATCGTTTTTCTTGCTATTATTACTTTAACAATAATTGCATATTTTTTTAGGAAAGAATATTGGCTGCTAGGATTTTAATAATATTACTTTTAAGCTGTAGTTTTTTATATGCTGCTGATAATAAATGTATATCATGCCATGAAAATGTGTGCGTAAATAAACCAAATAACTGCATATCCTGCCACAGGGGCGACAGCTCTACTTCAAGAAAAGATATTGCTCATTATAAACTGATTAAAGGAAAATATGCATCATATACTGATAAATCAAACCCAAAAACACAAAAAGGTATAAAAATAATAGAAAAAGCAGCCTGCACAAGATGCCATAATATTGGTAAAAGCGGTGCTACCCTTGCTTCTGATTTAAATTCTGCAGTTAAAAGGCTTACAACTGATGAAATAATAAAATCTATAAAAGAACCTGTTATTAATATGCCCCTTTTTCAATTTAATGATGAAGATATGGAAGCGTTAATTACAGGTATTTATTATTATACAATACCAGAAGACAGTAAATCTATAACACAGATAGTTCACTTTCAAGATAAAGCAGCAGGTAATGATATATTTCAAAAAAAATGCGGCACATGCCACAAAGCATTAACAAGTGCCGGCGCATTTGGTACATCAGAAGATGCACCAAACCTAAGCGGCTTATCAAAAATATATCCAGATTATCTAAATGGAAAACACTGGGATAAAGATTTACTTGATAAATGGCTTACTAACCCTAGAAGTTTGAAAAAAAATGCTGTTATGCCAATAATAGAATTAACTGATGAAGAAAAAAAAGCTGTTATTAATACATTAATAGAGTAAATATATAAACAAAAAGCATGCAGTTTAAAATCTTATTGCAATTTCTTATCTTATATCTATAATAATATCTATAAAATTAAAGGTATTATATGTTACAGGCTGAAAATCTAACTATTGAACTAAAATCAGAAAAAGATGAATTTTTTATTCTGCGGGATTTTTCTATTCATTTAAATAAAGGCGAAATATTAGGGCTTGCTGGCGAATCAGGCTCTGGTAAAAGCGTATTTGCAAAAAGTGTGCTTGGTTTAAATACTGCTCCTATATATAAAACAGGTGGAAATATCTTAGTTGAGAATAAGCTGCTGGAAGATGATGCAGATTATAAATCTATTAGAGGCAAAAAAATATCTATGATATTTCAAAACCCGCAAAGCTCTCTTAACCCTGTTATGACTATTGGAAGGCAGCTTATAGAAACTATTATGCTGCATAATAAATCACTTAATAAAAAACAGGCAAAGGAAATGGCTGTAAAGCTTTTGCAGGATGTGGAAATAGATTTAGCAGAAAGCAGGCTTGAAAGTTTCCCGCACCAGTTATCTGGTGGAATGAACCAAAGAGTAATGATAGCAATAGCTCTTGCCAGCAACCCAGATATTTTAATAGCTGATGAGCCTACTACTGCTCTTGATGTAACAATACAAGCTCAGATTATTAAATTAATAAAAAAATTAAATACTGAAAAAAAATTATCCATTTTATTTATTTCCCATGACCTTGCCCTGCTTGCTGCAATATGTGACAGAATAGCAGTGCTTTATTCTGGAGAATTAATGGAAATAGTTGAACCTGCATTATTAATTAATAATCAGGAAAAACACCCATATACTCATGCTTTAAAGCTGTGTATCCCGCAAATTGGCTCTAAAAATGAGCTGACAGCTATAAAAGGATTTATTGAAAAAAATAACTTTTTATATAATGAAAAATGTATTTTTGCCGATAGATGCAGTAACAGTATAGATATGTGCTTTAATAATAAACCTGTATTTAATAATAACTGCAAATGCCACAATCCACTGTAAATTTTAAATGGTGCAAGTATGAATAAATTAAAAAAAATAACAATTAATGCTGCTATGGAAGAATTTGATAAAATATATATACATGCTCTGCCCCACCCTAAACTTATAGTTGGAGAACGTGGTCTTATTAATGCAGAAAAAAATAATGGTATAGTGCTGGCAATCGGCTCTTCATCCTGCTCAGAATTTAAAATGGAAGATGATTTTATATTTGCAAAACTGCGCTTTAATGGAATATGGGAAAATGTCTTTATTCCTTATGAAGCAGTAGATGCTGTATTAAATGATTTACATAAACCGCTCTGCATTTTTAATTTTCCATACTATGAAGAAAGCAGTGAAAATGTGCTGCGAATAAATAAATATCCTTCTATGCCTGGCAAACAGACAGAAAAAAAACAGGCTGTTATAGTTAAGCCTGATTTTACGAAAAAATAATATTATTTAATAAATGCAGCTTCTATATAGTCTGCTCCATTATCTTCTGTTTCCCCTATTTCATAAGCCAGCTTGTAAAAAAGAGAAAGCCCTTTTTTATGCTCATCTGTTATATCATATTTAATAGTATCCCAGTAATCTGCAAGCTGCTCTAAAGTATATCCCCTTTCTAAATATTTTGGCGAAAGCACTGCAATATCCTTTGGAAAAAGAGAGGCATAATATGTAATATTATCTTTTAATGTATTAAAATATTCATCATTTAAAGCGTTTTTATTAATAGTCCATAATGCAAAAACAAATGGAAGTTTTGTAAACTTATACCATTCTTCCCCTAAATCTATAATGTATCTGCTGTCAGAATTATAATATGCAAATAAAGCCTTATCTCCTATTAATAATTTTGCATCTGCTGCATTTTCATCATCTACATATACAGGCTTTACATTATAAAATTTTTCTAAAACTATTCTGCAAAGCACTGTTGATGTATTTGATTCTTTTGTAAAATATATTTTTTTGCCGTCTAAATCTTCAGCTTTATAATTACTGTAAATATTAACACTTTTTACTGCCCCAATAGATGAAACACATACTTTATTATGCACCACATAAAGATTATGTCTGCGGGCAAATTCTATACTTGATACTGGCGATAAGTCGATTTCACCAGTTCTCATTAATTTATTTAAATCAGCAGGAAATCCCTTTACAAATTCTAAATTACTATCCTGCAGTAAGTAGTGGAAAATAGGATATACATTTGCATAATCCATAAAACCTATCTTTAACATTTTACACCTGAAAAAAGTTTTTTATATACTATACCTGAAAGATAAATAACACAATAAAAAGATGATTTTATCATAAATATTTATAAATTCCACATTAAAATATTAAAAAAAGCTAGATAAATATAAATTATTTGCTATAATAAAGTAAGTATTGATTTTAGAGGTGATACATGGATTATATCG
This sequence comes from uncultured Mucispirillum sp., assembly GCA_944326705.1. Lineage (GTDB taxonomy): Bacteria > Chrysiogenota > Deferribacteres > Deferribacterales > Mucispirillaceae > Mucispirillum. The sequence goes on from CALVEY010000001.1 coordinate 24,366, forward strand.
GTAAAACTTTAAAAGATAATATGCATTCAGCAGGTATTATAAAAACAAATTTTTATAACTACTTCTATAAAGTATTTTATTCATATCCAGAAACCAGCTTTATTGGCATTACAAGCCGTCTTATACCTTATTTTGATGAACTTAAAAAACATATAATGAATAATGATTACAGCACTTCTATAAATGTATTAAAAAATTACAGCACCTATGAACAAAGTTTAAAAGAAGACCAGATAGAAGATTTGCTTGAGCTTTTACAGGATATATACCACGAATTATTTTTAGATTCAGTTTATTCTATTCCATGTACTGCTTCTGGATATATTGCAAGCAGCGATATGCAGATTAGAGAAAGAGAAAAAGTTAAAAATATATACGAAATTAATAACTTCTTACCACCAGAAGAAAATACATACCCAGTAGACCATATAAGCATAGAAATGCTTTATATGCAGCAAATAAATGCTCTTTTTACTAAATTTTTAGAAGAAGAAAATAAAGATAAGCTTTTAAATATTCTTCAAGAGCAGTATAACTTTTTACAGGCACATATTCTTACATGGATAAATGAATTTACAATATATTTAAAAGAGCAAATCACTCAGCCTGAAAGCAACCTGTATTATGCAGTTGCAGGTATAATGAATGAGTTTGTAAAATACGATAAAAAACTTACTGAAGAATTTTTAAAAGCTCTTAAATCACTGGAATAATGTTTGGAGTGCCTATTCTTTCTGCCAGTATAGATGTTTTGCAGTAAAACTCTAACTGTTCCATAAGATAATAGGCACTATACACATCTTTTGCCCAGGATACTGCACCATGGTTTGCAAGCAGGCATCCGTTACATGTTCTAACAAATGGCTCTATTGATTTTGCAAGCTCTTCTGTGCCAGGGCGTGCATATTTTGCAACTGGAAAATATCCTAATGACATAAAAGCTTCCGGCATATAGCTCATATCTACAGCTCTGCCTACAATTGCAAAAGCTGAAACTGTTACAGGGTGAGCATGCACTACTGCATTTACATCATCACGCATTTTATATACTGTTGTATGCAGCAGATATTCTGATGATGGTTTTTTACTGCCTTCTATAACATTGCCGTCTAAATCTATCATTATAATATCTTCTTCTTTCATAAAACCTTTACTTGTAAGAGTAGGAGTAATAAGCACTTTATTTTTATCTATTCTTATAGAAATATTACCATCATTTGAAGCCACAAGCTCCCTTTGGTACATTCTTCTGCCAATTTCACATATATCTGAAGCATAATTCATAATTATTTCCTGCCTTTATGTAGTATATTTTCAAGATTAATAATATAAGGCGGCTTAATAATGCCATATTCTGTAATAAAACCAGTAATCAGCTCATTTGGTGTTACATCAAAAGCAGGGTTTAATACTTTCATATTATCAGGTGCTGTCTGCACTCCGCCAAAATGAGTTACTTCCCTGCTGTCTCTTTGCTCTATAACTATATCTTTTCCAGTTAATGTCATATTATCAAAAGTAGATGAAGGGCATGCAACATAAAAAGGAATTTTAAAATAATTTGCTAAAACTGCCACATTCATTGTGCCTATTTTATTTGCAGTATCTCCATTGGCTGCTACCCTGTCACATCCTACTATTACTATATCTATCATACCTTTACTCATAGCATAGGCTGCCATATTATCGCATATTAATGTTACATCAACACCTGCTGCCTGCAATTCATAACTTGTAAGCCTTGCCCCCTGTAAAAGCGGCCTTGTTTCATCTGCATATACTTTGAAAATTTTACCATTATTTAATGCTGTATATACTGGTGCAAGTGCTGTGCCTAACTCTGACACTGCTAATGCCCCAGCATTACAGTGAGTAAGCACGCCAAAATTATCATAAATTAACTCAGCACCATACTTTCCTATATTTGCACAGATTTCTTTATCTTCATTATAAATATTTTCTGCTTCCTTCTCAAGTTCAAGCCATAATTCATTACTTGAATTACAGCTGCAGTTTTCTGCCTTTTTTATTATACGGTTAACTGCCCATGATAAATTTACAGCAGTAGGACGAGATGAATTAAGATATTCACCTGTATTTTTTAACTCAATAAGAAATTTATCAACAGGTTCATTAATATATTTTTTCACAGATACAACTAATCCATAAGCTCCAGCAATACCAATAGCAGGGGCACCACGAACTTTAAGCATTTTTATACTATCATATATCTGCTCGCATGTTTGCTGTTCTTCATATATTACCTGTAATGGCAGTTTTGTCTGGTCTAAAAAAGAAAGTATGCCGTCTTTATATACTACTGCTTTTGGAAGTTTATCTGTTACCATAAATTCTCCTGTAAAAATTTTTATACATTATACATAAAATTCTTTATAAAAAACAAGATGATTTATTTAAAAACTTGATTTTCAATAATATATTATCTAATATATTATATATTTATATTATTCTGGTGAATATATGAAAAAATTTATTTTATTATTTACAGCTTTATTACTGTTTTTTTCAAACTTAGTTTATGCTCAGCAAAGGCAGATAAAACCTGTGCAGCTTACAATAGGCACTGGAGATAGAAACGGTGGATTATATCCTATTGGAGTATCTGTTGGCAAAATATTAAATATTAACTCTAAAATACACAAACTTAACCCTGATGTTATGGCAACAGAAGGGGCAGTTTATAACATAGATAAAGTAATAAGCGGCGAATTAATGCTTGGTATTGTAGAAAATGATGTGCAGTATAGAGCATATAAAGGATTAGGTGAATGGGAAGGCTCACCCCAGTATGATTTACGCTCTATTATAAGCCTTGCACCAGAAATTATGCAGTTAATAGTAAGTGAAAGTTCTAAAATAAAAACACTAATGGACTTGCAGAATAAAAATATAAATATCGGTATGATTGGAGAAAACACATATTATAACAGCCAGTTAATTTTAAGCTCTTATGGGCTTGATAATTATACTGTAAATTATGATAACCAAAGCACAAGCTTAAAAGAAACTATTACAATGCTGCAGGACGGCAGATTAGACGGCTTTTTTCTAAACTCTGTTATCCCTTTAAATATAATAAAACAGCTTTCAGAAACTACTAAAATACGCTTTGTAGATATTACTGGAGTAAATAAATTATTAATACAATACCCAGACTATAAAATTACAGATATTAGTAAATCAGTTTATCCAAAAGCTAATAACCCTAACAGCACAAAAACATTAAGTGTTATGACATCTATTGTTACATCAAGCAAAACATCAAACTATGCAGCTTATATTATAGCAAAAGAAATTGTTGAAAACCTGCATATATTAAAAACACTGCATCCATCATTAAGAAACTTAAATATTAAAGAAATGCTTAAATACAACACAGCTCCAATTCATCCTGGAGCTATGCGGTATTATGTAGATAATGGATTATTAAATTAAAAATATTTTAATGTTGGCTCATCAAGCATAAGGAAACCGTGTAGAATAACTGCTATATACTGAAATATACCATAATTTGGCACTGCTTCATATAATGCTTCACAAAAGCCTGATACATAAGGCATAATATATGTATCTAAAAATAAAAGCTGAGCTTTTGCATATTCTGAAACTGCCTCATGGTTATCCTGCTTAGCTGTTTCTATTGCCATATGACTTAAAAATGAAAGCATTTCATTTAATCCGCCGCTTTTAAATTCAGGCTTATAACCATATTTATTATAAACTTCATCAATATTTTCAGTATTTGGGAAAATAATGCCAATAGAGCCTGCTGGATTTTTAAAAACTGATATAAACTCTTCTTTTAGTTTTGCTTCAACCCAGCCTTTTTCTGCTTTTTGTGCATTTTGATACCATAATGCAAGCCCTTTAAAGCCCTGCATAATTTCTTCCTGCTCATCTATTACTTCCACAGATTCTGTTAAATCATATAAATATTTACACAGGTTATAAATCATTTCCATATCTGCTGGTGCTGTAAAAATATCAGCTAAAAGCCCGTAAACACCTGCTCTGCCTGCCATTAAAAGTTTTATACTTTGAATATCTATCATATTAACTCCTTATTTAGAGTTTTATATCAAATTAAAATTTATAAGACAATAGTTTTACATAGTATTATACATTTTTTCTTTATAAAATAAGATATATAAATTATTTTTCATCAAATATATGTAATTATTCATTGCTTTTTTTATACATTATGGTAAAGTGTTTTTTTACTAGTTATTATTTTTATTTAAAGGTGAGAGATGAAAAAATTACTTATTTTAACATTAATTGCTGTATCTGTGCTTGCAGCAGGATGCAAAAAAGATACAAATTCAGCACAACAATCTGCAGAAAACGCAAATACTGCAAATCTTTTTATTATGGGGCTTGATGACAGCTTTCCACCAATGGGTTTTCGTGATGATAATAATGAAATAGTTGGTTTTGATGTTGATATGGCAAAAGAAGTTACTAAAAGATTAGGTATGGAGCTGAAATTACAGCCTATTGACTGGGCCTCTAAAGAGCTTGAATTAAGCACAGGCAAAATCACTTGTATTTGGAATGGTCTTAGTGTAAGCCCTGCAAGAGAAGAAGCTATGACTTTATCTAAACCATATCTTGCAAATAGAATGATAATTATTACTAATCAGGACTCACCACTTACTTCAAAAGCTGATTTAGAAGGCAAAAAAGTAGGGCTTCAAACTGGCTCAACAGCTGTTGCAGCTTTAGAAAAAGACCCTATCTCTAAAAAACTTACTCAAGTTACTTATGAAAACAATGTTCTTGCTTTAACTGATTTAAATATAGGCAGAATAGATGCTGTTGTTATGGATGAAGTTGTAGCAAGATATATGATTGCAAAAAGCGCAAACTTATATAAAGTATTAAATGACTCTTTTGATGAAGAGTTTTATGCAATAGCATTTAAAAAAGGTAATACAGAGTTAAAAGATAAAGTAGAAAAAGTATTAGCAGAGATGGCAGCAGATGGCACATCTGCAGAAATATCTAAAAAATGGTTTGGCGAAGATATAGTGCTTAAATAATAATCAAAACACAAGGGTAAGAGGTTTTTTAGTGGACAGCAATTACATTTTAAATATTACATCAACTATGCTGCAGGGAGCTAAAATAACAGTTTTAGTTTTCTTTATAGTTATTATAGCCTCTATACCCCTTGGATTTTTTATTACACTGCTTGGCAGGTCAAAATTTAGACCTATTGGCTGGATTGTTAATATTTATATTACAATAATGCGTGGAACGCCATTAATATTACAGCTATTCTTTGTATATTTTGCCCTGCCCTATATTCCTTTAATTGGTCCATACATTACAATGGAAAGGCTTCCTGCTGCATTAATAGCCTTTATATTAAACTATGCAGCATATTTTGCAGAAATATTCAGAGGCGGCTTAATGGCAATAGATAAAGGTCAGAATGAAGCTGCAAAAGTTTTAGGCTTTAATAAAATACAAACATTTATCCATATTATTATACCACAGATGATACGAGTAACCCTTCCAGCATTAAGTAATGAGTCTATTACATTAGTAAAAGATACATCACTTCTTACTGTTATAAGTATTGCAGAAATAAGCTATGTAGCAAAAACAGCTGTTACAAGAGATGCATCTGTTTTTCCACTTGTTATTGCTGGTGCATTGTATCTTTTACTAATACTAATACTTACTATAATTTTAAGATTAATAGAAAAAAAATTCAGCTATACGAGTAAATCACTATGAGCATAATAGAAGTATCTCATTTAAAAAAATCATTTGGCAGCCTTAATGTTTTAAAAGATATATCTTTTACTGTTGAAAAAGGCGATGTTATAGCTATATTAGGCTCATCTGGAAGTGGTAAAAGCACCCTTTTACGCTGCCTGATTGATTTAGAAAAAATAGATGATGGCACAATTACTGTAGATGGCGATACATTTGTACAAAACGGTATATATATGCCAAACAAAATAGTAAAAGATGCCACTATGAAAATGGGAATGGTATTTCAGCATTTTAATCTTTTCCCACATATGACAGTTATGAAAAATTTAGAAAAACCTGCTAAAATTGTTAAAAAATTAGACAGTAAAACTATACAGAAAAAAAGTAAAATATTACTTAATAAAGTTGGCCTTTTAGATAAAGCAGATGTTTACCCAGACCAGCTGTCTGGCGGCCAAAAGCAACGTGTAGCAATAGTTAGAGCATTAATGATGAACCCAGAAATTATGCTTTTTGATGAACCTACATCATCACTTGACCCAGAAATAACAAAAGAAGTGCTGCACACTATGAAACAATTAGCAGAAGAAAAAATGACTATGCTTATTGTAACCCATGAAATAGGCTTTGCAAAAGAAGTTGCCAGTAAAATATTATTTATGTCAAATGGTGAAATCCTTGAAAGCGGAACACCAGATGAAATATTTAATAACCCAAAACATGAACGCACTAAACTATTTTTAAATAACAGTTTTTAATTATGAAAGATAAAGTACCATCTACCAACGCTATAAGATATTTAAATGAAAAAAAAGTCCCATATACACCTATGTTTTATAAATATATAGAACATGGCGGCACAAAAGTTTCTGCAAAGGAATTAGGAGTTGATGAGCATAAAGTTATTAAAACTCTTATTATGGAAAATGACAGGAAAGAATATTTTATAATCCTTATGCATGGAGATAAAGAAGTATCCCTTAAAAATATGGCAAGGTTTATGGATACAAAAACTGTGCAGCCATGTAAGCCGGAAGTAGCAAACAGACATTCTGGCTATCTTGTAGGTGGCACCTCCCCTTTTGGTACACGCACAAAAATGAAAGTTTATATTGAAAAAACTATCCTTGATTTAGATAAAATATATATAAATGGCGGCAGAAAAGGAATGCTTGTAGAAATAGACCCAAAAGTTCTGCCGGAAATTCTTGACAGCCAAATTGTAGAAGTTGGTATATAATATATTTTATAATATTGTTTTATTTTCTAAAATTTTCTTAATCTAATCTTAAAAAAATATTGACTTATAAAAAAAATAAGCATATCTTATTTCTATGATATGTTGAGGAGAGGATTATGCTTAAAAAAATCTTAATTTTACTATCCATCTGTTTCATTGCATTCACTGCCTGCAAAAAACAGCAGACAACTGAACCAGCTGAAAATAAAACAGATGTTTCAACAACTGCACCTGCTACCACTGCTGCAGAGCCAGCACAAGCAGAAGTTGTTACTACTCCAGTAGTAAATGAGTTAATTACAATTAATGTTTTAGAAAAACAAAATGATGCTCAATATACTACTGGTGAAAAAGCTAAATTTTTAGCAGGCAGCCACATGACTGATAAAAATATTGCTATTTCATGTGTAGACTGCCACGGTGAAAATGGATTACTTGATGATGCGGAAACACAAGTAAACGAAACTTGTATTTCATGCCATGGTGATTTAAAAGCAATGGCTGCAATCACTAATAAAACAGAAATTAATCCACATGAATCACACTTAGATAAAATTAACTGTACAGCATGCCATGGTGGTCATGAGCCTTCTGCAATTTATTGTAATAACTGCCACTCTTTTGATAACCAGATAAGCCATGCTGGTGTTAAACCACTTCCTAGAAAATTAGATATTGCATCTTACAATAATGCTTCATCTGATATTGTAGAAAATACTGATGTACTTGTTATTGGTGCAGGTGGTTCTGGTTTTATTTCTGCATTAACTGCTCAAGAAAAAGGTGCAAAAGTTATTTTAGTTGAAAAAATGCCTATTCCTGGCGGTAACTCTCAGCTTGCAGCTGGTGGTATGAATGCTGCTGGCACAACTTACCAAAAAGAACAAAATATTCAAGATGATGCAGAAACTATGTTCCAAGACACTATGAAAGGCGGCAAAAACCTTTCTAACCCAGATTTAGTTCATGTTCTTGCAAATAATTCTGCAGATTCTATGGCTTGGCTTACTTCTATAGGCGCTAAATTAAGTGCAGTAAACTTCGGCGGTGGTGCTACTAATAAAAGGTTCCATGCTCCAGCAGGTGGTGCTGCAGTTGGAAGCTATCTTGTAAATATTTATAAAGATACAGCAGATAAAACCAATCTTGATGTAAGAGTTAACTCTCCTGCTGTTAGACTTTTAGTTGATGATAAAGGCTCTGTTTATGGCGCTGTTATTGATGGTAAACATAAAGGTTTATATGAAATCCATGCAAAATCAGTTATCTTAACTTCTGGCGGTTTCTCTGCTAATGCTGACAGAGTTGTTTCTTACAAACCTAACTATAAAGGTATGACCACATCTAACCAGCCAGGTGCTACTGGTGACGGTCTTGATTTAGCAAAAGAAGCTAATGCTTCATTTGTTGATATGGACCAAATCCAAATCCACCCTTCTATCGCTGTAGGCAGCAGCACACTTATAACTGAAGCAGTTAGAGGTGTTGGTGCTATTATGGTTAACCATGAAGGTAACAGATTCTTTGATGAACTTTCTACTCGTGATAAAGTTTCAGCTGCTATATTAGAGCAAAAAGGTCAAACAGCTTACTTAGTATTAGATGATAATATCCGTAAAAGCTTAAAACAAATTGAAGGATATTTCCATTTAAATCTTGCAAAAGAAGCTGCTACATTAGATGAGCTTGCTAAACTTATCAATGTTCCTGCTGAAAACTTAAAAAGAACAGTTGAAGAATACAATAAAGCAGTTGATACAAAACAAGATAAATATGGCAAAAAACCAGATACATTAGAGAAAAAAGTGTTAACTGGTCCATTTGTTGCAATTGAAATCGCCCCAGGTATCCACTATACTATGGGTGGTGTTCAAATCAACACTAATGCACAAGTAATAGATATTAACGGCAAACCAATACCTAACTTCTATGCTGCTGGTGAAGTAACTGGTGGTGTTCATGGAGCTAACAGGCTTGGCGGTAACTCTATTTCTGAAACAGTAACATTCGGCAGAATTGCAGGTGCACAAGCTGCTGCAAATGCTGCTGCTTCAAAATAAGTTAAACAAATATCTTAACCATATCATAATTTTGCCCCTGAAAAAATTTCAGGGGCTTTTTTTATCTCTTGTAAAACAAAAATATTAGTATTATAAGCATATAGTATTTATGAGGAATATATGAATAAAGAACTAACTGGCCACTTAATAGCATTTGGAACTGTATTTATATCGGGGCGAGATAATTTTTACCTAAATGATGAGATAAGCAGTTTTTTATAATCGCTCAAAAAGTTAAAATCGTTTTAATTTGTGTAATATAAAAATTTGGGAGTAGTTATCTACTCCCTTTTGTTTTTTTATAATGTTGGATAAGTTACAACGTTTGGAAAATTTGGCTGCTCTGGTAAATCTCTTAATGATTGAATGTATCTTAAAAGATTCATATACTCATCATCAGATAATGTTGTTGCAAGCCCTAAAATTTTTTCATGCTCATGTCTTTCTACTTTCCAGAGCTCTGCATTTAAAAGAGCATCTCTTTTTTGTCTATGATAAGCAGCTTTTTCTTCATAATTCATTTTTGCAAGCATTTCTTCTTCTGTCATAAAAATAGCTTCAACATAATTTGATATTTCATCTGAATGCCGCTCTGCATAAGCAGATATAAACTTAAATTCATCATAAAATTCATCTTTATCTGTTATATGATAAGGAATTCCATTTTTTTTTACAACAAAAGAGCCATCATTTTTCTTTTTAATATCACGGTAATCATTTATATTAAACTTATCAGTCATTTTTTATCTCCTAAAAAATTACAATTATTGTATTCTCCATGCAAACCCTGTTATTTTAATTCCAGAACCACTAAATGACACCAAGTTTGCACCACCTTCAGAAATACCGCTCTGAGGCTGGGTATAAGGGACTATTGAATTATTTAATGAATTTTTTAAAATAATAAACCATGCCCAACTTCCTCCACTAGGCAGTCTATAAGTAGTATTTAACTCTTCATCTATTACTAACCAATATCCTATTTGGTTGACATATTCATCTTGTGGTTTAGGTGGCACAGCAGGCTTATCTGTCAAGTCTGCATAAGCTCCTGAGGTAGCAACTTTTGCAAGATTCAATACTTTCGAAGCATCAAGTGATTGTATTGCACTGCCAGGAATCGAATTATTTGTAAAACGCTCAGTAGGTATTGAACCATCGGGTTTTCTTACCTCCGTCCAAGGCGTTAAGCCGAAATCAGGAAGTATTCTTCTTTCACTTTGGGCGAAAGAAAATAAATCATATGCAGTCATTACACAAGTATTATTTGTCAACTTAATAATCTTAAGATAGCCATTGCCATAAGGGAAATCAGACATAAACTGTTTTCCGCCAACCATATTAAGAAATAAAGCTGTTTCATTACTTGATATAAATGCATTCATAAACTGTTGTGATGTTCCGCCTCTGCTAAAGCCAGAGCCTACATGAGCTAAAATAGTATCTTGAGTAAAGCAATTTTTAAACAAATATCCGTCATTACTTTTTGTACCACCATGAACAACATCAAGTACATTTATTGCTTTTGTCATATCTATAGGAAAACCTGCTGAAACTGCTAAATCTTGCAGCTCTTTTACAGCTGCATAAATTTTGAAAAATATACCATTAAGTATTTGTCGTTCAAAATATTCTCCACCCTCTGGAATTTCTAGTTCATACTTAACACCTAAACCATCAGTGTTGTTTACTAATCCATCGGGACTGGTATCTGGAATATTATCTTTATCACCATTGTTTGCAAATGGTATATTGATTTTATATTGTAAATCTAAATTTGCCATTATTTATTACCTCCTTCTTCTCTTTTATGAAATATTGAACGATATAAGTTGTTCGATAAATTTTGACCTTTGAAACCAAAAATTTGAGCAAATGCCTCTCTATATCTAGTTCCAACTGCCATTGGGTGCGGCAGTAAGTCATAGTTATTAAATGCTTGTTTGAGATAATCAGGAATTTCCCATAAAAATACGAAGTTTACGTAAGTCATATCTTGATTATCTACTGTATAAGCTCTTGCATTGTAGAATGCAAATAACTCTTTTAATGTTTTATTAATGCCTGGCACGCTCATTTTTGTATATAGTTTTAAAGTTACTATCTGTAATATTAATCTATACTCATCATCTTGCAATGTTACAGCTGATTCCTTTCCAGTTATTTCATCTATATATTTAATGGTTCGTGGAAAGTTTAATCTTTCGCCCCACAAATCAAGTCCTATATTAACAGCTGTATCTAAATTATATATGTTTTCATAAAACTCCTGTATAGGCTGAGTAATGAGCTTATCATACAGCTCTGTTAAAGCATTAATAAGAGTTTCAATATTTGTATTTTTATACTGGTATTGTATTTTATTCATAAGTAGACACCACAATATTTGCTGGCGATATAGTAGCTTCATCTGTAAAATTTAACTGTATAGGGTTATATGTAGCAGTTGCAGAAACAAGCCCCATTTTAAAGTCTACTAATTTTACATTCATTAATGATAAACTTGATGCAACTTGAAATGGTATTATTTCATCATTAATATCATAAGCATCAATAATACTTATAATTTGATTTTTTAGTTGCTCAGCATAATCTTGAGTAGTTAAGTTATTTATAGCCACTTGCAGCTCTGCTTTTAAAGCAACTTGGGTAGGGCGATATATTCTCATTGTTGATGTCTGTTTACTAATTTCTTCATAAACATTAATATCTATGTCGCCCATCACATCCGCACCAACAGTTTTATTTTCAAGCATAACTTTACCGATTGCTTGTAAATCGCCACCTTTTACTACTACTGCAATACTGTTTGGCTCTAACATAATACCTTTATAAGAAACACTATTTTTAGTATTATTTTCATAACCTGCAATTTTTGATACGCCAGAAAGCTGTAAAATCTGAGCAAGCATCCCATCAAAAATAGATGTTGCTCTATATGTAAGACTGTTTTTAGCTCTTAATCTTAATTCATTATCTGTTTCAGTATCGCTTCCAGATACGCTTTCATAAGGGTTTGTAATACGTTCTACTCCTGGCACTGGTGTAATAATAGTTGTTAATGTATCAACATTCACACTAAAGTCGCCATCATCTTTTGCAAATAACTCTGCATAAACATTACCGCCAGAAGCAATTATATATTCAGATATTGTTTCAAACTCATAATCACCAGATTTAGCTGTAAATCCTGCGGGAATTATTGTTCCTATGGTGCCAGAAATAAGAGCTGTTACAGAGCCCTTTGATGCTGTTTTTCTAATAATGCCGTAATAAGTTTTACAATATGCATCAAGCCAAATTCCTGTGCCACCATTTAAAATTACATTAGCAAACTCTAATACATCGGTTTGTGCCTTTGTAAAAAGCTCTGTAATAAATGTTATTATCTGTCCTTGCGGTGTTGATGGTTCTATATTCAAATTTGGGAACGCTTGTAAAAATACGTTCTGCACTTGTTCTAAAATAGAAGAAGTATCACTTATTTTTAACCCATTATCACTTTTAATCCAGCTCAAACGACACCTCCTCGCCACCTGTAATAGTTAAAACAATTTTAAGATTGTTACTTTCTTTTGAAGTTTCAAATGTTACATTGGAAACCCTTGAATCTTCTAATATTCTTGATTGAATAGCAGCTAATAATCCTTGCTCGTTATTATCTCTCATATAACCTATATAATCTATGCCTTGATTTTTATTATAAGGATATTCACCCTTATACATATAAAGTCGAGTTTTTATATCCTGCACTAATGCTGCTTTATCTGATATAAAAATAAAATTGCTGTTATGCACAATATTATTCTTACTATCTAATTGAAATGATAAACTCATGATATTTTTCCTATTCCTGTTCCTGCGATAGGTCCCGTAGAACATGTTCCTGTAACTTTAGTCTGCACCTGAGCATTTGCTATTATATGATTTATAACTGCTTTTGCTAAACCATCACATAACTTATCTAAGTAAGCACTACTATCACCGTTTTCATAAGCAGATACTGCTTGTTGAAAAGCAGCTTTCATTAAACTTTTTAAGGCAGCATCACTTCCTGCGAGTGGCATATTCTCCTCCTTTATATTCCTGGTGCAAAAACTTTACTTGAACCTTTGCTGTGTGTGCCTGTTAAAGGGCATGGGCTTCCAACTGCAACAGCACCTTGAGCAGCAGTTGCACCGCAAAAAGCTACAGTTGCACCTTCTACCGTTACATTTCCAGTGGCTTTAATCTTTGCATTTGCTTGTGTTTCAATGCTTGCATTATTGCAAGCAATATCTACATCTTGTTTCGCTTCAATACTTGCATTATTACATGTAATATTTACATCTTTTTTTGTATCAATAGATATATCACTTTCACATGTAACAGTAACTCCACCATCTTTATCTATTAGAATAGTTGCTTTGCTATTATTTATTTCTACTTCATTATCTTTATTAAAATTAATAGTAAATGTTCCACTGTCTTTTTCATTTGTAAATAATACCTCATTATCAGCATTTATTATTAATTTCATTTTTTCATTAGATATAATAATATCATCACTTATTGCAGGCTGTTTAAATAAAGCAAACGGCACAAATACTCCATTGTTTTGTGAGTAAGGCGAAAGGGAATCCCCGCTAAATTCACCAGTTGATTTATAATTACTAATCTCATATTTTGTAAAGAATACTATGCCTGTATCATCTTTTTTTATTGGTAATGATATAGTCCATCCATTAAAACTGCTGGCACAAAGTGGCACATTTATAATTTTATCACCATTTAAAAGCTCTAAATCTACAGTATTTTCATTCACTGCTGTAACACGAGCAATAGATGATGTATTTACCATATTCTCAATACCTTGTCTTATAGCTGCATTAATAATATCATCAGGTGTTGCAGCTTCAGCCCAACCAAAACTTGAATAATCTTTTTTATCTTCCATTCTTTTACATCCTAATTGCAAACACATTGCAAAAATAAGGGTTACTTCTATTTCCACCCTGCATTTGCAATGTTTGTATTTTATAAAGTCCATTTAATAATGGCAGTTTACGGCTTTGTATCTGCACCATACCGCCAACTTTTAATCCTGGCATCAACAAGCATTTAAAATTAATACCCTGCATCGATGCTTGTGGTGTTCCAATTAGTCCGCTATCACCAGAGATTAAAATAACATCGCTGCCAGGAATCGCTGTATCTTCTACATTTAATATATTATCGCTGTAATATATTCTTTTTGTATACGGCACTGTCCTTTGTAGATTATTTAAAAGCTGGAACACTGTGCCTTTAAAGTTAAACTCACTATAATTTTTATCTTCTGCCGTAAAGTTTAGCGGTGCTTCTAATACCGCTGCTGCTTTTTGGCAAATACTCATAAGTGTAGCTGGCTTTTCATTTATTTCTATATTAGTTATTCTTGATGCATCATATCCCGGCTTCACATCAAGAGTTACACTCATATCTGGAGTATCTAAATTAGATGATACTTTAAATACTCCACCAGTAAAAATAACTCCATAGTCTGATTTATAACCAGCCATCAGCTGCACATAGTTCCGCAGAGGTTTTTCTTTTCCTATATTCATCATGCAGGTGGACAATGCACCAGCATCTTCAAGCGGCAGCCCTGTTATAGTTATTGAGCCTCTATCACCAAGACCACCCATTGTTTTCGTGATATTAAAATCTATTTTTAAGTTAAAATTATCTACAAGTGCATCAGAGTATGTTTTTATAACATTATTAACTTGCAAACTAAGAGATACTTTTCTTTTAAATAAAGCTGCATAACTTAAATTAATCATCTTATTTACTCTGCTAACACATAATAAAGCTTATAGTCACTGCCAAAGCCTGTATAGTAGACATCTGCTGCACTCTCTGTATCAAACACTAAATTACCTTTTACGCCTTTATATTTATAGCATTCAGTCATGTTTACATTTGCATCGCATCGTAACCCTTGGAAGATAACATTATTATTTACTGTTAAATCCATATAAGTTTTACTATTTAAAGAGCGTATTTTTATTCTTAAATTTTCATCAGCAATAACTGTAGTTATTTCAAAGTTTGGTGTATTCTCTGGTAAAGATATTTCATAAATAGTCATTAGAATATACCACCCAAGAAATCACTAAACCCAACACCTTTTTCACGTAAACTATATGCGATTGATGTATCTGATTTCTTTTGCGACTGTGTCTGTCCTAAAAGAGTTGTTTCTGC
Source organism: uncultured Mucispirillum sp. (assembly GCA_944326705.1). Lineage (GTDB taxonomy): Bacteria > Chrysiogenota > Deferribacteres > Deferribacterales > Mucispirillaceae > Mucispirillum. The sequence goes on from CALVEY010000001.1 coordinate 39,642, forward strand.
ATCCTGCACTTCACGCACCTGCTCAGCAGTAATTACTGTAGTTAATGGCATAACAAATGGTATCTGCTGCATTTCTATTTGTATTTTATAGCTTGTAGCATTATCAGAAGCAGCAGTTTTTGAAAGTGATACAAACTCCATATTTTGATAAACTCCACCCATATAATAGATAGTCCAAAGTTGATTAGCTTTTAATGCTGCATCTATCATTTGTAAAATAAGTGGATACTTCATTATTCCCACATAGCCATCAAGAGACAAACGGGCAGGGGTAGACCATACAGTATCACTTATTTTCATGTTGCTATCTACTGGGTGCTGCGGCACTTCCCAAGAACAGTCTTCTTTATCAGATATAAAAATAACAGGTAATATTACACCAGCTGAGTTTACTATTCTTATTGCTCTTTTTATATCCATTATTGATTGCAGTGAAAATCGTGGTAGAGTAAACGCCATATATTACCTACCTAGCATTATTCAGCAATAAAGCAGGGCTTATATAATTTGAATCAAACCCTTTTTCAACAGCTTTTGTGATATCCTGCAGGCTGTCTCCAGAACCTGCTACTGTTACATTTACTGTATTATTTTGATTAATAGTGCTGTTATTCTGATTATTTGCTCTTTCTGTTGCTCCTCTATCTATTACTTCAAAGAAGTTAGGCAGGTCTTTCATTTCATATCTAGGTAACTGCAAGCCATTTTCAAATCCCAAAAAATCTGTAAATTTTTTAGGAAGTTTAGCTAGTATATCATTAATTCCATCAATTATAGGATTAAGTATTATTGCACCTATATTGCTTCCAATAGCTTTCAGAGTTTCCCAAACCCAAGCTAGAGCATCACCAAAAGCATCTTTTAAACCTTTGGCAAAACTTAAAAGCCCATCAAATAGTTTATCAAACGAAAAATTATTTATTAAGTCTTTAATCCAGGCAAAAGCATTTTGAATATCTGCTATTACTTTTTTCACTCTTTCATTTTCTAATATTTCTCCAAATATAGACTTTTTCCCTTGTGTCCATGAGTAAATATCTTCAACTATCAAAAAAAGTAATGTTAAAGCAGCAGTAAGTGCCACTAGTGGCAGATTAGCTCTCCAAAAATTTTTAGTAAAAAATGTGGCTATTTGAGTAAAATTTTTCACAGCATACCCAAGCACCCCAAATGAACCCGCAAGCACTATCGTATATGTATCTAAGCTTCGCACCCAGTCTACTGCCTTGCTAAGCTGTTTTACAAAATTAAGTATAGGTGGCATAATATCAACTGCAATACTTCTACCAAGCGAACCTAACGACTGCTTTAATTTAGTCCATTCTATGCTGAATTTTTTTGCTTCAAGAGCTTGCTGGGCATTCATTGCACCCATTTTCTGTTGTTCTTCGAGCAATGCTTTTATGTTTGCTTTTCCCTGCTGCAATAATAATATTGTGCTTTCATCAAGCCCTAATTGACTGCCCAGTGTGAACTGTTGAGCTTTTGTTAAATGCTGAAAATCATCAGCAAGCCCCATTAAAAGCTGTTGTGCATTTTTAAGTGAGCCGTCCTGGTTATAGAGTTCTACACCATAAAGTGCAGCAGTTTCTAATAACTGTCCCTGACCCCATTCTGCAAGAGATAACCCTTGCTGTAATGCCTGTAATGAGCTTTTAGCACTATCAACATTTCCACCAAACTGCTCTAATGCTCCACCAAGAGCTGTTATATCCTGTTCTGCAATACCTGTAAGAGATGAAAAATTACTGATATCTGTGCCTGTATCTATAAACTTTTTAAAAGCCATACCAAGCGAGCCTGCACCAAGCATGATGCCCATTTGGGACACAAAAGTTTTCAACTGTCCGCCCATATTTTTAAGCCCAGCAGTAAAGTTATTATCTCTAATACCTACGCCTACAACATAGTTTTTTAAAGTATCACCTAATGCCACAATAAGCTCCTTATTTCATTATTTATATTGTAATTATATGTAATAATGACAGATAGATACAGAAAAGATATATTATTAATTTTTATTATAGAGTGGATACAGGCTTTTAGGACAAAAGCCCTTTAGTAAATGCGGGAGCATTCACTGCGACCAAATGCCTAAACAAAAAAACACGGATGTTTTTTTGTTATTGTTTAATAAGATGTAGAAATAATTTAAAAGTTATGATATAAGAAAAGTGCAGTGTAAACTTAAGGCGGTAAAGCTCGCATCCTTTATTTTATAAGAAAGGGGGTGAGATATGTGCTTATTGAAAGCTACACTACCTACTTTATGATATTTCTTGTAATATTTGTAGTAGTAGCAGTAATGAAGCATAAATAAGCATAAACCCGCCTGCATGTTGGAGATGGGCGGGTTTTTCGCTTAAAACCATATATGCGAGCTTTTGCTCATAAGTTTACCTGCACTTAATATAAACTACTTTCATATAACATTCAAGTAAAAAGTTAAAATCATTTTAACTTTTCATGCTTTTTTTCAAATTCTATATTGCTCAATGCTACTGTAATATATGTATATACAGCACTTTCAAAACTCATATTCATTATTTTATCATAGTCACCAAACCCATTTAAAATAAGAGTAGTGACTATTGCGTTACATGGATAATTTATTTTTGAAGAGCTTGAGCTTGTAACTCCATAATTTTGCTTTTGGAAATGTTCAAGCTCTCTAAATAGGGGGCTATATAGTTCTCAAACTCTTCCGCAATCTTTATGCTCATAAATGGGTTATCAAATATAGCATCCAGCTCAGCCAAACTTTTAATATGCTGCTCTGTTCCAGTTCCTGGAATAACTAACACAAGATATTTAACTGCAATATTTACAAACTTATTAACAGCTGTTTCTTCCTGACGAGCCATACCATCAGCAGTTGATATAATTTTTAACCCATCCTCCATAGTCACTTTTTTAAAATATGCTTGACGAGTAGTTTTGCCATCTGTTAATTCAAATACTTTCTTTTCCATCTTTTTCTCCTACTTGAGCGGTCCTGTTGTAACAAAAGAGCCAAATTTAAAACTATACTGCTTATTTCCAAGCCTATCTTGCTGCACTTTCATACCAAGCTCGCCATTATTTATAATACCGTCAGAGTAAGTATCAACCTGCCCAGTATGTGCATGAGTGACGACTACTGTTACTTGGAAAGGCTCTGGACCAACACCCACATAGCTTTGCTGGGCAGCAACAGCAGCATCTAAAATCACCGCAATAGGGCTTGCAGGAGCAATAGTTAATGTTCTTTCTATTATTGCATTTTTTGTCCAGGCATAAGTATGACCATCAGGCGTCTTTACCATATCAGCAGTTTCTACCGCACCACCAGTCCATACATCACTGCCGTCTGCAAAATGGTCAACAGTTCCTGCTGGATATAACGGCAGAATAGATATAGCTATTGTTACAGCATTAGTGCCTATGAAATTTTGTGACATATAATATCTCCTTATGGTTATATCTTTTTCCTTTCTGCTGTGTTGGATAAATTTTTCCGTCGGTCATTTACCTATCTTGTAAACTCCCTAGAAAAAATTTATTTCCGCCTTGCATAAAGAAAAAATCTTATAACCTATCATTTTTTATTTATTTTTTTTAAAATCATTTTAAGTTTACTTTCCTTCATTAATACCAGTTATAAAAATCAACCGATTTACTCGGGGATTTTTATCCCTTATAATAATTAAAACGGTGAGTTTTAATTATTAGCAAATAAGGGGGATATATTAAGGGGGAACGAAGATTTTCCCCCTTAATCTGTTTATATTACAATATTTTGAACTACTAATCTGTTCAGTGGCACATTTTTAGTATAAATAAACTGCACTCTCATCTGTTCGTTAGCAATATCATCAGCTGTAAGTGGCAGCACATTTATATAATACCCATTGCTCTCTATTAAGTTTACTGCATTAGCATTACCTGTAACAGATACTATTTTAGCTTTTTCTACTGCTAATAATCCATCAGTGCCAACAGTTACAATAATATCTGATGCTTTAGCTAAAGCTATTATCTCTTGTAAGCTTGCTAAAATTAATGATTGTCCTTTGCCGCCACGAAGAGCAATAAAGCCTTGTGAAATCATAAGGTTAGCACCAGCAATTTCCATTTTTGCTTTTATCCAGGAGTTACCAATATAGTTTGCTATATTATTAAAGTTTGTGCCAAATATCTTGCCTTCACCAAAAAGTGGCTGGCTTTGACCATAGCCACCCATTATGTAACAGCAGTTAGCTCTATTTGCATTTATGCCGTCTAGCTCCTCACTGGTGCCAATAGAATCATTTAAAAATTCAGGTGTTTCTATAAAATTAAAATTAGTCATTCCGCCAGGCACTGAAAAATCAACAGATGCAATAGCTGCTTGCATAAATGCCAGCATATTAATATTGCTGCCATAAATTAAAATAAATCCATCGTTACCAAAAAGATTTTCATATACAATCTGGTTTGTAGATTTTAACCTGGCATCATCACTTATCACTATAAAAGCATATCTGCCGCCACTGGCATTTACCCATGTGGCAATCTGCTCGTAATCAGTTGTATTTATTTTATTAATAGATGCAATAGATACATAATCGCCATTAATAAGCCCAATGTTATTTAGCATTTCTGATAAATTTTCACCATTTGAGCCAGATGTTACATATCCGCCGTCAGTTTCAGAAAGTCCTAAAACAGAAGCCATATCACCAGTTGCAAAGCTAATAGTTTGGCTGGCAGATGCAAGAGCTCCTTGAATAATAAACCCTTCGGTTTGAATAGAATAAGTACAATTACCCAAATCTTTTGCAGGCACTTCTGGTGAACCAGTTTGAGTTGTCACTTTATCAAGTCCAAGTTTTACTTGTATATCTGATTCTGATATAAATATCTTAACAGGTATTGTATTAGATGCTGATGAATAATTTATCTGGCTTAATTTTAATACACCACCATCATTACTCCAAACAAGGTTTGCACTACTTAACTCTTCAGTATTTAATTTAGTTACAATATTATCAATATTATCTGATGTTTCAAATGTAATGCTTGATGTGTATGTAAATATTGCTTCACTTTGATTGTCCTGGATAACAAGTTCTGAGGCATCAATAGTTGCCGCTGCAGTAATCGGCAGTGAAGGTGTTATGCCTTCAAGACTATATGGCACTGCATCTATTTTTGGCTGTTTTAAATTATCATTAATAATATTTGCAGCATCAGTAAACGATGAAATATTTTCTAAATTAATATCAAAATCATAACTGTTGCCATTTATTTTTAATGATAGTGAACCTTGCTGCTTAATCTCATCAAGTATTGCAATAGCTGCACCAACAAGAGATGCTTTCTGAGCTTCTGGGTAACTGTTATAAAATGTTAGCTTTTGTGCTTTTGTTGCATTTTTTGAAGTATATCCAAAAAACTCTTCTGCATAGCTGTATTCTTGGCTTACAGCACCATATAATTTTGCAACAGCTTCTAAACTTCCAGCTTCAACAGTTGCTGGCATTGGTATAAGTGGGGTAGTGATTGCTAATGCATTAAGTCTGTTAAATGTAAATGTATCACTAACGCCAGATGTTGTAATATTAATAAACTTTGAAAAGGGTATTACTGTGTTCGGTTTAGCCATATATATCTCCTTATTTTAATTTGTTTTTAAAAATCTATCTGCAAATGTGGTGTATGCAGGGTTAGTTTTTAAAGTGCCTACCTCATTAACTTCAACTATTACTTTATTTAATGCAGTATCACTTAATTCCACTTTGCTCATTTTTGTTACAAACATCTCAAACTGTGCAATCTGCACCCATTTTTTATAAGTATTAAAATCTGCTTGAAATGTTATATCTGCCCAAATTGGCATAAGTTCATACTTATAATTATTATAAAATTTATCTCTTGCTTGTGAGCTTTTTAAATATGTTTGTAACTTTTCAGCCATGTCAAAAGCAGACATATTATCAGTGTTCCACTCTATAGTTTTATAAATATCTACTTCAAAACATACTTCAGTTACTGCATCTACTATCAACACATTATCTGCTTGTAATTCTTCTCTAGCTAAAGCACAGGATGTGCTGTCGCTTGCGTAAGGGTTGAGGGGTTTCCCCGAAAACCCGCTTTTTACTAAATCCACGGATGGATTTAGTAATCTTTCACTAGCTAAAGTTAAATTTTTTATTTTTGTCGGTGCAAACGTTACCACACCGCCATCCACATCAGCTTCTATGTCTTGGTATGGATATATAGTTTTAAACGGCTGCACAATATCACTAACAGCATTGTATATTGATGCAATCATTCCTCTCATAAAGGCATTACCTCTCTTTTTAAACTTTTATTAAAAAATCTATCCGTAGATTTTTTAAATCTACGCTCTGACGAAATAAATCCGTCTATCGCTTCCGCAAGCGACGGCACATCCTGTGCCTTATTTCATCTGCTCGCCAGTGTCATTCTGAGCCTTCAGGCGAAGAATCTCTTTTGTTTGTTAAATTTTTTATTCCATAGACTTTTATCCAGGAATCATTTTGCCATTCTATTTTTCCATAAATTGAGTATTCGTCATTATCCCAAATAATTATAGAGTTTGAAGCATCTTGATTTTTAAAAAAATCAACTATTTCTGCTTTGTCTCCCATAATATAAAATTTTAAAAGGGTAGATGATTTTTCTAAGGTTTGAAATGTCTCCAGCTCTTTCATTGTTAATGGTTGAGCATGCACTCTTGCTTGAATATTAGTTATATTATAACTTGCTATACCATCATTAATAACTGAAACTTTATTATAGATTGTTGTTGTCACAGTTTTTTGTAAGCTTGAAACAGCAGATAATGCAGCATTTAATAAATTCATATGTTTCACCTTATGAATTTATTATATTGATATTTAGTGGATAGATACAGATAAGGTATATTATTAATATTTATTATATAGTGGTAATATTATTTTAGATAAGTTTTTAGGATAAAAACTCTTTAGTAAGTGCGGGAGTATTTACTACGACCAAACGCTAAATAAAAAATACACGGATGTATTTTTTATTATTGTTTTGGAGGTCTTAATTTCCATTTTACAGATTTTCTCATATCACCACTGTCTATTAATGGATTTGAAGAGCCTTTTTTTAGTATTGTAGACTCTGCGTTAGGTGGTTCTTTTAAATTAGTTATTTCTTTTTGAATAAATCCAACAAAAAGTTCACCAGCTTTTGATAATGCCTGCTGTTCGTCCATTCCACCAACAATGCTGTGGACTGTAATATTTATAGTTTTGTTAGCTGCTTTATTTCCTGCTGGTATCATAAAAGGTCGCTCAGGTATTCTTTTTGTGCCTTTATCATTATCACGAGCAACTTCTGTAACATCTTTACCATTAGGGTAAGTATGTGTGCCTTTAAAAAAGCCCACATCCACAGTGCCAAATTGCAGTTTAAGTTTTTGCAGCACTGCATCTAATAAATCATTTTTATTTACTTTTGGAGTGTTTGCTTTGATATCCATAAATTTAAAACCTTTTTAAATATAAAAAGAAAGCCTTTCAAAAGAAAGGCTTTTATAATAAATTATTTATTCTCGTTTCTCTCGTTTGCCAGCTTCAAGTATTGGTAATCCTGCCTCTGTTGGTATATAAATCACATCATTACTTGTTTCTTTCATATTACTTATCCAAAGCCACCGCAGGTATGATTCATTATTTTTTAACGAGTTACCAATTATCTTATTTGCTTCTGCTACACCTTTTGCCCTGGTTACTTCAACTTCTGCTAAAAGAGCAGCACTTTCTTTTTGTGCTTCAGCTTCTAATATAATAATTTTACGATTAGATTCAGCTTCTTTTAATTGTGCTTGACCAGCTAAATCACTCTTATAAACTTGATATTTTGGATACCCATACATGCACCCACCAATACAAAATACTACAATTAATATTGCTAGTATAATACTTAAGATACTATCCATATTTTTCTCCTTTTTTTAATTTATCAAGGTAATACCACCAACGCTGGCAAGCCATGCTAAAAAGTCTCTTCCATATACAGTTGAAGCCATAAAATCTTCAAACATATCATTTATAGGCTTTGCCTGCATACCAACAGATACATCACCCACAGATGCAGAGTTGATTATACCACCACCATTGCCGCTGCTGCCTGCAGTAGCATCTTCTGGCATCTCATAAACTACTAAATAATGAGCTACTGCTAAACATGCAGCATCAGTATTATAACAGTTATCTATTTTCAATACTGGAAATCTGCATAATGATTGATTATAATATGTATCAATTTTATCCTGCACTATTTCAAACTTTGGAAACCTTTTTAAAAAATATATTTTAAATTCTTCGCTTGTCATCTTAGTGTATTTACCTTGTTATAGTTATTTCTTTTTACCACTTTTTTCTTCTGTTTGTGGTTGTTCCTGCTGCTGTTGTTCAGCTGGTTGTGCCGCTTGCTGCTCTGCTGGTGCTGCTTCGCCTTGCTGGCTTGTCACAGTAATGCTTGCTGCTTCTTTTTTTATTTTTTCAGCTTCTTCATAAGCTGCATCAATAATTTCTTTTGCCTGCTTTTCAGCATCTTTTAATTTTTGTTCAGTTTGTTTTTCCTGCATTAAAAGACCATCGGCTTTAACATTATCTTCTTTCTCATTGATTGTTAAAAAGCCTTTTTGAACCCACACATCAAATTCTGGATTGCATTGTTTTAAATCTTTTAAAGTTGCTTCATCTATAATATTGATTTCATAGTTACCTTTTAATAAAAATTTCCCTTTGTCTGTTGTTTTTAAGTAGCAGCTTGGTGCTTTAAATATAATTGCTGGCATAAAATTCTCCTTTAGCTAAAAATATCATTTTTAGCTAGTTATATGTATAAAAAATTTTATATAAAAACTATCCGATTTATTCGGGAGTTTTTATTCTGTATGATAAGTGCAGGCGGTGAGCCTGCATTTATCAGCATTACTAATAGTGATAATACCATCCGTATAGTCAAAAATGCCATTTTTGATTAACTTGCAAAGTATCTTCTTGCAAACATAAATGGTCTTGACACAATAGCACCAACTGTGCCTGATGACATTGTTTGTGATGTATAGTTTGAATGAGTTTCAATAGCACCAGCTCTCGCAAGCTCAGAAAAACCAAGTATTGCACTGTCAACAAGAGTATCTGCCTGCAAGCCTTCTTCTTTCACTCTTGTTTCATCTAAACTTTCAGCTCTTAAATACATTACATCAAGCCCGCCAGTATATGCTCCATCAAGTTCTGGGGATAATACCCATTTTAAATTAGGGTAGCTTTCAGCAATAGCTGCTTTAACTGTTTTATTACCTATTTGATTTAATAATGACAATAACCCAGCTCGTTTATTAGATAATGCAAGCACCATTCTACTGTCAGGTGTTACATGTCCCATGGACTGGGCAATTACATCATTAATAAGATTTACTACATCTTTATAAAATGTTTCAAAGCTGGCATTAGCAGTAGTTGTATCAGCTGCTTGATATGCTGGCAGGTCTGGATTATTTAATATACCATAAATTGGATATTTAGAGCCTTCTGGTATTCCTGGCACGCCATTAAATGCAATATTATTAAATGATATTGCAAGTTTTTCAAGAGCCGTGCTCATATTATATGCTTCGCCGTTTATTCTTGATTGTGCCAGCTGTGCATTTTTCAGCCTGCCATTTACTACATCTATTGATATTCTTTGATGACCTGCATAAATATATGTTGGGTTCATGCTGGCTGTTGGTGGGTTACCAAAATCTGAATAGTTAGCAGTTTCGCCTTTTTGTTCTACAATCGGCATAAGTAAATCTTCCTGCTCCCAGTCAAGCACTTTCATTCTTCTACCAACCACTTCATCAGCTGTTCTTTTTCTTGTGATAATAGATACTATGTATGGTGATATTTTTGTAAGAATACCTGCTGGCATATTTACATTAGGGGTAGTAAGTCCACCAAAACCACCATCCATTGTTTTTACACTGTTAAATAATCCTGCCTGTTGATACTGTTTTAACTCATCTTGTGTAATAATTGATTTACTCATATTCTTTTACTCCTATCTAACCACAAAAGCAATTTCGCCTTTTTGGCAGCCCTGTTTAACTTTCCAATGTGTTTTTGTTGCTCCATCAGCACTACCAGTGCTGTTAAATATTAATGTGCCGTCACTTTCTTTTACATACACATCGTCCATAAATGTAGCTGATGCACTATATGTGTTTGTTACTGCAATCACTCCAAACACTGCTACACTTACAGGTGTTCCTTGTGGCAGGGTAACGCCTTCATTTGAACCATCATAAAATTTATCATTTACTATAATCCCTATTACTTCATTACTGCCTGCTGCATTTACACACCCAGTAGCAGTTGTACCAGTCCGCACAAATCCGCCTACCTGGCACTTATCATCTTCTGTTATCATCTGTTGTAATAATAAATGTGAGCCATGAGCTTCTACTATATCGCCAGGATTGGCTACACCCATATCTGCTCGTACTTCTCTTTGAAATCCCATAATTTTTCTCCTTATTTTACAAAATTACTTAAATTATCTTTCACAACACTTGAAAACTGTGCAGCATCATAAGTAGGTTGTGATTTCTGGACCGCTTTCATATACGCTTTAAAACTAGGCTTTGCATCACTAACACGAACTTTTTCCCCAGTCAGCACTTCATAAGCATACTGATAGATTTCACTTTCGCTCATTCCTGCCATATTAAATGAGCCAGTATATTTTTCTACATCTTGATATGCTGCTATTGCATCCTGCGTGCGTTTTCTTTCATTCAAAATCGCTTTATTGATTTCTACATCCATTGTCTTTTTACTAATAATGCTGCCAACCTTGTCATTCTGAGCTGAAGGCGAAGAATCCCCTACCTGTTTTTTCTCTTCTTCCTGTTTTTCTTCCACTTTATCATCATCTTCGGTATGAGCGGGCTCTGTTTCTTCTTCACTTAAAAAATTATTAAAAAGTGAAGCAAAGCTGTTAAATGCTTCCTTCATTGCAGCTATATCGCTGTCTACCGTTTTTTCTTCTGGCACATCTTCATCATCTGTTTTTGATGTTTCTGATGGCTCATATCCAAGCTCCTCTGCCTTTTTTAAAATTGTTTTAAATTTTTCTTCTTCGCCACCTTCAAAGTCAGTATCAGGTTTTACTGCAATGGCTACTATTTCCCTGATAAGCTCACGCTTATCTGTGTCATCTGTTTTGCTTGTAATACATTCATCATATACTTTTTTTACATGTGATAATGCATTCAAACCGTTTCGCATAAATCCTTTTTTCATATTTATTTCTCCTTGTTTTATAGAGTTTTCATCATTAATTTTTACATCTTTTCCGCTTCTGCCATTTTCAACTATCGCTAAATGGTTATATTTAATATCTTGCTGCATAAAATCATATTGCTCACCAGCATACTCACCACTTTCGGCTGCATATTTAGCTGTGTAACCAGGTGAGAGCTCCACAATATTTCTTCCAGTTATTGCCTCTATTGCATCTTTGTCATATATTTTTATGTCTGCAATCAAATAAGGCTCTTCCAATCTCACTTCACCAGAAATAGCTCCAACCTTCAAATCTCTCTTTGATGGCTCAACCCATTCATGCCCAAGTTTTACAGGCATGCCTTCAAAGTCCTTTGCAGTCTTTTCAAGCTCTGCCCAAGGTCGGCACACTTTATATATTTCACTACCTTGCAGCTCATCGCTAATCTCTCTGCCTAAATATTCAAACACTCCAGCCTTTGCAATTTTATTATCTTTAATTACTAAATATCCGTTCTCGTCAAAATAACGGTTGCTTTTGCTGTCCAATATTATTCTTTTCATATATTACCTTCATCAATACTTATTATAAAAATAACGAGCGTGTATCGGTATTTTTATTCCTTATGATATGTTTGCACGGTGAGTGCATACATATCGGCATTAGGGGGTAGGAAGAAGGGGGATGATTAATCCCCTTTCTTAATAATTTTATACCCATACCCATCAGGGCTTTTTATAATTTTCTCATCTGTATCTAAAATCACACCCACTGCAATACACCTGCAATTTGGTCTATCCCCTGGTTTACCATAGTAAAAGCCACGCTTTGCACTGTGGCTAATGATTGCTTCATTGCTGCCATACTTAAATATGCGGTGGTTATTTTGAGCATGTCCCCCAAGCCCACTGGATACTCTTTCATCATCAGCAGTCAGCCATTCATAATATTCAATACCCAGTGCTACATTTTGAACTTGTTTAAAACTTTCAGCTGCTTTGTGCACCTGGTCACGAGCAATAAATACTGCCCTGTCTTTACTTACACCCTTTATTCTTTTTAGATTTTTTATTAACTCTTTTTGGTTACTTGAGATAATGCTTTGTGATAATGTTATCTGCATATCTTTTAAAATGTGTTCAGGTATGCTTTTTATTAATGCTAGATTTTCACTTACTACTGCTTGCATTATTTTTTCATAATACTCTCCAGAAATAGACAGATTAGGGAACTCTTTTTTATAGCTGCCATATACATATCTATATAAATTATTAAGTTCATTTTCTGAGAAGTTGCGAGCTAAAAGCTCAGCCCTGCCAGTATAATAATCAAAAAGGGAAGAAAGGCTGCTTGTATAATCTACTATCTCTTTTTTCTTTTTAGGATATTTTGCTGCAATCTCTGATGTTATTATACCTAATAACTCTTTCCATGCTCTTTTGCTTTCATCTGGGCTTTTTCTTTTCTTTCTGCCATAAAGCTCTCTTTCTATGTTAGTTATATCCTGCTCATGCTCTTTGAAAAACTCGTCCCATTCGTCAAAAGAGCCTTCGTCCATAACTCTCTCTCGTGTCATTCTGAACGCCTGCAAAGCAGGCAGTGAAGAATCTAAAACAGCTTTTTTTACACCTTCTTCAGTTAGTTCAAAGATAGCTTCTACTAAACTGCTAAAATTTTCTACAACATCATCTGTAAAATCTTTTAACATTTTAGCGTATGCAGCAGCATAAGCTTCAGCTCTGATTTTTGGCACTCTAACTTTTACATGCTTTTTGTTGAGCTTGTCTCGTAACTCTTCCAGTTTCATAAGCTGATTATAGATAATTAAGGCAGGTAAATACAGATAAGACACATTATTAATTTTTATTATATATTGATTGATATATTTTTATGATTTTTTATTTTTTCTAAATTTTGGCTTGTAAGGGGCTTTTTATATCTAATCTGATAAATTATATATGACAGTCCCAAATAATTAAAAATGAACGTTTATAAACAGTGATTTTGGGATATTATTAAATTTATGAGAAAAGCATTTTTAATTTAAAATACTTCTCTTATTATTTTACTTGATTATTTTTTAATTAGTTAGTATATTATACTCATAAGCTAGCAGGTTCGGGGTGGATTGTTCTGACCCTGATTAAAATTGGTGAATAGGGAAAAGACTTGCCAATGCCTGCTAGTTTTTTATCTCCCATATTTTGCTTTTCTTTCTATGTTTGCTTTTTCTTTTAATTCTATTGCTTTTTTTTTCGTTTCTTCATCCATTTTTTTATAAAGCATATATTCTGTTAGTATCCAATTATTATTATCTGATTTTTCTATAATAAGCATACTATCGCCATAAGTAATTGTTTTCCTGTTATTAAAGCTATTTGCAACTTCGCCTTTTTCTATAATTTCAGGTAATCTTTTAATTAAAGCTGTTCCATCAAAGCCTTGTATTTCTCTTTCTTCTATAATATGTGCAAAGCCATAACCTTTTGTATTTTCTCCATAAGGCTCTCCCCATAGAAAATCTATATCTCCTATACCTTCTTTATATGCAGCTGCTGGCACATATCCATTTTTAACATCTAATAAGTGGTTTATTGCTTCATGTGGTTTACCTGAATACTGTTTATATGCTGTCCCGCACATTTCCTGATATGTTTTATTTTTTTTAGATTTTGGCTCTTGTTGTTTGTTTTCACTTTGAGCTTGATTACTATCACTTCCACCACCATTACCTGTAAACTGTCCATTTTCTGGGTCATGCTCCATGCCGTTTGCATCTTTTTTATCCATTACACAGGTATCCATCCACTGATTTAATATTTCTTTTTCAATCTCTGGATTTTCTGGTGAGTTGTAATCTTCTAAATCTATCCAATCAAATTTAAAATTATCTTCACTAATAGCTCTTATTGCATCTTTACCTGTAATCACACCACTCATGATAAGTTTTGAAATATAATCAGCTTTTAAATTGTTTATCTCTGCCTGCTCTTTTTGTTTTATTTGTTTTCTAGGGTTAAATGTATATTTTGGTTCATCCAGCACACCAGCTTTAAAGCATAATATATATTCTGCTACTTTCTCCATCGCTGGTATTACTACGCTGCTTGCATACCCATCTATAACATCATAAAAATTATTTTCATCATATTCACCAGTAGCATTAAAGCCACGAGGAGAAAGCCCTAATAATTTTGTTACAGGTATGCCACGAGTGGATGCTGTCATAAGTTCATACATTTGTGACAGCAGGTTATCCATACCAGAAAGGCTTGTTACTGTTTCTATCCATTCTTCATCTTTAGCAAGCAGCAGAGTAGCAAGGTTATTGCTTGTAGCATTCATATACTTTACTCTTGCCTGCGTCTGTGGGTCCGCTATTTTTTGAGCAGTGGTTTTAATAATTTTTGTTCTAAATCTTAAAACTAAATCACTTATGCTCTGCCTTACAGTATCTGCATTTGATACATAGTTTTTCATATAAAAGGAAAGTGGCAAGCCTAAATAGTTATATAATGGCTTTATTAAATCAGGCACAGAATAAAATACAATAGGTATCAGTCTTGTTTTATGCACTGTGGTAGAAGCACCCAGCACCCACCATAAATCAGGCTCCATATAATTATTTTTTAAAGGGTTAAAGCTGTTTACCTGCACAGGTGCTGCCTGCCATGGCTCTATAACTGTTAAGCCTGTTATTTTATTTGTGCTGGCTGTTTTTTCATTAATATATAGTGGCAGGCTTAAATTTGTATCATCTGTATTTATATAAATAAATGCTCCGCCGTATTCTAAAGCTCTTTGCACTGCTAAAGCTATTTTTTCATAAAAATCAAGAGAATTTAAAACCATTTCAAAATTATCTATGTCAAGATGAGCAGCTTCCCATTTTCCGCCGCTTTTAAATATTTCTCTTACAATAACATCTATTGCTTTACTTATCATGCTGTCTGTTGCAAGGTTTGCACATTCTTGATAGCTTAGCCTGTTTAATATATGACTTGAATACTGCTGCAATGAGTTATTCATACCAACGGAAGCAGCATAATTCTGCCAGCTTGAAAAATTTCTATAAGCAATATTAGATAATTCAGCAGGCATATTATCAAAAGTTCTAATTGGTGCTATTTGTGATAAATTAATATTTTCGCTTTCATAAGCAGAACTATCAACATAATTAACACCACCGCTATTTGTCATTCTGAGGGTATCACCCGAAGAATCTGCTATCTTTCTTTTTTCACTTCTAAATATGTCTAATATGCTCATTGTTACTCCTTTCATATATTAATAATCCCTTTATCTGCTTATTAGGGGGTTTTAGCCAAAGGGGAACTCCCCTTTGACATTAAGGGGTGGCTGGGCGGGAATAGATAATCAATTAAAGGACAAAGTCCTTTTACATATCTACAACTTCCAAGCATCAACTACTTTCTCATAATCTACCTGTTCAAACTGTCCCAACTCACCCCTAGCATATACTCCCAGCAAACATGCAATCACGCTGTCCCCATGTCTTTTTAAATGGCTGTCTTTTTCGTTTACTCTCTCAACAATCTTTGGTACACCTTTCACCAACTTTACACTTCTAAAATCTGCTAAAATATCTGCTGATTTTGGAAGAGTTATAGTTTTATCTTCTAATGCTGCTTTTAATTTTGGAAAAGCATTTAAATAAAAACTTTCACTTGCTTTAACTGATATTATCAAATCTTCGCCATACTTTTCTGTGCAGCTTTCAGCTAAATACTCACCATTGCCACGGGCATCAAATCCGCCTCCATTAAAGCGGGGCAGGCGGTCTATTATATAATGGGCAATCTGCTCCTGCACTTTATGTGGGGCATTTCTAAGTTCTACAATAAAAGGTGTAGATAATGTTAAATCCTTATTTTCAGATAATATCCAAAACACAGAAAGGTCACTGCTGCGTGCAAAGTCTTCACCAATGAAGTGCCTGTTATTTATGTTTAGATTCTTTAATAACTCAGATATATTATCTTCTAAAAAGTCACTAACATAAGAAGAACGTCTTGCCTCATTCCATGATGTAAAATCTTCACTTGGCGGGTTAAATCTCACTATTGGTATATCTGCCTGCATGCAGCTTTCAACTAAGAATGATGTAAAATAAGCACCACCACTTTTTGATGGTATGCAGCGTAACTCTTCATCAGAGCTTTCGCCATAGTCTGCATATATTGAGGCTATCCATTCATCTTTCGGTGTATTCATTTTTGTTATTTCTTTAACTCTTTCATAAAGACCATCATTAATAGCATCATCAAAAGTAGTTCTATGTAATGAGTAGTTAAGTCTACCTTTTCTAATATCTTCTATATATTCATTAAAAATATTATCTTCACCAAAATGGGTGCTTATAACTGCTACTTTGCCGCCCCATATCAAAAAGGCAAGAGCAGCTTTCATAGTTTCTTTTAAATCATCATGGAATGCTGCTTCATCTATTACTGCTTTCCCTTGCTTACCACGAAGGTTTGAAGGGCGTCCTGAAAGGGCAGTGATTTTAAAGCCTGAATGAAATGTTATGGAATATGATAATATCTTTTTGTCTTCATCTACTAATTCATTATTATATATATTTGATACTGCTTGATTTAGTTTTTTTGCCCAGTCTGCACAAGTATCAATATATTCTTTTGCCATATCCTTATTATATCCAATATACCAAACATCCATTCCCTTGTTACTGCAAGCAGTAAGTACATTATCAAGTGCTTCTGCCCAGGTAATACCTATCCGCCTTGATTTCTCATAAAATTTTACTGGCGATTTATCTGATACCCATTTTTTTTGATATGGCAAAAGAATACTGCCCAATTTGTTACTCTGACGAGCGTTTTTTGCGAGGACACTTTTTCCCGAGCGAGTAGCGACGGAATCAGAAAAAGTGGCTAGACCCGAAGCCGAAGAGTCTAAAACCGAAGAATCTATTTTACTCATCTATATTCCCAATATCTGCCTTTTTATTTCTTCCACATTTTCATTATTTAATCCAATGGCTTTTTTCTTATCTTTTGGATTTATTTTATTTCTTAGGTTTATTAATTTTTCGCACAACTGGTTATATACATACATTGCCTGATTATCCACTTTGCCTGCTGGCAGGTTATCAAAATATACATCATATCTTTCTTTTTGTTTCTGCAAGTCTTGAAGTAGAGTTTCTTCAAAAGATATAGTTGTATCTTGTGCAGCTTGCTTTTTTGCATCAATGTTAGATGCCCTGGTATTCCAATCAAGCTTAACTCGCCATGTTGCAATAGTCGTGCGTGTGATATTATAGCCACGATTTTTCAAAAGACGCACAACTTCACTGTCATTTCTTGTATCATACCAAAACAAAAATGCCTGTTCCCGTATCTCGTTAGAATATACTGTTTTTGACATTTTATATTATTACTCCAATGTCTCTGATAGAGCCTTCCAGTAAATCTATACCTTTTTTAGAAAGAGTTATCACAAGTATATAATTTTTAAAGTATGTAACTTTCACATACTCGCCGTCTTTTAAATACTCAATTAAACTTGCAAGCTCTCTTTTTGATAATGTATGCCCCTGTATCTCTAATGCTTTTTGCAAAACTACAAAATCCACTCCATCAGGGTATTTTTGTTTTAAGTTTTCTAATATAAGCCCACGCCTGCGGTTATTTTCAATATTTTCTATTACATCTTTATTCAGCATTTTTATTTCCTTTTATTTTATTTTCTATTCTGATTTCTGTTATATCTTCATTTATTTTTTTTAAGGTCATTTCTATTGCATCTAATCTTTTTGTTATTGTTACCGCATTTTCTTCGCTTTCATCTACTCGCTGGCTCATATTACTTAGCGTTTCACGCATTAATTTCACTTCACTTGTTAAGCCATTAAATGAGCTTATCAGCTGTGGTATATATTTATGTGCTATCAAAAATACACCTATCAGCACCAAAAGTCCAAACAGTGGTCCTGATGCTCTTAATAATATTTCTATTGTGTTTGGTGAATTAACTACTGCATTTATTACTTCTGCTTCCATTATATCTCCTACGGTTATGTCTTTTTAATTTATACTGCGTTGCTTAAAAAATTAATTCAGTCATTTATTCCTATATAAACTCCTTTCATTAATTTTTTAATGCGTCTTGTCTAAATTAAAAACCCTATAACCTTTAATATTTTCATTTTCTTAAAATCATTTTAAAATTAACCTACCGAGAAAAACTCGGTAGGTTGTTTTTACTGCTTGTTTTTAAAGTAGTTAAGCACCCTGCATCCAACAAAGCCCGCTACCAAACCAAAAAGCAGTGTTGCCGTCAACCAACCCCAAGTTGCCATAATATATACCTCCTGCGAGTTCAGTCGGTTATATCTTTTTTGTTTATACTTCGTTATCCATAAATTTTTATTCAGTCATTTATTGCTTTATAAACTCCTTCGTAAAAATTTACGTCTGCCTTGTCTAATCAAAAAATCTTATAACCTATCTTTATTGTAATTTTATATATTTATATGTTAAAAAAATCCTTGTCATTCTGAGCCTGATTTATCAGGCGAAGAATCTGTATAACATTTAATAGCTACTTCTAAACTCTTTATATATGCTACTAAATCCGCAATATTTAACATTAATATTGCTGTATTTTTTTCACTGCCAATATGGCTTTTATTATCAAGTTGTTTTAACTCCACCCTTGCAGGCACAGCACACTGTTTATTTTTTACTATCACCCCGCTGTGTGAACTGCACCCAGTAATTATTAATAGCATTAACAGCATAATCACTTTTATTTTTACTAATAACTTCATATACACCCACCTTGTCACTCTGAGCCATAGGCGAAGAGTCTATATTGTTTTTAGTCAGCTCTGTGGCAGGCGGTGCCACAGAGCCCTTTTTTGAGCCATTGTGCAAATTTATTTCGGAGGGAGTTTGTGGGAAAAATGTCCCATTTTTACCAACATCATAAGCAGGCTCAATACTTAAAAATGTTAGTAAATTCTCTCTTGCTTTTAATCTTTCATTACATATACTTTCAGCTTCCAATACCTGTTGCTGCAATGCTGCAATATTTTTATCTATTTCAGTAATAGCAGCATCTCTTAACTCTACCATTTCAGAAAGTCTTATATTTTCTTTTGTAAGCTTATTATTACTTGCTTTTTCAATACCTAAAAGCACAGATAAAACTATCAAAACTGTAAAAAGAAAAAGTATTATATATTTACTTAATGCATTTATATTCATATCACATACCATGTCATTCTGAGCCTGATTTATCAGGCGAAGAATCTATTTATCTTCAGTAAGTTCAAAATGTGGATAATCTTTTAAATTTGTAAAATCTCTTCCCCAGCGTATGTTTATTCCCAGCTCTTTTGCTTTTGCCATAATTTTTTCACCCAGTTTTTCAAAAGCTGGAATATCTTCCCAATTTAAAGGCACTGGCACAACATCTACTGCATGGCTGGGCTTGAAGTTATGTTTTGATTGTCCCCATTTTGCTTTACTTTTGCCTTCATAATATGCTTTTTCCTGCTCATATCTGCCACGGAAGCCGCATATAACTGCACATTTCTCAGTCTCCGCTACAGCTTCTATTAGCTTTATTAAATCACTATGGCAGGTTTGTAATTTTTGTCTGCTTGTTTTTGATAATGGCATATATAATCATCTCCTATGTCATTCTGAATACCTGCTTGCAGGCAATGAAGAATCTTTTTATCTCTTTTCATAAGCTGATTATATATGTTTAAATAGGGTAATTACAGATAAAGGGTATTATTAATATTTATTATAGACGAGCGTATTATGCGAGGACTGCCAAATTCCCGACTGAATAAGGAGGAATCAGAATTTGCACAGGCTAGTAGGGTATATCAATATAATAAAAGCCAGTATTTGCTACTGGCTTTTCATTTCTTTTTTGATAAGCTGGCGAATATATGTTGCTATACTTCCAAGCTCTTTTTCTTCTACTTGATTTTTTACAAAATCATACATATCCTGCGACATCATTATTTTAATACCATAACTTTCACCTTTATCATCAATAGGCTTCCTGCCCGGTTTCTTTTTTTCACTCATACTGCACCCCTTATATTTTGTTTTATCATAATATAATACATAATTAAAATAATTTCAATACTTTTTTATATTTTATTACACTTTTTTATTGACAAGGCTAAACAATTATAGTATATATAATTATCAGCTGAAAGGTAGTTACTTTTTAGTTTGATGCTTGAAAATAAAATAGGAGGTGCAGATGGGTAAAAAAGAAAAAATAGCTCTTTTAAACAAAATACTTGAAGCTGTTACAGCAGCTATCAAGCTATTAAAAGAGCTTATTTAAAAAATCTTTTTTAAGGTGCAGGGTATGAAAGCCCTGTATCCCATACCCATAATATAAAGCCACTTTCCTATTTTGTCAAGCAAAAGAAAAGCCCTGCATAATCATAATGCAGGGCTTAAATGTTTTAAATATTAATTTGCTAGAGTAAAAAACAAATTCCTAATTGCTATCTTTTTCAAATAATATTAAATACCCTGCTCCAAAAGTCCATAAAAACAATGTACAAACAAGTATCAATAATTGCAGTATTATAATAGCATAGTTATTTGTACTGTGTGGTATAATCTCTTTACATACCCACCCATTAGCATTTTCTTTTTTTATTGCATTATTTAAAGCTCTTTTAGGGTTTGTAAGTAATGCACCCAAAATACCACCACTTAAAGCAATTCTTTCAACTTTGTTTTCTTTCATCAAAATCTCCTTTTTCTTTTTATAGTTTCATAAGCACATGCTGCTTATAATTATTTTTCCCTTGCTATTCATATTTTTTCATTATATATTCATAAAAATGATAAATTTTTATACATCATTTTAAATTTCTCTTAAACATACAGGGCGAAAGCCCTGTATAAAACAATCAACTCTTATTTCTTCTATACTGTGCTTGAGATTGCAGTCTACTTTTATAATAAGTTTCTTTCACGCAATTTTTTTTGCCAGTATCTACTTTTATTTAGACCTTTTCTATAAATTTTATCGTAATTTAATTTTATATATAATTCTTTATTATATATTCCTTTCCATGATATAAAAGTCATTCTTATATGTGATACTTCTTCATCTTTTGCTATATCTGCTGGCAAGTAAGGATGCTCATAAAAAATTTTTCTACAAATATGATCTATAACAAAACAACTATGTTCAAAAATATCATCAAAATCTGATGTTGCATATAGAATATTATTGAACCTATATTTTAATAATCTACTTGCAGGATTTTTTTTATTAAAATTAACATGGTCAGCCATTCGTGGTAAAAATCTTGTTAATAAATTTTTTACTTCCCATATATCATTATTTACAGACATTATTAATATACCACAATTTGAAAGTAAAACTTCATTACCATTAATATAATTATTAACAATATCATTATTTGTATCTAACAAGTTACTTTCATCTATTAAATAATATGTCCTATTTATTATTTTTTTATTAAACATTAGTACAAAATTAAATTCAAAAACTAAATCTTTATATTCTTCACTTTCTGCATATTCTTTTGTTATATCAACCAAACTAAAATCATCTGCCAATACATCTAGGGTAAAGGTAAAATGGCTTAAAATATTATCACTTTCTATAGATTCATTATTTATGCACACATATACCACATTATCATAATTAAATTTATCATTTTCAGGATTATCTATTGTAAAGTAAAAATCTTGGTTATTTATCTTTGATAATCTTTTATATAATTCCACATAAAAATCCTTATAAATTTCATTTTGATTAAATATCATAACTCCATATTTCATATCCATAATTTTTACCCCGCTTGGTTTATTTTATTATTTTTTTTATCAACCATTGCTTGTGTTGTTTTAATGATTTCAGCTAATTCTTCATCAGAAAAATCATCAAGCATTTTTAATAAAAAGTCATATCTACTAGATGATTTTAAAAACATTTCACCATTATCATAAAACAACCAATCTAAATTTACATTTAATGTATTTTTTATATGCTCTTTTGTTGTGTTATCAGGAACAGACCTGCCACGCTCCCAATTTTGTATAGTATTATATCTTTTACCTAATTTCTCACCAAATTCTGTCTGTGTTAAATTTAAATATTCTCTTAAATATTTGATATTTTTAATAAAAATTTTATTATCCATAAAATTACACTCAATATTGAATATTTTTTCTTGACTTATACTCAATATTGAGTATATTTATATTATCAAGTTTAATAAAGCCTATCAGTTAGTAAATATTAAGGCTTATAAATAAGTCTTAATATACCACAAAAGGCTTTATTTTACAAGAAAAAACAATATTTTTTGGAGGTATTTTTTATGAATTTAGAGCAAAAAAGTAAAATCATTCAAGCTCTAGTTTTAAAAGGCATTACTCAAAAAGCACTTGCTAGTGATATTGGTGTTTCTACCCAGTTTTTAGGGGAAGTCATCTCTGGCAAAAGCAGAAGCCACAGAGTAGAGCAAGAGATAACAAAAGTAACAGGGTATCAGTTCCCAACACCACAAAGAGTGCCAAGAACATTAGCTGCTAATAATTAATTTTGGAGGACACTATGGCATTAGTAATTGAAACAACAAAATACAGACATAAACAGGATAAAAATTTAGTTATCACTGTGTTAGATTTAGATGCATGTGATGAAGATTATAGAGAGCCTGCATATATCTATAAAACAGATGATTTATATGCAGGCTGGCAGGTGTCTTTGAATCGCAAATTTTTAGATGATTATGAAATAGAGGAAATATAATGGGTAGTCTGGAGGTTAGAAATATTATTATATGCCCGCAATGTGGTCATACACAATTTACAGCGAAAACGGAATGTTCAGTATCCGTTAAATTTTATGAAGATAACAATATAATTTATCCCGAAACAAATGTGTTTGATACAGATGATGACACACTAATAGATATTGAATGTGCGTACTGTAACCACACTCTTGCAAGCTCTTTTAAAGATTTAATAATATTAATAAATACTATAAGGAAGTGTTATGCCAAATAAATTTCAATACCTTTATTTTAACAAAATCATTGCAGTTATTCGCAGCTGTAAAGATGAAGCACAGCTTGATAATGCTCGTAAATGGTTTGATACTGTAACTTATATAAACAAACTGCCAGTAGAGCTCACAAATAAGATAGTAAGAGCTTATAAAGCAAAAAAGCAGCAAATCCAAAATGGACTTGCCGCCAAATACAATTAATCTGCAAGGGGTTTAGACTCTTTATGCCGCTTAAAATGACAATAATCTTTCCCCCATTGTCATTCTGAGCCTGCAGAGCAGGCGAAGAATCTAAACAGCGAAGAATCTTAAAACTTCCTAGATATAATTGTATTAAAATTTTTAAAAAATGCAAGAGGTAATTATGGCTCAAACATACACAAAGATTAATGCATTAAGCAAAGGGCTTGCAATCTTAAATATAATAGGTTCTTCGCCAACTCCTATAATGGCTCGTGATATAGCTGAGCAGGCAGGCGTTACTTACTCTACAGCTATGAATAATATCATAACATTAGAAGATGCAGGGTTTATTGAAAAGCAAGGCTCAGGCTATATTGGCAGTTTTAAACTAGCTACAATTTGGACTAATCGTATGAGCTACTTAAAAAGAAAAAAAGAGAAAGTGGCTGATGAAATAGAAGTATTAGAGCGTGGAGGAGCACAATGAAAGCAACATTTGATATTGATATAGAAAAACAAACAATTCGCACTACATGTGACGAAAATGTTACTGGTGAGCATTTAACTTTACTTATGCAAAAGCTTATCAATGATACTGTTTGTATGATGAAGGATGAAAATACATCTATTGAAGATGCTTTTTTAACAGCACATTCTTTTCTTTTTACAAGCTTAAATAAAGCTCTTAGAAAGCACTATACACAACAGCCTCAAGATACATCTTTAAATAATAGCAATGTGAATTAGGGGTGACATATGAGCAATAAAGAAATATTTAGCATGGTTGCTCTATATGTGCTTGTTTTATTTGCTTGCTGGGCAACACTTTGGGGTTAGTTATGAATGAAGTAAAATTTATCTATGATAACAAATTTTTAATGAGCTACCCAACAAACTTATCAATCATGAGTGGCAGTTTTAAGTTTGAAATTATCATGGCATTATTTAAATCTACTGCCCAAAATTACAAAAACAGAGGACAGTCAAAAGCTGAATTTGTTAGTAAAATTACTGATTTTACTAACAGGAATGTATTAAAAATCGCAGATGAAATTTTTGGAGAGTAAATATGGAAGTAAAATTTGAATACATAAGCACTAAAAAGCCAAAATGGCATATATACCACACTAATAATTATATGGGTAATGGTATTCTTACTTTTAAAAACAACGAAACAGGTAAACAGTTTCAATATGCCGATGAAACACAATACGATTACAGCTCATATAATGATTATGTTAATTTTTCTGACAAAGTTTGGAATTATCTTAATACGGATAAAGAAAATATGCCTTTTAGTGAAGAAGAAATAAAAATTATAAATCGTAAAATCCTTGATAAAAGAGAAGAAATTATAAACTTTTTTAGGAAAAACACTGCTACTTCTAGCATAAATCATTCTGAAGCATTGCACGAAGAATCTCAAATTGATACTTATAAATTAGAAGCAGAACATCAAGCTGCTACTGCTATGGTAGAAGCTAACATGGCAGAGTTTCATGCAGAACAGCAGGAAATCAAAGCAAAACAGCAGCAAGATAGAGAAGCACTTATTGCAGAAGCATATAAAATGGCAGGCAAAATTGAAGCATTTAAATTTATTTCAAATTTTGCCGACGTCGGTAGTTTATCACTACTTAAAAAAATCAAAGAAAGTAAAGTGTATAAAGAAATGCCAACAATTAAAACATGGGATAATTATTGTAAATCTATAGGTTTATCCGCATCAAAAGTTGATGAAGATTTAAATAATATTGCTACTTTTGGTGAAAAATTTATAACCGACGTCGGCAATTTTGGTCTGGGCTACCGTGAGCTTCGCCAACTTAAAAAAGAAATTAAAGCCGGCAATTTAGAAGTTAAAGATGCCGAAGTTATTATTGATGGTGAAGTAATACCATTAGACGATAAAGACGAACTTCGTGATGCACTAGATACACTTTTAAAATCTAAATATAAAGAGATAGAAGAATTAAAAGATGAAATCAAAAATAAAGAAAGCATTATTGAAGATAAAGAGCATGATATTAAACGTTTGCAGGCTTCCAATAACACATTTTTCAAAGACAAAGAACAGGCAGAGCGTGAGCTTAAGTATTTAAAAGCTGAAGGCTCAATTAATGGAATATTGCTTGATGATAACCCAGACTTTCAAGCAATTAAAAATTGTGAAAATGAAAGCAGTATTTTAATAGAACGGCTTATAAGACTTGCTGAAAAAGATTTATCTAAATTCAATAAATCTATGCTTGGCGGCACAGTTATTAAAATTATGAATGATATGCACAACCTGCATCAAGAATTATGTAGCCTTGGTATTTCTGATTATTTTGGTGATGCTTTTGTTGATGATGATGTTATTGATGCAGAAAATAATGTTGTTACTCCAAATATGTATCTAAATAATCAAGGCAAAGAAGATGAATAAATCAGAAATAAAAAACTATCTTGAAACTGCTGATAATGTAAAAGAAGCTATGGAACACTTAGCGTTTAAGCTGGGTGTGTCTTATAAAAGAATGCAGTCTATAGCTCTTGATGCAGGCTTTAGAAGAAGGCAGGAAAGGAGCAATAAAGGCGAAACATCATGCCCTACAGATGTTATTGATTTAATAGCTGCTCGTGTTCGTATTTCTATCAAAAAAGGGGCTAAAGATGCTTTTGATATTAATACTACCATTAAAAAAGAGTATGAAACTTTAATTGAAGAAGGTGTTAATATACCTGTATCTTATGAAAGAATATGCACTCTTTTAAGAAACATGCAGCTTGATAGAAAAAGCCTTACAACTGCTGCTCCATTTGTGCGTTTGGATAGCCTGCATGTAAACCATGTTCATTTGTTTGATATTACTAACTGCCTGCAGTGGCACTTAGAAAAAGGTCATGGCATGAATGAAGAAGATATATCAAAATGGTTATATCCTAATAAAGTATTAGAAGAAGCTCGTAAAAGAGATATGAAACCTAAACTTCTTCGCTATGTTATGATTGACCATAAAAGCCGTGCATTTTACTTTCAATATTTCTATACATCAGGCGAACGTGCAGAAAATGGTGCTGAGTTCTTTTACAATGCCTGGGCAGATAAACGCCCTTTAATTGAAAAAACACTTGGCATTGCAGATTATGATGGCATGTATCAGTTTTCAGGCATACCTAAAATAATTTATACTGATGGCGGTCCAATTTTCAAAGATACTGCCATTAAAAACTTAATGGCTGCTCTTGGAGTTGAAGTGCTTATTCATAAAACCCACAATCCAAGGGCAAAAGGCATGGTTGAACGCCATATGAAAATTATAGGTGATAATTTTGAAAGCAATTTAAGACGCTTTAAAATTGAAACCTTAGAAGAATTAAATGCTTATGCTCTCGATTGGTGCATAAAGTTTAATAATGAGAGAGAAGTTGCAAAAACTAATAAAACTAGAAGCCAGCTGTGGCGAACAATTAAGTCTGATGAATATACATTACTTCCAGGGCTTGATATTTATAATACTCTTATTTCCAAAGATGATGAAACAAGGGTATTAAATGGCAACTGTGAATTTACTTATAAAGGGCAAGACTATATTTGTGACAATCCAAATTTTGCAGGGCAGAAAGCAGTAATTAAAATACATTTATCAGATTATCCAGCATTGCATTTGCACTTTAATGGCACTGTTGAAAAAGCATATCCTTTCAGCCGTGACGAATATGGCAGACCGCAAATCGCCCGCACAGGCATTATTGGTGAAAAATATGCAAGCCATGCTGTAACAGATGCAGAAATGTTAAAAGAGCATATTGAACAGGTTGCAGAGCGTGTTGATGGTGTAGTCTTTACTGGCAATAATGATAAGCGTATCGCTAAACCTACATTAAATGCAGCAGCTAAACCAGCTGTGAAAACTAAAAAAGAAACTGTAGCATACATTCAGCCACAAGGAAAGCAGGTAAAAACAGAAAATCCATATAAACCGCTTACATCTGAAATTTTGATATCTACTGGGCAGTGTCATTCTGAGGCTTTAGCCGAAGAATCTAAAAAGCCTATGCTGCTGCCAGTATCTTCTGCAATCGGGATGCTGATTAGTGAGTATGGCTCAATAACACCAGTGCAAAATAAACGCTTAAAAGCAATGTTTAAAGATGGCGTGCCTAACAACTTATCTGCTACAGAGCTTTATAATATGATTAATGCACCTTATATGGAGGTGGATAATGCAAAACTCGCATAAAAATAAATGTATACTGCTTAAAAAAATCATTGAAGAAAGTGATACATCTTTAAGTAAATTTGCAGAAATATTTTTAAATTATACTGGGATAAAAATAAGCCGCACTGGCATTTTTAACCTGTTAAATCAAGGCATTATGCCTAAAAGGATACCTGATTTTAAATATCATATTGAGAAGATTATAAAAGAAAACTTCCAGCAGGTATTAGAGAAATTAAACATAAAAATAGAAGATATATGGAACATATCTAAAGAAATGGAGGAAACAACAATGGAAAAATGCGAAGTATTAACTAACGATGCAATGGCTCATTTTGGTGTAAAAGTAGACCCATTTATGCCTGTTCTCACAAATGAAAATCAAGTATTAATGTTGCAGGCTCATTATTATGCTCTTGAAAATATGCGTATAACTGCAGAAATGGGTTTAATGACAGCAATTACTGGACAAGTTGGCAGCGGAAAAACAACTGTCCTTGCTAAATTTAAAAGAACAATCAACAAGCAGGATAAATATATCATTATTCAACCAAAAACAAGGGAAATCGGCAGAATTACCACTCGTGAAATATTAGAAGCTATACTGAATAAATTATCAGATGATAAGCCAAAAAGAAACCTTGAAGCATTAAGCTGCCAGGTTGAAGAGCTGCTGCAAAAAACAGCAAACAGCGGTAAAAGATGTATTTTGATAATAGAAGAAAGTCAAGATTTACATACAAACACTATTAAAAAACTTAAAAGATTATGGGAAATCGGTGAGGATGAATTTAATCCGCTGCTTGCTATCATTTTAATAGGTCAAACAGAGTTGGCATATAAACTCTATGGCTCTCAAAATATGAACTTGCGAGAAGTTGCATCACGTATGACACATGTGGAACTTGGTGCAATTAACCATGAATTATATGATTATATCAAGCATAAATGTAAAATGGCAGGCTTGCAGGTAGAAAAAATCATAACAAAAGATGCAGTAGATACATTGTCTGCTCGCTTTATTTCAAAAGACGTAAATGGCAAAGTTACTAATATTGCTTATCCAAATAAAGTAAACAATGTGATGAAACTTTTAATGAATACAGCTGCAGCAGCTGGTGAAGAAATAATAAATAATGAAGTCATTGAAATGGCTGGAATATAACAAATAAGGAGAAATATTATGTATGTAAGATTATCAGATATTGAAAAAGCAGCAAGAGATTTTTCAGCAAAAAGCAAAACATTAAGAAACTATCACGAGCAATTAAACAGCGAAGTAGATGCTATTAAATCTAAATATTTAGAAGATATTAAAGCAGCATCTATTGAAGCTGGAGAAAGCTATCAAATGCTTTTAACTCTTATTAAAGATGCATCAGACCTGTTTAAAGATAAACAAAGTATGACGATTGCAGGTGTTAAGTTTGGCTATCGCAAAAAAACAGGTAAAATAGAAATACCTAAAGAAGAATATACTATTGAAAAAATTAAAGAAATGTATGGCGAAGCAGCAGATGCTTATCTTAATACCAAAGTATCTGTAGTTAAAAAAGCTATAGACAAACTTCCAGCAGATGTTTTGCAAAAATTAGGCATCAGCATTACAAGTAACTCTTTAGAAGCTTTTGTTAAATTAACTGATGATGAAGTGCAAAAATTAATAGAAGCAATGATAAAAGAAAGTGCAAAGGTAGCAGAATGATAGTAAAAATATTTCCTTTGCTGCTTATGATATTAGATTTATGTGCTGCAGGTGTTTACCTGTGGCACGGTGACATCAGGCATTTTATTTACTGGGTTGCAGCTGCCACACTAACTGCAACCGTTACTTTTTAACAGGTGTAAATATGAAAAAAATGGCAGATAAAAAGCAGATTCAATTAATACATGTTGCAAAAACACAGCTTGCTTTAGATGATGAAACTTATAGAGAGACACTAGAATATAGATATAATGTGACATCAGCTAAAGATTTAACTTATAATCAAGCAAGTAATTTTATTGGCTTTTTATCAGAAAAAGGCTTTAAATTTAAAAAGAAAACTAAATCTTTAAAAGCAAAAAAAGCTGATAATGTAATAGAACTTGCAACACCTGCTCAGCATAAATTAATTGAAGTGCTTAGAAATAATATAGTATGGAAAGTTGAAAATGGATATGAACTTTATATTCAAAAAAGGCTTAAAATCAATAAAGTAATAACAAAAGCTGATGCATTTAAGGTAATTAATGCTTTAAAAGGTATGCTTGGTATTACTACTAAAATTATAGAATTACAGGCATTACCATTTCCATGGAATCCTGAAACTAAATGGTTTAATAATCTTGGATGGGCATGGTTTTTTGATATTTCAAAAGGCAGGCTTATTAAACTAAACCTACATGGGGAGGAAGTAATATGAAAAAATATGATTTATCACTTCTTACAGTTGAAGACTTCCCTGAAGGATTTAGAGATGTAGTTGAGGTTATTGGTGTAGAAGCTGCTTATAAGTTATGTGAAAACTTTGGTGGACAGCCATTTTATGCACCAAAAATAGACAGCCTTGTTAAAAGACTACGTGATGAATCCATTAAGCAGGATTACAGAAAAGGCATTTCTATTAATCAATTATGTCAAGATTATAATCTTAGTTTTAACCAAGTAAGAGCTATCTGTAATTTAGCTTATATGCGTCAAGGGTCTATTGATGATTATTTAAATAAGAGTTAGTGTGGGTGTGATGCATGCCCACACTTTAATTTTTTTGTATAGTAACTGTATAGTCATTGTATAATAAATGCTCAAAAAATACCCGCTTAAAAAGTTAAAATCGTTTTAAGTTTTTCAAAATTGCATAGTCATTGCACAGTAGTTGCACAGTCCCGCAACATACTTATCTCACTATTCCATTATTTTTTATCTCACCCCCTTATATGTATTTATTTGGGGTATAACTTTTGTATCAACAAAAATACTGCTGGTATCCTTTACTCCTGCAGAAATTCTTTTTATCAGGTTTTCACTTGGGTTTGCAGCACTATTTATAATATACCCAAAATTTGCACCAGTTTATAATATAAAAAATGAGCTTCTTTTTATCCTTGCAGGGCTTTTCGGTATATTTTTATACCTTATTCTTGAAAATACTGCTCTTTCATATACTCTTGCTTCAAATGTAGGGCTTTTAGTATCAATTTCCCCTTTTATTTCTGCCTTATTAGCATATATTTTCTTAAAAGATGAAAAATTAAAACCGCTTTTTTTCATAGGCATATTTTTAGCTTTATGCGGCGTAGCGATGATTATATTTAACGGCTCTATTGTGCTTGAACTAAACCCACTAGGCGATATTCTGGCATTACTTGCAGCAGCCTCATGGGCAGTATATTCCCTTTTTGTAAAAAAAATAAGCTTTTTAAATATCCACCCCATACAGTCTACAAGAAAAATATTCTTTTACGGGCTTATGTTTACTCTGCCTTACTTATTATGGACTGGAATAAAAGCAGATATGGAATCATTTACAATACCTAAAAATATATTAAACCTTATGTTTTTAGGCTTTGGAGCATCAGCTTTATGTTTTGTTACATGGTCACAGGCTGTAAGAATTTTAGGAACAGTCAAAACAAGTATTTATATTTATTTTATACCTGTTATGACTGTTATATCTTCAATTATTATATTAGATGAAAGGTTAACTTTCTATTCTTTTATAGGTATAATACTTATTATTTTAGGGCTTGTTATTTCTGGTAAAAAATAAACTATCCTAATGCTATATCTAAAAATGTCATAAGCAGAAAACCAGCCATAGAGCCTATTGTTGCTCCGTGAGAATGTTCTTCTGACTGAGATTCTGGTATAAGCTCTTCTACAACAACATATATCATAGCACCTGCTGCAAATGATAATGTATAAGGAAGAAGATATGTCATATTCATAGCAAAATAAGCACCAAGCACAGCTGCAACAGGCTCTACTGCACCTGAAAGCTGACCTATCATAAAACTTTTTCTGCGGGAAAAACCTTCTTTTCTTAATGGTATAGAAACAGCTGCTCCTTCTGGCAGATTTTGTATACCTATACCTAAAGCCACAACTATTGCTGCAGCAAGAGTTACACCTTCGTTTGCCATAGCACCAAAAGCAACACCCACAGCAAAACCTTCTGGAATATTATGCAGAGTAATGGCAAAAACTAAAAGTATACTTTTTCTTAAATTAGAAGGCATACCTTCAGGACTGCCGTCTTTTGAATTAGGGTGTAAATGTGGCAGCACTTTATCCATAACCATAAGAAGTGCTCCACCTGCTGCAAATCCAACAATTACAGGCAGCCACTCAACCATACCAGCCTGCTGTGCTATTTCTGTAGCAGGAAGTAAAAGCGACCAAAATGATGCAGCCACCATAACCCCTGCAGCAAAACCAAGCATAATATTTAATATGTATTTATTTATCTCTTTAAATAAAAATACTAATGCAGCACCAGCAGAAGTCATTGCCCATGTAAAAAGTCCTGCCATAAGTGCTAATAATAAAGGGTTTAATGTATCCATAATAAAACCAGCTTATCTACCTTATTGTAATATTTCAGGGGATATATACCATATACCCATAGAAATAGCTGCAAGGGATACTATTGTTATAATTATCCATAAAATAACAGATACAAGCAGAGAACGAATACCAACTTTTCTTAATTCTTCCATAGTAAGCCCTGCACCAACTAAAAATAATGTACCTGTCATTAAATGCTTGCCTGCTGTAGATAATGAATGCCATACATCATTACCTGCAGGAAAAAGTGTAGTAATAAGCCCTGCTGTTAAAAAGCCTATTAAAAACCATTGAAAAGGCGGCTTAGTTTCTGATTTATTAAATTTTGCTGCACCAAAAGCCAGTGGGAATATCCATAATGCTCTTGTTAATTTAACTGTAATAGCAATACCTGCAGCAACTGCACCATACTGAGCAGCAGCACCAACAACACTTGATGTATCATGGATAGCTATTGCAGCCCATAAACCAAAAGATGCCTCATCCATACCTAAAAGATGACCAAGTGGCGGGAATATTATAAGACCAAGTGCATTTAATAAAAATACTACAGCCATTGCAACTGCAGTTTGACCTTGAGTTGCATTTATTGCTGGAGCCATAGCTGCAATAGCACTACCGCCGCATATTGCAGTTCCGCTTGTTAATAATATAGAAAGATTTCTTTCAATTTGAAAAAATCTGCCAAGCAGAAGCCCTGCAATCATTGTAATAGCAATACTTGTAAAAGTAATGCCAATAGAAGCAAAGCCTACTTTTAATATAACACCTATCTGCATACCAAAGCCAAGCAGTATAACAGATGTCTGTAATAACTGTTTAGATATTTTACCAGTAACACTTTTTATAGGGTTACCAAAAACTAATGCAATTGCAATACCTATAACAAGACCAATAGCTGGAAAATCTGTTGTTATAGATAATATTAATGCAGCTGCAAACCAAAATGTTTTATAAGATAAGATTTTTTGCATAATTATCCCTTTTTATTAATTTCCTGCAGACTTCTTAATCTGCTTACAGCATTCTGTGCCGCTTTTATACCACTTGCAGCAGCAATAGCTGCATCTATTGTAGTTACATAAGGAATACCATGTTTTACAGCACTTTTTCTAATTAATGCACCATCGCTTTTTAATGATTTGCTTCCTGGAGTATCAATAATTAAATTAAGCTCACCATTTATGATTAAATCTGTAATATTTGGCCTGCCCTCGCTTTCTTTAAATATGAATTCTGATTTAATATTATTTTCCTGTAAAAATGTATGTGTTCCCCTTGTAGCTACAATTTTAAATCCTGTTTCTTCTAAAATTTTAGCAGTTTCTAAAAGCTTGTCATCTTTTTTATCACAGGAAAGCAGCACAGTTCCTTTTAAAGGCATACAAAGCCCTGCAGATTCTTCTGCTTTATAATAAGCATAATCAAAAGTATCTGCTATACCCATAACTTCGCCAGTTGATTTCATTTCAGGCCCTAAAACTGGGTCGGTATTTGGGAATTTATTAAACGGCAGCACAGCCTGTTTTACAGCATAAAAATCAAATGCTGGTTTTTTCAGGTTAAAAGATGAAAGGCTTCTGCCTTCCATTAATAATGTTGCAATTTTAGCCATTGGAATACCTGTTACTTTTGAAACAATAGGCACAGTTCTTGAGGCTCTAGGGTTTGCTTCAAGCACATATATAATATTATTTTCAACAGCAAACTGCACATTGATTAAACCAACAACACCAAGTTCAACAGCTATTTTTTTCATATAGCTTTCTATAATTTCCTGCTGTTTTTCTGTAAGGCGCACTGGTGGAATAACACATGCAGAATCGCCAGAGTGAACGCCTGCAAGCTCAATATGCTCCATAATAGCAGGCACAAATGCTTCTTTGCCGTCACAAAGTGCATCTGCTTCACATTCAAGAGCATTATTTAAAAATCTGTCTATAAGAAGGGGCTTACTGCTGCTTACTTCAATATCCTGCGCTAAATATTCTTTTAACTCGCTTTCGTTATGAATGATAGCCATACCTCTGCCACCAAGCACATAAGATGGACGGATAATTACAGGGTAGCCTATTTTTGCAGCAGCACTTTCTGTTTGTGATATATCTGTTACAGTGTCAGCTTCTGGCATTTTAATATTTAACTTATCCATAAGTCTTGCAAAAAGCTCTCTGTCTTCAACAGATGCAATAACTTCTGGTTTAGTGCCAAGCATATTAACGCCTGCTGATTCAAGTTTTTTTGCAATATTTAATGGAGTCTGACCGCCAAACTGCACAATAGCACCAACTGGTTTTTCATAGTTATATATTTCTATAACATCTTCTACTGTTAACGGCTCAAAATAAAGCCTGTCTGATGTGTCATAATCAGTAGATACAGTTTCTGGGTTGCAGTTTACAATAATAGTTTCATAGCCTGCCTCTTTCATAGCAAATGCAGCATGAACTGAGCAGTAATCAAACTCTATACCCTGACCAATTCTATTTGGACCGCTTCCAAGTACCATAACTTTCTTTTTATCATTTGATGCAGGCTCAGATGATACATCATCTCTATTATATGTAGAATAATAGTAACATGCACTTGAAAAGCCTGTTTTTTCATTTTTTGGAACACCTGATACTCCGATAGGTAAAAATACAGGTCTAATACCCATATCGTGACGGCGTTCTCTAACTGTTTTTTCTTTAGTTTTTAAAAGGTCTGCAATATATTTATCAGAAAATCCATATTTTTTAGCTCTATATAACACATTATCAGGCAGAGAAACAATAGTATAAGATGAAATTTTATTTTCCATATCAACTATTTCCTGCATTTCTTCAAGGAAATAATGCTTGATTTTTGTAATATTATGCAGCTCTTCTATAGTCATGCCTTTTTTCATAGCTTCATACATTATCCACTGCCTTTGGCTTGATGGACGATATAAAAGATTTCTTAATTCATCTAAGCTTTTTTCTTTATATTCTTTTAAGTTGCCTAAACCAAACCTGCCGTTTTCAAGAGAACGGATAGCTTTTAAAAATGCTTCTTTATAAGTAGAGCCTATACTCATTACTTCGCCCACTGCTTTCATCTGAGTACCAAGCACATCTTCTTCCTGTGGGAATTTTTCAAATGCCCAGCGTGCAAATTTTATAACTACATAGTCGCCATTAGGTTTATATTTATCAAGTGTGCCAAATTTATAGTGTGGTATTTCATCAAGAGTAAGCCCTGCTGCAAGTTTTGCAGAAATATAAGCAATAGGAAAACCTGTAGCTTTTGAAGCAAGAGCAGAAGAACGGGAAGTTCTTGGGTTAATTTCAATGATTACAATCCTGCCGGTTTTTGGGTCATGAGCAAACTGCACATTTGTGCCGCCTGTAACACCTACATTATGAGCAATATCCCAGGCGTGTTTTTGCAGACGCTGCTGCACTTCTTCGCTGATTGTAAGCATCGGTGCTGCGCAAAAGCTGTCCCCAGTATGTACACCCATTGGGTCAATAT
Organism: uncultured Mucispirillum sp.; assembly: GCA_944326705.1. GTDB lineage: Bacteria > Chrysiogenota > Deferribacteres > Deferribacterales > Mucispirillaceae > Mucispirillum. The sequence goes on from CALVEY010000001.1 coordinate 75,459, forward strand.
TTTCAATAAAGCATACTGTAATAATCTGCCCCTTACTGTCCCTTACAATTTCAAGCTCAAGTTCTTCCCAGCCTGCAACACTTTCCTCAATTAATACTTGATTAATCATAGATGCTGCAATACCATTAGATGCAACTTTTCTTAATTCTGTAGCATTATATACTAATCCGCCACCTGTTCCGCCAAGAGTATAAGCTGGGCGGACAACCACAGGATAGCCTAAGTCATTTGCAATTTTTTCTGCTTCTTCAACAGTGTATGCAGGAATACTTTTAGGCATATCAACGCCTATTTTTTCCATAGTTTCTTTAAAAATAATCCTGTCTTCACCACGCTCTATTGCTTCTAAGTTAATACCGATAACTTCCACATTATATTTATCTAAAATACCAGCTTTAGAAAGTTCCATTGTTAAGTTTAAGCCTGTCTGCCCGCCAAGGCTTGGAAGAAGAGAATCTGGTCTTTCTTTTTCAATAATTGCTTCAAGCCTTTTTACATTTAAAGGCTCTATATAAGTAATATCAGCAGTATCTGGGTCTGTCATAATAGTAGCAGGGTTTGAGTTGACAAGCACTACTTCATAACCTAATTCTTTTAATGCTTTACAAGCCTGAGTACCAGAATAGTCAAACTCGCAGGCCTGACCTATTACAATAGAACCTGAGCCAATAATTAATACTTTTTTAATGTCTTCCCTTTTAGGCATACTTAAGCTCCAATATTTTATTTTAAATAAGATATTTTACTATTTTGCTGTATTTTTGTAAAGTAATATTATAAAACAACAGGTATACTTTTGTGATAACCTGTAAAAAGTATTATTATATAAGGCTTTTAGCATAGTGTGATAAAAAAGTTTAATTTTTTTAAAAAAAGTGCTTGACTAAAAATAAAATATATGGTTATATTCTCAAACCTGATAAGAACAGGTGATGCCCAGATAGCTCAGTCGGTAGAGCAGAGGACTGAAAATCCTCGTGTCGATGGTTCGATTCCGTCTCTGGGCACCATTCCTTTAATAGTCCTTTTTAAATCTCTAATTATTTTCCAAAAACTTGAATTTAATAAATTTGCTGTCACCTCTATCATTTTGTGTTTTTCTATATATTTTAAATATTTTTTATTCATTAACATATCATACCACTCTTCTGGTACAGGATAACTTGTTAATTTTAAAAACTTTTCTGCTTTCTCATAACTTAATTTATCAAATTCATATAAATTGATACAAGGATTTATTTTAATTTACCAACAATAAATACTCTACTGTATGGTATAATAATCACTTATATAAATTAATAGAGAATTTTTGACTTTTATAATCCTTTTACATTTTTATATATTTATTTGATGCTATACTAAAGTACAATAAAAACAAATGAATAATAATTTAAATATAAATTTATCTTATAATAAAAATGCCTCCGGCTGGCTTAAAGTGCTGCTAAACAAAAACAGCCGGAGGACTTATGATAGGAAAAATAGGAAAGCTCTCACCTTCCATTTTGTAGAATACATTTAATATCTTTTTTATCTCTTTTTATACTAGACTAAAATGTTATAATAATATAATATAAACAAATTAATAAGTTTAATTAATTTTATATATAAACCCTGCCTCCAGCTAACTAAAGTGCTGCTGAACAAAATTAGCTGGAGGACTTACGATAGGAAAAATAGGAAAGCTCTCACTTTCCATTCCTTTTACATATAGATTAATTTGTTGATTTAACATAGCACAATAAAGAATATTTTGTCAACAACTTTATTTCATAAATTAAAAATTTATTTTTTTCAACAAAAGATTGTAAAAATACACAAATAGTTAAAACATAGTTGTATACTATAACAAGCCTTGTTAAAATAATATAAATATCTAATATAAAAGAGTTTTCTATAAGTATATTATTATTCATCCTGCTGTATTTTAAGTTTATTTTCTAAATAAGTTGATATTTCTAAATTATTTTTATACAAAATAAAATAATTGCTGAAATAAAAAAGCAAAATAATCATTACTGGAACAATTACAAATGTTAATTTTTTCAACATATAGCCATATCTGCTCCAAAAGGTTTCTTTTGTATTATCTGTATATGCCATTTCAAAAGCAGTTGTTTCATCAGAATTTAATGTTGGTGCAACTGCAGAAGCTATATTTTCCATTAATAAATAAAGTTTCTGCTCACATTCTTCCTCCACTGAAAATTTACCCTGATAACCTAATATTAAACATACATATATAAACTCAAGCATATCCCTGTGTTTTGCAGGGTTTTCAAGCCATTTATCCATTATCCCAAAAAACTTGTTGCCGCCAGAAGGCTCTTTAAAAAAACGGATAGATAAACTGCTGCTTGAATAAAAGCTATCCATAAATGACGGATTTCTCATAACCATTTCATCTATAAATACACACAAACAATACCTAAACCTTGTAATATCCTGCTCATCATATTTATTAAGAGTAGAAAGTTTTGCAGATATTGATAATATATCATTTATAAAATTAGTTCTAAATTCTGTTATTTCTGTTTCTACATAATTGATGCTTTCTGATATACTTTTAGCAAGCAAAAGCAGACTCATAGAATTATTTACAACTGGATTTAATTCAAGACCTGTAAAACTTAATGTCTGGAATACTGCATCTGCCTTTATATGAGAATTGCCGTCATATTTTATATCTTCAGATTTTTCTTCTGACTTTTTTTTATTTTCTTTATCTATTGTTTCTATATTTTCCCTTTTAGTTTCATTATCACTCATAATTATTCACCTACTGCCCACATTTTTATATCAGGGTTTGGTATCCTGCTTGTAATATATACAGAAATACTACTTTCCTGCTTAAACTCTTTCCACATTTCATGTGTTTTATCTATTTTAAAATATACATAGTCATTTAAATGGGGTAAAATAGAAGGCACTATTACAAGCTGCTCTATATTTAAACCGCTTAACTGTGATGATACTAAACTGCTAATGCGTGCATTTGTGCCCACCTTGCTTTGAAGTTTAAAAGATGTTTGTATTGTTTCAAGGGGGCAGTCACCTTTTACTGCCATATATATTATGCTGTCCTGCAATATTGATGGGTTATCAAAAGAACATGTATAAAATCCATTTTCTCCAGACACAACTGCCTGAATATATTTTGGTGCAACAATATGAGAGAATAAAAGCTTTACACTATTTACTGCTGGTATAATAGATGCAGAAATATCTAAATGGTCATATCTTATATAGTCATAACTTTTGCTGTTAATATCAAGGCTTAATAAGTCTGCCTGAAATTCTAAAAGCTTTTCATAAAAATATTCTGGATGAAGTTTGCTTTTATTTTTTAAATGGGAAAATAAAATATTCCATTTCTTTAAAATATTAAGCGCAATATATGTTTCAAAATCTATAGTTGTAGACGCTTTATTTATACCTGCAAATATCTGGCTTAAACTGTCCCTGTGCTGGGCTGTAGCATGTATCATTTCTTCTAAAAATGTTATAATTAAAGGCATACGGGCAATATCTAAACATGTTGGTATAAATTTATCATCTAAAGTAATATTCCTGTTTAAATCAACAGTTTTTATTCTGCATATTGGTATTTCTATTTCATTTGATGATTTTGAGCCTGCAAAACCGATACTTAATCTGATAGATGCCATAATAACATTTATTTTTTCCTGAGAGTAAGATGATGATAATTTATTATCTTCCATATGGCCTATCTGACTGGAGCTGCTGTCATCAAATGTTTTAGATGAAACCATACTGTGAGTTGCAATATACTTAGTATCTGGCAGAGAATTTTGTATTGATAAATCTGCTACAGTATCAACACTCATAGGTATTTTTAAAACTATAACAGAGCCTGCGCTGGCTCCTGCCTTTATCTCCATAGGCTCTGGCAGAAAATCTTCATCTGGAGCTTTAAATATACTTCCGTCAGAGCTTATACCAGACACTCTTGTTATACCTATCTTGCCTTGAGATAACATTTCGTGGGAAAACTCTATATCTAATATGCCGTAATGGTTTTCAAATACATCTATTGTTTTTTGGTTTATATTTCTTTCTATATATCTTTCCTGCTGCTCAAAATGGACTCTGTCTATATTCATTCCATTTATCCATGCTACTTTTAAACTATTTGCCATTGATAAGCTCCTTTTTTATATTTCCTTTCTTTTTACCTGTTATAAATACGCCCTGATTTGTTATTGTAAATGTTACATTATCACCTGATATATCTTTACTTTTTACAGCAGATTTATATTTTTTATTCTGCATTGTGGCAAAAAGCACTAAAACGCCTATATAACCTACTTCCTTTTTCTTAATGGTAGCCATAACTTTAGTATCATTTGGGGCTATCTGCATACGCACAACATCTATTTTGTCTTTACCTAATACAGCGTCTTCTCTTGTATTTAAATCTAATACAGATGCTTCCTTAAACCTTTCCACCCCGTTTAATTTATAAAGCTTTAATGTAACAGGCACATTATCACCATGTATATTTGGATTTGAGTTTTTATCATTTATTACAGCTATAGAAGCAGTTGTGGAACAGCCGTAAACTGCAAGCAGTAAAAAAATTATTAACTTTTTCATTATACTGCACCTCTAATGTATTTTTTTATTGCTCTTACTAAAAGCCTTTCTATCATATGCTGCTCAGATGATGATTTTTTTACTAATGTAGATATTATCTTTTCAAAACTATCCTGCTCTAATTCTTCAAAAAATGGGCTGTTTAATTCTTTATAGAGTATAGATAATGTTAAAAGATTTATTACACGCACATCATTTATTAATGAATAGTTTGAAAAAATATGCTCTAAATCTTTTACTGTTAAGCGGCTTTTTTCATCCTGCACAATATCCATTAAAGCTGATGAATGTTTTAAATGCTTTAATAATAAATCGCTGCATTTTTCATGGATAAAGTTTAAAAGTACATCTTCTGTCAATATTATATGACGCACTGGATTATTACTGTTTACAGGCTCTGGTTCTAAAAATTCTTCACCTATACCTAAAACATCTTCGCTGTCTGTTACAAGGCTTTCTGTAGAAATTTCATCATCCATTTTTATGCCTTCCTGCTGCCCTGCAGGCTTTATTTCAATATTATCAAGTTTATTGTAGCTTTCTATATCTTCTACTACCGCCTCATCTTCTGCAGTATCATCTATTTCATCTTCATTAACCACTAAAAACTCAATTTCTCCAATGCGGAACTTATCGCCAACAACTAAAGATATATAGTAGCCCTTACGGATAGGACTGAAATCATTATTTAAATAAAGCTCATTATTTGATACAGGTGCTATCCCAAAATTATTTTCTGCATACTTTATATGTATATGTTTTGGTGCTATATTATTAAATACATCCTGCACTACCCACTGACTTGATGAATCGCTTCCAATATATCCGCCTGTCTCTTTAAATTTCATAGCTTTAGCGCCAGATTTTAGTTTTATATCATCAATAATTTTTAAAGAAAATGTTTCTCCCATTACATACCCCCTTATTTTAAAATATTCTGCGGAATAGTCAGGTTTGGCAGTGAGCTTAATACTCGTGATAATGATATATTGCCGCCGTCAACAGACCAGTCAAAATATAACTTGTCGTTGCCGTTAAATACCATGCGGTATACTCCATTGCCTATATGTTCGCCGCTTTGCATAAAGCTGAGCCATGCCCATTCGCCATTATATTCTTTTGTTACTTTCACATTACCATTGTAATCTTTGATTATAAGTTTTAATCTTGTGCTTTCTTTAAAATTGCCGCCTATAATATTAAGGCTTGCAGGAAATGTCTGGTCATAGATAACTGATTTATCATCATAGCTTAACTCTACACTGCCGTAATCTCCAGATAAGGCAACTATCTTTATAGTAAAGTTCACATCTAAATTATCATTTGCATCAAGCACACCATTACTGATAGTTGCAAGCTTATAAACAGTAGTTAAGAAATCACTGGAAAAGTTTATTTTTGAAGCATAAGTTGGGTTAATATCATAAACATCCCACCTTTTTACAAGCACTAAATCAAGATACTGCGTAAAAAACTTATTCCACACACCCTGCTTGCCAAAGAAACTTCTAAATGCATCAAATTTAATTGATTCTTTACCTGTTACATTTACAGGATAATAAGATGCTATCTGGTTCATAAACTGAGCATATATTTCACTCTGCCATGCTTTATTTAACTCTATGCCAGCATGATATTCTATTAAACTCCAGGCATCACCGGCTATTATTTTATAATAATTACTAATCTCTGTTGGAAGCTCCCCTGCATCTTTATTCATTATAAAAAATGGGTCGTCTGCTATTTCAACAGGCTTTAAAGCATATGTAATTTTATCTTTTGCAGGTGCATTACCAGAAACATAATCAACTATCTTTTTATAGATATTCTGAGTATCTGTGCTCATTTTATCCATAATTTTTATATTCTTTTCTCCATTTTCAAGCCCTGCTTTTGTGCTGACAGTATCCACCCCCTGACTGAATAATGAATCCTGCTTTGCTATTTTATGATATGGAGTAAAAGCATCACTTAATATGTTAAAGTTGCTTCGTATTTTAGATGTGGGAAGCCCAAGGTTTGATGCATGCTTTAAAAGGGAGCTGTTTATTAAATCAGTATTTGTACTAACTACATCTATAAGATTGCGCACTGGGTTAGATGGCTTTGATAATATTGCAAGGATACTTAACCCGTTATCGTTACCAGTAAAACGCTTAGGCTTAACATTTTCTAATACCTGCTGCCATTTCTGCTGATATTCCTGTAAATAAAGATTGATTATACCCACAGATAATACTGTATTATCCTGTTCTTCAATATCTTCTGTTTTAATATTCAATGCCCACATATCTATTTTATTTAAATCTTCAATATATGTAGTAATATTTGAGAAAAGTTTTTCAACACCACGTAGTGTAAATGTATTTGGTATAAGATAAAAATTACTGCTTGTATCAAATACTTCATCAAATCCAGCACCAACATCTTCTTTTATACTGTAAAACCCTTCACCGTCTATGCTGTTTGCTCTAAAAGATAATAATGCATACAGCCTTTCTGACCTGGTTGCATTTGCCAGCTTTTCAACAGTTTTTGATAATACAATATCATTTACTGTAATATTAGGAAAAGTTGATTTATATGGTAAATCATCAATATATGTATTAAATGTTTTCTCAGATATTTTATATTTTTCATATAAATGCCAGTTATCTTTAAGCCAAAGTTTTAATAATGATTTATCAAGATACTTTCTTTCAAATAAAGCTTTATACATATATAACGCTCTAACCAGTTTATTTGTATCATTTTCCTGCAGTAAGTTTTCTTCCATTTCTTTTACAAGACTTATAGAAAGTAAATCTTCCATATTATTGATATAATATTCTTTTGCAGGATAAAAACTTTTATAGGATAAATGCAGAAGTGGAGCATCTAAAAAAGAATCTATGCCAAAAAGCTGCGGATATTCAGCTAAAATATTCCTAAGCCTGTTAATATATTCTGATTTATCATATACATTTGATGATGAATAATTTTTCTGCATATCATCAATTACAACTTTTAATTCTGTTAAACTGTTATCTGACCTTTCCACTTCGCTTTTGCGGGCATTAATATAGTTATTAGATACTGCATAAGTTATAGAAAAAACTAATAATGCAGCAGCAATAAAAGAAATCTTTTTCCAGTGGCTGCCAAAGATAGGGTTTGATATGCCTTTGTCTCTGAAAATTATATCTTTTAATAAAGATGATACAAAAAAGCTCTGGTGCACACTTTTACTTCTGCCTGTAAGCATTGGTTTACTAATTTTATAATGGAGCGAAAGCCCTTCAAATAAAATATTTGAAGGAACATTTTCCTGATATGAGCATGTAAAATAAACACCACGCAGGAATGATTTATTTTTTAAGCTGTTTTCATAGTTAAACTTATTTAACACCTGACTTACTAATTTAGATAAAGTTTCAAGCTGAGCAACATAAAAATATGCTTTTTTCTTATCCTGCACTGTTTGTGTATGGTGATTTTTATTCATTAAAGAAAATTTAAGAGATGATATTATTTTACCAAATTCATTATCTATATATTCTTCTGTTATTTTTATTTTTTTAGGGAAAGTTATGCCTAATACTTTTGATGATACTTTTTCATTATAAAGCTTTAAAAAAGAATCCATACCATCAAGTAAATCTATTTTATTTAATATAATATATACAGGAAGCTGTAAATTAAGATATGTTTCAAGCTCGCTTATCCTTTGCACCATATGCGCTGTGCTTGCTGTAATTTCCTGCTGAGTTTTTAGCAGCACTGCAGGCAAGTCTATTACTAAAATAACACCATTTAAACGCTTATAAAAACGGAACTTATTTAATAATTTTAAAAAGGAACGCCATATAATGCGCTTAGTTAAGTATATTTTATTTTTTTCCACATCATCTTCTGGCATTTCGTCAGTATTCTGCGGCTTAAAAAGAGATTCTTGAGAAAAAAAGTTGCCTTCTGTATCTACAAGTGCCCCATTTTTTGAAATATACAGACTAAAATTTCTTGTAGACATATGGTGTTTTTTATAACTGCCAAGAGTTTCTGTTACAGGGTATTCTATATCGGCATAATTTATAAATGAGCTTTTACCAGCTCCCTCATCACCAACAACAAGCACAATAGGCATATTATGTATTTTCAGATTATTTTTCCATGTCTGTTTAGCTTCTTTTAATGATATTAAAAAATTACGCTTAGTTTTTTTAGCATGGTCTTTTGCTTCATTTTTTATGATTTTTAATTTCTGCTTGTTTTCGTTTGTAAAAAATACAAACAAATCTTTCACCTTTTTAAGAGCAAATATTAAAAATAATGCAAACCACACTGCAAATATAATAAATCCACGAAGAAAAGCATTACCAAAAATATGTATATCATTAAATGCTATTAATGGAGAATACACCCAAAAAAGCACACATAAAAGTATAAGGAAAAATACTGCCAGCCCTATTAAAAAAGGCTTGGAAATAAAGAATTTCCCAATTTTCTTTAAAATATTAATCATCTTTTTTCAACCTCCTGATTAAAGCTGATACGGCTTTGTATATGTTCATATTCTTCTGTTAAATAATCTTTTAGATATGTATTTTCCATGAGAGCTGCAATCTGGCAGTATATTATTGCAGCATTATTTTCCAAACTGTTATCATAAAGAGTGTCAGCTATTTTTAATAATGATGTAATATATGATTTTGTGCTGTTTTCTACACTGCTGTTAATATCTTCTAAAATATTATGCAGTGATTTAGCTGTTTTTTTCTTTTTAACAGTTTCCTGCTCTTTTTTAGGCTGATTATCCCCTAGAAAAAATTTATACAGTTCTTCGCTGCAAAAAGGCATGCTGTTTGAAAACATAAGTTCTTTTAATGCTGGGAATTTATTAAGTGAATATAAGACTAAAAGCTTTATCTGCTTTGCAACACTATAAGCTTTATTTTTTTCTGCTAAATCTATAAAATATTTATACCCTTCAAACCAAAATGGGTTAAGCATAATATTAGAAAACATAGAAATTATATTTTGATAATTAAATTCGGAAGTATTTTTAATTATGCTGCATGTATTTTCCTGCGGAAATCTTATTTCTGTAATATTATTTTTATGGGCAGGCTCTTTTGTAATTTTACCCCAGCAGCCTTCATAGAAAAAATTATATCCAGCAGGGTTTAAAATATCTACAGCAAGCACAACTTTTGCAATATTAAAAAAATATTCCCTGTATTCACGCATATCCATACTTTCAATAGATTTAAATGTGGCAGAAGAATAGGTAGAAATATTTTCTTTTATCTTCTGCTCTTCTTTAGGTTTTTCAAAAACTACCATTTTTGGAATATTAAAATTAAAGTCATTATTTAATAAATCTATAGAGTTATTAATACTTTTAACACATTCTTCATCTATATTTATTTTCTGCTGATTATTGTTTTCTACTAATTCGGAAAGTGCTTCTTGTAAAAACTTGTTTTGTATTTTAACTATTCGGATATTTGATTTATCAAAACTTTTTATTGCTTCTTTCCAATATTTAGTGTAATGTAGCAGTAATTCCTGAAACAGTGTAAAATATTTACTGTTATTAAGAGTGATTATGCTTAAAACAAATCCGCGTAAAACTCTTGTATCTAATGAGATTTTTAGCAGTGCAAGGCTTTCATCAAATATCTTTTCCCACTGTATTTCTCCATGAGATAAAGTTTTGTATTTGCTGATTTCATCATATAGAGCTATATACTGCTCATCATTTTGTATATCTTTCACTGTTTCAGCGAACATTTTCCACCTTTATATCTTATAATATTATATGTGAATTTAATTATTAATATATTTTGTAAAAAATTTCAACAACAAAATATCATTTTAAAATAAATTATTTTTTAATTGATAAATTTATTTTTTTAGTATAGTATATGTTTACTTAACAAAAATACATATATTTTAGGAGGCAAAAAAATGTCTGACGGTTCAAATGCGCCAAAAGAGCGTATTAATATTTCCTATAAAGCAAAAACAAATGGTGTTAGTGCTGATGTTGAGCTGCCATTAAAGTTAATGGTTATGTCTAATTTTACAGGGGATACTAATAAAATACCACTAGAAGAAAGAGAACCTGTATCTATTAACAAAGTAAACTTTAACAAGGTTATGGAGCAAATGGGTATTACTGCGGATTTCACAGTTAAAAACACAATAAGCCCTGATGCTGATGAAATGAACATTAATTTAAATATTAAAAGTATGGGTGATTTTTCACCAGACAGCATTGTAAAACAGGTGCCTGAATTAAAAAAACTTATGGCACTAAGGGAGGCACTTACTGCACTTAAAGGTCCTATGGGTAATGTGCCGGAGTTTAGAAAAAAACTGCTTTCAATATTAAACGATGCTGAGAAAAAAGAGCAGCTTATGTTAGAAATTGCAAAAAGTAAAGAAAATAATCAGGAATAATGGAGTGCTGTATGTCAGAAACTAAAACAGAAGTAATTATTGAAACCCCAATAATTGAAGAAATTATGGGTAAAAGCAAGTTTGCAGTAACTGATGAAAGCTACCTTGTAGCAAAACAAGGTGTGGCAGAATTTATCACACAGATTGTGCAAAGCGATAATGCAGAAGAAAAAGTCAATAAATTTGCTCTTGATGAAATGATTGCTCATATTGATGATATAATATCTGCACAAATGGATGAAATACTGCATAATGAAGCTTTTCAAAAGCTGGAAAGCTCTTGGCGTGGGCTTTATACTCTTGTGGAGAGAACAGATTTTAATGAAAATATTAAAATAGATTTATTTAACATTACAAAAGAAGAAGCTTTAGAAGATTTTGAGTTAAATCCTGATATTACTCAAACTACTCTTTATAAGCATATATATTCTTCAGAATATGGCCAGTTTGGTGGTGAGCCTGTTGGTGCTATTATTGGTGATTACAGTTTAAGCTATGCAAGCCCTGATATGACATTTTTAAACAAAATGTCTGCAATAGCTGCTATGAGTCACGCTCCATTTTTAACATCTATTGATGCAAAATTCTTTGGTTTAAAAGATTATACAGAAATGCCAACAATACAGGATTTAAAGGGACTGCTTGACGGTCCGCAGTATGCAAGGTGGCGTTCTTTTAGAGAAAATGAAGATGCTAAATATACAGGTCTTTTGGTCACAAGGTATTTAACACGCTCCCCTTATGATATGGAAAATAACCCTATTAAAACATTTAATTATACAGAAGATGTAAGTGCATCTCATGACCATCTTGTATGGGGCAACTGTGCATATCTGCTTGCAACAAGATTAACTGAAAGTTTTGCAAAATACAGATGGTGCGGCAGCATTATAGGCCCTAGAAGCGGTGGTGAAGTTAAAGATTTACCAGTATATTTTTATGAAAGTTTTGGCAGTATGCAGTCTAAAATACCTACAGAAGTATTGATTACAGACAGACGTGAATATGAGCTTTCTGAAAATGGCTTTATTGCATTAACATTAAGGCGTGGTAGTAATAATGCATCATTTTTCTCAGCAAATTCTGCCCTTAAACCAAAAGTATTTCCAAACACACCAGAAGGTAAAGAAGCAGAAACAAATTTCAGACTTGGAACACAGCTTCCATATTTATTTTTAATATCCCGTATGGCTCACTATTTAAAAGTGCTGCAAAGGGAAGAAATAGGCAGCTGGAAAGAAAGGCAGGATACAGAAAGGGGCTTAAATGAATGGCTTAAGCAGTATATTTCTGACCAGGAAAACCCACCAGCAGAAGTTCGCAGTAGAAGACCATTCAGGGGTGCGACTGTTACTGTTACAGATATTTCGGGAGAGCCTGGCTGGTATAGAGTGCAGCTTAATGCAAGGCCGCACTTTAAATATATGGGTGCTAACTTTGAGCTTTCCCTTGTAGGTAAACTTGATAAAGAATAATTAATAATATATGGCTGTAGTGCAGTGCTGCAGCCAGTTATATTTATGTAAGGTATTATATGGGATTTATTGATAAAATAATTCATAAACTTGATGACCAGTATAATGGTATTGTATACCAAAATGACAAAATAGCAGAAATCAAAAACAATATACAGTCTTTGCTGAATACAAATGAGGAAGACTGTTTATGTCTTATAAATTCGGGTTTTAACGATGCTGAAAATATGTCTATGGAATCAAGAGAGCTTTGTAACAAGCTTGTTTCAAGAATAGAATCTATGATACATGACTATGAAAAGCGGATAGTGATAATATCTGCTGATTATGATAAAAGCCAGATGCCGTGGAAACTCTCTATTGATTTGCAGTGCAGAATGGCTAATGACAAATTTAATGAATTCCATATTATTATTGATTTTTCAAGCAACAGATACTGCGAGGTAATATAATATGAACAGCAGCGAGCATATATATTATTACCATAAAGAAATAGATGAGCTTGCAAAAGCAAGGCAGTTATTTATAGAAAGATTTCCAAAACTGGCGCCATTTCTTTCAAATAACAGTAAAGACCCAGATATAGAAAGGTTAATAGAAAATTTTGCCATATTAACATCTAAAATAAAAATGGAATTAGACCAGAATATTCCATCTATTGCAGAATCATTAATAAATATTATAGCTCCAAACTATACCTCCCCTATTCCATCTATGTGTATACAGGAATTTAAGCTGAGTGATAAAGCAGAGGTTAGTAATATAAAAATAAATAAAGGGACAGAAATATTATCAAAGCCTGTGGATAATGTGGCGTGTATATTTAAAACTATTTATGATGTATTTCTTTATCCTGTAAAGATAACAGAGGTATTAACCCAAAGCATAAGCAAACATCAGGTTTTATCACTGCGCGTAGAGTCTACCAAACAATCAATTACAGTAAACCAGATGAATATTAATATATTAAACTTATTTTTAGGGCTTGATGTATATGTTTCAACAACACTATTAATGTGGTTTTTTAACTATCTTTCAGACATAATCATACTAAACCCAGATACTAATGAAGAATACAGGCTTCCCCTTAATAATATAAGACCTATGGGTTTTGATGATAAACAAAGTGTATTTTATGGCAGAAATACAGGTATTGAAGCATTTTCTCTTATGCAGGAATACTTTTTTCTGCCAGATAAGTTTAATATGATAACTCTTGAAAAGCTGGATATGCTCAGCAGTTTTGAAGGAAAAAGTTTTATTATAAAATTTATATTTACAAAGAGTCTGCCATCATACTGTATGCCTCGTGCAGACCATTTCAGTTTTGGTATAACACCAGTTATTAATATGTTTGAAGCTTCAGCAGAGCCAGTAAAAAATGACAGTAATAAAGACGGATTTAGGCTCAGCATAAGCAAAACTCATGATAAATATTATGATATATTAGAGATTATTTCAGTATTCAGCAGCGCAACAGTCCGCGGCAAAAGGTTTTTAAAAAACTATAATAATTTTGAAAGGTTTGAGTTTTTATCAGAAGATGACAGCGATGATTTTTATACAACCGCCACTAAAAAGGATATTAATGGAAATGAGTATACATATCTTACTCTTTTTGATTCTCATTTAATGTCCCATGAGATAGAAACTCTCTCCATAAAAACATTATGCTGTAACAGCACACTGCCACAGGAACTGCAGATTGGTGATATTAATGGTTATGAAGATATAAATGTAGATACAATGAATATTACTCTGCCTACAAAAGTATATAAAACATCAATAGACGGCACAATATTATGGAAGCTGGTATCTGTATTATCATTAAATTATCAGACTATGACAAACAAACAGTCATTTTTGGCAGTGCTGCAGGCTTATGATTTTACATTAACAGAGCATGACAATATTTCTGAAAAGCTGCGTGATGCTGTAAAAGATATAAAATCAAAATCAGTATACCGCATTACAAACGGCATAGCTAAAAAAGGCACATTATGTGTTATGGATATTGATGACAGTCTTTTTTACTGCACAGGTGAAGTATACAGACTTGGGCTTGTGCTTGCAAAGTTTTTTTCATCATTTGCATCTATTAATTCATTTTGTGAGCTTCAAATAAGATGTTTATCTAACAATACTATTATGGATTATTTCCCAACAGAAGGTAAAAAAGCAATAATATGAGTAACCTGTATTATAAATATTTTTACAAGACTATTAAAAACTTACTTAAAGAATATAAGAAAGATGAAATATTATTCAGGGCAAATTCATCACTAGGGCACCCAAATAGAGAAATTGAGAAAATAACAAATTATAATACTGATGAAATACATAAAAAACTTAGTCTTGAAATAATGGTTAATTTTTTAGGAATACAGGGAGCAAGTTCACAACTGCCCAGTTATATGCTTGAGAAGCTTGCTGCAAATAATGACGGCGGTGATGGCTGGAGCCTGCTTTTTGATTTTTTTAATAACTACATTACATGGATATTTTATGATGTTGTATCTATGAACAGCTATGCAAAATCATTTGATAATGATTTTAATGATAAAATATCTGCTATTCTGCTTTCATTTTTAGGCATAAAAAATAAAGAGATAGCAAAAACATACCTGCCCTTTGCCCCATTAATAGCTAATTTAAGACGGCCTAAAAAGCAGATAGAAAGAATACTGCAAACAACATTTAACCTGCATGAAAGGCTTACTATAATAGAAAATCTGCCACATCAAATACCAATAAATTCATCACAGCAGAATTATTTAGGTATTAAAAACTGCCAGCTTGGCAGCAATTTTATAACAGGTAAAACTGTTTTTTCATATCAAACAAAAATAGGTATATTAATAGAAAACTTAGACTATGATGAAGCGTTAAACTTCTTCCCAACAGGCTCAAAATTTAAAGTATTAAAAAACAGTATATCATTTCTTACAAATGATGAATTTGCCATAGACTTATACTTAAAAATAAATTACAGACCAAAAATGGCATTAAAACTTGGTAAATCAGGCGTTCGTTTAGGCTGGGGCTCTACTCTTGGTAAGTCTAAAAATTCAAACTACATGATGCTTATACCATTAAGCGAATAAAACTATAAAATGATGCTTGAAAATTAAATATGAAAAACCCCCAGTTAATAAAAAGCGCTGTGATTAAAAAAATTAACTGGGGGTGCGTTATGATAGGTATAATGGAGTAATTAAGCGTTTCTCCAATCATCACTGCCACTTGTTCCGCTGGCAACATGTTCCCAAACTATTTTACGATAGTTTAAACTTACTTTAAATTCTTCAGTTTTATCACTGTTGCCTGGCTCTTGCGCATTTGGCATAAGTAATGAGATATCAGTAATAACTGCATCTTCAAATATTGTAGAAAAATAGTGCTCTTGACCACCACCTACAGCAGTTCTGTACCAGTGCACTTCAACATTATTAAGTTTTTCCCCTTTTGTTAAAGCGTTGTATAAAAGCGGAACAGACTTATTAAGCGAGCATGTAAATACAAATGGTTTGTGAACACGCTGACCACTTGGCTGGCCGCTTTGAGTATCTGTTGGCACTGTAACAGTATGGATAATTTCTTGAGCCATAATTTCATCTTCATGGCCTGCTTGATAGCGGTTACCGATACTATCTTCAGTAGAAGCACCACTTGTGATTAAACCTTGTGTTGCTCCTTCAATTTTGATATAAACTGGTGAACTCATAAAGCCTCCTTTTATTATGGTTTTATGTTTATATTCAAATAATATACTATTTAATTATAATTTGCAATAACTTTTTTGCATATATAAATAAATATTTTTTCATATATTAATTTGTTGATTTAATATACAATAACAAGTATATTTTTGTCAACAATAAAATTTCATTAATTGAAAATTTATTGTTTATCACAAATAGGTTAAATAAGTATACATATAGTTTATTTATAAATTTACTTATACATCAATAAATTATACCATTTACTACTTAAAAACAGCTTAATTAGTTAAAAAAAATTGTGGTGAAAATGTGAGATAATTTTTATCAATAATACCTATAATAAACAATAAAGAATGTAGACTGTATATAATTAGATATCAAAATGATTAAAATTAATAGCATAATTACCCATAATTAATTCATCTTTGATATAAAAAACCATAATACAAGCATAATCACAGATAAAAATGTATGAATAAGCTGATATCTAGGATAATTTTTGTAATCTATTGTAGAACTTTTATATAAATAATAATTATAGAAAAATCCCCATAATATAATTGAAATATATGGTGGCAGCATGATAATCCAAAAAAAATATGCCATTAATGTTTCATCAAATGAATAAGATTTAGTAGATAATAAAAATAATTTGTAAAATATTATAATAAAAATAATATAAGCAAAAAAATAACATAAGAGTATAAATATATTTTTTTTAACTATATTTGCTGTAAGTATATACAATACACATATAATAATTAAATCAAATATAAATATCAATATATATTCTGATACAGAATTTCCCATATATAAGTTTTTTATAATAAAAAACATTAAAATAAAAAACAAACTTATAATAAATATTACAATAGGTAAAAAAACAGCAATTATATAACCAAAAAATGTATGTTTTTTATAAATATCTATAAATTTTGCAAAATGTTCTATTTTAATTTGTAATTTACTCAACACTTGCTTACCTGCCTTTTAATTTTAACAACTCTACATTGTAAAATATTTTATTACACTATTTACTATATCCACAGGCATTTCTTATCTCCTGTATATTATTTTCTATGTAAGTAGACATATTTTCAATAGCCACTTTTAATTCTGATAACTTTGCATTATCTACAGTATCCATAGGAATTTGCTCTAAATATATTTTTTTAGATATCTATATGGATTATACAGAAATTTCTCAAAATAATATTCTTTTTGATTACAACTTTGCTGTGTAATAAAAACATAAGCTAATGCATTAGAATCAGCAACAGCACCTTCAAAAATTACACCAGTTAACAAAGGAAAAGATATATCATTGTAATAATTAAATATTTTAGTTATAAAATTTAAAGTAAGTTCTGGAAAATTCTCCATATCTTTTATTGGATAATATTTAAGCATTTCTGCAAATTTTTCATTTTTATTTATAGGTTCTTTATGCTGTATTATATTTATAAATAAAAACTGCAAATATAGCTTACTGCGAATACCATTGATATATGCATCTAATAAGCCTAATTTATTTAATATTACATATACAAAATCACTGGTAATATAATAATCTGTAATATCTAACATATATTGCTGATAGTTATTATTTGATATATTATTTGCAATTTCTTTAGATGTATAATCAAAATTTACTGTGCCATCTTCATTATAATAATTTGTATTATAATATTCTACAGCCAGCGATAAAGGCTTATAATTTACTACTATAAATGCTGCTATTAAGATTACAGGTATTAACAATAATAATAAATATTTCTTTTTACTCACTTACCACCTCGCCATATTTTACTATTAAACAAATTATAATGCTGTATAAGTTTTTTAATATAAAGCCAGTCTAAAACATAGAGCATACATATAAAAACTCATTTTCTGCAGCAGTTTTTTTTGCATAGCTGGATATTTTTTTAATTATATCATCTATAGAATCATATTGATTACATTTTCCATTGCCTGCATTATTACACAACACATCTTTATTTACACTGTTTATAGTGTTCATTATGGAAGAATATATATAATATATTAAATCTAAATATTCGCCCTGCAAATTTTCTATTAGTCCTGAAATATGATAATTTTGATTTTCAGCCTGAGATACAATATATGGATATAAGAAATACAGTGCAGTTTTTTGCATATCATTTAAATTATTTGCAGGATTTAGTATATTTTCATCTACATAGATAGTTTCTACCTTAGCATTTTCTAATGCGATAATATTATCTATTATTGCAGTGCAGCTTGCATCATTATTATAGTCTATTTTTGCCTTTTGCATAATATCTTTTGTTATACGATACAGCGTTTCATTATATGTATTACTTTTTGCTTTTATAAATAAATCTTTTAAATATAAAACATATTTCTCTTTTATATTTTCAACATCTGCAATTTCTAAATTATGCATATTTAAAAAATCAGCATATATTGTATATTCATTTAATTTTGTTAGTAATTCTTTTATGCCAAGCATTGAAAAGTTATTTGAGTTATTACTCTGTTTTGTAAGATAATCATAAAAATAAAGAGTAGCTATAGTATGTTCTATTCCATGTGCGTCCATAGAATTATCCATATTATTATTTACAGATAAATATTGACCATTAATATCCATACCTAAATGCTGGGTTGTATTATCTTTAATTTTCTCTTTTGTTGCATTTAAACCTGCACAACTTTCTATATGATATACATACTTATCTGTTGCTAAAAATGGAAAAACCATATCATTAAGATTATATAATAAATTAGCTCCATAACTTTTTATCTTATTCATATTTTTAACTGTCTCTTTTATACCTATTTTATATGCTGATGAAAAAACTGATATAGGATTAGTTGGAATTGCTATGTCTAACTGCTTCATTATATATGCAAAGGAATGTATGTTAACTCCTGGAGAATTAAAAGTATAAGTTTCCTTAACCACACGATTTTCATTTATAGTATCATCATGAAATGATAATGTGAAATACTGTGCTAAAGCACCACCTAAGGAATGACCTGTTACTATTAACTTCTTACCATTTACAATATTTTTTACTTTATACTCATAAAACTTCATCATATTATCATACTGTGGCACAATAAAAGATAATGCTAAAACAGCATCTGTCAGGTAATCATTAATTTTACCAAAAGTCCCTTCTGTCCCTCTCATTGCAAGGATATACTCATCATCTACTTTATCATAAAATAATGTAGCACTAAAACCAGTTATTGTATTTGGTTGATATGCTTTTATCTCATACCTTTCTAAAAAATTTTCAGTTTGTTTTAAAAAAGAAACTTGTTCATTTTGACCAGATTTAATCTGATTAATATGAAAATCAGTGATTTTTTCAGGGAACCCTCTAAATCTAAAATCAAGTGCTAATTGATTACTATCGCTTCCTATAATTAATTTTTCAAATTCTGTAATATATCGTAAACTTTTAGAGTTATTATCATTTTTTTTATTTTTTTCAACATCAATATAAGCTTTTGTAAATTCTTCCTTATCAAAAAGTGCATAGCATGCATTAGCACATTCTGCATATTTTTTTAACCTGCTGATTGTTACATTCATTTTCATGTTCTCCTTTTTATAGTTTATTATATAAAATATTAATGTTAATCGTAACTCCTTAAAGAAATACCGTCTATTATGCTTATATCTGGATATGGAATATACTTTGCTGCTAAGCTTAAATAATATATAAAACTGCTAAATTTTATTCTAGTTTTTCCACTATACAATAATATACCTGTATCTTTTTCATAAAAATTATATACTTCATAAGATATTCTGCCATTAACATATTTATAGCTGAATTCTTTTACTAAGGGTCTATCAGGTATGTATATTGAATTATCAATATCCCAAAAATGTATGTCATCAGTATTGAAATATTTTGTTTCACAGTTATGTATAAATTCTTGTTTTTCTATATCTACTTTTTGCAGCTCTGCTGATAACTCCTTATATTGTTTTGATTCCGTATCAAAAAAATATGAATTATCATCATAGGGAAGAAAGTCATCATCTTCCTTACTCTTTTCATAACTCTTTATATATATATAGTACAATATTCTTTTTCCTTTATCAAAAGACCATTGAGATGACGCTTTATCTTGGCACATTTTAGGTATAAGCTTTTTTATTCGTTCTGGATTATAAATAGTAGTAAGACTTTCCTTGCCATAGTAAAACTGTGGGTCTAATAAAGCAAAATAACATTGGGAATGATGTGAAAATGGATAATATATAAGCCAAATAGAAAATACAAAAAATATTATTACTCTAAAAGGCTTTAAATATTCATTATATTTAATATTAAAAAATATATAACCTGACCATAAAATTATCATTACATAAAAATATGCAAAGTTGCTTATGTTATCAGTTGGAATAAGGTCAGCTAATAAATTTCTAACAAATATTCCAAAAAACATTACTGCCATGCTTGAAATAAGATATATTGCTGTTTCTTTTAATGTGTGGTGCTTGATAAATTTGATTAGAAGATAAAGTGTTATTAATACCATTATTAAAGTTATTGTGTATGGAAATAAATATTTATCTAAATAATCATTTATATGGATAAAATATGATGACTGAATAAAGGCTGATAAATATAATACAGAAAGTATATATGCAAAGATTTTATCCTGTTTTTTAAAGTTGATTATATTGGTATTGCCTTTAAAACCCATAAATAAGGGTAGTATTAATGTGATAAAGCATATTAACAGCTGCTTATAGCCAACATAAGCAAAAAATGGTTCATTGCGAGCACCATTATATAAAAATAATATGATACATGCTGTTAAAATAGAAAATAGTATTTTATTATAATATAATAATGTAAAAAGCCTGTTATGTTTATCTTTTATACATATATAAGTATATATTACTGCAAATAGTATTAAAAGTGATGTTCTATAATAAAGGCTGTCTGAAAATGTTATCGTGCGGTAATATATTAGCAAGGCTATTATGCCAAAATATATAAAATCATCTACTTTGTTTGCTATTGTTTTAAACATTTCTAATGCTTTTATCATATACTACATCTCTTAAAAATGAATGTTATAAAATTTAACTGCATATTTTTTTAACCTGCTGATTGTTACATTCATTTTTATTTTCTCCTTTTTATAACTTATTGTATAATATTTTTATAATAAGAATATTTTTTAAAAATACATATTTATTATCATTATATTAGGAAATGGAAAATAATTTCCTGATAACCCTAACTCATATATAAAACTGTTAAATTTTGTACTAGTTTTTCCACTATACAATAACATACCTGTATCTTTTTCATAAAAATTATATACTTCATAAGATATTCTGCCCTTTTCATTTTTATGGCTGAATTCTTTTACCAATATTTTATCATCTACATTATTCCAAAATTCCATATCTACCCCTTGTATAGTAAAATCATTCCTATAGCCAAAATATTTTGTTTCACATTTATGTAGAAATTCTTGTTTTTCTATATCTACTTTTTGCAGCTCTGCTGATAACTCTTTATATCGTTTTGATTCCGTATCAAAAAAATATGAGCTGTCATCATAGGGGAAATCTGTATCTTCCTTTCTTTTTTCCTGTATATAGTCCCATATTCTTCTTCTTTTATTAAAGCTTTCAGATGATGCTTTATTTTGGCATATTTTAGGAATAAGCTCGTTTATGCGTTCAGGATTATGTATGGTTGTGATACTACTAGTTATATTTTCTGGAATACAATTATACTGTGGGTCCAATGAAACAAAATAACATAATGAATGATAAGAAAATGGATAATATATAAGCCAAATAGAAAATACAATAAATAATATTACTCTAATTGGCTTTAAATATTCATTAAATTTAATATTAAAAAATATATAGCCTGCCCATAATACTATCATTAAATAAAAATAATAATATGGCTCTAAAAATGTAAAAAAATATATTATAAGATAACTTGAAATAAGATATATTGCTGTTTCTTTTAATGTGTGGTGTTTGATAAATTTGATTATTATATAAAGTGTTATTAATACCATTATTAAAGTTATTGTGTATGGAAATAAATATTTATCTAAATAATCATTTATATGTATAAAATATGATGACTGAATAAATGCTGATAAATATAAAACAGAAAGTATATATGCAAATATTTTATCCTGTTTTTTAAAATTGATTATATTAGTATTGCCTTTAAAACCCATAAATAAGGGAAGGATTAATGTAATAAAGCATATTAACAGCTGTTTATAGCCAACATAAGCAAAAAATGGTTCATTGCGAGCACCATTATATAAAAATAATATGATACATGCTGTTAAAATAGAAAATAGTATTTTATTATAATATAATAATGTAAAAAGCCTGTTATGTTTATCTTTTATACATATATAAGTATATATTACTGCAAATAGTATTAAAAGTGATGTTCTATAATAAAGGCTGTCTGAAAATGTTATCGTGCGGTAATATATTAGCAAGGCTATTATGCCAAAATATATAAAATCATCTACTTTGTTTGCTATTGTTTTAAACATTTCTAATGCTTTTATCATATACTATCCATTATAACAATTAAGCCCATAAAATATGGGCTTAATTGTTTACAGCATTATAATATTTCCTATTGGGGAAGATGCTTGGTTTATCTTTATACTTTCATTTGCCCATGCAGAGTAATTAGTTACACCATAAATATTTCTATTATATGTGCCTAATATTTTTAATGATGAAAGCAGTTTTGCTTCATTGATTACTGATTTACTTCTATTCTGCACTTCTGCATATACTCCGCTTATATATAAAAAGGATTCGCGGACTTTCCAGGCTTTTATATCTATATCGGATATATCATAATCAAATGGAATTATACTGCCTAATGATAATAATAAGCTGGATAAATTATTATCCACTGTTATTTTGCTTGAAGTGCCTGCACTTAGTGTATGGCTGTATAAATATAGATGCTCTAACCTTTCATTAGTTAATAAGCTGTTTATGTAATATTTATTTTCACTTACTAAAAATATACTGTATGGCTTAACAGTATAATCTAATGAAATACTGCTTGATGTTATTTCTGCAGATGAAAGTGTTATTTGTGGCAAAGATATACTTGTATTTAAAGCGTTTATTCCTGCAAGGGACGATATACCTGCAAGTGTGCCATATTTTAAAATAGTTCTTCTTGATGTTTCTTGCTCTAATATTTTACTGAGTGTTAATTCCATAGCCTGCTCTCCATTATGCTTACTTAAAATCTTTTGGGGGTATATTATTATAATCTATCTTAGTTGCAAGCACTTCTTTAGGAAATATATAGGGACGGGCTGATGCAAAACCTGATGAATATTTACGATAAAGTAAATGGGCTATATATGAAAAAACATCAACAAAATAATTTTCAGCAATATCTGAGCCAAATTTTACAAAATAATTATATTCATATAAAATAATCTGCCATAGTTTATTATAAAAATCCTGCACTGTTTTTTGTGTGCTGTCTTTATCTCGCGGGTCTTTTAATTTACCTGTTTTTATCCACCTGTATACGCCTGGATGATTGCTTGTGCCACCATACATTCCACCATAGAATTTAGTTCCAAAATCAAGAACTAAATCTGGTGGAAAATATTCATCAAAATATGGGTCTAACCCATCTACTAATTTCCTATTTTTAGCATACTGGCGAAGCTCATCTTCACGCATTGGGTTATTATGAACACTTACTCTATTTGCATAGCAGGCTATTAATTCATCTAAACTGCCGCCAAGCATTATTGCCATACGCATGCAGGCTATGTAAAACATCTCAAAATCTTCACTATTAATATCATAGCTTGCACTTCTCATAGCTTTAGAAAATGCATACCTGTCTTGATATAAATAACCAGCTGTAATATACATATCTACTGCAATACTTGAACCTTCTGTGGTTTCTGCCAAATCATATAATGCCTGCTTATGGCCTAATTTTATAGCTTCATTTAAATATTGAGCTGCAAGCATTTCATTTACACCAAGAGCCTGTGGGGTTAATGATGAATAAAAGAGTTTATCTTTATCTTGAGTAAACCTATATACTGCATAATAGCCGTAATAGCCATCTGGGGCTCCTGCTTTTATCAGCTTTAAATATTGGGTTAAGCTTTCTTTTATATCTTTTATACCCTGGCTTTCTTCTACTTGATGAATTCGGGAGAATAGAAGGTCTGCCAAATCTCGCATTGCTATTAAGTTATTACGGTAGGCTGCTTCTCGTAAATAATTTAAGATTTCTTCCTGTTTGCTTTTATCCATATTAGAAAAGGATTTATTGGATGATGAAAGCAGTTTTTGTGCTCTTTCATACTGGTCTTTACTTATATCATCTCGTATTGCTGGATACTGATAAAGATTTTCTACTGTTAAATGGGGAAGAATGACACCACCCTTAAAGCCCATTTTATTTATTAAATATTTCTTTTTCTCTACATGGTTTAATTTTTCAAATGATGCTTTTTCTTCTGCACTCCATTTCATACCATTAGGTGCTGATTGAAAACTTTTTAAATCATCTAAAATTATTATATATGCCAAAGATTTAGATGATTTTCCATATTTTTTTTCTTCTGATTTGTCAAAAATTTCATTAATAAATTGTAACTTATCTGGTGAAAAGATTATTTTACTCATTATAAATTACTCCTCCATTTTATTATCTATCCATTCTTTATCATATACTAATGAGCCTAACAATACAGGTTGTTTATATATTTATACCATTTGCACCTAAATTATCCAAATTAATTTTATATCAACATTAATATTGTTCTATCCTAAGCCCATAAAATATGGGCTTAGTTATTTACAGCATTATTATATTTCCTATTGGGGAAGATGCTTGGTTTATCTTTATACTTTCATTTGCCCATGCAGAGTAATTAGTTACACCATAAATATTTCTATTATATGTGCCTAATATTTTTAATGATGAAAGCAATTTTTCTTCATTGATTACTGATTTACTGTTATTCTGCAATTCTGCATATACTCCGCTTATATATAAAAAGGCTTCGCGGACTTTCCAGGCTTTCATATCTATATCGGATGTATCATAATCAAATGGAATAATACTGCCTAATGATAATAATAAGCTGGATAAATTATTATCTGCTGTTATTTTGCTTGAAGTGCCTGCTCTTAATGTATAGCTGTATAAATATAGATGCTCTAACCTTTCATTAGTTAATAACCTATTTACATACTGCATGTTTTCACTTACTAAAAATATACTGTATGGCTTAACAGTATAATCTAATGATATACTGCTTGATGATATTTCTGAAGATGAAAGTGTTATTTGTGGCAAAGATATACTTGTATTTAAGGCGTTTATACCTGCAAGGGACGATATACCTGCAAGTGTGCCATATTTTAAAATAGTTCTTCTTGATGTTTCTTGCTCTAATATTTTACTGAGTGTTAATTCCATAGCCTGCTCTCCATTATGCTTACTTAAAATCTTTTGGGGGTATATTATTATAATCTATCTTAGTTGCAAGCACTTCTTTAGGAAATATATAGGGACGGGCTGATGCAAAACCTGATGAATATTTACGATAAAGTAAATGGGCTATATATGAAAAAACATCAACAAAATAATTTTCAGCAATATCTGAGCCAAATTTTACAAAATAATTATATTCATATAAAATAATCTGCCATAGTTTATTATAAAAATCCTGCACTGTTTTTTGTGTGCTGTCTTTATCTCGCGGGTCTTTTAATTTACCTGTTTTTATCCACCTGTATACACCTGGATATTCACTTGTGCCACCATACATTCCTCCATGGAAATAAGTTCCAAAATCAAGAACTAAATCTGGTGGAAAATATTCATCAAAATATGGGTCTAACCCATCTACTAATTTCCTGTTGTTTGCATACTGGCGAAGTTCATCTTCACGCATTGGGTTATTATGAACACTTACTCTATTTGCATAACATGCTATTAATTCATCTAAACTGCCACCCAGCATTATTGCCATACGCATGCAGGCTATGTAAAACATCTCATAATCCATATAATTAATATCGTAGCTTGCATTTCTCATAGCTTTAGAAAATGCATACCTGTCTTGATATAAATAACCTGCTGTTATATACATATCTACTGCAATACTTGAACCTTCTATGGTTTCTGCCACATCATATAATGCCTGCTTATGGCCTAGTTTTATAGCTTCATTTAAATATTGAGCTGCAAGCATTTCATTTATACCAAGAGCCTGCGGGGTTAATGATGAATAAAAGAGTTTATCTTTATCTTGAGTAAACCTATATACTGCATAATAGCCGTAATAGCCATCTGGGGCTCCTGCTTTTATCAGCTTTAAATATTGGGTTAAGCTTTCTTTTATATCTTTTATACCCTGGCTTTCTTCTACTTGATGAATTCGGGAGAATAGAAGGTCTGCCAAATCTCGCATTGCTATTAAGTTATTACGGTAGGCTGCTTCTCGTAAATAATTTAAGATTTCTTCCTGTTTGCTTTTATCCATATTAGAAAAGGATTTATTGGATGATGAAAGCAGTTTTTGTGCTCTTTCATACTGGTCTTTACTTATATCATCTCGTATTGCTGGATACTGATAAAGATTTTCTACTGTTAAATGGGGAAGGATGACACCACCCTTAAAGCCCATTTTATTTATTAAATATTTCTTTTTCTCTACATGGCTTAATTTTTCAAATGATGCTTTTTCTTCTGCACTCCATTTCATACCATTAGGTGCTGATTGAAAATTTTTTAAGTCATCTAAAGTAATTTCATATGCTAACATTTTAGGTGAACCATTATATTTCTTTTCCTCTGATTTTTTAAAAAAAGAATAAATTACATCAAGTTTTGATGGTGAAAAGATTATTTTACTCATTATAAATTACTCCTCCATTTTATTATCTATCCACTCTTTATCATATACTAATGAGCCTAAAAGTTGTGGCTCTCTATCAGAAGTAACATTATTCTCATTCCAATTATCACTAGAACCACTATCTTCAGATATTAACTCTTGATGTGAATAAAAGTATTTGTAGTTATACTCTCCAAACCTTTTTAGCTGAATAGCAAAATCATCTATATATGATACCTGGATATATTTTTCATCTTGTGCATTTATATTATAATGCTCATTATTTTCTGAATTATTTATCATATCTGGTGATAATACAACAATACCATAATCACTTAATAATGATGTACCTATATTATTATATAAATCATTAATTTTTGTAACACTGCTGTCAATATTATACAAATACCTTATAATTTTTTTATATGCTTCTATATAAATGGAATTTTTAGGGTCTATTTTGTCTAATGGAACATTATATATATAGTCGCATAATTTATGCACAACATTTTGAGCAATTTTATCATTATCCTGTATAAATATACCTGCACTTG
The DNA here is from genome assembly GCA_944326705.1 of uncultured Mucispirillum sp. Lineage (GTDB taxonomy): Bacteria > Chrysiogenota > Deferribacteres > Deferribacterales > Mucispirillaceae > Mucispirillum. Next base: position 103,197 of record CALVEY010000001.1, read on the forward strand.
TGCCTCTCACAAAGCTGTCATTATCAAAAGATGCTCCACCTATTAAAGCAGCTTTAAAATCTGACATTAAATAGTTCTGGGTAATTTTAACAGGCAGGGCTATCATATCTCTTGATGGATTATATACAGCACCTTTACTATCTACTCGTTTACTTGTATATGCATATTTTATAGCATTAGTTTTTGCTTCAAATTCTTCTAAATCCGGCACTGGAAGAAATTTTTCAGCAAAAAGTTCATAAACATAATCTATACCTGCCTGTGCAACAAATGCAGCCCATGAAATATTAATATTTTTTACAGAAAATGTGGCTTTTAATGCACTTTTTAAATTTTCCATCTGAAAACAGTTTTTTAAATATATTTTATAATTTTTAAAAGATTTAGTAACTGGGTGATGACTAAGAACATCTGGGTCTTCATACGCTTCCATTACATCATCATCAGTTAATTTTTCAAATGCAGTGTCTACTGTAACCTTAAGAACATTTTCAAATGAAAAATCATCTACTATCCTAATAATATTACTTAAATCTGTTGCAGCATTTTTAATGCCTTTTGCTGCTTCTTTAGCAGCATCACCATCTAAACTACCTTGTAAAACATCATAAACATAGCTGCTATCATCTAATAAATTTTCTACTGATTGACTTACAATACTTAATGATTTATCAATTACATCTATTGGGCTTTCTATTTGAATTTTCTCCATTACAGCTCTATCAGCAGCTTTGGAAGCTGTACTTTGCTTTATGGCCTCTGCCTTCTCTGCATTAATGTTTGCAAGATTTTCATTAATATCATCTGATATTAATAAATAAGCTACTCTTAATATTTTAGCATATTCATACTTTTCTTTTTCATCTAAATTAGAATTAAAATGCATATTATCTAATGTTTGAACAAACATATAGCTGGAAAGAAAAATTGAGCTTTCTAATGAAGTAGAATTATTTTTATTAGCAGATTGCTGATTTAAAGTGTTTAAATATTTTGATAAGATACTTTCCTGTAATAAATCATAATATCGTATATCATCTGCTGCAAATTCTATACTTCCTTTCTTTATAGGCAGTATATTATACATATGTTTTTCTATACTGGAATAAAATATATCCTTAAAAATATTTTTATCTATATTATATAAATCATGCTTAATAACATATAACACTTTTTTATTATTAACAATATGTTCAAAAGAATATCTATTTATAATGTCTGATATTGTAGTAAATAATTCATATAAATTATCTACATATAAAGCTAACTGTCTACTATGGAAATTAATATGCCCACCAGATAATTCAGCATAAGACATAATAGAATCACGCAATTTAAGCTTATATGTAGTATATTTATAACTATATTCTGCAGAAATAACATTTTTACATATTTTACATAAATCACTATCTGAACGAATAAACTGTAACAATGGATAACTTACATTTATTCCTTCAAACTTTGATGTATCTTTAGTAATTTTAAAAAAAGAATCAATATCTTTATGTAAATATTCTATTGTATCATCTACATTTTCTTTAACATCTTTATCACTAACTTCTTCATTAAAGTATGTTAATACTCTATACATCATATCTACTAATGAATGAAATCTTGGGATAGCTTTATTTACATTATTTAAAGCCTCAGAAAAAGAAAAATCATAATTTTCATAGTGCTTTAATGTATGTAACCATGTACTATTATTTTTATATACTTTTTCCATGTGTTCTTTATATCTCTCACATATACTTTTAAATCTAGTGATTAAATCATAACTAAACCAAGCTTTATTATTACACTCTGCATCTGTACTATAAGGAAAATGAAAATATTGATACATTTTAGCGTGAAAAGTATTATAAGTATAATTACGCTTTCTATTTGTTAACATTCCATACAAAATACCAAAATGTCTTATATATACATTATATAATGCATTTAAATATATTTCAACATCTTTTTTATATGGTTTCATATAACTTGTATTTTTTTCAAGTTTAATACCTTCTAAACCATCAATAAAACAACTAATTAATGCCTGAATTTCTTTTAATACATATTTTTTAAAATCAGATATTTTATATTCTTTCATTAACCTAAATGAATATATATGTGGTGTTTCCTTATCCGTTAAAAGTTTAGAAAAAACATAGTTTTGGCTTTTATATACTAAATTATGCTTTTCTATACCATCAGTTATAATTACAACATTTTTATTTATCTTTTCCCCAAGTGATGAATAAAACCCCTGCTTTATAAGCTCGCTTATAAATATAGAACTAAAACTTGCAGACTCTATCATTGTAAAAGCATTTGATTTCATAACCAAATCTTTTACATGATGAAAATAAGATGATTGTTTTAACCCTAAATCTGCATTAAATGTAGATAATTGAGCAATATTATTAGCAGTATTATACACTGGACTTTCTTCATCATCTTGTTGTTGAGATGCTGAAAGAATATTGTTTTCATAAACTGCTTCATCAATACCAACCATAACATAATTACATGGAGTTTGCAAATTATTATGCAACAGAGCTAAATGTTTTGTATTCTCTTGAAAACTATTATACAATGCTAAAAAATAACCATTATCTGAATGTTTTTTATAAAAAACATCTCTACCTATATTATTACTTGTTAATATAGTAGACAGCTCAGCATCTAAATTACTATAAAAACTTAAAACATTACAAAATTCCGACATAAGTTTAGGTGCATTTTCATATTCTTTTATTAACTCTAATATAGCTAATGCTATTTCACTTACTATGATAATAATACCTATAATAGGTACATGTTTAACTAAAAATTTTACTTTTTTTAGTGTTTCTTTAACAAAATCTCCTTTCTTTTTTGCGGCTGCAAATGGGATAATATTATCTTTTATTAATTCTAATATTTTACGAGCAATTAATTTCAACAATAAATTTTCACTAACATCTTTTAATTCTTGATTATATTTATCCCTGTCTTTATATATCTCGTTTCTACTTCTTATTGCCTTATTAAGTATTTCTGTAAGGTTATCTAACTTTAACCCACCATAATACTTACTGCCTTCATTACTGCTAACTGTGGATGAATTAGTCGTTATACACTCTTTATCTTCTAAACTATACAAAAAATTTTGATAAGTATTAACACATTCATCTACAATATCACTAATATTATTTGAAGATAAAATTTCATACAGAGCTTCTGCCATGGCTTCTTTTTCTTTATCTTGCTGCATAATATTAGTATTGGTATTTGAAATATTTTCTTTATTATCTTCACTGCTGCTTGAATATTCTATACCTAGGCTATATTCAACTTTCTCATTGTCCTTGCACACTAATTTATCAATAAATTGGTATGAATAATCATCACCTATTGGGTCATATAATATATTATAACTAGTAAAGACTTTGGCATACTGGTTTGAAAAATCTTCATTAGACATATATTTACATACCATTTGATTATTCTGGTTATTTTGATTTTGTGGTTTAGTCTGGCTTTTATTGACTAATGATGATGTAGATTCAATATGTAGTAAAACTTTCTTTGCTCCAGCTGAAAATCGCAAAAATATAGTAGAAATATTAGAAAACCCAATATTATATTTATTTCCATTACTACTGCTTATTGCTCGTTTTTTAATATATGATAAATTTGTTATTTTACCATACCCATAGTCTCTATATTCTTTAGGAAGTTTTTTTAATAAAGATTTTTTTGCTTTTGGTATAACAAGTATATATTCATTAATATTATTATCTACAATAACTGTTAATGCCTTATATATGTAATCATCAGTATTGCTCTTTAAAGATTTAAATTCTTCAAGTATAGTGCTGTCTATTGAACTATCGCTTTCTTCAGGCTTATCAAACTCTATATCTAATGGATTGTCTAATGATAAATCATCTAAAGAAAATGTATTAGCATAAGAAGCATTTGATATATTCTCAAATGTAGTATTAATAATACATACTTTACCAGAACTAATGTTATTATATTTTAAATAAAAAATTCCTGGTATTAACTCTGATAAAACCCCTTCTGCCTCCCCCTTACTAGTAGATGGCTGGTGTGATAATACTTCCCATAAATTTGGCTCTACTGCCTGCTTAAGCATTAAACCAACCATATTATCTGTCATTATAGTCTGTAAATGCTCTTGAATAACAACACCCTGATTATTAAATTTTGTAATACTTAAAGCTGAAGGTGGTACAAGAACTATTTTTGTACATGGCCTTGGCACACCTAATATATTGTTATTACAGCCTGTTATAGATGCCTGTAATAAATCATTACCTAATATAAAAGAATCACTGTCATTGCAAAATGGTTCGCCGTCTTGAGATACTAACATTACTTCTCCACCATGCATACATGTTACTTTATCACCTTTTAATAAAGGTGTTAACATTTGGGCAGATGATGACTGTGATGACTGTTTCTCTTTCTGCTCTTTAGCATGCTGCTCAGCCTTTGCTATTAAATCTGCCTCTTCTGATTTAAAATCTAATTTTATACCCAAACTTTCTTCATTTACAGAATAATTACATATTGAAAGAGAACTACCCTTAAAATATACATGCAGCATCTGATTATCACTGTGTTTATCACCACAAAGCCTGTATATTGGCTGCTCATTATCAATATTACCATCTACTTCAGAGCCAAAAAATAAAGTCTTTATCTTATATTCCGCAGCTCCAGTTAATAATTGCCCAGAAACATATAATTTTACATTATCTGTATTATATGGTAACTGATATTTTTTTACGATACTCTCCAGCATCTTTTTTATCTGCAATACATTTATATTGCTGCTTTTTTTATCTATTAATACATAAAAAGTTCCATTTTTATTAATTATTCTATAATTATAATCATTTGGCTTCATTATATTTTCTCACTATTTAGCTTTAATTTTGCCACCAGTTACTTCTAAACCTGAAGAACTTAATACCATCTCAACACTGCCTACTTTTATCGTAACTTTATCACTCTTAATAGAAACTTCTGCATCACCTACTGTTACTAATGTAGAATTATCTGCTGTTAATGATATATCACTTTTAGTTGTCATACTATAACTGTCATTTTCTATAATCATTTCTTTTTCACAAGATAAGTTAATACTTTCTTTAGCTGTTGAAGTTATACTTTTATTCACTGTCAAACTATATTCACCCTCTGTTGTAAGGGTGGTGTCCTTATTTACCTGCTCTACTAAACTGCCTTTTATTACTGTCGTGCTTTCCCCGTCTATATTTACAGTTTTATCTAATGTGATACTCTCTTCTAAATTGCCGCCTATTATTACTTCCTTATTTTTACCCACATTTTCACTGCTGTCTATGGCTACAGTAATCTTATTACTTGCCCCTACATTTAATGTGTTAGAAAGCCCCACTGCTGTATCCTTGCTTAATGCTACAACTGTTAAATATTCGCCGCCTACATTCACATCTTTTAACCCTGCTATATTTTGAATGTGTGCCTGCAAAATATTTTCTGTATGGGTGCCTGTTACTTTGCTGGTTTTATTATTTAAGATTGTCTGGTCATAGTTATTCTGCACTAATTCTTCATAGTCTTTTTCTGCTTTTAAATAGATTTGCTCACTGCCTGGCAGGTTGCTCATTGTAAGCTCATTTCTGCCCTGCTCGCCACTGCCTACTGTTTTTGATGAAAGTGATGTTTTATGCTTAGATGATAATATATCACTTTGAATTAATGACGGGCTTGACATATTATATAAACTGCCAGTAATTACAGGCCTGTTTATATCCCCGTCTATATAAGATATGATTACTTCATCACCTACCCTTGGAACTGCTATAAAACCAGAGTTATTACTTGCTGCTGGGCTTGCATACCTTAAATAACAGCTGTGAGTATATTTATCATTATTCACTGGGCTGTCATCATACATTCCCTGCACTGCCATAGATGAAAGGCGAACTCGCACCCTGCCATATTCATCTATTACTATCGTATTTCTTTCACTGTCTATATCTTCACTTTTGCCTATTACTACTCCTAATGTTACACCAAAAACATAGGGCTTATCTATATACTTCATTGTGTATGGCATAGTATTAGGTATTAAATATAATTCATTGCTGTACATTGAATATAATGACGGCTCCTGCTCCAATAGTCTGCCGCCCTGCTCACTTTTATCATGATAATAATGGACTATACCTGTTATGCGGTATGTGTTTTCTTCATCTGCACCTGCTACTGTTAATACATCATTCACATTTAAAGATAATATATTACTTTTTGCCTTAATCTTTGTGCGCTCTACATCTCTGCTTAGTAAATTTAAAGTTGACTGAAACTGAAGACCATTTCTATATGCTCTCTCACTAAAACTTGCTGTGCTTAAATCCTTATGAAGTGCATAGCCCGTTAATTTATCACGGTTATCAACTTCCCTTTCGCTCCAGTAATTCTGGCTTATTGACAGCTCATCTAAATGGGGCATATCTGCATTACTGCTGCTGAATATACTCCATAAACTGCCCATTGCCATACCACTCTCTATATGAGATATACATAAGCTTGATAAATAGTTATCACTTGAAGGGTTATATGGATATGTTACATGCTTAGAAATTTCTGACATATTAAGTTTGTTATTTTTTAAGTCAAAATCTGCTTTCTGCACAGAGTCATAAAAATAAACTCCCTCTTCATTTTCCACAAAATATATGCCGTAATTACTGCAAAGCCTAAGTAAAAATTCTAAATCACTTTCATTATACTGGCTTATATACTCTTCCTGCTTAAAGCTGTTTTGAATACGGGAAAAATCAAAAGGAATACTTACAGGGCCTTTGGCATTTTCATAGATTATCTGCAATACATCAAGCACACTTTTATTATTATATATTCTATATGCTTTATTATAACTTAAACGCATAAGCTGAGATGAAATTATCATTCTGTAATAATATCTATGCTCTTTCGTAAAATTGCTGGATAATTCTTTATCCCCTAAATACACCGCCTCTTTTACTATACCTTTAAAAAGCTTTGTTACTGACTGCTTTTCTGCCATATTAGTATATGACGGGTCATTTAAATATACACGCACATTCATATCTAATATACCATAAATGCCATTACTTAATGGCTCATTAGATACTCCCTCATAGTAACATATACACTCTATATGGTATGGATAATCTAAGCGCTCAGTTATTTTTGCCTCTGCTATCCTGAATTTATGTGCAGGCACTTCCCTGCTTGTAAAAACTATTTCACTTAATACTTTCTCTGCTTTCATAACCATCACCATATTTTTTATTTATAAGCATAACTGCATATTTAAACTATAAATTAATACAATATAACATATTCTATTAACACAGTTTACATTGATATAAATAAATAATTTTATATATATCATTTTGTTTATTCAATATAATACAATAAAATAATTTTTGTCAACAAAATTATTTTACTAATTATAAAGTTATATTTTAAGGGAATTATTTAGAAAACTATACATATAGTTAATACATAAATTTATTGATTTAGTAATAGGTTATAAGAATTAAAATGAAAATATAAATAAGGATATAATTTATCTGAATATAAAATATAACTGTATACTATGTTTTCATAAAACAAAATATACAGCTTTATTTATTATAAAATATTAATATTTTACAGCTTTTGTTGCAGGCTGGTATCTTGTGCCTAATGACACTAAGCTTGATATGGAAAATCCTGCATTTACAAGGCTTTCTTTTATACTTTTTCCAGAAGCATAAGTTGTTAAAACTCCACCTTTTTCTAAAAGTGAATAAAGCTTACAGAACATATTATCGCTCCACATTTCGCTGTTATGTTTTTTAGAAAACGGGTCAAAATATATAACATCAAACTTATGGTTTAATGAATAAATAAAATCTACTGCATCTTGAATATATAATTCCATTGAAAAATTATCCGCCCTTTTATTATCCAAAAGACTGCGGACAACTTTATAACCATTTGCAGGCATTAAAATATGGGTGTTTTTTACTATATTTATTAAAGTTGCATCTTTTTCAACAGATACTGCATGTATCTTATTTGTAATACCGCTTTTTAATGCCTCATCAAATGTTACTGCCAAATTTAGCCCTACACCAAAGCATATATCTAAAAGCCGTATATCTTTTTCTCTGGCTCTGTCTATTATGCTTGTGCCGTTTACAAATTTATGCAGACTTTCAGTATATGCACCTACTGATTTTGTTTTGTAGGATTCATTATACTCCATACTGTAAAATGTATATGAGCCGTCACGAGTATTAATTATCTTCTTATTGCCGTATATACAGGCAGGCATATTTCTATTAAATATGGCTTTTCCCCTTTTTAGGCGGTCTTAAATCTGGATAACCTGATGGAGTATGAAAATCTTTCTTCATTCTGTTAAAATAACCAAACTGTATTTCTGGACGCCTTTTTTTAATAAGTTTCATCATATTTTTTATGCCGTGTATTTCATCTGGCTTTAACTGCAGGCTTGAAAGTAAAAGCTCTGCATCTATATTTAAGTTGCGCATTTGTATTAAGTCAACCTTATGATTTTCTACAAAATCAAGAAGTGCTGATGTTTCTGATGCTCTGTCATTTACTCCCGGAAATGTTAATAAGTTAAGCTGTAAAAATACCCCTGCCTGCTTGATTAACTCTACACTTTTTACCACATCTTGAAATTTATATGTGCGTGGGCGGTAGTAAGCATTATATGTGCTTTCTATTACAGAATTTAAGCTGACTCTTACACTATCCACCCCTGCATCTAATACTTTTGCTACATTATCTGGTATAGAGCAGTTAGAGTTAAAGTTTACTGTTAAATTTGGATTTTTTCTTTTTATAATCTTTACAGCCTTTGCAATATTATCTGCTGCAAGGCATGGGTCGCCTTCACAGCCCTGACCAAAACTTACAAGGGGGTCTTTTGCTTTTTCACCATGTAAAAGTGCCACTTCTGCAATCTCTTCTGCTGTTGGAGCAAAAGTTATTCTATCCTGCGGCGATGGGCAGCATTCTGAAGCCTGTAAGGAAATACAGCCTACACATGCACTGTTACATGCAGGGCTTGTTGGTATAGGACACTCCCACCTTGGATAAAATACATTTTTTGCAGCTGTGCAGTGGTATTCTGTGGCACATTTCCTAAGCTGATTATAAAGCCTGTTTTCTGGAGCATTTTTTATAAATTCATCTACCTGTTTATCAAAATTACATGAAAAATCATAGTTTTTAGGGTCCCACTTAGAGATATTATCTACCTGTATTGCAGGCACTACAAAGTGGCCGTCAAGGTAACCTACAGCAGTATATGCAAAAAGCGGCATAGTGTAATCTTTAGTTTTCCTATAAGCTGGCAAAAAAAGCCTTAAAAAACCAGGAGATAAAAATACACTTACAGCATAACCCTCTTTATACTCCACCATATTCGCCTTATTTTCATCATAAGCAATTGGGTGAGTATGTGGCATAAAATAAAGCCTTGATGATTCTGGAAGCCTGATAAGCTCTGTTTCATAAGGAATAAAATCATAAGGACCGCTGCGAACTGCCATTTTTAATTCTGGATGGTCAAATATTTCGCCTTTTTCATTAGCATATACTAGATTTGGAATTTTATACAAAATAATTACCTCTATAATTTTTTATATATATAACAAAAAAATTATCTTTTTTAAACATAAAAATTAATCAAAATATATTGAACTTTATTTAAAAAAATAATATGATACCATAATTTAATATATGGAGGTTCATAATGACTGATATTATTGACGTATTTGCAAGAGAAATTATTGATTCCAGAGGCAACCCAACTGTTGAAGTAGAAGTTACTACAAGCGGTGGTGTTGTGGGCAGAGCTGCTGTGCCATCTGGTGCATCTACTGGTAAATTTGAAGCAGTAGAGTTAAGAGACGGCGATAAATCACGCTATCTTGGTAAAGGCGTGCAGACTGCAGTTAAAAATGTTAATGACATTATCTGCCAGGAATTAGAAGGTATAGATGTTTGCGAACAAAAACTTATTGATGAAGTGCTTTTACAGCTTGACGGCACTGATAATAAATCAAAACTTGGTGCGAATGCAATATTAGGCGTTTCTATGGCTTGTGCAAAAGCTGCAGCAGAATCATGCGGGCTTCCATTATACCGCTATTTAGGCGGCGTATTCGCTCACACTTTACCTGTGCCTATGATGAATATTTTAAACGGCGGAAAACACGCTGATAATAATGTAGATATTCAAGAATTTATGGTTATGCCGGCAGGTGCAGGCTCTTTTAAAGAAGCATTAAGAATGGGTGCAGAAACTTTCCACGCTCTTAAAAAAGTGCTCCACGATAAAGGCTTAAACACTGCTGTTGGCGATGAAGGCGGATTTGCTCCTAACCTTAAATCAAATGAAGAAGCTCTTGAAGTTATTATAAAAGCAATAGAAACTGCAGGATATAAACCTGGCGATGATATTATGATTGCTCTTGATGTGGCTTCAAGCGAACTTTATAAAGACGGCTTCTACTACTTAAATGCTGAAAGCTCTCCTAAAAAATCAGCTGAAGAAATGATAGAATACTACACTTATCTTACAAGTAAATACCCTATCATATCAATAGAAGACGGACTTGATGAAGAAGACTGGAACGGCTGGAAAAAATTAACTGATGCTCTCGGCAAAAAAGTGCAGCTTGTAGGCGATGATTTATTTGTTACAAATACACGCAGATTAGTTCAAGGTATTGACCAGAAAGTTGGCAACGCTATACTTGTAAAAGTTAACCAAATAGGCACTATTACAGAAACTTTAGATGCAGTAGAAACTGCAAAAAGAGCAGGATATACTGCTATCATCTCTCACAGGTCTGGAGAAACAGAAGATACAACTATTGCTGATTTAGCAGTTGCAACTAACGCTGGGCAGATTAAAACAGGCGCTCCTTCAAGAACTGATAGAGTAGCTAAATATAACCAGCTTTTAAGAATTGAAGAAGATTTACTTGATTCTTCTGATTATCTTGGAAAAGCAGCTTTTTACAACTTAAGATAATAAAATAAGGGGTTTGATAAAACAAACCCCTTTTACTTTAATATTACACATAGTGCATAAATAATTACTAAAATTTAAAAATAAAACCTTATTACTTATCTGCAAACTTTTCAAACGCTTTCTTGAAGCCAAACTCACTTACATACTGCATAATCTCACTAACATCTTTTAATGAAATTCTAGGAAAATCTTTTTCCCTGTTCATAAGCCAGTATTGAATAATAGACATATTCGCTTCCACAATATATTCAAGCAGATATTCAGATTTGCTGACTCTAACAGAATTATCCTGATTAATATATTTTCTGTATGCATCTTTAATAATATTTTTCATACGGGATTTAAAACGCGGGTCACCGTTTTCTCCATTTAATATACGCACATACTCACTATGCTCTAAAAAGTTTGCCTGCATTTCTTCATAAACTGCCTCATCTGGCTCATCTATTAAACCAAAATAAAGCTGCACATTAAAATCTACCCTTTTTGCAAAATCATCAAGCAGCTCCTGCTCTGTTTTTTGCAGTAAATCATATATACTTTTATAATATAAATAAAAAGTGCCCCGATTAAAACCAGCTAAATCTGCCACCTCTTTAATAGTTATTGTTTCAATTTTTCTTTCTGCATATAGCGCAAAAAAGGCTTTTTTAAACCTTTCCTTTGTTTCCTGCGACCTATACCTTTCTCTCATAAAACCTCCGTTATTCATGTTTACCGCTTGTAAATAACTTGCTTATAACATCAGCAGCCTCTTTATTAAATAAACTAAAATTATAAATAAGCCTGCTGTTAGTATAAGCTTTAAATGGTTCGCCCCTATTGTTAACCCAGTAAAATACATTATCTACTGCAGGGTTTTTATAATCAATCTCCCAGTAGATAATACCTGTTGGGTGTTTACTCTGTTTTATAGTGCCCTGTGGCATACCTGTTTCTGTGCAGCCCTGTAAGTCATCAATATTAACTACTGACTGCACACATTCTTTATTATATGGAATAACTTTATTATCCACTAAATCAAACTTATAAACTAAACCATCGCCTGTATCTGAATATAAAAACTCTTTATCATCTTCTTTTATGCTGGAAAGCTCAAATAATGCAGTTTTATCTAATACACCGTCACTAATAACTCCTCTGCATAAGTTATCTTCATTTTTAGAGCATACAAGGCTTGCCATATCTGTAAATGTGCCAAAATCATAAGCTGGCACTTCCACCACTATAGAATAAAGCTCAGAGCCTATTGGGAAATTAATAATATCCTTTTCCTCTAGTGGTATAGAGTTATCTATTCTATATAACGATATATTGCCTGTCAAACTTTTTTTGTTAATTTTTCTAATATATACAGGCGCATATAAACAATTGCTGTCTGTATTATATTGACAGCTGTAATCACTATTTGTTCTATATATTACTAATGAGCCGTCCTCTGCATATAATGCCTCAGATGCACCAGATAAAAACCTGCTGAGAGATAAATGACCATAACCATGGTTTGAAAAAACTGCCAGCTCGTCTATAACTAATGAGCTGTTATCTATTGTGATAGTTTTTATCCCGTCATACCCAAAATAATATGATATGTTATCTGAATTAAAATAATCACGCGGGGTAATGCCCTGCATATTATCCAGAATATTTTCCTGAGAATATACTTGAAAAGATACTAAAAAGATAAATATAATAACTGCATACTTTTTCATAACTGCACTCGTATAATATTAATTATGGTATAATGGCGTATAAAAGGTCATCAAGCCATAAAATATGTAAAAAAGAAAATATTATTTTTATAAAAATATTGACAATTTTACATAACAGACTTAACTGTATACTTAAGATATATGATTATTTATATATTTTCAATAAAAATTTAAATAGTAAAAGGAGATTTTTAATGCAATATATATCTTATGAAGAAAAATTAGCAAAATTAATTACACATCATTCACTTGCTCTAAAAAAAGGCGATGTGGTGCAGATAAAAGCAGAAACATCAGCAGAACCACTTGTAAAAGCAATGTATAAAGAAATTATCAAACTCGGTGCATACCCATTTTTAAGGCTCTTTATTCCAGAAAGTCAGGAATATATGGCAAAATATGCAAGCCAGGAACAGCTTACTTATCTGCCAGAATTTGATATAAAACAGGCTGAAATTATGACAGCTTATATATATATTGATTCTACTATTAACACAAAATCTCTTACAAATGCAGACCACAGTAAAATTGCTTTAATGAGAAAAACTGCCCTGCCTGTTAGAGAAATTATGAATAAAAGAGAGTTAGAAGGCAAATTCCGCTGGTCATTATGCCCATACCCTAACCAGTCTATGGCTCAAGATGCTGAAATGTCACTTGATGAATATACTGCATTTGTATATGAAGCATGTAAATTAAATGAAGATGACCCAATTGTTGCCTGGAAAAAAGTAGAAGCAGAACAGGAAGCAATAGCAGACAGAATGAACGGCACTAAATGGCTGCATATTAAAGGAAAAGATACTGATTTAAAACTAAAAGTGGAAGGTAGGAAATGGGAAAACTGCTGCGGATATAGAAATATGCCTGATGGGGAAGTGTTTACAAGCCCTGTGGAAGACAGTGCAGAAGGCACTATTTTATTTGATATTCCTACAACTTATAACGGTGTGGAAGCTAAAAATGTTTTCCTAAGATTTGAAAAAGGAAAAGTGGTAGAAGCACGCGCTGAAAAAGGACAGGATTTCCTACATAAAATGCTTGATATGGATGAAGGCTCTCGTTTTGCAGGGGAAATCGCTTTCGGACTTAATGATAATATCCAAATCCCTACTAAAAACATACTATTTGATGAAAAAATAGGAAAATCAATGCACTTAGCTATCGGTGCCAGCTATCAGGAAGTAGGCGGAAAAAATGTTTCTGCACTGCACTGGGATTTAATAAAAGATATGAAAAACGGCGGAACAGTAGAAGCTGACGGTGTGCTTGTATATAAAGACGGAAAACATATTTTATAAAAAATAATTAATGCATATAAAAACCCCGCTTAAATAAACATAAGCGGGGATTTTCATTTATGATTAATTTATGATGTGCTTATTTTAAAGCCTGAGCAGTTGCAACAGCTACTGCAACAGTTGCACCAACCATAGGGTTGTTACCCATACCTAAAAATCCCATCATTTCAACATGGGCTGGCACTGATGATGAACCTGCAAACTGAGCATCTGAATGCATTCTGCCCATAGTATCAGTCATACCGTAAGATGCTGGACCTGCTGCCATATTATCTGGGTGCAGAGTTCTGCCTGTGCCGCCGCCTGAAGCTACTGAAAAATATTTTTTATTCTGCTCGTTGCATTCTTTTTTATATGTGCCTGCAACTGGGTGCTGAAAGCGTGTTGGGTTTGTAGAGTTACCAGTAATAGATACATCTACACCTTCTAAGTGCATTATCGCAACACCTTCCCTAACATCATCTGCACCATAGCAACGAACATTTGCACGCTCTCCATTAGAGTATGCTTTTTCTCTCACTACTTTTACTTCGCCAGTGCCATAGTCAAACTGAGTCTGCACATAAGTAAAACCATTAATGCGGGAAATGATTTGTGCTGCATCTTTTCCAAGACCATTTAATATAACTCTTAATGGAGTTTTTCTTGCTTTATTAGCATTTTTAACAATACCTATTGCACCTTCTGCTGCTGCAAAAGATTCATGACCTGCTAAAAATGCAAAACATTTTGTTTCATCTCTTAAAAGCATAGCACCAAGGTTACCATGTCCTAAGCCTACTTTTCTGTCTTCTGCAACAGAGCCTGGAATACAGAAAGCCTGTAAACCAATACCTATATTTTCAGCTGCTTCTGCTGCTGTTTTTGAACCTTTTTTAATTGCAATAGCTGCACCGCATGTGTATGCCCAGCAAGCATTTTCAAAGGCAATAGGCTGTATTTCTTTTACCATATTATATGGATTAAAGCCTTTTTCTTCACATATTTTAAGAGCTTCTTCACAGCTTGATATGCCATATTCTTTTAAAGCTGCATTCACTTTATCTATACGCCTTTCATAACTTTCAAATAATGCCATAATTACACTCCTTATTATTATTCATGACGCGGGTCAATATATTTAACCGCATCGTTAAACCTGCCATAAACACCTTTCGCCTTGTTTAAAGCCTCTTCAGCAGGAGTGCCTTTTTTGATTGCATCCATCATTTTACCAAGGTTTACAAACTCATAACCGATAATTTCGTTATCTGCATCAACTGCAACTCTTGTAATGTAACCTTCTGCCATCTCTAAATACCTGGCACCTTTTGCTTTTGTGCCAAACATTGTGCCAACCTGGCTTCTTAAACCTTTGCCTAAATCTTCTAAGCTGGCACCAATAGGCAAACCACCTTCAGAAAATGCAGTTTGTGACCTGCCGTATACTATCTGCAGAAAAAGTTCGCGCATAGCAACATTTATTGCATCACATACTAAGTCAGTATTTAACGCTTCTAAAATAGTTTTACCAGGAAGAATTTCTGATGCCATAGCAGCAGAGTGTGTCATACCTGAACAGCCTAATGTTTCAACAAGTGCTTCTTCAATAATACCGTCTTTAACATTTAAAGTTAATTTACATGCACCCTGTTGTGGAGCACACCAGCCTACACCATGAGTAAGCCCGCTGATATCTTTAATTTCTTTTGCCTGAACCCATTTACCTTCCTGTGGTATTGGTGCAGGGCCATGATATGCACCTTTTGCAATTGGACACATATGCTCTACTTCAGTAGAATAAATCATATTCCTACCTCCCTTATATTTTTGCATTTTATATTGCACTTATTTTTTTATAAATCCACGCATACCTACATTTATTCTAGCAAAACCATTACCTAAATGATTAGAATCAGGCAGATTATCTGTATATGATTCAAAACCACCGCCTGCTTCTATAAATATAGACATATTACTAAAACTAAAAATATCTACACCTAAACCAGCATATACTTCATAAGAATATGGTGCGTCAAATAACTGGCTACCCTCTGTTCCAACAAAAGCAAAACCACCTGCAATGAAACCATAAGGGGTAACAAAAACATTATTTTTAGTAAAATCAGTAGATAAACCAAAAGTGATTTTTTCTGTAATACCAAAATAACCTGATGCATTTTCATTATTAATTATATTTTTACCATAACCATCAATAGAAATTATATTACGCATTTCAAATGATGAGCTATTATACATAGTAACACCAAACTCACCATATCCACCGCTTTTACTGCTTGTTAATGCAACACCACCACCAACAGAAAAATTTGCAGCAAAAGAAAAAACTGGAAGTAAAAAGAAAAAGAAAACTAAAAAGACCTTTTTCATAAAACACCTATTTTATTAGGCAGTATTTTGTTATATTTATATAATATCTTATCATAATATACTTTGTTGTCAATGAATAATAAAAATATTTAATTTTTTTATAATATTTGCTTGACAAAGTTTTTAAATGTTGCTATCTTTTCAATCTACAATAATTATGATTAATATTTTGAGGTGTTAGAGTGGCACATACTTTGTCAGCTTTAAAACGTATTCGTCAGTCAGAAAAAAGAAGACTGATTAACAAATCTAATAAATCAGCTATGAAAACATATATTAAAAAATATATGAAAGCATTAGAAACAGGTGCTGATAATACTGAAGCATTATTAAAACAAGCTGTAAGCGTTATTTACAAAACTGCACGTAAAGGTGCAATCCATAAAAAACAAGCTTCTCGTAAAGTTTCACGCCTTACTATGAAGTTTAACAAAGCACAAGCAGTTAACAAGTAGTTTTAAAAACATATAATAATTGTACCACCTTTAATTATAATTATTATACTGTTTTAAATTATATAATGCTATCCTTATTTTTTGTATGAAGGGGAGTAGCCCAAACTTTTGGATAAAGTCAACAATCTCGTGTTATTTTATAACACTGGCTTTATCATTGATTTAAGAAATCATTGGCAAGACCTTCGGCATTTCACATGCCGAAGGTCTTTTTTTATATGTGCAAAAAAATAAAAAGGAGAAAAATATGAAAAATTGGATGCCAATTATTATCGCAGTAATAGCAACAATTCCTGGGTTTATGCTTAGAGTGCTTGGCATAGAGCTGCACCCTATTGTTATGACACTGATTACTGCTGTTGCTATCTTTTCTGCATCATTTATTTTAACCTGGGCATGTGAAGTAATGCAGCTTGATATTCCACAGGCTGTTGCAGTTGCTCTTGTTGCATTAATTGCAGTGCTGCCAGAATACGCTGTTGATATGTATTTTACATGGATGGCAGGTCAAGACCCACAGGGTGAATATGTTCACTATGCTGTTGCAAATATGACAGGTGCAAACAGGCTTCTTATTGGTGTAGGCTGGTCTGTAATTATTTTAATATTTGCAATAAAATTCAGAAAAAAAGTTGTGCTTGAATCTACTCACAAAACTGAACTTTTCTTTTTAATGCTTGCTACATTATATGCAATCACTATTCCTTTAAAAGGCACATTAAACCTTTTTGATACAGTTGTTTTAATAGGTATATTTATATGGTACATTACTATCATTATTAGAAAACCAGTTGAAGAAGAAGAAATAGAAGGCCCTGCAAAAACTATTGCTGACCTTCCAAAACAAAAAAGACTTACTGTAACATGGGGACTTTTCTTTGTAGCTGCTATAGTTATTTTTGCAGATGCAGAGCTTTTCAGTGAAAGCCTTGTAGCAAGTGGTAAACTTCTTGGTGTTAATGAATTTTTACTTGTACAGTGGCTTGCGCCAATTGCTTCAGAAGCTCCAGAATTTATTGTGGCTATCACTTTTGCTCTTCGCGGAAGTGCAGGACTTGCACTTGGAAGCCTTGTATCTTCTAAATTAAACCAATGGACATTGCTTGTTGGTATGATACCTCTTGTTTATAGTATTTCTTATTCTACTGCTGACCATCCACATGATACAGGCTTTTTTTCTACTGTTATGCCACTTGCAACTATGCAGATGCATGAGCTTCTTTTAACTGCTGCGCAGTCTGCATTTGCTATTGCATTAATTGCCGGGCTTGTTGCTGGTAAAAGAGAAGCACTTGCACTGCTTATATTATTTATGGCACAATTTTTATCACCATTTTATGATAAACTGCTTCCTGCATATATTCCAAATGCAACACCGCATGACACAGTACTTATAACTTTCAGTGTTATTTATGTTGTATTTACAATTATACTTGTTGTTATGCACCCAAAAAGATTTGTATCTATTATAAAAGGATATAAAACAGGACTATAACTATAAAAAATAAAGGGCGGTTTAAAACCGCCCTTTTATATTCAGCTTATTATTTTGTTTCTTCTATAAAATCATCATCAGTTAAGCCCCAGTCTTTTTTCAGAAGATTGCGGACTAATGTATTAGGGGCTGCTACTTTGTAACCTTCATATCTATAATTTTCTGCAATCCATTTATTCGCATTATATGCTGTAAAACAACTGAAGCATGATATAAATAAAAGCAGTAATGCAGAACTTGCCAGGAAAAATTCTAACACATCTTTATAATCAATATCTAATAAATAATATATCTGCATCATAAATGATGGGGTTGCCTGCACTTGAGAAGTACCATAAGGATACATACTGGCAAAAGATGAGCTGAATATTGAAAAACATATAATGCCTAAAAAGAATAATACACTTGCTATAAGCATTATTAAACCAGAGCGGCTTAATTTATTTTTAAATAATGTAATACCAAATATTGGTGCAGTAATCAGCAAAAACCAGTTTATACCATGGTTTATTTTCTTTACACTTCCTGTTTCTTCGTTTCTTAATTCGATTGTCATAAAATGCTCCATATATTATATTTATTTTCTATTTATATGCTATGTCGTATTATAACAAAAATGGTTACAATGGCAATATAATAAAATAAAAGATTGACATATATAATATCTTCTTTTATCCTAACTTATTATGTAATTGAGAGTATAACTATGGATACTATAAATATTACTACAAAAGCAAGATTTGATATTATAGACATTACATCTCAAATACAGTCATGTATTACTCAATCCAATATTAAAAGCGGAATCGCCGTCATTTTTATACCACATACTACAGCAGGCATATCTATTAATGAAAATGCAGACCCTGATGTTGTGTATGACTTAAAAAATATCTTTAATAATATGATACCTGAAAATAATCATTACAGACACAGCGAAGGAAATTCACAGGCTCACGCTCTTTCTACCTTAACATCTCCAAGTTTAACAGTTATAATTGAAAATGGAAAAATTGTGCTTGGAACATGGCAGAATATATATTTTATGGAATATGACGGACCTAGAAACAGGAAAGCATATATTCAAATAATAAATAAAGGAGAATAATATGAGTAATTTAAGTGATGATTTAAAAAAAGTATTTTTATTTGGTGTTGGAGCTATTGCAAAAACAAGTGAAAAATCTAAAGAATTAATTGATGAATTAATTGAAAAAGGTGCTCTTACTGTTGAGCAGGGAAAAAACTTAAATGAAGAATTAAAACATAACCTGCAGGAAAAAATTATTGAAAAAGAAAAAGAGTTAAATTCTGAGCTTATAAGCCAGATTAAAGATATGAAAAACTTATCTGATGAAGATATTAAAATATTAAAAGAAAAAATAGCAGAAGTAGAAAAAGAAAAAAATGAAAAGTAAATATAATGAAAGGACAAGACTGCGTGAAATATTATCTATCATTAGAAAACATAATATAATCACAGGTATTACTCCTGAAAAATTACGCAGCGTATTAGAAGATTTAGGACCAACATATATTAAAATGGGGCAGATAATGTCTATGCAGACAGACGCCCTGCCCCCTGCTTTTTTAAAGGAATTAGAAAAGCTGAGAACTGATGTTCCGCCTATGAGTGATGAAGATTTACGCTTTATTATTCAGGAAACATATAATAAAGATATTTCTGAGCTTTTTGATGATTTCAGCTATAAATCATTAGGCTCTGCATCTATTGCACAAGTCCATTCTGCAAAACTTAAAAACAGCGGTGTCCCTGTTGTTTTAAAAATCCAAAGGCGTGATATATATAAGCGTATGGAGCAGGATATTAAACTTATGCGCCGGGTTGCAGGTATGGTGCAGAAAGTTAAAAAAGAAACTATTGTAGACTTTGAAACAATACTTGATGAACTTTGGAAAACTGCTCAGGAAGAAATGAATTTCCTTAAAGAAGCAGAAAACGCAGTTACCTTTTATAATAACCATAAAGATGTGCAGTATGCTACCTGCCCAAAAGTATATACAGAGCTTAGCTCTGAAAAAATACTTGTTATGGAGTATGTGGAAGGATTTTTTATTGATAATGAAAAAGCAATATCTGAAGGCGGATACGATAAAAAAGAAATAGCTGCAAAACTGGCTGAAGATTATATTAGTCAAGTAATTGACTATGGCTTTTTCCATGCAGACCCCCACCCTGGCAATATAAAAATAAGAAATGGTCAGATTGTATGGATAGATTTAGGAATGATGGGCAAATTAAGCCCAAGAGACAGGGGGCTGATTGCTGACTTAATTACATCAGTAGCAAAGCATGATACAAGCAGAATAAAAGATATTGCATTAACTCTTGGCAACCCTGCTAAAGATGTTGACCATGTAAGGCTTTATTCAGATATTGACTTATTTCTTAATAAATACGGCACTATGGATTTAGGAAATATGAGCCTTGCAGGCATTGTTATTGAACTGCTTGATATACTCAGGACACATAAAATACAAGTGCCGTCAACTATATCTATGCTTGCACGGGGTATTATGACATTAGAAGGCGTTATAGCCTTTTTAAACCCAGATATTAATGTGATAGATATTACTGCAACACATATTAAAAACAGTAAAAACCCTACCTCCGAATTTATAAAAAAAATGCAGAAAGCAGCAATGGAATTAAGTGGAAGTTTAGAAAAGCTGGCTTTAATACCAGGCTTTACAATAGATATTCTGCAAATGATAGCAAAAGGACAAGTTAAAGTTAATTCTGAGCTGCAGATTTCAGAAAATGCTCAAGTTTTTATAGACAGGATGTTAAGCAGAGTAATACTAGCCTTAATAACTGTTGCTATCATAATAGGCTCAAGCCTTATAGCAATGGTAGATGTTCAGCCTGTAATATTTAACCTGCCGCTTTTTACTACTATTGGCTATATTGCAGCAGGCTTTTTAACTATCTCGCTTTTTAGGGGAAAATATAAGTAGTATACTTATAATCCTAAATAATCTAAGCATACACATATAAAAAAATGATTTAATAAACTAAACTTAGAGCATATATCTAAGTTTAGTTTTTTTATTATCATGTTTACAAAAGGCTGATATAAAATATATTATTTTAGTAATCTATAAATATAAAAGAAGACTTATAATTTTTCAACTTCATCTATTATAACCTGTGGAACTCTTACAGGCTTATTTTTTACTGCATCATATACTGCATGAGTAGTTTTTGCTGTTGCATATATAGTGCCATTTCCATCATGTATTTTATATTCAAAAGTAAATAAAGCACCTTTTGCACTTGAAAGCCAAAGTTTAACAAATGCTTTATCTTCTAACTTTAAAAACTTCTTATAATGTACTTCTGCGCTTGTTAAAATAAACCACATTTTATTTTCAATACTGTTATGAAAAATATCTGCATAGCAGTTTGTGCGGGCTATTTCGCAGTAGCTTAAATAAACAGAATTATTAACATGGCCATAGCCGTCTAAATCATTAAATCTTATCTGTATTTCTATTTCTTTTGCCATATTTTACCCCTTTTTATTTTTGCTTATCATATCAAATTATAAATAAAGTTACAAGAATATATAAAATAAAAAAATAAAAAATTATTGTTGATAAAATTAGGATTATATAATAACATTATTTGACATTTTACTTTTTAGGAGAATACTCGTGGAACATATTAATGTTGGATTTTTATCTATTTTACCACCGATTATTGCAATCGTTTTAGCCTTAAAATCTAAAGATGTTGTTTCTTCTTTGATTATAGGTATTTTATCTGGCACAGTTATATATGTGTTTAATGCGCCAGTCAAAGATGGTGCAGCTGATGCATCATTTCTTCATAACCTTGTTCTTTCATTAGAATATATGTTTGTTATTATGGCAGATAAGTTTGATGTTATGATGATTATATTTATGTGCGTCCTTGGTGCATTAGTAGCAGTTGTTACTTTAGCAGGTGGTGCAAGAGCCTATGGACAGTGGGCTTCTAAAAAAGTAAAATCACCAGTTGGAGCAAAACTTGCTACATCTATTTTAGGTATCGTTATTTTTATTGATGACTATTTTAACTGCTTAACAGTTGGAACTGTTATGCGACCAGTTACTGACCAGCATAAAATTTCCCGTGAAAAACTTGCATATCTTATAGATGCTATGGCTGCCCCAATATGTATTATTGCTCCAATTTCCAGCTGGGCAGCTTCTATCTTAACTTATCTTCCAGAAGATGTAGATAGAATGCAAATGTTTTTAAGCACTATCCCTTTTAACTTTTATGCTCTTTTAACAATTGTAATGGTACTTCTGCTTTCTGTATGGAATTTAGACTTTGGTCCAATGGCTAAATTTGAAAGACAGGCAAAACATAAAAAAACTATTGATGATGTTAAAACTCAAACTGCTCACTCTGATGATTTCTCTAACAGAAATATATCTGAAAAAGGTAAAGTTTATGACTTATTAATACCTATATTAGCATTAATATTATTTTCTATTTTAGCAATGCTTTATACTGGCGGCTATTTTAGCGAAAATAAAACATTATTCCAGGCTTTTGGTGATACTGCTCCTACAAAATCACTTGTTTTAGGCGGCTTTGGTGCTGTTGTTGTTGCTTTTATACTTTTCCTTCCACGCAGAGTGCTTAACTTCCATGATTTTATGGATGGTATAGTTCTTGGTGTAAAATCAATGGTTACTGCATGTATGATACTTGCTTTCGCATGGACCATTAAAGGTGTATGCGATATTCTTTCTACTGGTGCTTATGTAAGCCATATAGTAGAAACATCAAATATGCCTGTAGTATTAATTCCTGCAATAGTTTTTCTTGTTGCTGCTCTGCTTTCTTTTTCAATAGGCACATCTTGGGGGACATTTGGTATATTAATACCTATTATACTTACAGTATCTGAAAGTGTTGCACCAGAACTTCTGATTATAAACCTGGCGGCTACTCTTGCAGGCTCAGTTTTTGGTGACCACTGCTCACCTATTTCAGACACTACAATTCTTTCTTCTACAGGTGCTGCATGTAGACATATAGACCATGTTACAACCCAGATTCCTTATGCTTCTATTGTTGCTGTTGTATCTTTTATTGGCTTTATTATTGCAGGACTTACTGAAAGCTGGCTCTTTTCATTTGGAACTGCACTTATACTTCTGATAATTGCACTTATTATACTTCATAAAAGAAATTCAAGTTTATATGGAGATGAATAATAAATCATCTACATAAACAATAAATTTTTACGAGCTTGCAGATTTCTGCAGGCTCAATTTTTTATAAGAGGTAATATGGAAAATATTTTAAATAAAGAAAAATCACTTTATCTTGCAAGACATGCACATAATCCTGTTCACTGGCAGCCTTGGAGCGATAAAGTATTTGAAATGGCAAAAAAATTAAATAAACCTGTATTTGTAAGTATCGGCTATTCTTCATGCCACTGGTGCAGGGTAATGGAAAAAGAATCATTTGAAGATGAAGAAACTGCAAAAATCTTAAATGAAAAATATATTCCTGTAAAAGTAGATAAAGATGAATATCCTGATGTAGATAAAGAATACCAGTTTTATATTCAGTCAACTGGAGATTCAGGCGGCTGGCCATTATCTTTATTTTTAACACCAGATAAAGAACCTTTTTATGCAGGCACTTATTTTCCAAAAGAAAAAAATGGTGCAAATCCTGCATTTAAAACAATACTTGAAAGCATAAGCAATGTATTTCATAATAAATATGATGAAATAGAAAAAGTAATAAATACAAGAAAAGAATTTATTACATCATTTAATCAAGTTAATGCACCACTTATCCCAGATGATAAAGTAAAAGAATACAGAAAAAATGAATTTATTAAAATCTTTGATACTGTATATTTTGGTTTTAGAGAAGGTGCAAAATTTCCATATATTTCATCTATGATGTATCTGCTTGATAACTTTCAGGAAGAAGAATATGCGTCATTTTTAATAAATACTGCAGATAAAATATGCACTATGGGGCTTTGTGACCACCTTTTTGGCGGTTTTTTCAGATATACAGTAGACAGAATGTGGCAGATGCCTCATTTTGAAAAAATGCTCTCAGATAACGCTCAAATATCATCATTTTTAATACAGCTTTACAGAAAAACCGGCAACAGACTTTATTTATATACAGCACAAAAAGCTATAGATTTTGTAATGTATGGCTCTTTAAGAACAGATTATGGATATTTAGACAGCCTTGATGCAGATTCTCCAAATAATAACGGCGATTATGAAGAAGGATATTTTTACAAAGTAACTGATAGAGATTTTACTGTATTAAGTGAAAAAGAGCTTAAAAACTTCCCTAATGAAGCAGGTGTCCATAACGGAGTAATATATCTTAAACATAAAGAATATATAAAAGCCGCTGCTCTTGATGTATCTTTAAAAAAAGTATCTGATAGAATAAATACTATTAAAGCACACCCAGAGCCTGATAACAAAGCTGTAAGCGGCCATAACTTTATGTTCTGCACTACCCTTTTAAATATGTATGAAGCAGAAAATGAGCCTTATGAGCTGGAACAGGCACTTGCACTTTACCATAAACTCCGCCATTTAGTAGTTTATGACAGCAAAGTTTATAGAGGGCTTTATGCAGAAGAAGATGAAATAAATAAAGTTATGCAGGCAAACCCTGATAAAGAAAATAATACCTATTTAGAAGAATATATTATTAACCACAGAGTATTATCTGACCATGTATATTATCTTGAAGCTACATTAAAATTTTATGAAATAACAAATGAAAATGAATTTCTTTTAATTGCAAAAAATATTATAAAAGAAATAGAAAATACTTTTGTTGAAGATGGTATCCCATATTTAGATACAGAACATAGAATAAAAGACAGCTTTGATGATGATAAACCAAATCCTGTTGGATTATACCTGTATTTAATCAATAAATACAGCTTAGATTTAGGGATAAAAGCTGATGAAAGACTTATTGATTATGCTAAAGACAGGGCTGCAAGGTTTCCAACAGGCCATCCAACTATGATTAGAGCATTAGAACTAATAAATAAATAATAAAAGAGGTTAAAATGAGTAATATTGTATTTAAAAAAGGCAATTTTAAAATCAAGAAAGCAGAAAAAGAAGATGCACTTACTATCTATGAGCTTATCAGAGGTATTGCAGAATATGAAAAAATGCTTGATGAAGTAGAAAATACTCCTGATATGATTAAAGAATGGATTTTTGAGAAAAAAACTGCAGAAACATATATTGGCGAAGAAGACGGCAAACCTGTAGGATTTATTTTGTTTTTCCATAACTACTCTACTTTTGTTGGCAGAGCAGGAATATATGTGGAAGATTTATTTGTTATACCAGAAAAAAGAGGCAAAGGATATGGCAAACTTTTACTTGCATTTGCAGCACATACTGCTGTTGAAAGAAACTGTGGCAGAATGGAGTGGACTTGCCTTAACTGGAATAAACCATCACTTGATTTTTATGAAAGCATAGGTGCTGTTAAAATGACAGAATGGACAACTCACCGCCTTGCAGGTGATACCCTTTCTAACTTTGCAAAATGCTTAAAATAAGTATAAATTAATTAATTAATTAATTTATTTATATATCTAAACTTTACTAACATTATAAATGAATATAAAAAAACCACCAGTTTCTGCTGGTGGTTATTTTTATATAGATATTATATTTAATTCTTAACTATATCTATGGATTAATTTATCTAATATAGAAACTAAATCTTCCACATTTCTTTCAAGCTCTTCTACAAGTATGTTATTTTCTTCAA
Source organism: uncultured Mucispirillum sp. (assembly GCA_944326705.1). Classification (GTDB taxonomy): domain Bacteria; phylum Chrysiogenota; class Deferribacteres; order Deferribacterales; family Mucispirillaceae; genus Mucispirillum. The sequence continues at coordinate 129,444 of CALVEY010000001.1, forward strand.
ATTTATTGTTTTCTATATTATTCATAATTTGAGTACCTAAATCATGCACCCTTTTATGTATTGGTTCAATAGATTTAAAATCTTTATCATCTCCATACTGGTCCATACCTTCATTATAATAAAATTTGCCAAAAGCACAAGTTAAGTGATTAGGAAGCTGTATAACATTTTTCATATAATTATTAACAAGCAGTCTTCTCATAAAAGCAATATGTGCTGTTTTTGCAGCAATAAATGAACCTGATTTTGATGCATATTTTATTCCTGTAAATTTAGTTTCAAGAGTATTTAAAGAAATCGCCATATCATTAAATGCTTTGAAAAGCTCTGCAATTTTATTAGTAACTTGTTGAGATTCTGAACTCATTTCTTCTAAATTAGAACCTATTTGATGAATAACTGAATTTTGTTCTTCTGATGCTGCCATAATTTCACTGATAGACTGGTTTAAATCAAGACTTGATTTATATATATCCTGAAAGTTATTAAAAGAAGAATCAATACCAGCTCTTTGGTCCATAAGCATTTTTGTAATAACATCCATTCTTGAAGTAACTGTAGCAATACTTTTCTGCATATCGCTTACTGTTTCGCCTATCTGTTTAGTTGAGTTAGAAGTTTTTTCTGCTAAGTTTCTAACTTCATCAGCAACAACTGCAAATCCGCGGCCAGCCTCCCCTGCACGAGCTGCTTCAATTGCAGCATTTAATGCTAAAAGATTAGTTTGGTCAGAAATTTCATTAATAACTGCAATAACTATTGCAATCTGGTCTGCATTATCGTTTAATATGTTTACTTCATTATTTAATTCTTTTATTGCAGTATCTATATTATCACTTACTTCTCTAGCTTTTTCCATCATAGAGCGGCCTTCATTTGTAAGCTCAACTGTTGTGTTTGATTTTTCATTGATAGTATGGGTATTAACTGTAATATTTTCTGTAGCAATAAGCATTTCACTTTGCACTGTATTAATTGATTGAGAAATTTCATTACTTTTCTGTACTAAATCATTTGTCATCATAAGGTTTTGAGTAACAAATAACCCCTGCTTACCAGTAGTAGCCACTGTATCCAAAGTGCTTAAATAATCACTTTCTGTATTACACATATATTTATTTAGACTTTTATAAAAATGTTCCATATCAGGATGATGGTTTATATCTTCCTGAGATATACGCACTGAAATATCATTATTTTGATTTGCAATATTATCTATTAATCGCTCAGCAGAAGCAAACCCTTTTGTCTGCAATTGATAAACAAAAAAGTAACCTAAAACAATAACCGTTGCCATCAATGCATCAACTAATACTGGAAAATTAAAAAAGATAATCAATGGAAATAATATTAAAGAAATTATTGTTACAATTAAATATAGATATTTGACTTTCATAAGAAACTCCTAAGACAAACATTATCCAATTTTTTATAATAACACCACAAACCTCTTTTTGTAAACATATTTTTTGGACTAATGTAAAAAAATTATTTTTTCTTGACACTTTCTTATCTTTTTTTAAAAAAAGTAAAGTATAAATCTGATTTTTTTAATCAAAGATATAAATAATAATGCCAGAAGTGAACGCAGAAAACATTATTATAAAGTTAGCAAAAATAACACCTGTTATTAAATATATTAATTTTTCATAAATGGAAAAATCATATATATCCTTAATATATTTAAGAAAAATGTATGTTACATAAATAAATACAGACATTGATTCTGCCAGCATAAATAAAATAATAAATCCAGCTAAATAATCAAAATAATTGCCATATAGCAGTTTTATGCCGCTTATCATAATAGCTGCAAAAGAAAGGAAAAAGGTTATAAAAAAATAAAATGACGAAAGCCATTCTTTTATACTATAATATTTATGATAAAGCATATTAATAATAATGCAGGGCAAAGTATTAACTATAAAAATAACTGCTGTTACCCTTATTGATACATTATGATACCCGCCCCACATATAAGATAAAATAAAAAATGGAATAAAAGCTGTAGCTATTGATAAAATAAAAATTCTTAATACTCTATTTAAGGTAAAATTCATAATAACCTGCATTATAAAACATTAACTGCATTTTACTATATATTTTAAGAATATACAAATAAAAAATGGGGAGCATGCTCCCCAAAAATCTCTACATATAAATAATTAAGCAAGTCCTAATACATTTTTCATATTATACATACCCTTTGGCTTATCAGCAAGCCATAAAGCAGCAGTAACTGCACCGCCTGCAAATGTTTTTCTTGAATGGGCTCTGTGAGTTATCTCTATCCTTTCCCCATTCCCAAAGAAAAATACAGTATGGTCACCAGCTACATCACCGCCCCTTAATGTTTGTATACCTATTTCGTTTGGTTTACGCTCGCCAATAATACCATGCCTTGCATATACTGCATTTTCAGCTAAATTTAAGCCCGCCCCTTCTGCTGCAGCTTCTGCCATTGCCATAGCTGTGCCGCTAGGTGCATCTTTTTTCATATTATGGTGAGTTTCTACAAGCTCTATATCATAACCTTTTAAAAGTCTTGCTGCCTCTTTTATTAACTCTAATGCTACATTAACGCCAAGGCTCATATTTGGAGCAAGCACAACAGGCACTTTTTCTGATAATTTTTCTACTGCTTTTTTCTGCTCATCAGAAAAACCTGTGCTGCCAATAACTATCGGTTTGCCTGCTTTTTCATACAAAGGCAGATTATTATAAGTAGGCTCTGCAGCAGTAAAATCTATTATTACATCTGCATTTTTTGCACTTTCTAATATATCATCACTAATTACTGGACCGCCTTTGCCACAGCCTGCAATTTCATATAAATTCTGACCTAATGCTTCACTTCCTTTTCTGTCAACTGCTCCTGCTGCCTCAGCATTTTCATTATTATATACTGCTTCTGCAATATTTTTGCCCATTCTGCCTGCTGCACCTATAATACATATTTTTACAGCCATTTATATTTCTCCTTATTAATCTCTAACTATTTTAATATTAAGTTTTTCCATAATGGATTTTAATTTTTGGGTATTTTCTTTTGTCATTTCCACAAGCGGCAGTCGTATTTCATTTTCCACAAGCCCCATCATATAAGCTGCTTTTTTAGCTGGTATTGGGTTTGTTTCAAAAAATACGCCTTTGCATAAATCTAAAAGCTCATAGTGAAGTTTTCTGCCAAGCAGCATATCGTTATCTAACACTGCATGACACATTTGAGCCATTTTTTTAGGTGCTACATTTGCAACAACAGAAATAACTCCTTTTGCACCCATTGCCATCATAGGAAAAGTAAGAGAATCTTCTCCAGAGATTACATCAAAACTTTCATCAGTATGCTGCAGTATAGCCCCTGCCTGGTCAAGAGAGCCGCTGGCTTCTTTAACACCTATTATATTTTTTACCTTAGATAAGCGGATAACTGTATCTGGCAGCATATTAACACCTGTTCTGCCTGGCACATTATACAAAACTATAGGTATATCTACCTGTTCAGCAATAGTTTTAAAGTGCTGATATAAACCCTCCTGCGTTGGCTTATTATAGTATGGAGTAATAGAAAGAACAGCATCTGCACCTGATTTTTTAGCATGTTCTGTTAAAAAAACTGCCTCTTTAGTGCTGTTTGAGCCTGCCCCTGCAATAACAGGTATTCTTTTTTTAGCCTGGTCAATAACAATTTCTATAACCCTGCAGTGCTCTTCATGGGAAAGAGTAGCAGATTCCCCAGTTGTGCCGCATGGAACAATAGCATCAGTGCCTTCTGCAATATGGAACTCTACAAGCTCCCTTAATGCTTTTTCATCAACTTCATTATTTTTAAATGGTGTAATAAGTGCAACTATACTGCCTTGAAACATAATATCCTCCGCTTAATAATTATATGCTTCTTCCTGTAAATTTCCTATATATACCCTGCGTCCTTCCCCTTGAAGATACACAGTGTTATTATCATCATAATATACTGTAAGAGTTTTGCCACCAGATGTTAACAGACGAACAGGTCCTTTTACAAGCCCTTTTATTATTGCAATGATTGCAGAAGCTGCACAGCCTGTGCCACATGCTAATGTTTCACCTTCTACTCCTCTTTCATAAGTTCTTATTTTTAATGAATTTTCACCAGTTACTTCAATAAAATTAACATTTGTGCCATTTTCTGCAAAATCTTTGTTATATCTTATATCTCTGCCTAGTGAAAAAACATCTGTTTCTGCCACATTATCACAAATAATAACAGCATGGGGAACGCCAGTATTTACTGAATGAATATCATATTCTCTGCCGCATGCTGTATTTTTTTTATCAAGCTCTAAACTGTGTGGAGCAGTAAGCATTGTTTTTACTTCATTATCTTCCATAATTTCTGCTTTGATAATCCCTGCAAGAGTTTCAAATGCCATATTTCTGCCTGCTATATTTTCAAGAAAAGCATATCTTGCAGCACATCTTGCACCATTGCCGCACATTTCAGCAACTGAGCCGTCTGAATTAAAAAACTGCCATTTAAAATCAACAGTATCAGAGTTTTCTATAAAAATTAAACCGTCTGCACCAACAGATAACCCCCTTGCACAGACTTTTTCTATAAACTGTTTATTATATAATGATAAGTACTTACCATCTCTATTATCTATTATAATAAAATCGTTACCATTACCGCTCATTTTTGAAAATGTAATATTCATCTGCACTCCTAATTAAAATAATAAGAAAATGAATAACATATTTCTATAAATTTATCAATTGATTTTATAAGCATACATATAAAGCTCTTGATGGAATTTTTCCCCTGCTAAAAAATAAAAATCTCTTTCCCTTTCATTAACTTTTAAGCAGCCTGCTTTTTCATACATTTCATAATCGCAGTAATTATCCGTAAAAAGATAAATATTAAGCTTGTTTTTTTCTTTCATATAAGCATGAAACTCATTTAACAATGCCTTGCCGTAACCTTTACCCTGATATGAAGGCTCAGTTATAAAAAGCACTAATTCTGCATCATATTTATTATTACTTTCATCTTTCATTTTATCTAATAATTTATTATAAGCAAGCTGATATTTTAATATGCTTCTGCCATCTTTATAAAATATCATAATAAATATACATATAAAGCAAAGCATTAAATAAAAATATTTAAAAATACTGCTTCTGCCATACTCATTTGCTGCTAAAAATGATATTAATTGATTATTTTCTTTAATTATTCTTCTATAATTTGTTTTATATAAAATATGGCATGCATAAGCTGTGCATGATGCATAATATAACAGCCTGCTTTTTATTTCCTTATCTAAATTCCAAACAATACCTACAAGGTTTGCAGTTTGAAAAACATTATGTAAATTAAATCTTTTTATATCACTTGTCATAATTTCCCTGCATAAATAGATTTACTATGCACAATATCTGTAATTTTTTCAAGCGGTATAGAACATATCTTTTCCAAAAATAGTGATTTATTATTAATTGGATATATTTCCAGATTATCATTATGTATTATAAAGCGCTTATTTTGGTCGTGAAAATAGTAAAGGTAAAAAGCAAATAACTCATTGTCTTCAAAATTATTAAGGCTGCTGTCTGGAAGGTCAATAATTTGATTGTATATTTTATCAATATCAAAATTTTGATTGTCGCAATAAAAACCAATATATGCACCAAACAATACTGCTGATAATGAATTTTCTTCAAAAAGAGAGTTCAATTTATTATCAAGTGTTTTATAAGTATTTCTATCTACTATAATTGGAGTGTAGTAATCATCACTAAATTCTATTTTTTCCATTAATAATGATATTAAATAATCATTAACAAATACATCAACAACAGCATGATTATCTATCTCATAACTAGTAGGACATGTATTACTATTAAAAGCATTTTTCATTATTTTATATATTTTTTTTCGCATTTCAAAAGCATTTTCAGCATATTCAAATTTACCTGATAACATAATAGTATACTTCCCTGATTTTTTATCATAAATTATTGGTATAGAACATTTTAAACCAGCATAAAAACCAGCATAAAAAGAATCAGGGTCCCCATCTCTCATAAACTCTCCTGTGCTGATACTTGCAGCCTCTATCTCATCTTCTTTAATAATATCAAATTTACTTTCTGATAAAGTTGTAACATATTCTTTTAGCTCTTCAACATTATGATAATCTCTAATAACTTTTATTTCATGGTCATCACTTGAAGATTGATGGACTATTGAATAAGAAGCTTCATAATGAGATTGGCAGTCTATATCTCTAATAGCAGCTGATTTTAATATATGATTATCTTTATCCATTGGAATATAAAAACATCTATTATTTGAACGAACATATAAGCTGTTTATTGTTTTATCTTTTTCTTTCATAATAAAAAACGAATCATCTATTGGGTAAGCTTTATGTCCAAAAGTAACACTGCCAGTAACTTCATCTGTCATATAAGGGTATACTGTTGAATATGTTATATTAAACAAGATATGTCTTTTATTAAAAGTAGATGATAAAACATAATTATACCTATTTATTACTCTATTTTCTGCATAATAACTAAATAATGGTATTTTTGTCATATGATAAGTGCCATTGCTTTCTCTAAAATAAAATCCGCCATATTTATTAAAGTAAATAGGAAGAAAATTTATTCCTATATATACCACCATAAAAACTGCAATAATAATAACTGTTATTTTAAAAACTTTTGTTTTAAAAACATTAGGCATAAAAACACTTCCTATTCTATTGACATTTTTAAATTTTACTATATATTATATCCCCATGAGTAAAAATGCAAGTAATTCAAGCCTTGCTACAAATAAAAAGGCTTATCATGAATATGAAATTTTAACTGAGTATGAAGCAGGCATTGAGCTGCACGGCACAGAAGTAAAATCTATTCGTGCCGGTAAGATGAACTTAAAAGAATCTATTGTAAAAATAATGAAAAATGAAGTTTATCTTATTAACTGCCATGTTTCACCTTATGAGCAGGGTAATATTTTTAACAGAGACCCTTTACGCACTAGAAAACTGCTCTTACACAGGAAAGAAATTAATCAGCTGATAGGCAAAGTGCAGGAAAAAGGGCTTACATTAGTTGCAACAAAAGCCTACTTAAAAGGCAGAAGAATTAAAATACAAGTAGCTCTTGCCAGAGGTAAAAAACTCTATGATAAAAGGCAGACTATAAAAGATAAAGATATAAATAGAGAATTAGAAAGAGATTTTAAATTAAAATTTAAATAGTTTATATTGCAATATATACAATATAACTTAATATAAATATGCAAAGTTTACTGGCATAGGTAAATAAGCATTGTGAGTGAAAATACAACGCAGTATTGCGAAAAATTGATACATATTAAGGGGGTGCTCGGTTTCGACAGGGGGCCGATATCCTCAAATGCATGTCAAGGCTGTCTGAGCCCTTGTAAAAACTCAGGCAAAAAAGTAAACGCTAACGACGAATTAGCTCTCGCTGCATAATGTCAGCGACGCTCTTATGGACTGTCCGCCCATGACGGACTGTAAGGGTGTCAACTAATATGGGCTGGTATCTGCTTTGCTCTGTGGCAGGTATAAGACTTTAAGAGCTTTCCCCAAACTTACTTTGTCTGTGGAGGTGGGCGGGGGAGATTTCAAACACAGACTAAGCATGTAGTATTTGTGGACGTAAGCTTTTTGGACAGGGGTTCGATTCCCCTCACCTCCATAAATAAAAAAGGGTAGTTAAAAACTACCCTTTTTTATTTATATAGATGAGAGTTATGGGAATCGAACGACAAATTTCGCTGAGCGAGTAGCGAAGAAAAGCAAACAGGATGTTTGCGACAGAAATTTGGCTGGACTTTTAATGAATTTTTAGGACAAAAATTTATTAAAAGCGATTCCCCTCACCATATACCATTAATGCCTTTTTTTATTTATAAAGATAAATACAGGGAATCGAACGACATTAAACTTTTATTTAAAAATCCATCCGTGGATTTTTAAAATCTCCGCATCTACGGGGAAACCCCTTGATGCTTGCTAAAGAAGCTTTATCCTAAAGCTTTGTTTCGCCGACCGAATAGGAAGGAAAAGCAAACAGGATGTTTGCGACAGAAATTTGGATGGGTTTTTAATGAATTTTTAGAACAAAAATTTATTAAAAGCGATTCCCCTCAATATAATTTTATCCACTATTTATCAATGAGTTATATGATTATTCTTTTTAGTTTCTCCAAGAATTTTACCAAAAAAATAAAATATCACTAAATATTTTATAAAAATATAAAATGAACTTTAATAAGATATAGAAATATTATTAGTATAATACTATTTCTATATACATTTACTCATAACATAACAAATAAGTATAGAAAATCATTATATATTAGATAGAGCAAAACAGTAATAATTATATTTTACACCGCACAACTTTTAATATTATTTAATTCATTATTCATTTTTAATAATGTATTGCGTATATCAATATCATTTTGCAGATTTAAGAAATATTTATCACTTACATTAAAATATCTTGCTAATCGCAGGGATGTATCAACAGTGATTTTGCGTTTATCTTTTAATATATCCTGTATGCGAGATGTTGGAACATTTATATCTTTTGCTAATTTATATGCAGATATTCCTAATGGTTGCATAAATTCTTCTAGTAATATTTCACTTATTTTTGGTGTTTCTATTATTTCTTCCATAGTGTTCCTCATTGCAGATATATTTTTTATATACGATATTTGATATATAAATCAAGGAAAACTAACTAAAAAAGTTCCCCAAGAATTTCCCAAAAATTTTAACAGAAGAAAAGCAAACTGAATGTTTGCGACAGAAATTTGGCTGTTAAAAAAAATCAGCCTGCAAACAAAGCATGATACTTAATTTACAGGCTGTAATTATAAATGAATAGTTAGTTTATATTTTTCCTAATCATCAATATAACCTTCTGGCAGATGGTCGTTTCCTGGCACTTTATCTAAGAAGAATGAAAGCAGTGCAGGAATTACAAACATAGTAAATACTGTAGCAAGAGCAAGACCGCCTAATATTACACTACCCATACCGCGATAAAGTTCACTTCCTGCTCCAGGGGCTATAACCAGCGGCAGCATACCAAAAAGTGATGTGGCTGTACTCATACTGATAGGGCGAATTCTTGTTTTTAACGCAAGACGCACTGCAGCTTTACCACTCATGCCAAGTTTAATATAGTTTAGTGACTGATACACAATTAATATAGGGTTATTTACAACTGTTCCCACAAGCATAATAAATCCAAGCATAGTAATAATATCAAGAGGCTGTTCTGCAATAAATAAGTCTGTTAAGGCAAGCCCCATAAATCCGCCTGTTGCAGCAAGTGGAATAGAGAATAATATAATCAATGGATATAAAAAGTTATTAAGCAGTGCTGCCATTAAGAAATATGTAATAATAACTGCTAATATAAAGTTACCAGATAATGCATTTTTAGCACTTTCTAGTTTTGATGATGCACCGCTTGTAGATATTATTATACCATTTAAAAGCCCTTCTGCGCGCATTGGCTCAATTACTTTATTCATAATGTTATCGCGAAGTTCTTCTAATACCATGCCTTTTTGCAGTGTAATTTTAAACTCAAAAGCTCTTTGAGAATTAAAACGCCTTATTCTTTCAACACCTAACACTTCTTCTGCATCAAATAAATTTGCAACAGGAACAGCAAGCCCAGTAGATGAGTTTACTACAAACTCTCCTACTTCTGTAGGGTTAGTATCCATATTGCCAGTTTCTTTTTCTTCATAAGGTCCGCGAAGAGATATATCTATTGTGCCTATTTCCGGGTCTTTAAACTCCCCTACTTTTCTGCCGTCTAAATATACATCTACTGCTATACCCACTTCTTCAGTTGTAAGACCTGAAGCCATAATTGCTTCCCTGTCAGGATTTAGCTGCACTTCTGGATATACTGGGTTTGCTGATGGGCTTATCTGCATCTGCACATCTGACATTTCCTGATATATTCTTGCCTGGATAAGCTGGACAATAGATATTAACTGGTCATAACTCATATTACCAGATACATTCATTTTAAACTCGTTACCTTGTCCGCCGCCCACTTTAAATAATGGTGACTGTGAAGTAGAGCCGCGAATACCAGGTATTTGGTTTACAATATTCTGTAGTAATGGTTTATAATCCCCTGCCCGCTGTTCATCTGTACTTGTTAATATTGCCCTTACATTTGAGCCCCCAACAAATCCAAATGTATTAATGCGTGGATAGCCGTTTAAATCCTGCTGCATATATGGCTCTAACTCTTTATAAAAGAAGTTGCCTATATTTCTTCTTTCTGCAAGAGAAATACCTGGCGGCACAGTAAGTTTTGTTTCTATCATATTTTTATTGCCAAGTGGAAGATAGTCCATTTTAGGCATAAGTAAATAAGCACTGATTATTGATGCTGCAGTTAAGCCTATAACAACTATTAACCTTGTGCTGACTTTTGCATTGATTTTATCAGAAATACCAACTGTAATATTAACTACTTTTGAGCCGATATTTCCAATTGCTTCATTAAAATTTTTCACTTTATTATTAAAGTTTGAATTTTTATTAAAATTTAATTTATCAGTTTTTTCATATATTACTTTCGTTGCAACAGGAATAACTAATACTGATACTATAAGGCTTAAACCAACAGCTGAGCTTACTGCTATTGCAATATCTCCAAAAAGCTGCCCTGCCTCTTCTTTAATAAATGCAACTGGTAAAAACACAGCTACTGTGGTAAGAGTAGATGCTAAAATTGCACCCCATACTTCTCGCACCGCATCATAGGCTGCTGTTACCGCATTTTTGCCCATTTTCATATGTCTGTCAATATTTTCAAGAACTACAATAGAATTATCTACAAGCATACCCACAGAAAATGCAATACCTGCAAGGCTTATTACATTTAATGTGCGACCTAATGCATTCATAATAAAAAATGTACCTACAATACATATTGGAATAGTTGTTGCAATAACAAGTGTAGAACGGATACTTCTTAAAAATACTAAAAGCACTATAACAGCTAAAAGCCCGCCTTCAATAATATTAGACTTTACTAAACTTACAGCATTTAAAATATATCCACGCTGGTCTGCTATCCATATAAACTCTATGCCGTTATCTTTTAAAATAGTATCATTTAAATCATTTATTACTTTTTCTAAATCGTTAGTTAAATCTAATATATTATAGCCTGCCTGAGCAATAATACCAATATTCATTGCATTTTTATTATTATATCTAACAAAAGAGTCTTTTTTCTCGTATCCGTAATCAACATGAGCCACATCGCCAAGTTTAAGTCTTGAATTATCGCCGCTGACGATTACTATATTTGCTATATCTTCAGGAGTCTGACCTTCCCCCATAGTTCTAAATCGATAATCTTTTGCACCATACGCTCTTGTTCCTGCTGAAACATCAATATTTTCCTTATCAATAGCATTAATAATCTGAGAAAGGCTTATATTATATGCTCCCATTTTATAAGGGTCTACAGTAATCTGCACCTGTTTTGACCTGCCGCCCCAGTACCACATATCTGCAACACCCTGCACGCGCTCAATATACGGCTTAATCACTTCTTCAAAGTAGCTTAAATATTCATCCACACTTCTTGGGTTGCCGTCCCTTGTTGTAAGCATTAATTCTACAGATGCAAAGGAGTCACTGTCTGCTGAACGGATAGTTGGCTTATCTATATCATCAGGATATCCTTTAACTTCATCAAGCTTATTAGAAACAAGCAGTGTTGCATCATCCACATTAACAGATAAATCAAAAGTAAGTTTTACATTACACCTGCCTTCCATAGCAGTGCTTTCAAACTCTGTTAAGCCTGGTATACTTTTTAATACCCTTTCCTGCCTGTCTATAACTTCTTTTTCCATATCATAAGGGGAAGCACCAGTCCATGTTGTGCGTATTGTTATCTGTGGATATTCTATATTTGGAATAAGGCGGTATGGCATATTCATGGCAGCCTGCACGCCAAAAAGCACTACAAAAAAGATAGCTACTAAAACTTTAATTGGATTATCTAATGCATACTTTATCATAATATCAGCCTATTTTAGAAGTTATTTTAATTTTTACGCCGTTATTTACTGCATTATTGCCGTCTAGCACTATCTGGTCATCTTTTTTAAGTGAGCCTTCTGTAACTGATGATACTGCTGCATAACCCCCGTTATAGCCTATGATTTTTACTGGAATAAAACGAACTCTATCATCTTCTGCTACTTTAAATACTCCCTTTACACTGTTACGCTCTACTACTGCATCGCGCGGAACTAATAAAGAATTGATTTTACTTCCTGACGGGATTAAGGCTATTACTAACACGCCCTCTTTTAAATCTGGGTCCTGACCTAAATCTATTCTTGTTAAAAATAATCTGGTGGCAGGGTCGCCTTTTGAGTTGATTGATAAGACTTTGCCTGTATATTCCTTGCGGCTTGTTTTCACTGTTACCTGCTGACCTGCCTTTATATAAGGAAGAACTGATTCTGGGATATATACTTTTGCTTCATAGGTTAAGGTGGCTACTCCTGCTACTACGCCCCCAGAATTTACCCACTCCCCTACTTCCACATCTTTACTGATTACTACTCCCTTTAATGGGGATTTGATTACCATTTTCTCTTTCTGAGTTTCAAGCTGTTTCTGCTGAGCTACTGCCGATGTATAGGCACTCTGGGCATTAGTATAGTCTGTTAATGAGTCTTGATATTTCTGCTGGGATATGGATTTTTGGCTGTATAAGGCTTTATTACGATTAAAATCTCTTAATGCTTTATCTAAATTGGCTTTTGCCTGTTTAGTGGCTGCAACTGCACTTGATACGCTGTATCCTAATAAACTGTCATCTAAGCTGGCTAATGGCTGACCTATCTCTACTGCATCACCTTCATTAACATACACTTTTAACACTTTGCCAGCACTTTCTGCTGCTACTTCTGAGCTTTCACTGAAATATGCTGAACCTGTTATCATCATGGTAGGTGATGTCATTCCTTCTGACACTTTTTCAACAGTAACTAATACTACACGCTCTTTACTGCCTGAAGCGCCTGATGATTTATTTTGCGCTGATACTATAAATGGAATAGTGAAAAGAATAATTAAAATTATTAAAAAATACTTCTTCATAAACAGCCTCATAACACTGACATATATCTTAATAGATTACTATAATTAGTAAAAGTTCAGTAATTTTTCAAGTATAAATTAAAATATAAGTAGTGTTATGAAAGCTTAACGTTACATTTTAAATTACAAAATTATCTTAAAGCACGCATAGAGTTTAATAATGCAAGTAATGCAACACCTACATCACCAAATACTGCCATCCACATTGAAGCAATATCTGCTAATCCTAAAACTATAAACAGAGCCTTAATACCAAGAGCAAAAATTATATTCTGCCATATAATTTTTTTAGTTTTTTTCGCAACTTTTACTGCATCTACAAGTTTCATTAAGGAGTCATTCATTATAACTACATCTGCAGTTTCAATTGCTGCATCACTTCCTGCTGCCCCCATAGAAACACCAACATCTGCCATAGCAAGCACTGGTGCATCATTTATGCCGTCACCTACATATAATGAGTAGCCGCTGCCTTTATATTTATCTGCAAATTCTTTAAATTTTTCTGCCTTTTCTTCTGGCAGCAGGTCATAATAATATTCTTTAATGCCTGTATCTTTTAATATAGTTTCTGTTGCATATTTATTATCGCCAGTTAAAACTGTAATGTTTTTTATACCTGTTTCATAAAGTTTATTTACTGCCTCAACTGTATCATCTTTTAACTTATCACTTATTATAATATAGCCTGCATATTCTTTATCTATTACCACATGGGCTACACTGCCTAAAAGATTGCATACACTTTCATCATGAACTGTATTAGTAAAATGCAGCAGACTGTCGTTTCCTACCATTATTTCTTTATCTTCTATAGATACTTTTACACCCCTGCCGCTTATTTCTTCATATTCTTTAATGGAATAATCAATATGACCAGCATATTCCACAATAGAGCGTGCAATAGGGTGGCTTGATTTACTTTCTGCAACAGCTGCATATTTTACAATTTCACTTTCAGAATATTTACCGAAAGATTTTACTTCTGTTACTGTAAAAATACCTTTTGTAAGAGTGCCAGTTTTATCAAAAGCAACTGCCTGTATATTAGATAATGCTTCTAGATAGTTTGCACCTTTTACTAATATACCTTTTTTAGATGCTCCGCCAATACCCCCAAAATAACCAAGTGGCACACTTATTATTAATGCACAAGGGCATGATACAACTAACGCAACTAATGCACGATAAAGCCACTGGCTGAATGAGCCCATATCTAAAATCGGCGGAACAACAGCTATTGCAAAAGCTATAAAAAATACAATTGGTGTATAATATGAAGCAAATTTAGTAATAAAATTTTCTGTTTTTGCTTTATTTGCAGCAGCATTTTCCACCATATCTAATATTTTAGATGCAGAGCTTTCTGCAAATATTTTTTCTACTTTTACTTCAATAATACCAGTTAAGCTTATCATACCAGATAAAACTTTATCCCCAGTTTCTGCACCGCGTGGCACAGATTCACCAGTTAACGCTCTAGTATCTAGAGTTGTTTTACCTTTTATAACAGTGCCGTCAAGAGCTATTTTCTCACCTGCTTTTACAACTATAGTTTCACCGACATTTACAGTTTCAGGGTCAACTCTGCACTCTTTGCCGTCCCTTACAACTACTGCATAATCTGGGCGTATTTCTAAAAGCGACTGAATAGAACGGCGGCTTCTATGAACTGCTAAATCCTGAAAAAATTCCCCAGCTCTGTAAAAAAGCATAACACCAACAGCTTCTTCATGGCTGCCTATTGCCCAGGCTGCAAGTGTGGCAAATGTCATAAGAAAATTTTCATCAAATATTTTGCCGTGGCGGAGATTTTTTATAGATGCTAATATTACATCTTTTCCTGCAATTAAATAAACTATTACTAATACTGCATAGCTTAAATATGAAAGTGGCGGTGTTTGAAAAATATGCAGCATATAAAACCCAGCACCAAAAGCAGCAAGCAGAACACCTAAAAGTATTAATTCATTTTTTACATTAAAACTTTCTTCCTGCTTTTGCTCATGAATTACAACACCTTTTTCTATTTCATCAACAGCTTCCTGCACTTTATGAATATTATCTGTGTCTATCATTAATGTTTTTGTGGCAAAAACTACCTTTGCATCTTTTACGCAGTCAAGATTTTTTATGCCCTCTTCTATTTTTGCTGCACAAAATGGACAGTCTAAATTTTCAAGCATATACTTTTTCATAATACTACCTCTTTTCATTAATGTGCTCTAATCCCATTAAAAGCACCCCTGTAATATGTTCATCATCAAGGCTGTAATATACATTTTTTCCTTCCTGCCTTGATTTTACAATACCTGTCTGCCTTAAAAACCTAAGCTGTTGTGACACTGTGGACTGTTTTAAAGACAAGGCGGCACATATATCATATACACAAAGCTCCACTTCTTTTAAGGCAAATAAAATTTTTATCCTTGTAGTATCTGCAAACACTTTATAAAAAAGTTCCAGTGCTACAAAAGAATATTCAGAAGGCAGGCTTTCCCTTGCTGCATGCACTGCTTCTGCATCAATTATTTTACTGTCATCTCCCATAAAAAACTCCTAATGTTATAACATCACTTCATCATATCATTATATGATGATATATAAATCTAAAAGTTATACTTGTCAAGAAGAAAAAATCAATGTATATATATTTTATTATGAGTGATAAAATTAATATATTAATCGTCGAAGACGAAATCAAAGTTGCGGAAACAATCAAGTCCTACTTAGAAAAAGAAGGTTTTAATGCTTCTTTTGCTATATTAGGCTCAGCAGCGGTTAACATTTTAAATGAGAAAACATTTAATTTGATTATCCTTGACTTAATGCTGCCAGATATTTCTGGTGAAGAAATTTGTAAAATGGTTAGAAAAACAAGCGATGTACCTATCATCGTCCTAACTGCAAAAAGTTCTGAGGATTCAAAAGTTAATGTTTTAAATACTGGTGCTGATGATTATCTTATTAAGCCAGTTTCTCCAAGGGAGCTGGTGGCAAGAGTTAAAGCTGTGCTGCGTCGTGCAGGGCTTTTCAGTGAAAATAGTGCTGTGCTTTATAATGACGGCTTATCTATTGACTTTACTTCAAGGACTGTTAAGAAAAATGATACAGAAATCACCTTAACACCTAATGAGTATAAACTGCTGAAGTTTCTTGCCCAAAATGCTGGCAGATATTTTTCAAGGGAAGATTTAATTGAAGGAGCAATCGGTGCTAAATATGACGGATATGACAGAGCAGTTGATTCTCACATTAAAAATCTTCGCCAGAAAATTGAAGATAACCCGAAAAACCCTAAATATATCGTTACTCAATACGGTGTAGGTTATAAATTTGCCGGGACTAAAATATGAAATTAAGCATTAAAAAGCAGTTCCTTTTGCTTTTTCTGCTTGTTACTGTTGTTTCGCTTTTCATTCTGTCCTTTATGCTTAGAACAACTATTGACAGCTGCTTCTATGACTATAAATGGGCAGAACAAAGCAAAATATTTGACTTAATAGTATCCCGACTTGAAACATTTTATGCTGAGCATAAATCATGGGATAATTTTAACGGCAACGAAATAGGCAAGCTTGCTATGAAAGAAGGCTGTTATTTTACCTTATATGATAATGAAGGTAAATTAATATGGACTTCTGAGCATACTATTTCTGCCAGAAATAATACATCAGTAGTCCATAGATACTGGCGTAATATCTACCCTGTAAATTATAAAAACCAAATGAAAGGCAAAGTATATATTGTCCAGTTTACTGACAGCCTTTTTACTCCAAAAGATATTACTTTTAAAGAAAGTATTCTTACATACATATTAATATCATTAATTATAGCATTACTTTTATCTCTGCCATTTATTATGATATTATCATCACGGTTTTCAAGCCCTATTACATACCTACAGAAAAAAGCAGAAAATATGATAAAAGGCGATTTGACTACTGAAATAAAAGTATCATCATCTACTACGGAAATTGTTAAGCTTTCCATATCTCTTGACAGGCTGAGAAAATCATTACTGCAGCAGGAAGAGTTAAGAAAACAGCTTGCATCAAATATTTCTCATGAACTTAGAACACCGTTAAATGTTATACAAAACCAGTTAGAAGCTATAATTGACGGCATTTTTGAGCCAACAGAAGAAAGGCTTGATGGTCTTTTACAGGAAGTTATAAGACTTACAAGCTTAGTAGGCGAGCTTGAAAAAATTACAACAATAGAATCCCATGATTTTATACCAGATATTAAAGATGTAAAACTAGCGTCTGTTGTTGAAAATGTATGCTCTACTTTTGAAGCAGCATTTAAAAGAAAAAATATTGATTTAATTACAAAGCTGCAAAAAGGTATAATAGTTAAAGCTCAGGAAGATAAACTTATACAGCTTGTTATAAATATTGTAAATAATGCACTTAAATATACAGACCATGGCAGTGTAACAGTAAGCACTTATATGGAAAATGACCATGCAGTATTTGAAGTAACAGATACTGGGGTTGGTTTATCAGAAGATGATAAAGTAAAAATCTTTGAAAGGTTTTACAGAGTAGAAAAATCACGGAATAGAAATACTGGCGGTGCAGGACTTGGTCTTTCTATTGTTAAAAATATAGCAGATGCCCACGGCTGGGAAATAGAAGTAGAAAGTGACGGCAAATCAGGCACTACATTTAAGGTAAATTTTTAAAAGTTTATTTTATCTTTTTTATAAAACAAATAATTTTATTCGATACATTAAACCCTGCCCTATTGTGAAATAATATGCTTTCTGAATTATCAATACAGCAGTCACTTGCAAACTCTATACATTTATGACTTTTAGCCCACTTTTTCGCACTCTGAAAGTAAGTTTTTTGCATATCCTTTACATCTATATGGCTCATCTATAAATATGCCCTCTAAATATCCAACAGGATTTGTGGAAGAACCCTCTACATAATCATTTCTTAAACTGCAAAAAGCAAACCCTATAGGTTTATCTGAAATATACTTAATAAATACAGCTGACTTATTATTTTCTAATACATTTATAAATTCTTTTTTAAGTTCATCAATAGTATGATGTTTCCATAATTTAAAGGCAAGCTCTGCTGCCACATTTATATCATTTATATCTGCTTTAATAATCATATAAAAATACCTGCATCAAGCATCTTTATTTTCATTTAAATTTTTATTATCACTTTCTTTTTCTGCCATTTTCATTTCCTGTAATATTTTATCTAAATCTTCCATTGATAATATTTCTTCATCGCCTAATTTATCTAAAATTTCCAGTTTTTCTCTTAAAACAGCTAAAGTTTTCTGAACTTCTTCACTGCCAGTATTACCCTTTTCAATTATTTCATCTATCATTTTTTCAATTCTTTCTTTTAATTTTTCATTTTCTGGAAGCAGGTCTTTATCAATACTTGATGCACTTGTATTAAATACTGCTCTAAAAAGTAGACTTTGAATATCATCTATTGTATAGTCCTTATTTTCTTCCTGATTTATGGAAATATTTTCCACTATCTTATCCATTTCTTTAAAACCATAAGGGTTGCTTAATGAAATATTTTGAAAGCTGTTATTTTCATATCTATCTGCACTAATTTTCATTAGCTGTAAATCTTCTTTCTTATCAATATTTTTTATATTTGATAAAGTATAAAACTCTGCAATTTTATTAACAGCATTAATATTCATAAACCACCTCTTATATTAAAATATAGCAATAATAATGCCACTAACCAATATTTTTTGTACTAATAAACTATTTATAAATATATTAACTTAATCATTTATGAACAAATTAAGGATAAATGTTCATTTTTTAGTTGCGTTAAATACTTCAATAATTTATTATACACAAAATATATAGGAGATGAGATGAAATACGATGTTATTATTATAGGCGGTGGTCTAGGCGGTTTAACTGCTGGTGCAGTTTTAGCAAAAAAAGGTAAAAAAGTTTTACTTATTGAGCAGCATTTTATGGTTGGCGGCGCTGCTACTATATTTAAAAGAAAAGACATAAATATAGAAGTAGGACTTCATGAAATGGATTATGGTCAGCATGGCTATGATGCAAAAAGAGATTTATTTGATTTTTTAGAACTTGAAAAAAAAGTAGAATTTATAAGCCTGCCTGAAACATGGGATATAAAAAATAATAATGAAACATTCAGAGTTCCAGAGGGTGTGGAAGAAGCTAAAAAATATTTAATATCTAAATTTCCCCATGAAGAAAAAGGTATAAAAAAATATTTTGCCATACTAAAAAGCACAGCTTACACTATGGGAAAAATACCTTATGATATGAATTTTTTTCAGTTTTTACTATACCCTTTTATTAAGTTTCCAAGAGTGGTTAAATATTTCTTTAATCAAAAATCAACTGGTGAAATGTTAGACAGCATGATTAAAGATGATAAATTAAAAAGAATTTTAAATGCAAACCTGGTGTATTATCATGATAATCCTTATGAATTTTCATGGCATTATCATGCACTTGCCCAGTATAACTATTATAATGGTGCAAAATATATTAAAGGCGGCAGCTATTCTTTAAGCCTTGCACTTGCTGACATTATAAAAGAAAACGGCGGCACAGTAGAAACAATGTGCACTGTGGAAAAAGTTATCGTAGAAAATGGAAAAGCAAAAGGCGTTATTTATAAAGATAAAAGGAAAAAAGAAGAAATTACAGTTAATTCTGAATATGTAATAGCAAACTGCTCACCTAATGTGCTTTATGATAATATGGTTGATGAAAAATATAAGGATAAAAGCCTTAATGAATTTAAAGAGTCTGTATCTTTATATACTGTATATATTATTTTTAAAGAAAATCTAAAAGATATATATAAAAACCATGCCTACTCTACTTTTATTAATGATGATAATGAATTAAATACACCTTTTAATTTAATGAAAGAAGGAATAAAACACAAAAACATTGAAGACAGAGGCTTTGTTTTTGTGGATTATGGTGCAATAGATGCAGGTCTTAATATTAAAGAAGATGACAAAAGAAGTATAGGTGTATTCTGCGGTGCATCATATCTTGATGAATGGGAATCATTACCAAAAGAAGAATATCTTGCAAAAAAACAGAAACTTGCTGAAGATTTATTTAAAAAGGCAGAAAAATATTTCCCAAATTTAAAAGACCATGTGGAATATTTTGAAGTATCTACCCCAAAAACTATTAAAAGATATATGAAAACACCATCTGGCACAGCTTACGGCTATGTAAATAACAACTATTTAAGAAAAGGCAGAGTGCCGCGTTTTTCAAAAACTATTAAAAACCTTATGTTTACAGGTGCTTATGCGTTCCCTGGCGGAGGTTTTACTGGCGCACTTATAAGTGGATATTTTGCTGCAAATAATGTAATAGAGCCACAGTGGAAGCATATTATCCGCAGAACAGTATTATCTGCTGCTGTACTAGCTTTATTATTTACTTCGCCAATGTGGCTGAAAGGATTATTTAATTTATTTTAAATAACAGATAAAAATAGAAACTGCGGTTATATTTTATATTTTTTAGATTATAGGTTTAGTATCTGTAAATATTTGATATACAGGCTCCCATATTATTGAGAGCCTGTATTTTAAGGTTATAATATTTATTATATTCTAATATATTTTGCTTCAATAATATCATCTAAAGCAGCAATTTGTTTTACCACTTCAGAAGATACTTTATCATCTACAAGTACAAAAGAAATAGCTTCGCTTCCTTTGCTGCCTACCCGTGCAAGACCAAAGTTAGCAATGTTAATATTATTTTCACCAAGCAGAGTTGCAACTTTACCAACAATACCTGGGCGGTCATTGTTTCTAAAATAGATATAGTTGCCGCTTGCTTCTAAATCAAGTGTGTAGTTATCAATAAATAAGATTTTACCAATATTTTCTGCAAAAAGTGTGCCGCCAATAGTAGTTTCTTTGCCGTCACTTGTTTTTACAGTTAATACAAGTAAATCATTATATTTATCATAATGGTCAGTTTTAGATTCCATTACATGAATATTTCTGTCTTTTGCTAAATATGGTGAATTAATGAAAGATACAGAATCTTCAAGAACAACTTCTAAAAAGCCTTTTAATGATGCAATAGTAAATGGCTGATAGTTAAATGGTGAATCAAATGTTCTTTCGCCAAAATCTTCTTCAAACCTTTTACCAACCATAGTAAATCTGATTTCTTCTGGTCTGCCGTTAATAAATTGAGAAGCAAGGCGTCCCATACTTCTAGCAAGCTCAAAGTAACGCTGTAATTCTTCTGGAAGAAGTGATTTCATATAAGGAATATTTACAGCATTAGCATAAGACCTGCCCTCAAGAGCATTAACTATCTGTTCGCATATAATAACAGCAACACCTTTTTGACCTTCATGAGTATTTGCACCAATGTGAGGTGTAACAAATATATTTTCAAGTTCTAATAATTTCATACCTTTTGGAGGTTCATAAGAAAAAACATCTGTTGCAGCAGAGAATAATTTACCGCTTTTTACTGCTTCATATAAAGCATCTTCATCAACTAAACCGCCTCTTGCGCAGTTAACAAATACTGCTCCATCTTTCATCATATCAAACTGAGGTTTTGCTATCATACCTTTTGTTTCTTCAGTTAATGGTGTGTGCAGTGTAATAACATCAGCTTGTGATAATACTTCATCAAGAGAGTTGCATAAAGTAACGCCAAGGTTTTCTGCACGGGACTGTTTAACATAAGGGTCATAAGCAAGCACTTTCATACCAAATGCTTTACATCTTGTAACAACATTACCGCCAATTCTACCGATACCAACAATACCCAGAGTTTTATCTAAAAGCTGAATACCCATAAACTTTTTCCTGTTCCATTCTCCAGCTTTAACTGAACTATTAGCAGCAGGAATTTTACGGCATGCAGCTAATATCATACCCATAGTAAGTTCAACAGCTGCATAAGTATTACCTGTAGGGGCATTCATAACTATAAGACCTTTTTTGCTGGCTGTTTCAATATCAACATTATCAAGGCCAACCCCTGCTCTGCCTATGATTTTAAGTTTGCCAGTATTTTCAAGTAAATCTGCATCTACTGTAGTGCCGCTTCTAGTGATAACAGCATCATAATTGCCAAGAATAGGTTTTAAATCAGCATTAGAAATACCTGCGCGGATTTCATAATTAATGTTTTCTGCCTTTTCTAAAATCTCAATACCTTCCTCTGCGATATGGTCAGTAATAAGAACATCAAATTTTTTCACAATCCACCTCAAAAATAGCTTTAATAATTAAAAGCAAGATAACATTATCAAAATTCTTAAATATAATCAAGAGTAACTATTAAATTTTGCAACATTTATATAAAACTTGTGTAAAAAGTATATACAGAGTAAAAAATTTTCTTAATTGCTTGATATTTTTTTTCTGAACATATATACTTATTAAAAAAATTTTTAGGATGTGGAATATGGCTTTCAACGATTTACTATTAAAAGCATTAAATAAAGAAAAAACAGAGCGTCCGCCAGTATGGCTTATGCGGCAGGCAGGCAGATATATGCCAGAATATATGGAAGTGCGTAAAAAAGTTTCATTTTTAGAATTATGCAAAACTCCAGAGTTAGCCTGCGAAGTTACTCTGCAGCCAATTGATATAATAGGAGCTGATGCTGCAATATTATTTTCAGATATATTAATACCTATTGAACCTATTGGGGTAAATTTAAGTTTTAACCCTGCCCCTGTTATATCTAACCCTGTCAGGACTATGGAAGATGTTAACAGACTTCGTCCATTTAATCCAGAAAGCGATGCACCATTTGTATATAAAACAATAGACTTGCTTGTGAAAAAATTAAATGTGCCATTAATTGGCTTTTCTGGTGCACCATTTACTCTTGCATGCTATATGACAGAGGGTGCAGGCTCTAAATCATTTTTAGAAATTCGTAAAATGATGTTAAATGCACCTGATGTTTTTCACTCTTTAATGAAAAAATTAACTGAAGACACTATTAAATATTTACAAAATCAAGTTAATCATGGCTGTGCTGCTATCCAAATGTTTGATACATGGGCAGGTATTTTACCACCAGAAGAATATAAAGAAATGGTATTCCCTTATGTAAAAGAAATAAGCGAAAGTATTTCTGCTCCATTTATATATTTTGCAAAAGACGGCTCAGCTTATTTTGACACTATTAAAGAATTAAACTGTGCAGGTAT
Source organism: uncultured Mucispirillum sp. (assembly GCA_944326705.1). GTDB lineage: Bacteria > Chrysiogenota > Deferribacteres > Deferribacterales > Mucispirillaceae > Mucispirillum. The sequence continues at coordinate 152,867 of CALVEY010000001.1, forward strand.
AGGTATTGACTGGAAAATCAGCTTAAAAGAAGCAAATGCAAGGCTTGGCAGTAAATTTACTTTACAAGGCAACCTTGACCCTGCAATACTATTTTCTAATAAAGCATCTATTAAAAAATATGCAGAAACTGCAATAAGTGAAGGCAAATTATGCCCTGGCCATATTTTCAACTTAGGTCATGGAATTATGCCTGCAACTCCAGTTGAAAATGTAAAATACTTAATAGAAGTTGTTAAAGGCTTAGCTTAAAATGAAAAAAGATGTATTATTTATAATGGGAATGGGCGGCCCAGACAGTATTGAAGCAATAGAGCCCTTTTTATTTAACCTTTTTTCAGATAAAGATATAATAGACTTTCATGTGGGCAGTATGCTGCAAACATTTATTGCTAAAAAAATAGCTGCAAAACGCTCTAAAAAGCTGGCTCCTGAGTATTTAAAAATGGGCTATAATGGTGCGTCACCGCAGAATATAATCCATAGAAGAATATTTAAAGCATTAGAAAATCACTATACAGAAAATACAGGCAGGCATCTGCAGGTTATAGAGGCAAACTGTTACTATCACCCATTTTTTGATGAAGCTCTTAATGTGCTTAAAAATACAGAGTGTGAAAAAGTAATATTTACAACAGTTTATCCACAGTATTCTTTAACTACTGTAGAAGCCTGCTTTAACAGGCTTGCAAAATTATATAATATTTCAGGCAATAATAAATATAAAAGTGTAGTAATACCATACTGGTATGAAAATGAAAAATACTGCACTGCCATATCTAAAAGAATACTTGATGCAGCTAAAAAACTTAATAAAGATATAAAAGACTGTCATGTGCTTTATTCTGCCCATTCTGTGCCATTAAGCTATGTAGAAAAAGGCGACCCTTACCCAGAACATGTAAAGCATCATACTGAAATTATTAATAAAATGACAGGTATTAAGTCATTTGAAACTGCTTATCAAAGTAAAGTAGGCCCTGTAAAATGGCTGCATCCTACTATGATTGAAACACTTGAAAGCTATAAGGAAAAAAATATTGATAATATAATTATTGTTCCTATATCATTTATTTCTGACCATATAGAAACATTAATAGAGCTTGATGAACAGCTAATACCAATATTAAAAAATGCAGGCAAAAATATAGTGCGGATAGAAAGTTTAAATGACAGCCCAGATTTTATTGAAGCCTTAAGCAATATTATTACTATTTAATTTTGGAGCATTTAATGAAAAATTTTTTTGCTTTTATAAAAATGATAAAACTAGAACACTCTCTTTTTGCGCTGCCTTTTGCATTTGTTGGTATGATATTAGCAGCAAACGGACTTCCTTCATGGAATATAATATTATGGGTAGTTGTTGCAATGGTTGGGGCAAGAAGTGCGGCTATGGGTGTAAATAGATATGCTGATGCAGAAATTGACGCGCGAAACCCACGCACTGCTTCAAGGGAGATACCAGCAGGAAATATATCTAAAAAAGCTACATTATTTTATATTTTAGTAAGCCTTGCATTATATTTTACAGCTGCATTTATGCTTAACAGATTAACAGCAGTTCTCTCCCCTATTCCTGTATTAATATTTATATTATATGCTTATGCAAAAAGGTTTACAAACTTCTGCCATGTAATTTTAGGTATAGCTTTAGGGCTTGCTCCAATATGCGCATGGATTGCTGTAACCGGCAGTATAGATACAGCGCCTTTTATATTAGGTGGTGCAGTAATATTATGGGTAGCTGGCTTTGATATATTATATGCTATTCAAGATATAGAATATGACAGAAAAGAAGGACTGCATTCTATCCCTGCAGTTTTTGGAACAGGCGGCTCTTTGATTATAGCAAGAATTTTACATTTTGTTGCTATCTGCTTATTTATATCATTAATGGCTTTTACTAATTTAGGATATATTTATTTAGCAGGTGTGCTTTTATCTGGAGCATTAATGGCTTATGAGCACAGCTTAGTATCAAAAGATGATTTATCAAAACTTAATATGGCTTTTTTTAATATGAATGCTTATATTAGTATTACAATTATGATTTTTACTATTATAGATATATGGGTAGGTAAATAATGAAACGCTCATTTGTAGCATTAACTGGAGCAAGTGGTATTCTTTACGGCTTTGGTATAATAAAGGCTCTGCAAAAGGCAGGCTATGAAGTGCATACTGCTGCAGCTAATGAAGCTTTAGCAAATGCTCAGGCAGAAACTGGCATTACTTATAAAAATATTGAAGATATGTATAAATCTAATGGTATAGAAAATATTATAATACATAACAATAATGATTTAAGTGCGTCTGTTTCAAGCGGCTCATTTAAAGTGGAGCATTATATTATAGCTCCAGCATCTATGGGGTTTGTGGGCAGATGTGCAAATGGTATAAGTGCATCATTAATAGAAAGATGTGCCGATGTGGCTTTAAAAGAAAGGCGTCCGTTAGTTGTGCTTTTTAGAGAAATGCCACTATCTACTATACATTTAGAAAACCTTACAAGGCTTTCCCAGTCAGGGGCTGTGATTATTCCTGCTGCTCCCGGCTTTTATAATAAGCCAGAAACTATTGATGATTTAGTGAATTTTGTAACTGGTAAAGTGCTTGATGTTTTAAGAATAGATAATAACTGCTATAAACGGTGGGAAAATTGAGAATACTTTGTGCTGAATGTTTTAACCAGATAGTAGATATTAAAAAAGGTATTGCAGTATGTTCCTGCTGCGGTGCAGAATATAATATTGCTGAAAAAAGCACTCAGTTTAAAGTGCGCTTATCTGGTGGGTTTATTAAAACAAAATTATCTTATGATGATGTTGTTTTAGGAATAAAAACAGGCTCAATTTTAGCAGGCGATTATATTGCAAGTATAGACGGTCCATGGATACATGTTTATGATTCATCTTTTGAATATTATTTCAAAAAAATAGATGAACAGGATAACAGAAGCGGTATAATTTTATATAAAAAAAAGAAAAAGAAGTTATCAGTTATTAATACACTTGTATTTCTGCTTATAATTTCTATTGCAATTAATTTTACATTAATTGTATTATTATATATGATGAACAACAGGATAACTAATTTAGTAGGTCAAATAACAGGAGGCTGATTATGGATAAATCTGAAGGAAAAGACTGGTTTGCAAAAACCCTTAATAATGTTACAGAAGAAACAGCAAAAGTTTACAAAATTTCTCGCTTAAAATTAGAAATTAATTCTTTTAATAAAACTTATAATGAGAAAATGCATAAAATAAGTAAACGTCTGCTTAAACTTATACAGCAGGGAGAAATAGATGCATCTCTTTTTGAACCAGAATACAGCTCTATTGTGCAGATTGCTGAAAAAATAGAAGAAATGGAAGCAGAAGTAGAAGCAATTAAAGGCAATTTAAAATTTGGCTTTGGTAAAAAGAAATCTGATAAAGATGAAAATATTGTAGATGTTAAAGTAGAAACTGTTGAAAATGATGAGAAAAAAGAGGATAATAAATAATTATCTAATAATACTGCTGATGTTTATTATAACAGGCTGTTCTGGCACATTATTTGGTTATGATAATTTGGACAGTCTGTATAAAAACAACATCAGTAATATGGATATAAGTGTATACTATAACACAGAAGACGGCTACATAACTTCTGCTGTTAAGAATGTAAGCAGCACATTTATGACAAATTTAAATATGTCTATGGAGTGTGAATATGATAATGGAGATATAATTACAGATATTCACTCTCTAAGTAACTTAAAAACATATTTTTATAAAAATGTAGTCTTTCAAATAGACTATGAAAGATGTAAAAGTTTAGTATTAAAATATATTTATTATCCACAAGTTGATGGCGGGTTTATTTATACAGACAGGTTTGGGTCCTACCCTATACCTGTTTCAAATGATATTCCTGTTGATGGTGTATTAAAAATAAAATAATTAAAGGGGTAGTTATGATTAAAAGAATCAATAATGAAAGAGAATTTTTGCAGGCATTAAATAGAGTTGATGCTTTAATGTTTCATGCAGTTCCAGGCACACCAGAAGGCGATGAGCTTGAAAAACTTTCTAAAATGATAGAAGAATATGAAAATAGAAATGCTATTGTTATGAGCCAGTCAAAAGTTGGCGATGATATTATAAATTCTAAATATAAAAAATAAATTTTTTAACTGCAAGTATAACTTAGTAATATTTATATATATCTTAACAGGCATCTAGTAGTAAATTGAATAAATATAGTAAAATCTTTCAATTAAGATAAAATATATCTTGAAAGATATTAAACAATATAATACTATATTTATTATGAGCATATTAATTATTAACGCAAGCCCTAGAAAAAGTGGCAATTCAACATTTATCGCTGATAGTTTACAGGAAAAGTATGGTGATGACTGCCAGGTGGTGAACCTGCGTGAGCTGAATATAAAACCATGCACTGCCTGCCGTATGTGCAAAACTAATAACAGCCTTTGTGTTATTAAAGATGATATTTCTGAGCTTTATCCTAAGCTTTTATCAGCTGATAAGATTATTCTAATTTCTCCAAATATTATGGGTTTTATTTCAAGCCTTGCAAAAATTTTAACAGACAGATTTTACTGTTTAAAAACAGCTGAGCGTAAAACTAAATTTGAAGAAGGCAAAAAAATGTTTTTCATTTGCACTCAAGGCGCAGCAGACAGAAGCCATGGTGATATGGCAGCTAACTGGGCAAAAAGGTTTTTTGAGCAGTATGGCTTAAAAACATTTACTATGATTATACCAAACTGTGCCTATGATAATACTGACGGTGTAAAAATAAAACTTGATGAAATAAAAATGAATGTATCAATGTTTTAATTAAAGGAGGATACTCTAATGGCAGTTTCTTACAAAGAATTAGGTCTTGTAAACACAAAAGAAATGTTTGCAGACGCTATGAAAAATGGTTATGCAGTTCCTGCATACAACTTTAATAACCTGGAGCAGATTCAAGCAATTATTCAAGCTTGTGCAGAAACAAAATCTCCAGTTATTCTGCAGGTTTCAAAAGGTGCAAGAAACTATGCAAACGCAACTATATTACGCTATTTAGCAGTTGGTGCTGTTGAATATGCAAAAGAATTAGGCTGCAGTATACCTATAGCATTACACTTAGACCATGGCGACAGCTATGAGCTTTGTGTTGACTGTATAGAAAAAGGTTTCTCATCAGTTATGATTGACGGCTCTCACCTGCCTTATGAAGAAAATGTTGCATTAACTAAAAAAGTTGTTGATTATGCTCATCAATTTGATGTTACTGTTGAAGGCGAATTAGGCGTGCTTGCTGGTATTGAAGATGAAGTTCAAAGCGAACATTCTCACTATACTGACCCAGACCAGGTTGAAGATTTCGTTAAACGCACAGGGGTTGATTCTCTTGCAATCTCTATTGGTACATCACATGGCGCATACAAATTTAAATTAAAACCTGGCGAAAGTGTTCCACCACTTCGTTTTGATATATTAGAAGAATGTGAAAAAAGACTGCCAAACTTCCCAATAGTTTTACATGGAGCTTCTTCTGTTCTTCCAGAATATGTGGAATTAATCAACAAATACGGCGGTAAAATGGAAAATGCTGTTGGTGTTCCTGAAGACCAGTTAAGAAGAGCTGCTAAATCTGCAGTATGTAAAATTAACATTGACTCTGACGGCCGTCTTGCATTTACTGCAAAAGTTAGAGAAACACTTGCTCTTCAGCCTGGCGAATTTGACCCTAGAAAATATTTAGGCAATGCTAGAAGCGAACTTGTAAAAGCATATAAAGCTAAAAACGAAAATGTTTTAGGCAGTGCAAACAGAGTTAAATAAATATATAAGCAGAATGGGAAGTTATGTTCCCATTCTGTGATTATTTATAACTATTCATTTTTATTGGATTAGATTTATATAAATTAAATTATGTGAGATATATATGAATAAAAAAGCATTTTGTAAGGGTATATTATCAGTTTTTTATATCCAGGATACTACATATAAAAAGTTATATAATAAATATACTAAGCAAAATCCAAATGAAGTAAATATTAAAGCTATAGAATCTGACTGGCTTAATGTAGGGTCAGATATTCAATATGCATTAGATTTATATGAAAAAGAATTAGAGCGTAATAATATATGAATAATAAACAAAATCATAAAAAAAATGCACTAGTAGTTGCACAAGAATATCGAGGCATACTTCCACTACCAGAACATTTAAAGCAATATAATGAAATTGTGCCAGGTGCTGCTGAAAGAATATTACAAATGGCTGAAAATCAATCTAAAAGCAGAATACAAAATGAAGAGCTGCTTGTTAAAGATGCTATAAATTATAAAAAACGAGGTCAGTATTTTGCCTTTATTTTAATGATTTTAACTTTTATATTAATTGGCTTTTGTGTCTATTTTGATAAAGTATGGCTAGGATTGTTTTTATCAATGTCTACATTAATTGCAGGCATAACCGCATTTATTTATAATAACAAAAATAACTAATACATGCCTTTCAATATATGAAATTATAAAGAAGAAATAGATTTATGTATGATATTTAGACCATACATAAATCATATAAAAGATAACTTTTTATCAGCCTTGAACTATTTTTATAATAAGAGATACAAACATAACAATAAATACTATGATTAATATTTTTTTAACGAAAGCCTGTCCGTTTTTAATTGCCATTTTACTGCCAATATAGCTGCCTAAAACATTAGCTATTAAAAGTGGGATACCAATAGCTATTATCACCTGCCCTGCTTTTAAAAACATTACTAATGCACCAGCACCTGAAGCAAAGTTTACTATTTTTGCAACAGCTGAAGCGTTCACCATATTCATACCAAGTATAGAATAAAAAGCGATTATTAAAAAAGTGCCCATACCAGGACCAAAAAAACCGTCATATATACCTAAAACAAATGTGATAAAAGGTGCTGCAATATATAATTCTTTTTTAGAAAAGTCTGTTACATTCTGCTTTAAATTCTTTTTAGGGATAAATGTAACAATAGCAGCAATAGGAAGAATAAACAGAACTATTTTATTTAAAGTATCCTGAGAAAGCCCTAAGTTAAGATTTGAGCCTACCATACCGCCTAAAAATGCACATACAAGTCCAATTAGTGCAATAGGCCATATTACAGTCTTACTACGGATAAAGTTATATGCAGCTGTAGCTGTACCAAATACTGCCGGCAGCTTGTTTGTGGCCACTGCCATAGTTGGAGAAAGACCAGCAAGCATTAATGCTGGCACAAGTATAAACCCGCCGCCCCCTGCAATACTATCTATAAAACCAGCACAAAAAGATGCTATAATTAAAAATGTAAGTATGTAATAAGAATCAGCAATATATTCCATATAATTCCTCTAAAAATAAGCTATAATACAAATTCGTAATTATTTCAATTGATTTCTTCAACAATTTCATATATACCTATTCTACTATCACTAGGAGGATTATTAGTGGAGCTTATTGAAGTAATATCTGCAAAACTGCATGGAATAAAAATTACAGAAAGTGCACTGCATTATCACGGCAGTGTTACAATTGATGAAGATATACTTCGTAAGGCAGGTATACGCCCTATGGAGTTTGTATATATTTGGAATAAAGCAAGCGGTGCAAGAATAAGCACTTATGTATTACCTGGCGAAAAAGGAAGCGGTGTTGTCTGCTTAAATGGAGCTGCTGCAAGAAGCTGCCAGGTTGGAGATGAAGTGATTATATCTCTTTCTAAATATGTTACAAATGATGAAATGGGTGAAAGAAAAGCAAAAGTGCTTACTTTTAACCATGAAAGCCGCATAAATATGATTGATGAAATTTTAGAGTATGATTTTGTAAGTGATACTGATGATAACTGGCAGTTTAAAATCAATAAACTCTATTAAAATCACCTTTTAATTTATAAAACAGTAATTTTATTTAAATAAAGACAAGTTTTCTCTTGCAATATAAAAAAATAAGTTTATTAATAGTAATATATTATAATTTATATTATAATAATTGTTTTATCTTAGGAGAGAAAAAAATGAAGGTAAACGAAAATTCAGGTGCAGAACGAAGTGTGTTATCTGCAATCGGCTCTAACTTTTTAGGCAGAGCTCCAAGATGGTATAAGCTTTTAATTATATCATATCTTATCATTAACCCTATTTTATTTGCTATTAATCCATTTGTAGCAGGCTGGGTGTTAATGGCAGAATTTATTTCTACACTAGCATTAGCATTAGTATGCTATCCGCTGCCATCTGGTGGTTTATTAGCTATTGAAGCAGTCGTTATTGGTATGACTTCCGCAGAACATGTTTATGAACATGTAGTAGATAATTTCCCAGTATTATTATTACTTATGTTTATGGTAGCAGGTATCTTCTTTATGAAAGAGCTGCTGCTTTTTATTTTTACTCGTCTTTTAGTAAGCGTCAGGTCTAAAATTTTATTATCATTAATCTTTTGTTTTCTTGGTGCATTTTTATCTGCATTTTTAGATGCATTAACTGTTATAGCTGTTATAATAACAGTTGCATATGGTTTTTATGGTATATATCATAAATATGCATCAAGTAAAGGGGAAAAACAGGCAAAATCTATTAAAGATGATGAAAATATTGATGCAATTGATAAAGAAGATTTAGAGAATTTTCGTGGATTTTTAAGAAACTTAATGATGCATGCAGCAGTAGGTACAACATTAGGTGGAGCATTAACATTAGTTGGGGAGCCTCAAAATCTTCTTATAGGTAAACAAATGGGCTGGGATTTTATCCAGTTCTTTCAAGAATGTTCGCCTGTTTCAGTTCCTGTATTTTTTGCTGGTCTTTTAACATGTATCTTTGTAGAAGTTACAAAAATAATAGGCTATGGTTACCAAATGCCTGAAAATGTCCGTAAAGTTTTAGAAGCAGAAGTAAAAAGAACTTCTGAAAATATGGACAGTAAAACAGTTGGTAGATACATTATAGAAGCTATTGCTGGTGTATTTTTAATTATAGCTCTTGCTCTGCATTTAGCTGAAGTTGGTTTAGTTGGTTTAACTATTATTATTTTAGTTACATCATTTACAGGGGTTATTGAAGAACACCACTTCGGCGAAGCATTTACAGAATCGCTGCCATTTACTGCTCTTTTAGTTGTATTTTTTACAATTGTTGCAGTTATAGCAGACCAAAACTTATTTAAACCTATTATTGATGTAGTATTTAGTATGGACGGTAAACACCAAATACTAGCATTCTTTGCTGCAAACGGTGTGCTTTCTGCTATTAGCGATAATGTGTTTGTTGCAACAGTATATATTACAGAAGTTATTGCTGCATTAAAAGCAGGTATTATTGACCAGCTGCAGGCTGATAAACTTGCAGTTGCAACAAATATGGGAACAAATATTCCATCAATTGCAACACCTAACGGACAGGCTGCATTTTTATTCTTATTAACTTCTTCACTTGCTCCATTAATAAGATTATCTTATGTGCAGATGCTTAAACTTGCCCTTCCATACACTATTGTAATGACTACAGTTGCATTACTGGCAACATACTTTAATTTATAATGACATTAAAAAGTAAAGAAAGTAAGTTAATCAACATATTAAAGGGTTTTAAATCATGTGCCGTCGCTTTTTCAGGCGGCACAGATTCTACCCTGCTTTTATATTACCTTTCAAAGCTGAATATAAAAACAAAAGCATATACTTTTCATTCTTATTTATACCCTGAAAGTGAGCTGAAAGATGCAGAAAATACTGCAGCAATGCTTAATATTGAGCAGGAAGTAATTTATCTTGAGCCATTAGATATGATAGAAAATATTAAATATAACCCTAAAGAAAGATGTTATATATGTAAAAAATATATGTTTTCTATTTTAAAACAGGCAGCAGAAAAAGACGGACTTGCAGCAATTATTGAAGGCTCAAACTATGATGATAGAAAAGACTTTCGTCCAGGGTTTGCTGCAGTGCAGGAAATAGGAGCAGTAAGCCCCCTTGATATGGCAGCTCTTACAAAAGAAGATATTAGAAACCTTTTAAAACAGGCTGGATTAAACTATAATAAGCCTTCTTTTGCATGCTATTTTTCACGGTTTCCATATAATATGGAAATAAGTAAAGATATGATTGAAATTATATCTAAAAGTGAATGTTTTATACATTCTCTTGGCTTTAATAGTGCAAGAGTTAGATACCATAACCAAATTGCTAGAATAGAAGCATCTGAAAACCATATAAAAGATATTATAAATAATAAAGAAATACGCGAAAAAATCACAGTTTATCTTAAATCTCTTGGTTTTATATTTGTATGTATTGATTTAGAAGAATATAAAACAGGTTCTATGAACAGGTTAATATAAATGAAATTTAAAATTATAAAATATACTATAATAATATTCTCATTGTGTCAATTTTTGACACAAATAAGTTATGCTTATAATCTACCATTATTTAATGACACATTAAATAAAAAAGGATTTATGAAAAAACAGCCTTTCAATATAAGCATAGGATATGAATATAGCAGCACTGATGCCTTTAACTTATCATCAGGTTCAAACATAAGCAGTGCAGAAATCAATAAATCAAGTAACGGCATAAAAACAGAAGCAGGGCTATATATTACACCATTTCTTAAGTTATTTATAAACTATACTTATAGAAATAGCATTTTAGATATAAAATATACAGTAAATAAGGAAAATAACAAATATCTTATAAAAGATTATACAGATGTATTTTCAAGAAAAAGTGATGAACATATTTATATGGCTGGTTTTGAAACAGCTTATGAATGGACTATAAAAAAATACACACCTTATATTGCATTTAAAGCTGGGTTTGGCTTAACATCATCTGATAGTTATGAAGATATATTTTATAATGCATCATTTGCCCTAAAAGCAGGCACATATATTACATTTAATAAAAACTTTATACTAAATATTTATACTGGTGCAGACTATACAACTCTTTTTAACAATGGACTAATGGTAGAAAGTATAAATATCAACATACCAGATGAATATTTAATGGCTGGCACTGCTGATAAGATGCACACAATAATAAACTATCAGGAAAATTATGATAAAAACATAAATATGCTTCTTGGTGCAGAGCTTGATATGTATAAGTATTCATCTATTTTTGCAGAAATCAAATATATAAACAGTCTTGTGTTTTATACTGGTGTAAAAGTAAAATTTTAACTGTAAAGCATTTTAATTATGCAATTAGTTATAAGATATTGCAGTTATGTCATACTGAGCCTGTAAGGCGAAGTATCTGGAATATAAATAGTGCTGTATATGTAAAACATATTTTAAAATTTATATGTTAATGCGGTTTGCCTGTTTTAGATTATTCGCTGTCGCTAAGAATAGACAGTGGTGTGGCTAATTAATTAAAATTAACTGTAAAGTATTTTAATTATGCAATAGTTATAACCCATTGCAGTTATGTCATACTGAGCCTGCAAGGCGAAGTATCTGGAATATAAATATTGCTGTATATGTAAAACATATTTTAAAATTTATATGTTAATGCGGTTTGCCTGTTTTTAGATTCTTCGCTGTCGCTCAGAATAGACAGTGGGTGTGGCTAATTAATTAAAATTAACTGTAAAGTATTTTAATTATGCAATAGTTATAACCCATTGCAGTTATGTCATACTGAGCCTGCAAGGCGAAGTATCTGGAATATAAATATTGCTGTATATGTAAAACATATTTTAAAATTTATATGTTAATGCGGTTTGCCTGTTTTTAGATTCTTCGCTGTCGCTCAGAATAGACAGTGGTGTGGCAAATTAATTAAAATTAACAGTATAAATGTCTGTAATTAACTATAAAGTTTTAATTTTATTTATTTCACATATATATCACACAAAATAAGCTATAGTGTCAAGAAAAAAATATCATATTTTACTTTACATAATTAATAAAATAGGCTATGCTTTCAAGTGTTTTTTATAGTAAAAAAATATTTTTTATGAGGTTTTTATAGTATGAAAAAAATCACAGTTTTACTTACTGCATTAGCATGTGCTTTTTCATTTGCTAATGTATCATTTGCTCAAGAGCAGAATACATCAGATACTGCTGTTACTGCTAAAAAACGCCCTGCTCCAATTCCAAGGGCTCATATTGTGGAAGATTATCTTCCAATATTAGGTAAACAGGCTCGTGCAAACGGGGTAAGACCACCAAAACCATTCTTTATATCTGCAATTTATTATCATATGGAAATACCACAAACAATTACAAATGCAGTCGGATATGATTTTCAATCAGCTACACCTATACCTATAAACTCCATGCCAGTTAGAATGGAAAATGCTAAAATAGTAACAAATTCAGGCGGTTTAAGAGCTGGTTTTAATCTATTCCCTTTTATGTCTATATTTGGTGTATATATGCATACAGAAGGTTATTCAGAATTTACAGCAGTTGCAGATGGTAATGCTGCTATGCCAAACGGATATATGCTTAACCAAAAGATAGATTTTAAAGCAGATACTGGTGCTGTTGGTGTAGGTTTCCAATACGGTATGCGTATAGGCAGGGTGGTACCTTTTGCAGTTCTTAATGCTAACTATGCATGGACTACTACTAATATGACAGACCAAATAATTGAAACATTAATTGCAGGTGCAAGGGTTGGCTTAAGAGTGCCACTGCCAAAAAATATGGGTATAAGTGCACATATAGGCACACAATACCAATATTTACCTATGGGTAATCAGAGAAGTGGTCAATACACAGTAACACTGCCGCCAAATACTATTGTAGGAATTTCCGATCCTTTAACAATTACATCAAGATATAGAGCTAATGCACAAAATGCATCTCCATGGGCTATGAATGCAGGTATAGCTTTTTCCGCTACAGAACATTTTATGATGCTTTTAGAGTTTGGCTTTTTAAGTAGATTTACTACAATGCTTGCTGTGCAGGCTAATTTTTAATATTATATAAAGGTGTTTATTATGAAAAATAAATTTTTTAAATATTTTATTTTAATGGTTACTTTTCTAGCTTTATCTGGCTGTATGGAAGAAAAAGAAGTGCAAGGCCCTATACCATGGGAGCCAAATAATAGAGGAACTCCTATTAATCCTAGTAACCCTAACACATATACTGGAACATATATAGTTACAGAATCAGATGTTACTAAAACAGGAACAAACAGTATAGTCGGGCTTAAAAGTATGGCAGGCGGTTTTGTAATAAATTATGATATAGCAAGTAACTCATTAATTTATCATTATGCTTTAAAATATGGTGGTTATCCACACAATGATGCAGATTTACAAATATCAAATAACAATACATTAAGTTTAAGCGATTTTACACTTGGGGAAGATAACTATACTATCATATTAAATAACCCAATAACAATTAATGCAGATAATGTAGTATATGAAATTAAAAACATATCAAAAAATGATGATAATATTTTAATGATTACAGAAAATACTAATAATTCAAATTTAGATAACCTAACAATAAATGATACAGTTAAACTTTGCGATCCTACAATATCTGATGGAAGTGATAGCGACTGTTCTGGAGCAGTTGGAGCTATGAAATATATAGGGTATTATAGAATTGAAGAAATAACTTGTGGTAACATTACATATATTGGTGGTAAAGATTTTGCTGGTGAAATGACAGCTGGAGCTGATTTAAGAGAAATGGAAACAAATAATATCGTAAAAGTTCCTATATCAATGAAATTTCAAGTATATGATGATATACTAAAATCATGTATTTTAACAAATGAACAAACAAACAATAATAACCTATATTTTAGTGAACAAGTTTATAATATCAGCCTTGCAGGCGGTCTTAACTTATTAGAAATTTTTGCTAATGTTGGTTTATTAGGTATATCAGCTGGAACAGAAAGGACATCATATATTACATATGAGCCAAAAACACAAACTGATAAATATGAATTTTTGCCTATGCTATTTAACAATAATACTGTTAGTATGAAATTAAGAATAATGAAGCAACAGCAAAGTAGTAATGGTATCAATTTGCCAGCCCCTGTAACTCTTGATGATATCCCATATTGGATAGTAAATAATACAGGAATACAATAATATAATAAACTATATAAAATAAGCACCTTTGCTGAATCAGTCAGCGAAGGTGTTTTTTTATTTTTTTTATTTTGTCTCTCAAAGTATATTGAAAATTATATAAATTTTACTAACTAGAATATTATAAGATTCTTCGCTCGCTAAATGCTCACTCTGAATGATAATGGTATTTGTTAAATATTACTATCTTGTCACTCAGACGAGCGGTTTATGCGAGGACTGCCGATTTCCCGACCGAATAGGGAGGAAACAGAAATCGCACAGGCTAGACCAAAGCGAAGAGTCTATAAATTTTTCTAACTGGAATATTGTAAGATTCTTCGCTGTCGCTCTGAATAATAAATAGTGGTGGGGAAAGAAAAACAGGCTTTAAATGATAGTTATGATGAATATTTTTTTATATATTTTATCAAGTGATTATATTTTATAAAAAATAGAAATACCATTAGTCATACATATTATAGATTAATAAAAATACACAAAAAAAGCGGGTTACAAAACCCGCTTTATAATATATATGTTTAGTAAATAATTTTACTGTGCTGGAGTAGGATTTGTAGAAAAACCTGTTATTTCTGGTAATGGGAATTGAATACTTCCGTCCAAATTATAACCTTCTGGAAGTGTATCAATTTTTTTCATAATAACAGTTACAGCTGCCCCAATACCACTACTGTAATCAACCATTGTATTTCTAATAGAACCATCTGATAATAACTCAAATTTATATGTAGCTTCTGAATCAGTAGTATTATATTTTAAATTTCTACCTGTAACACCTTTAACTGCATAAACTCCATTATTTATAGCATTATCTTCAATTGCTGTAACAGGAATAGAATTAAATACTGTATAGTTATACTGGTTATTTTGTGCCATAGACCAATATAATGATGTTGCTCCTGCTTTAGATGGGTCTTGTAAATACTGGTTTGTCATCTGCATTTTAGTAGCAACTTGAATATTAGACATTGTTTGATCTACAGTAACAACTCCATAACCTTTCATTTCAACATTATTAGTACCTTGAACACATTTTTCATCAGCAGTGCCAGTGTAATATGATACTAATGTGCAATCGCTTGATAAAGGTAACAAACCTGCTCCAGAAGTATAGAAAAATGTAATTTCATAATATCCAAGTAAGCTGCTTAATGCTTCAGGATTAGTTGGATCAATTGTAACAACAGTTGGTGGTGTTACTGCTGGTGTATCATTTTTAGAATCTTCTGCACAGCCAGCAAGTGCAAAAATAGCAAAAAGACTTGCTAAAATAAGTAATAAAGACTTTTTCATAACTTTTACCTCGTTATTTATTTTTTAAAAAGCTATCATTATTATAATACAATAATCAATAATGTCAACAGTAAAAAAAGATAATTTTAATATTTTTTATAATTTATTATCAAAACTATTAAAATACATAATCATTATTATTGATTAATTCTATTGTATTATTATCTATTTTTTCTAAAATGTATGTATTTTTAGTATTTACATTTATATTATTTTGAGCATCTAACATAATATCTCTTCTGTTATATACTATCTCTATTTTAATTGTTTTTTCATCTAATTTTGTTATATTATAGCTATTATATGGGTATTTATAAGCAGTATTAGATACTCCATTACTTACTACATCATAATAATATTCTTTAAAGTTATAACCATTTAATTTATCAGTTGAATCAAAAGTGATATACTGATATTTATATGTTTTATATTTTTCAACTATACCATTTTCTGCCTGTAATTTAGCAGTTAAAGAGATTTTATTATCAACTAAATATACTACTGCTTGACTAGTCAATAAATTAATTTCTGTAAATTCATCACATTTATTTTTTCCATTATTATTTATAACATCAGGAAAAAGTTCATTAGCTTTTTGGCAGTTATTAGTTATATAATAATCATTATATGTTTCAAATAAATCTACACTGCTTCCACTATTTAAACTATTTATTTCTGAGCCAAAAAATGTAATATTATATGTGCCTGCCAGGTTTTTAAATTCTTCTGGAATATTATCAACTGGCAGACTATCTGTGTTTAGTGATGATTTTTCTTCTGCACAGCCTGTCAAAATAAATAAAAATACTGTAATACTAAAGATTAATAAAATTTTTTCATTAAGTTCTCCTATAGTAAGATTTTTTCTATAATATGTTTTATACTATGCCGTTAAAAATATTTACCAGCTAAAGCCCACTTCTGCTATAGCATTAAACTGGGACATATCTCTTGATGCTGGCAAATCGTTTTTATGATAAACATACTCTATACCAATACCAAGCATTAAGAAATCAATAATTTTTACACGCAGCCCGCCTTTTGCTGCTACACCTACATTAAAACTTGTTTTATCTTCATAGTTTTTGTTGTCATAATCTACCCCAGAAACAGCTAAAACGGGTGCTATACCTACATAAGGTATCAAAGCATTATGCTTATTGCCTAATGTAGATTGAATTAATACATAAGGTTTTAAATCAAGTGTCCATGAAATGTTTTTACCACCCCATTCAAGCCAGCTGGTATCAGCAGAAAGTTCCATACCAACATATTTCCATAATAAACCGCCTATTGTAAGCTTTACAGGTCCAGTAGATGTCCAGCTGCCGTCTACACTTTGAGAATAACCATAACCAACTGTAAGCCAGCCGTATTTAGCGCCAGTATTCTGCGCAAAGCTTTTTTCTACTGATAAAAATAAAGAACATAAAAATAATAAAACAATCAGCTTTTTCATAATAATATCCTCCATAAAACTAGTAATTTGCTGATAAATTAAAAAAATATCACATTAATAAATATCTTTCAACATTTTATATAAAATATATCTAGATTCTTCGCTGCGCTCAGAATAGACAAGAAATTAGTGATGAATTACAATCATGTCATACTGAGCCGTAAGGCGAAGTATCTAGATATAATTTTGCTGGCAGTAAATTTAATAATTCTTAAATTTATCAGATTCTTCGCTGCACTCAGAATAGACAGTTGGAAAGAGAAATATTTACATCAATTAATAAAAAAGCCAGAAAAGCATTAAAACTTTTCTGGCAGTTAATAATTATGATTATAATATAAATCAGGTGTTAAAAGCCTAAATATGCAGCTTTTACACTTTCATTATCCATTAAATTACTTGCTTTATCTTCCATAACAATATTACCTGTTTCCATTACATAGCCCCTGTGAGCAATAGAGAGTGCAAGTGTTGCATTCTGCTCTACAAGCAATACTGTTGTGCCGTGTTCATTAATTCTTTTTATAATATTAAAAATATCCTGCACAAATATAGGTGCTAAACCTAAAGACGGCTCGTCCATTAATAATAATTTTGGTTTGCTCATTAATGCCCTTGCTATAGCCAGCATCTGCTGTTCGCCGCCTGATAATGTGCCGCCAAGCTGATTAAAACGCTCTGCAAGTCGCGGAAAATATGATGTAACTTTTTCTATATCTTCTTTTATGCCCTGCTTATCTTTCCTTAAAAAAGCACCTAATTTAAGGTTTTCCATAACAGTTAAGTTTGGAAATATTTCCCTGCCCTCTGGCACTTGAATAAGACCGCTTTCAACAATTTTATCTGTAGGCATATAAGTAATATCTACCCCGTTAAATTCAATACTTCCAGAAATAGAGCGGACTAAACCAGATATTGTATTTAAAGTTGTGCTTTTTCCTGCGCCATTTGCACCAATTATAGTTACGATTTCCCCTTCATTTACAACTAAATCAATACCTTTAAGTGCATAGATACTGCCATATTTAGTCTGGATAGAATTCAGCTTTAACATATTATTCCCCCTTGCCTAAATATGCTTTAATAACTGCAGGGTTATTTCTGATTTCTTCAGGTGTGCCTTCTGCAATTTTCTGACCATAATCAAGCACAACAATTCTATCAGATATACCCATAACAAGTTTCATATCATGCTCAATTAAAAAGATTGCTTTATTTAAATTATTTTTAATATTTCTAATAATATCCATAAGCCCTGCTGTTTCTGAAGGGTTTAAGCCAGCTGCAGGCTCATCTAATAAAAGTAAATCTGCACCAGTTGCAAGAGCACGGCAAATTTCAAGCTCTCTTTGTTTACCATAGGATAAATTCTCTGCCCTTTGGTCTTTATATTCTGCTAAATTTGCATACTCTAAATATTTAAGAGCCTGCTCTCTTACACTTTCCATTTCTTTTTTACCAGGACCAAATGGCAGTAATGATGCAAAAAAGTTTATTTTTCTTCTATGGTCCATAGCAAGAATAATATTTTCAAGCACTGTAAGCTGTTTAAAAAGCCTGATATTTTGGAATGTTCTTGCAATACCTAGATTAGTAATCTGATGTGGTTTATATTTTTTTAAATTTTTACCTTTATAAAGTATAGCTCCACTTGTTACAGTATAAACCCCAGTAATTAAGTTAAAAGTAGAAGTTTTTCCTGCTCCGTTTGGACCTATAAGGCTTAAAATTTCATTATCTTTCATTTTAAAGTTAACATCACTTACAGCCTTTAAGCCGCCAAATGTTAAGGATACATTTTGTAATTCTAATATAGTATTATTATCTGACATAACTAATCACCAAACCTATACATTTACTCTGATACTGCCAAAAAGCCCTCTTGGGCGGAATACCATCATAAATATTAAAACAATACCATACATTATCATTCTATATTCCTGAGCAAATCTTAATAATTCTGGAATAGCAGTTAAAACTGTTGTGCCTGCAATAACACCAACAATACTGCCCATACCACCTAATACAAGCATACAAAGCATTTCAATAGAACGCATAAAGCCAAAGTCTCCCGGGCTTATAACTGTCATATAGCTTGCATATAAAGCACCGCCAAGGCCTGCAAATGCTGAGCCTATTGCAAAAGATAATATTTTATGGCGTGCAATATCTATACCCATCATTTGAGATGCAACCTCATCTTCTCTAATACTTCTAAGGGCAAGCCCAAATTTAGAGCGTTCTAATGCTACCATAAATAATGTAGCAACAACTACAAGACAAAGCACTAATATAAGGTTAGTGCCGCTTGGAATACCGCCTAAACTTGTAGAAAGCAGCTTTTCAGAGCCATGGATAGTTACTTTTAAGTTTAATATTACAACACGAACTATTTCACAAAAACCAAGTGTAGCTATAGCAAGGTAGTCACCGCGAAGCCTGAGTATTGGTATACCAAATAAACCGCCGATTAAACCTGCCATTAATGTAGCTATAACTAATGCTACACCAAAAGGAATACCAAGCATTAACATTAAAAGAGATGATGTATATGCACCAATACTAAAAAATGCAGAATGTCCTAAAGAAAGCTGGCCTGTAACACCAGTAATTAAATTAAGCCCTAAAACTGTAATAATATTAATACCAGAAAATATTAATATATTAACAATATCTATACTCATATTACACCTTCTCTTTCATTGTTTTGCCAAATATACCTGTTGGCTTGATTATAAGGATAAGTATTAATATACCAAAAGCTATTGCATCTTTATAAGATGAAGATAAAAATGCAATACCAACAACTTCTGCAATACCTAAAACTATGCCGCCTACAACAGCACCAGGAATACTTCCTATACCGCCTAAAACTGCAGCAACAAAGGCTTTTAAACCATACATCATACCAATATTTGGGCTGACTGACTGATAATATGTGCCAACAAGCACACCAGCAACACCAGCTAATGCTGAGCCTATAACAAATGTCATAGCAATAACTTTATCTGGGTTTATACCCATAAGCCTTGCAGCATTTAAGTTATGAGATACTGCGCGCATAGAAAGTCCAAATTTAGTTTTATGAATAATGTAAAATAATATGCCCATTAATATAAAAGAAAAAACAATAATAAATATCTGCAGCGAAGAAACGCTGAATGAGCCAATATTTATAGTGCCTGTAAAAAAGCCCATTCTATATGGCTGGTCGCTTGTACCTCTTAAAAGCATAACCATATTTGAAAGTATCATAGACATACCGATAGCACTGATTAAGGCATTAATACGAGAGTTGCCACCAGCATTAGTTGATTTTACACGGCTTACTACAAGCCAGTAAACAAGCAGTACGAATGCAAATGATACAAATACCATTGTAGTCATATCAAAATACCATGCAAGGTATGCTAATATAATAAATGCAATAATATATAAAACAGAATATAAAATAATTTTCTGGTTAATATTTTCTTTACTTAATGATTTGATATTGTTGCCTGCATATCTGATATAAGCAAAAGATAAGATAGATAACATACCAAGGATTACAAGAAATAATAAGGCAGTATCCATTTGAAATTCGCCTTTTCCAAAAACTGCTACAAGAATAATAAAAGCAAGCCCTAAAGCTGAACCTATAATGGTTTTTGGAGAGCCTTCCCTTAATGGTCTGTATGCAACACGCTCAACAAAAAGCCCCAGCAGACCGCAGAAAATAATAGATGAAACTATAGCTATTATCAGCTTATATTCTAATACAACGGCTCCAATTGATGATGCAACAAGTGTGCCGATAAATAAATCTGTAATCAAAGTGATAGCAAAAAAACCTGCAAAAGCACCTATCATAAAAATATCGCCATGGGCAAAGTTAATTAACTTGATGATACCATAAACCATAGTATAACCAAGAGCAATAAGTGCATAAATACCACCCACAGTTAAACCATTTAAAAGCTGCTGAATTATTTCCACAATCTTAATTCCTCATATTTCATATTATTTGGTATTTTTATTTTTACAAGTGGCTATTTTATCATAAAAAATTAAAAAAATACAGTGATTTTTTAACATTTTTTTATTAAATATAAATTCTAAAAACGATTGCAACATTTTAAGCAGTCGTTTAAATTCTCATAAAAAATATCATTAGCCGATTTAT
>CALVEY010000002.1 GCA_944326705.1 uncultured Mucispirillum sp.
TTTAAAAGCGGATATAATGCCATATTAATATATTATAATTTTTAAGCTTTATTTTTAACTCTAGTAAATATTTTATTTTAATTATTATATAGTTATTAGTATTATTATAAAAAAATGGGGGTGAAGCAGTTATTTTATACAAACATAATAGTTATTATATTTTTTACAAATAAAAAATATGAAATCCCTTATAACGCTTTATGCATTATAAGGGAATAATATATTGCATTAGCGATTTGCTATTTCTATATATGGTTTTTCAGGAGCTATACTGCTATACCCTGGACGAATAATTCTTTTACCTGCAAAAGTAATTTCTTCGTTTCTATGGGCACACCAGCCTACAATCCTTGCCATAGCAAAAAGTGGAGTAAATATTTCTTTTGGTATACCTATCATATCGTAAACAAAGCCAGAATAAAAATCTATATTACTGGATACTCGTTTTGTTGTTCCTTTTTTAAAGTTACCAAATGCTTCTATTGAGCGTGCTTCAATTAATTCTAAAAAGGCCATTTCTTCTGTTCTGCCTTTTTCTTTTGCTAAATCTCTGGCAAGCTCTTTTAAAAGCACAGCTCTAGGGTCAGAAATTGTATATACTGCATGGCCTATACCATAAATAAGACCAGTTCTATTATATACTTCTTTATTCAGAATTTTGTATAAATAAGCATCTATTTCGTCCTGGTCATCCCATTTCTTAATGTTTTCTTTTAAATGTTCAAGCATATCTGCCACCATTAAGTTAGCACCACCATGAAGCGGGCCTTTTAATGAGCCAATACCTGCAGCAATAGACGAATATGTATCTGTCATAGTAGAGCTTGTAACACGTACAGTAAAGGTAGAGTTATTACCACCGCCATGGTCTGCCTGTAATAATAAAAGTAAATCAAGAGTGCGTGCATCTAGCTCTGTATATTCATCACCTTTAATCATAAATAAAAGATTTTCTGCAATAGATAAATCTTCTCTAGGGTGTCTTATGTGCATAGTTCTGCCATTATAAGCATGACGAAGAACATGGTATGCATAAGATATGATTGTAGGAAATTTTGATAAAAGATAAAGTGACTGTCTCATTAAGTTGCCTTGAGATACATCATTTGGGTTTTTATCATATATATACATTTCAAGAACTGTTCTTGCAAGTATATTCATAATATCAGAGCCTTCTAAATCAATTAAATGCAGCCTTGTTTTTTTCTCTAACGGCATTTCCTGAGCTATTAAGCATTTAAATTCTTCTAACTGTTTTTTATTTGGAAGTTTGCCTGATAAAAGAAGGTATGATACTTCTTCAAATCCAAGCCTTTTTTCTCTTAAAAGAGCATGGACCATATCGTTTACATCAATTCCTCTGTAAAATAATTTACCAGGAATAGGGGTAAGTCCTGCTTCAGATTTTTCATAACCTACAACATTACCAATTCTTGTAAGACCAACTAATACACCTGTGCCGTCTTCATTTCTAAGTCCTCTTTTAACATTATATTTTTTAAAAAGACTTAAATCCATTGTAGTTGCTTCACGCATAGCGTCAGATAAATCATAAATCAAATGTTCTTTAATGGTAGCACATTCTTCAGAAAAACTATCATAACTCATTATTTATTTCACCTATTTAATTAATTTTATAATATTATCAGCAAAATCTGTTGTGGAAAGACTTGTACCGTTATCCATAAATCTAGCTAAATCATGGGTAGCATATCCTTTCCCAAAAGATTCTACAAGAGCATTTTTAATTTTATCGCTTACTTCCTGCCATGAAATATATTCAAAAAGCATAGCAAAAGATAAAAGCATAGAGCAAGGGTTAACTATATTTTTACCTGCAATATCTGGTGCTGTGCCGTGAGTAGCTTCAAATATAGCATGGCCTGTATTATAGTTAATATTTGCTCCAGGAGCGATACCAATACCACCAACCATAGCAGCAAGCTGGTCAGAAATATAGTCACCATTTAAGTTAAGTGTTGCTATTACAGAATAATCTTCTGGTTTTAATAATGTATTTTGCAGAAATGCATCTGCAATATTATCTTTTATAATTATTTTGCCACTTTCTACTGCATTTTTATAAGCATTATCTGCAGCTTCTGCACCTTTTTCTTTTTTTATGCTGTTATACTGGTTCATAGTAAAAGTAACATCTGCAAACTCTGTTTCAGCTACTTCATAACCCCATTTTTTAAATCCGCCTTCTGTAAATTTCATAATATTGCCTTTATGAACTAATGTTACAGATGGTTTTTTATTACTGGCAGCATACTGCACTGCAGCTCTAACAAGCCTTGATGAGCCTTCTTTAGATACTGGTTTTACGCCAAAAGATGAAGTTGCTGGAAAACGGACTTTTTTCACATTCATTTCATCATGTAAAAATTTATAAAACTTTTCAGCTTCAGGTGTGCCAGCTTCCCACTCAATACCTGCATAAATATCTTCAGTATTTTCTCTAAAAACAACCATATTTACTTTATTTGGCTCTTTTAATGGAGAAGAAACACCTTTAAACCATTCAACAGGTCTAAGGCATACAAATAAATCAAGCTCCTGCCTTAATGCTACATTTAAAGACCTGATACCACCGCCAACAGGTGTTGTTAATGGACCTTTTATTCCTATTAAATATTTTTTAAAAGTGTCCATTGTTTCTTCCGGCAGCCATTTGCCAGTTTTATTATAAGCTTTTTCGCCCCCTAAAACTTCAAGCCATTCTATTTTTTTTGCGCCTTTATAAACAGTATTAACTGTATGGTCTACTATTTTTTTACATACATTTGTTATTTCAGCACCAACACCATCGCCTTCAATAAATGGCAGAGTAAGTGTATCTGGAACTATTAATTTATTATTTTCTTTAACAATTTTTGCCATAAATCACCATTATTTTTGTAAGTTGTTTAATGCAGAGCCTGCTTTAAACCATTCTATCTGCTGCATATTATATGTGTGGTTTACTTTAAAAGTATCTGTTTTGCCGTCAGTATGTTTTAAAGTAACTGTCAGCTCTTTATTAGGAGCAAAATCTTTTAATCCTGTAATAGATATTAAATCGCCTTCCTGCACAAGATTATAGTCATCTTTATTTTGGAAGGTAAGGGCAAGCATACCTTGTTTTTTCAAGTTAGTTTCATGTATCCTTGCAAAGCTTTTTGCAATAATAGCTTTAACACCTAAAAATCTTGGTTCCATTGCAGCATGTTCTCTTGATGAGCCTTCGCCATAGTTTTCTTCTGCTACAACTACAGAGCCGTTTTTATTATCTCTATAATATTTTGCAGCAGCAGAAACAGCAGTATATTCATGAGTATAGCTGTTTTTTACTTTATTTGTTTCATCATTAAAAGCATTTACTGCACCCATAAGCATATTATCAGATATATTTTCTAAATGCCCTCTGAATTTTAACCATGGACCTGCCATAGATATATGGTCAGTAGTGCATTTTCCTTTTGTTTTAATTAAAAGGTCTGCATCTGTTATATCACTGCCGTCCCATTTTGCAAAAGGTTTTAATATTTGAAGCCTTGAAGATGAGGCATCTATTTTTACAGTTATATCATCGCCATTTTCTGGTGGAGTTATTAAACCTTTATCACATTTAACAAAACCTTCTTTTGGCAGAGCGTCCCATGATGGAGCAGTAAGCATAACATCATTTCCGTCTTTATCTTTAACAGTATCTTTTTCTGGATTAAAACTTAATCTGCCAGAGATTGCATAAGCTACAGCCATTTCTGGTGATACTATAAAAGCATAAGTATTAGGGTTGCCGTCTGCTCGTTTTGCAAAGTTCCTGTTGAATGTGGTTACTATAGTATTTTTTCTTTCATTATCATCAGTTATTCTTTTCCATTGACCAATACATGGACCGCAGGCATTAGTCATAATAACTGCACCAGCATTTTTAAAAGTATCTATAATTTTATCTCTTTTAGCAGTTTCTAACACTAATATAGAGCCTGGATTAATAATTAATTCAGCTTTTAAAGGTATATTTTTAGCAACAGCCTGTTCTAATAAATTAGCTGCTCTGCCTAAATCCTGATATGATGAGTTAGTGCATGAGCCAATAAGAGCAACTTCTACTTTATCTGGATAGTTATTTTTAGCAACTTTTGCAGCCATTTCACTTACTTTTGATGCAGCATCTGGAGTAAATGGACCGTTAACATAAGGGGATAAGCTGTCTAAATCAATTTCTATAACTTTATCATAATATTTTTCTGGGTTATTTAAAACTTCATCATCTGCTTTTAAATACTCTTTATACTGCTCAGCAAGAGCTGCAACATCTTTTCTGTTAGTTGCATTTAAATAATCAGCAGTGTGATTATCAAAAGGGAATATAGATGTTGTTGCACCAACTTCTGCACCCATATTGCATACTGTTGATTTGCCTGTTGCAGGAAGTGATAAAGTGCCTTCGCCAAAGTATTCTATAATAGAGTTTGTGCCGCCTTTAACTGTTAATATACCTGCAAGTTTTAAGATTATATCTTTTGGAGATGCAAAGCCTTTTAAACTGCCTGTAAGTTTAACTCCTAGAATTTTAGGCATTTTTAATTCCCATTCCATACCGCTCATAACATCAGCAGCATCAGCACCGCCAACACCAATAGCTGCCATAGTTAAGCCGCCGGCATTTGGTGTGTGAGAATCAGTTCCTATCATCATACCACCAGGAAAAGCATAATTTTCAAGCACTACCTGATGTATAATACCAGCACCTGGTTTCCAGTAATCTATACCATATTTTGATGCAACACTTTGCAGAAATTCATATACTTCTTTATTTGTTTTTTCTGCTTCTGGTAAATCTGTTTCAGCACCTTTATAAGCTTGAATAAGGTGGTCGCAGTGAACAGAAGATTTAGCAGCAGCTTTCTTTTTACCTGCATTCATAAATTGTAATAAAGCCATTTGTGCTGTAGCGTCCTGCATAGCAACTCTGTCTGGCTTAAAGTTAACATAGTCTTCGCCGCGTTTATAATCCTTTAATTCATTTTCATGAAAAAGGTGAGCATATAATATTTTTTCTGTTAGTGTAAGTGGTCTGCCGAATTTATTTTTTGCAGCATCTACTTTTTGGCTGAAAGATTTATAAAAAGTTTCAAACATACCATTCCCCTTATTTTTGTATGATTAATATTATTTTTGCAAAAATTATAAAGTATTTTTACATAATAAACAAGTGAAAAATAAGGATAATATAAAAAGAAAAAAATAAATCATATGAATTTTGTAGAAATTGTGGAGAATAAAATAAAAATACTTTTTATTTTTACATTTGTAATATATATTTCCTATATAGTAAGTAGGAAAACATATAGAACAGAGTATTTTCAGTATTTTTTTGCATAGTAATGCATTTAAATAAACTCCCTCCTTTTTGTAGAAAGTGGAACAGGTTTTTACCTGTTCCATTTTTTTGTATATAATCAAGGCAAAGTTTAAGTATTCATTATAAAGTATATTATAGTTTATATATAAGTGCGTAGTATATCAAATAATTTTAAAATTATTATAAAATTAAGTTGCTGGTTCTATTTTTTCATTTAAAATAGATGCAAATACTGCAATATCACTACTTTTGCCAGTAACTACAAGTTCATCTCTATCATTTATTTTATCATCAGAACCAGGCGATACTTTTACCTGCACCCCTGATTTAACAGCAATAATATTAATGTTATATTTAAATCTTGCATCAAGAGCACGCAGTGAGCAGCCAGAATATTTTGAGCCTACAGGCACTGTGATTGTTTCTACTGAAAGTCCTTTTACTCCCAGGGTAGATATTTTTTTGTCCTGATGTTTTTTTGAAATAGCTGCAATATCTTCCTGACGAAGTTCTGCTTCTACTGCTGCAATATTTTCTTCTGGTATATAGTAATGTTTAAATACAACAAAAAGCAGTGATACTGCAGATTCTACTTCTTCTGATATTACTTCAGATGCACCTAATTCTTTTAATGCAGCATTATATGCTTTAAAGCGTGTTCTAGCTATAATTATTAATGTTGGGTTTAATCTTCTTGCTGTTTCTACAATATTTTTAGTTGTATGAAAATCTGCCCCAGATATAACTATGGAGCGCGCTCTTGTAATGGAAGCATGGTCTAATATTTCTTCCTGTGATGCATCCCCGTAAAAAATAGGAGTGCCTTTTTGTTTTTCAGTCTGCACAGTATTTGGGTTCATTTCTATTACTATATAATCAATGCCAGATTGAATTGCTGCTTTTGCAATCATTCTGCCTGAAAGTCCAAATCCAACTAATACAATATGGTCATTAAATATTTTTTTGTCTGATTTTTTTTCATGGAAATAGCCTTTTATAATATTTGCAGGCAGCGGCAGTTTTGAAAGCAGTTTTGCAATATGACTAGAATATATCATCATAAATGGTGTTGCAATCATTGAGATAACTGCAATAGTTATAAATAGTGAGTTTTGAAATTCATTAAATATGCCGTCCTGCAAACCAGTTGTTGCAAGAATGAAAGAAAATTCACCCACTTGAGCAAGAGCAAGACCAGTTTTTAAAGATGTTTCAAGAGAATATCCTAAAATACTTATAGACATTGTTGTTACTAATGCTTTTATTATTATAACAAGGAATGCTAAAAATAAAATAAGGGCAGGGTGAGCTAAAAATGTATTAACATTAATCATCATACCAATAGATATAAAGAAGAAGCCTGTAAATACATCTTTAAACGGCACAACATTACCAAGAGCCTGATAGCCATAACCTGTTTCGCTTACTATCATACCTGCTAAAAATGCACCAAGAGCTAAAGATAAGCCTGCTTTATTTGTAATAATAGCAACTATCATACATATTAATATGATAGAAAATAGAAAAACTTCTCTGCTTCTTGTTTTTGTAACTTTTGCTAAAAGTTTTGGAACAATAAACCTTGCTGCAGCAAATAAAAGAACTACTACAATAATTGCATATCCTAAAGTTTTAGCAATATCTGCAATAGATGAATCATTTCCTGGTGCTAACATTCTAGCTATAAGCATCATTGGAATAACTGCAATATCCTGAAAAATAAGCACACTTGTAGTTATTCTGCCATAAGGGGATTCCACTTCACCTCTTTCCATTAAAAGCTTTAATACAATAGCTGTTGATGAAGGTGCGATTATCATACCTATAAATATAGATAATTCTGTATTAATACCCATAATCATACAAAGAATTGTAATAAAAATAGATGTTAGAAATACCTGCAGCATACCGCCGCCAAGGGCAGAGCGTTTTAATGCAACAAGCTGCTGCAGAGAAAACTCTAAACCGATAGTAAAAAGAAGCAGAATAACACCAATTTCTGCCATGTGTGATACATTTTCTGTGTTAGAGATAAACCCAAGACCATTAGGACCAATCAAAAGACCAGTAAGTAAATATCCTAAAATACCAGGAACTTTTATCTTTGCACATACTAAAAGAACTATTGTAGATACTGCAAAAATAACAGTAATATCTCTTAAAATTATATCCATATAAATACCCTTATAATCAAAAATATTTTATAACGGCAGACAGCCTAATGCTCCATTAAACTGTGGATTATTAAGCGGTGTTACTTTTTTGCCTATAAGCTGAGAAATAAATAATATTAAGCTTTTATTATTTGCTACTCCACCAGAAGCATATATTGTATCAGCTTGAAATGATTTTATCAATGGTAAAAGCCGTTTAGCAATAGATTTATTTATACCTGCAGCAATACTTTCTATTTCAACACCTGATGCCATAAGCCCTATAAGCTCACTTTCGCAGAAAACTGCACATGTGCTTGAAAGATTTGCAGGGTTATGCTCCATAGTTGAAAGCTCATCTATACTTATGCCTAAAACAGAGCAGGCATTTTCAGCAAACCTTCCTGTACTTGCTGCACATTTATCATTCATTATAAAATCTTCTATATATCCTTCTTTTCCAAGAATCACTTTACTATCCTGACCGCCAATATCTATTAATATAAAGCTGTCATCTCCAGTCTGCCTTAATGCTCCCCTGAAATGGGCTTTAATTTCAGATATAATTTCAGCATTAGAAAATGACATTAAATTTCTGCCATATCCTGTAGCAACTATCTTATAGTCATCACTAAGACCTAGTTTTTTCGTATCTATATATGTATTTGTACCGTCTCTGGCAATAAACTGTTTATAAAAACTGACTGTATCAAAAAGATTATATTCTATATTTCCATTATCTTCTTTAACCAGCTTTACATATCTTGAGCCTAAATCTATACCAATATTTTTCATATACTTCTCTTTCTTTTTTTCATTTCAAGCATTTCTATAAAGGAGTCAATGCGTATTTTTGTTCTGCCGTCAATATCACCAGGACTGTCGCCTTCAATAGTTAATACTGGAATATCTAGATGTTTTTTTATTAATATATCTTGAATCTGTCTGTAACAGAAAGACTGTACATAGTGAATTAAGCCATCAATTTTTCTTTCCTGTACCTGTTGTTTAATATCATTTATTCTATCCATTACACCATATGGATATGTATATTCTAAATATCTTTTAACATAATCAGGATTTTCTGATGGAATACTAAACTGACGCTGCACTTCATTAAAAACAATTTTACAGTTTTTGCTTTCTATAAAGTCATACATAGCAGGGTTAATTGTAGGCACGCCAATACATCCAAGCCTTACATATTTATTTTCAATATTTCTTTTAGATGCTTTTTCTATTAATTCATCAGCATCTTTTGAAAATTTCTCTACATCACTGTTAAAGTCAGTAGAAGATACAAGATATAAATGGTTTTCAAAGCCTGTTACATATCCCTGCACTGTCATTTCATCTATTTTTTTTAGCTTTTTACGGACTTTGTCTGTGATTTTACAGCACTCATATACATCATCAAAAGTAACATTAAGAGCATTTCCTAAAGCAAGCATTTGATTTTTTAAAGCAGTATAAGGTTCTTTTTCTTCATAAGGGTAGGCAAATGGGTGAACTTTTATATTATTTGCAGAATAAAGCTCAGTTAAGGCATGGGTATTGCTGCAGTCACCATTTGTAACAGATATAATTTCATCAACTGCCTTTTCTTTAACTGCCACAGAATAAAGACCTTTTATCCATGAACAGCAGTTTCTTGGCAGACCATCATTTTGTGCTTCATCAATTAAATGGTTTGGATTAGGGCTGCATACAAAAATATTGTTTAAATCAACAGGAATATTGCCACCTGCAAGTATAAACTCTACAGGTATAGTTGTAGTAAATCCAATTCTTTTCAATTATAACCTCTATAAAATCAGCAGAAGCATAATAACAAGAACAGCAATTGAACCTATCACAGTATATTTAATTAAATCACCTTTTGGCATACCGCCTAAAAGCTCTTCACCACGGGCAGCATATTCTATTTTTAACTCATTATATTCTTTTTCCAGTTTATTTCTTTCATTAAGCAGGTTAAAAAAGAATTTTTCAATATCTACTTCTTCTAGTTTTTCAGTATTAGTGTATGATTTTAAAAGAGAAGGCTTTTTAGCTTTCATTGTTCCATTTCTTTGTGTTACATCAGTAAACCCAAGAGTAAAGCCAAAATTTTCAAGAAATTTATTTCTTATTTCTCTTTCATCATCTTCCACATTATCGCCTGTAACAAAATCAAAAGGGGTAATAGAATATTCTTGAAAGTTTTCTCTAAGCCATACAATAAGTTCATTAAAAGCAAATGTGCCTATACCTTTATTTCTAAGGTTTTTATCAAGAAATAAACCTTGAGTTGGACCAAATTCAATAGAATTGCTTCTGTGATTAACAAGTGCATACATTTTATTAATAGATAACTGGTCAGATGCATTACCAGAGGTGCTTTTTATAGGCCTTGCAGCATTACTTGAAACCGGTATTATTCTAACAAGCATCATTTCGCTGTCGCCTTCTTTATAATGTTTCATTGAAAAAACAATATTTCCAAATAATCTAGTATTTGAGCCTGCTGCTTCTTTAACTCTAACAAGTTTTAGTATTGCTGTGCCGTATTCCTCGGTACGCTGTTCAAAATCACTCATGCAATGCCTCATTTTAAAAATAATAAAAAAATATATACATTATACTATAAATCCTTGCAAACATTTTTTTTTAATAATATAATTTTTAATAAAAATATTAGTATTATGTTATAGCAGGAGTTATATATATGAAAAAATTTACTACACTTATTTTATTTATCTGCATATCGGCATTTGGTGCTTTAAACTTAAGCACAAAAAGTTTTGCAGCTGTACCAAATAGTTATGAAACATTAGTAGAGAATAAGGAAATCAAAAAGATTACCTATTCCTGCGTATTTGATAATAAAAAATACGCTTATCCAACATGTAAATTTGAAGAAAGGTGTGAAACAGGTTCTACATGTTTTAAAGTGAATGATTTAGACTATGTATCATTTTTTGTATCATATAATTTTCAGGCAGTAGAGCTTTTAGCAAGTGATTATATTATGAACCTTGCACGCTCTTATGAAAAAGATGAAAAAAATCTACAGTTAGGCTATCTTTCAGCACTTTTTAATCCTGTAAAACGCACTTTTTATGATGATGAAACAAAAAATCTGCTTTTTCAAAAGATGGTGTTTACTAATATGCAGCCATCATCTTTTGTAACTAAAACAGATAACGATATATCTATATTTTTATCAAAAAAAGATGTGTTTTTAAGAAGTACAATATATCCATCTTTAAAATTAAATGGTATAACTTATGATAAATCAAAACCTTTAGAATACATTACTGAAAGCTCATTACAATATTCTGTATACCCACATGCTTATGAAGTAGAATATGTTACTGAATGGATGGCTCAGTATGTTGGCGCACCAGAACTTTATAAAAATGAAAAAAATATTAGTCAGGTTGTTGCTTATTTTGACTCATTAAAAAAAGGAAAAGATAAAATAGAAGACCATTCTGGCAGTGCTCTTTTAGAATCAGAAAAAGCACGCCCATTTGTATTTGAAAATAAAATTGCAAAATTTATAAAACAAAATAAAGATAAAAATTTACTTTTACCATCACTTCCAAAGCAGGATAACCATTTTCTAAATGAATATCTGCCAAAATATAATCTTGAAAAAATTGAAATTATTGAAAAAAATGGCAAAAATGAAAAAGTATTAAGAAAATATGATAAAAACAATATAGCTGAGCTTTTAATAAGTAATGAAGAAATTGCTGGTTTTGCATACAGGGTAGATAATGTAACAAATGGCACATTATTAATCAGATATACTCATACAGCTGATGCACCAAGATATGAAAATCCAGGGTTATTAAAATTAAAAAATTCAGGACTGAATGGCATATATGGCAAGTTAAGAAATACGATTGTTACAGATTTAGAAATAACTGTTCCTTATGAATTAACTTCACTTCCTTATGACTGTATAGAAAAAGCTGGAGTTGCTGACATATTATCTAAAAAAGGTGTAAGTAAAAAAGAAATATCCACATACTTATCATTATTTAAAGATAAAAGCACTCAGTGTATTGATTCTGAACTTTTTATGACAAAAGTTATATTTTTAAGAGATTTTAGAGAGTAATTTATATTAGTATTATTATATGACACTATTTAATAAATTTAAAACTAAACTTCTAAACTTTATTAAATTTTTAACATCACCATCTTATGGTGATGTTAAAGTTAAATTAAGAAGATATTTAATCTATTTTCTTATTGTAGTAATTATTAATATTATAGCAGGCAAAAATATTACCCATTTAGGTTATCCTTTGTCTTCTAATATTTCTATGTTTTTACTGCTGAATATTAATATTATCTTAGTAATAGTGCTGCTTTTATTAATTTTTAGAAATCTGGTAAAGATTTTATCTGAGAAGCGTGGCACATTAAAAATAAAACTGTTAATTTTTTCTCTTGTTGTAACAATTTTACCCGTAACTATTATATTTATTTATTCAAGTCAGCTTTTAAATGACAGTATTAATAAATGGTTTGCAAATCAGGTTGACGGCATAGCAAATAAATCAAGTGTTTTAGTAAATAATTTTAGACATTATGAGCAGCAGGAATTAAATAATTATCTTAATTACTTTCAGTCATTTTTAACAGAAAAAGAATTGTTTTCTTCTAGAAGAATAGAAGAATATTCCAATGATATATGCAGATATGTTTACAATAATGTATTTACAAGTATTATAGTTTTTGACAAAGATAATAATATTATTTTAAAGTGCAATAATTCTTATGATACATATCTTTTAGAAAAGCTGTTAACGCACAGGCAGGAATTAGAAAGAGATAAATATATATATGGATATCAAGACATTGCCCGTGGTATTCACTGGGCAGGAAGTTATACAGATAATCAGTCAGAAGAGCAGGGCGGGATATTAATATTAAAATATACATCACCTGTATTATATGAAGATTTAGCAGCCATTCAAAAAGATGTTACTACATATAATCAAAACCTGTATTTTGCTTATCCTATAAAAAATTCCAGCATTATGCAGCTTTTACAGATTTCATTACTGCTGCTTTTTTCATCTATCTGGGTAAGTATGCTTTTTGCAAGAAGTATTACAAAACCTATTGAAGAACTGGCAAAAGCAAGCCAGAAAATATCAAGCGGTAATTTTGATGTTACAGTAAAAGAATATACTGGTGGTGAAATTGGTGATTTAGTTACTGCATTTAACAGTATGACAGCTCAAATGAAAACATATACTACAGAACTTTATTCTAAAAATATAGTTTTATCAGAAATGTTTGAGCAAATATCAAGAGATAATATGTATATAGATGCAATATTTAAAAATGTTGATTCATCTATTATACTTGTATCAAATGATTT
This sequence comes from uncultured Mucispirillum sp., assembly GCA_944326705.1. Lineage (GTDB taxonomy): Bacteria > Chrysiogenota > Deferribacteres > Deferribacterales > Mucispirillaceae > Mucispirillum. The sequence goes on from CALVEY010000002.1 coordinate 12,893, forward strand.
GCAGATATTAAAATCAAATATAAAAGCTGATATTTTTATAAGCAATCATCGTGCTGCTTTTGATGATATTGTTTTAAACCGTGTCAAAGATTTTATGGTTAGTGAAAATGACGAAATAATAGAAAATTTTGATTTATCAGATAAAAATGGTAATAGGATATTCTTTTTAAGCCTGTCTAAAATCGTTTTAGGTGAAGAAAATCAGGTATTAATATTATTAAGTGATGTTACAGATGTAGTTGATGCTCAAAAAGTTGCCTTATGGAAAGATATTGCAACAAAAATTGCCCATGAAGTTAAAAACCCACTTACGCCAATCAAACTTATGGCAGAAAGGGTTAAACGGAGAGCTTCAAAAATGGGAGATGTTGAAAGCAGAAATGTAATAAATGAATGTATGGATATAATTATTACAGAATCAGAAAGCTTAAGAGAATTAATAGAAGAATTTAATATGTTTGCAAGGCTCCCAAAAGCTGATAAGCATTTAATAAACCTTTTATCTCTTTTAAATGATACAATATCGCTATATAAAGAAACATATAGAAATATTACTTTTAATATAAGCTGTGATAGTAAAATAGAAATAAATGTAGACAGGCTGCAGCTTAGAAGAGTATTTCAAAATATTATTTTAAATGCTGTGCATATTATTGGTGCAGAAAATGGAATAATAAGTATTGAAGTATTAGAAATAAATGATAATATAGAAATATATATTAGAGATAATGGAACAGGTATAGATGAAAATGATATACCTAATTTATTTAAACCATATTTCAGCAAGCGTCAGGGGGGAACAGGGCTTGGCCTTGCAATAGTTAAAAAAATAGTAGAAGAACATTCTGGTACAATCACTGCAGGCAATAATGAAGCAGGTGGTGCATACTTTAAAATAATACTTCCGAGAGGATTATAATGAAAATATTAATTATTGATGATGAAAAAAATATTTGTTCTGCAATTAAAGGCATATTAGAAGATGAAGGTTATGACTGTGATTACAGCTTAAACTATGCAGACGGATTTAGAAAATTACAGGAAAATAAATTTGATGTATTATTTTTAGATATATGGCTTCCAGATATTGACGGTATTGAAGGATTAAAGGAAATTAAACGCCATTTTCCAGAAATTGAAGTTATTATGATTAGCGGCCATGGCACTATTGAAACAGCAGTGGATACTATCCGCTATGGTGCTTATGACTTTTTAGAAAAACCCCTTTCTCTTGAAAGAATTGTTATGATTATTAAACATCTTGATGATAAAGCAAGTTTAATGCAGGATTTACGAAGCACTAAATATAAAAATGTTAAAAAGTATGACTTAATCGGTGTAAGTGAGCAAATAACAAGGCTTAAAGAGCGCATAGAAAAAATTGCATCAATGAATTCCTGGGTATTAATTACTGGAGAAAATGGCACTGGTAAAGAGCATGTTGCAAGGCTTATACATATGCTTGGTAAACGCTCAGATAAACCATTTGTAGAAATAAACTGTTCAGCAGTACCTACTGAATTAATAGAAAGTGAGCTTTTTGGTTCAGAAAAAGGAGCATATACTGGCTCTGTAAAAAGAAAAATTGGTAAATTTGAGCTTGCAGATACAGGTGTATTATTTTTAGATGAAATAGGCGATATGGGGCTTATGATGCAGGCAAAACTTTTAAGAGTTTTAGAAACAGGCGAATTTTCAAGACTTGGCGGCAATGATATTATAAAATCAGATTTTCGTTTGATTTCAGCTACAAATAAAGATTTACAGCTTGAAATAGAATCTAACCGTTTCAGGTCTGATTTATTTTACAGAATAAATGTTATACCTATAGAAGTGCCGCCACTTAGAAAAAGAAAAGATGATATACCATTACTTGTAAACCACTTTATTCAGGAAACTGTCAGCATAAATGGTCTGCAGGATAAACAGGTAACAGAAGAATTAATGAATATTTTTATTAATTATGAATGGCCAGGTAATGTTAGGCAGTTAAAAAATATTGTAGAAAGAATGGTTGTATTATCAGAAGATAATGTTTTAGATGTAAAAGACGCTCCAAATATACTGCTTTCTGGTGTTAGTGAAATGGAGCAGCATGTGGTAGATACAAGCTACAGCCCATCTTTAAAAGAAGCTAGAGACGAGTTTGAAAAAACATTTATTTTAAAAGCATTACAGTCTACTAACTGGAATGTAACTCAAACAGCTAGAATATTAGATATGGAAAGAACATATTTATATAGAAAAATTAAAGCTTATGATTTAGAAAAGTATAAAAAATAGTTGCAATTAATCTAAATAAATAGTATAAATGTTCTAGTGAACAAATGTGCGAGGTGTTGCATGACAGATAAGCAGGAGCGTTTATTAAACTTTATTTTAGATTTTCATAAAGAACACGGCTATTCACCATCTATTAGAGAAATGGCTCAAGGTATGGGTGTCAGCTCTCCATCTACTATAAAAGCTATGCTTGACAGGCTTGAAGCAAAAGGTATGCTTACTAAATCTTCAGGCAGAGCCCGTTCTCTTACCGCTGTTATGCAGGAAGAGGAAGATAAAGGTATACCTGTAATCGGTAGAATTGTTGCGGGTACTCCAGTTATGGCTGAAGAGAATATTGAAGGCTATATTCCTGTCAAAGAATTTCTTAGAAATTCTAATGGCGGCTTTTTCTTAATAGTAGATGGATACAGTATGCAGGATAAAGGTATACTTCCTGGAGATTATGTATTTATACAGCCTTGCAAAGAAATATCAAATGGTCAGATAGGTGCTTTTCGTCTTAATGGGGAAGTAACCCTTAAAACTTTTAAAAGAAGTGAAGCTGGTATATTTTTACTTCCTGCAAATGAAGATTTTGAGCCTATTCCTGTTACAGAAGATGATACTTTTGAAGTGATAGGCAGATATGTTATGCTTTTAAGATTTAGAGAACAGGGTTATCATTTTTTATAGGTAACTGATGACACACCGTATAATGTGTATAGATATGGATGCATTTTATGTATCCTGTGAGCAGGCATTTAAACCATATTTAAAAAAAAAGCCGCTGGCAGTTGGCGGCACTCATGAAAGGGGAGTAGTATGCACATGCTCTTACGAAGCCCGCAGATACGGAGTTTCTTCTGGTATGAGTAGTGCTGCTGCAAAAAGCTTATGTCCTGATATAGTATTTCTGCCTGTTGATTTTAATAAGTATGGTAAAATTTCATCTAATATTTTTAAATTAATATCTAAAATTATTCCTAAAATCACAATATCATCTATTGATGAAGCTTATGCAGATATTACACATATTAATATGGAAACAGAGCTTTTAATCAAAAAAATCAAGTATGTAATCAAAAAGTATTTTGATATTACATGCACAATAGGGGTAGGACCTAATAAACTTATGGCTAAAATGGCAACTGGTGTTAATAAGCCTAATGGATATTATATAGTTGATGAAAATAGTGCCATATCATTTATTGATTCATTTCCATTATCAAAAGTATGGGGAATAGGGGCAAGTACAGAAGCAAAGCTCGCAGAATACGGTATATTTACAGTGCAGGAATTAAGACTTGCAGGAAAAGAAAAACTGGAAACATATCTTGGTCATCATGGGCAGAAGTTATATAATGCAGTTCAGGGCATATATGAAGAAGATACAGAAACAAAGCTTGAAAATAAATCTATAAGCAAAGCAATAACTTTTCCTTACGATATTTCTTCCAAACAGGAAATATATGATTATATGAAATCTTTATCAGAAAAAGTATCAGAAAAGCTTATTTATAAAAAATATGCTGCCAAAGTTATAACTATTAACTGGAAAACATTTCGGTTTGAATCAAAATCGCTTCGTAAAACTTTATATATTCCTATTTATTCCAGCGATGATATATTTAATTATGCAAAAGCACTTTTTGATGAACATAATGCTGGTGCTGTGCCGCTGCGTCTTGTAGGGGTAGGGGTTGCTGGGCTTGTAGAAGTAGATGAAAGCTATTATAATAAACAGCATTATTGATAAAATCTAATATAAATAAAATAACAGAAAATTACTTACTGCACTTTGCGGCAGTGATATTGTAAGAAATGTAAAAATAAATATATTATTAATAGTTTTTATATATTATTATTTTATATCTTCTTATACTATCTTTCATCAATTGTTATTAAAATTATTCATAATGACAGTTTAGTTTGAATATAGAAAATAATCTAATACAATTCACTTATTTTTTAAATATATTTACTTAAAATATTATAAATAATCCTTTTATTTTTCTTTTTTTTAAAATATAAAAAAATAGGTAAATAAACTTGACAAAACCACATAATTCATACATATTTAAAGTAGCAGTATATAAATTAAGTATGGAGAGTACATTATGAAAAAGTTAATTTTCTTAATCCCATTCATGCTTGTTTTATCTTCCTGCGGTGATGACAATTCTTCAACTTCAAGTAATATTAATTCTGACCAGACATCAGGTCAAACAACAGCAGGCATCGGGGGAGGGGATATAACACCTAATCCAGATGGAGATAATTCAGGCAGCACAGGTGGCTCAACCACAAACCCAGCAGACACATCAGACACAGGTAATGATGAAAGCGGCACTACTACTGACCCAGTAAACCCAGGCAGTGATGAAGGCGGCACTACTACTGACCCAGTAAACCCAGGCAGTGATGAAAGCGGCACTACTACTGACCCAGTAAATCCAGGTGGTGATGAAGGCGGCAGTGAAGTTGTAGATGTTGAAGTAGTACCATCTGACCCAGGTGGAACTATAGTAGTAGAGATAGTAAAAGAAGGTTATTTTAATAAAGATGCCAAAAGCTTTCTATTTCCTGCACAGAAGTATTATTACAGGAGCTTATTAAGCAGCAGTGAGCAGGAAGTTTATGACTTTTTAATGGAAAAATTCATTACATTTAATCAAACTAAACTAGGACCGTGTATAATTGATAATTATTTTTCATGCGAAGATAGTAATTATGGAAGACATAATAGTTGTAAAAGTATACGTGTAGGAATAAAAACATATGAAATAGTTGAAAATATTTATGATGCATGTGCATACTTTGAAAAGATAACAAGATTTGAAGTAAATTTTCAGGATAGTAGTATAAAAGTAACTCCAGAAAATCTTGAGAAAATAGCAAAATATGTGCTTTTAGATGAACCGCGGACATTTTTTGTAGCATCTAATGTGGCAGGCGGTCAGGCGTATGGTAATGTTACAGCTGTAGGAACAGACAGCAGTGGCTATGTAACAAAAGCATATTTTGAGTTTAAAGATTATGATGACTATTCTACACTTCTATCTAACCTTGGCAGTGATTTAGATAACCTTCAATCTATGTTTAAATCAATGAAAAGCCAGTTGTCTGGTGGTTATTTTGGCACAGACATAAATAGATTAAAACACTATCTTGATGTGTTTAATAAAGAAGTAGTATTCAGCGAAACAGGTTCAGATACCTTGAAAGGTATTGCAGGAAATAAAGGATTAAATGCAAAAGGCTATGCAAAAGCATTTGCCTATTTATTAAACCTTTCAGATTATTTTTACAGTGTTATTTATATAGAAGGCACAGCAAACTATACAACAGGAGCAGGCAGTAAAAATGGAGCATCATTTGACCATGCATGGCTTAAAGTAAGAGTTGATGGTAAATGGTATAATTTAGACCCAGCCCGCAATGCAAATGGATATGGCTCATTATACGGCTTTTTACAAAGTGATGAAGAATTTTACAAAAACTACACTCCTAATGATAAAGCATTGCTTCCAGAATCTTCATCATCATATAATTAAGAATGTTGGTAAAAAATGTTTACAAAGTAAACAAAGAAAAGTAAATAGCAGTAATATAGTTTAGGCTCTGCAAATGCAGAGCTCAAATATTTTTACAGTGTTTTATGTATTTAAAAATATATGTAATAAAAGTTTCTGGATATATCTGCAGGTTTTTATTAATTTATATTTTTTGTAACTATCTTTCCGCCGCACAACTCAAAAATCAGGTTTTCGTTATTTTCCCCTATAAAACTCCAAAGTATAACTGCTCATTATTTTTATTCTATTGCCACTGCAACTCGCTTTGCTAAAGACTTGCAGCTGGCAAATCCTATTAAATTTTTTTATAAAAATTCTAAAGCTGCTTTTCTGATTCTTCCCTATTCGGTCAGGAACAGACAGCTCTCGCAAAAAACGCTCGTCCAGTGAATTTTTATAACCACGCATAGCCGAAGTAAATTCGTCTATGCTTACTAAAGAAAATACATCCTGTATTTTGTCATAAAAATAATTCGCATACGGTTTGAAGAGTTTTATATGGCAAAATAACAGAAGATTATTTATTGAGATTTGCGGCGGCAGCGATAGTGTAATAAGTAATAATATAAATAAATTTATAATTTATGTAACCATTTATCAAATAAGTTCCTTCATTTACTTTTTTATTTAGGAAGACATAGTGCTAGCTGTTATATCAGCAGTGTATATCTTTCACTCTGTTATTATAAACACTGCAAATAAGCTTTATTATTATTAAAATATTGATAGTAAAAAAGGCAGGAAATATATTTATTCCTGCCAGAATATAAATATTTAAGATGCTTGATTTAATATATTATTGTAATAACATTAGTATTTCATTTAACTCTTTTTTTATATTTTCTCTGCTGTATGGTTGTGAAACAGCAGATTTTTCATCAGCACTAGATTTATCATCAGAGTGAATATCAATATTTTCTTTATTAGCAATAATTTCTTTTAAACGCTGTTTTGCACCCTCAATAGTATAGCGTTCATTATGGAGCATATCTTTTAGCTGCTCCAGTAAATATATATGCTTACTTGTGTAAAATCTTTGCCCACCAGTAGACTTTACAGGTTTTAATTGTTTAAATTGATTTTCCCAATACCTTAATGTAGATGCCGGCAAATCCAGCATTTTAGATACTTCTCCAATCTTATAAAATTTATCAACCATTTACTTCATCTTTAAATATTTGGCTTGGTCTAAATACTACAACTGTTCTTGGTTCAATAACAGTTTCTTCACCAGTTTTAGGATTTCTGCCAATTCTTCTTCCTCTTGTTTTAACTTCAAAATTACCAAAGCCTGATATTTTAACATTTTCAGCTTTTAAAATATCTGTTTTTATCATTTCAAAAACTTCATCAACGACTTTGGCAATATCTTTTTTAGTTAATCCAAGTTTACTGTGGATATTTTCAACCATATCTGCTTTTGTCATTTTTTGCCCCCTTTGAAATATGATTTATAATATTTTATATTTGTAAGCATATTAATAATATCATTATATATATCATATCAAAAAAATTTTTATTCTGCACGAACTATTTTTATAATTTTATCTGTAATATTGCTATTTTTGGCAATTTTTTTTGCATTGTCAAGCTCAGAGCAGCATAATTTAACAGTATATGATTTTTCTGTTATGCCAACTTGTTTAATAAGTGCATCAAGATTTCTACTTTTTGCATATTCTACAGCATCACTTTGAGTTAAAAAATCTTCAATATGGTTTACTTTATCAGTACCAAACATTTCATTTCCTGTATCTGATTTCTCATAAACTTTCCATATAGAATAAGTATTAGAGTAGGCATCTACAACTTCAAGTCTGGTATTATTTTTTTCGCTAAGTTTTTTTACTTTATTATACTGCTTTTCATCAATATTTTCAAATAATATTGAATATTTTTTTATAACAGGCGCAGGTGGTGGTGCTTTTTTTTCTGTATTTTTCTGTTCTTTTTTTACAGCAGCACTTTTAGCAGCAGTCTGTTTTTCAATTTCTTTTGTTTTATCGGTATTTTTTTCAGCTTCTTTACTATTATTTACAGCAGGTTTTGCAATATTTTCTGCTTTGGCGGTTTGTATAACCTTGCCTGTATAATTATCATTTTGAGTTGCAGGCTCCGTTATTGTTTCAACAGGAGTATCTGCAAACTCAAAAATTTGTATTTGGACATATCCTTGTTTTTCTTCTTCTGTTCTAGTATCTACTGGGGGAGGTGCTTCCACCACTTCCACAACTTTTTCAGAAAAAACACCTAAATAGTTAGCTATGATTAATCCAGTTGCAAGAGTAATGGCAGCTGCTAACGCAACTTTTTTATTTAATTTACTCCTAGATACTCTTTTTGGCTTGTTTTTTAAAGATTCTAAATATTCTCTATTAACATCCGCAAGAGATTTATCATAATAACTATAAAGGTTTAAGTTATGCATAATATTTCATCTACTAAATTATTTTATATACTAATCCTTTTTCTCATTAATAAGTTTTGTTGCCAAATGGGTTGGCAGTTCTTCATAATGGCTGAATTCCATAGTAAACATACCATGTCCACCAGTCATACTTCTTAAATCAGGTGCATATTTAAGTATTTCTGCCATTGGAACAGATGCACTAATATGCTGTCCTGCAGTTTGCGGCTCTACATTTGTTACTCTGCCGCGTCTTGAGTTTAAGTCGCCAACTATAGCACCAACATATTGTTCTGGAGCATATACATCTATTATCATAATTGGTTCTAAAATAACAGGTTTTGCTTCTGCTGCTATTTTTTTGAATGCCATAGAAGCAGCTATTTTAAACGCCATTTCTGAGCTGTCTACTGAGTGATAAGAGCCGTCATATAAAGCAGCTTTAAAGTCTACCACAGGGTAGCCTGCTAAAATACCTTCATGTGCAGCTTCTACAATACCTTTTTCAACTGCAGGGATAAAGTTACGAGGAACAACACCACCAACAATTCTATCTTCAAATTCAAAACCTGCGCCTCTTTCAAGAGGAGAAAGCTCAAGCCATACATCTCCATACTGGCCTTTACCACCAGATTGTTTTTTATATTTGCCTTGTCCATTTGATTTTATTTTAATAGTTTCCATATATGGAACTTTTGGTGTATTTAATTCTACATGTACATTAAATTTTTTCAGTAATTTTTCTGCAACTACTTCAATATGCATTTGTCCCATACCAGAAAGCAGTAAATCACCAGTTTTATCATCTCTTCTAAGTTTTAAACCTTTATCTTCTTCCATAAGTTTTTGAAGGGCAGAAGAAACTTTATCTTCATCTTCTTTTGATTTAGGAGTTATAGAAAAAGATATAACAGGTTCCGGCAGTGTTACTACTGGGAATGTGATAGGGTCTGCATCTGATGATAATGTATCAAATGTTTCTGTATATTTTAATTTTGTAGTCATACCTATCTGACCAGCAGTAAGCTCATCGCATTTAACAAAGTTTTTACCCTGCAGTATATAAAGCTGTGTAATTTTTTCATACTCTTTTTTATTAACATTATATATTGATGTATCATTTTTAATAGAGCCTGAATATATTCTAAAGATTGTAAGTTTTCCTGCATAAGGGTCTGCAAAAGTTTTAAATACATAAGCAGAAAATTCTTTATCTTCAGCAGTTACATCAACTGGCTCACCAGAATTATCATCAATTGCAAAGGCAGCTTCTCTTTGCAGTGGTGATGGAAGATAATCAATAATGCCTTCTAAAAGCAGTTTAGAACCAATATTTTTAATAGCAGAGCCGCAGAATACTGGAACAAATCTTTTTGTAACAACACCTTCTCTAAGACCTTTTCTGATTTCTTCTTCAGTGAATTCTGCACCTTCAAGATATTTTTCTATTAAGTTATCATCAGTTTCAGATACTGCTTCTATCAGTTTTTGCCTGTGAAATTCTGCTTCACTAAGTAAATCTTCTGGAATATCTTCTATTGTATATTGAGCAGTAGGCTCAGCAGGGTACATTAATGCTTTCATTCTAACTAAATCGATAATCCCTTTAAATGAGCTTTCTTTTCCTATTGGTAAAAATATTGGAAGAGGTACAATACCAAATGCTTTTTCAATATCACCAAGCGCGTTGTAAAAATCAGCTCTTTCTTTATCCATTTTATTAATAAAGATAAGTTTAGAAAGATTATATTCTTCAGCATACTGCCATACTCTGATAGTTTCAGCTTTAACACCAGTAATAGCTGATGCAATAATTACTGCACCATCAACAGCAGATAAAGCACATTTTGTTTCATGCAGGAAGTTAGTATATCCTGGAGTATCTATAATATTAAGGAGGTTTTTATTCCAAGTAACTGAAGCAACTTTCGCATTAATAGAAAATTTTCTTTCTATTTCTATCTGGTCAAAATCCATCATACTTGTTCCAGATTCTATATTGCCTATTTTTTGTGTAGCACCAGTATTATATAAGACAGCTTCTATAAGGCTTGTTTTCCCAGCACCACCGTGAGAAATAAAAGCCACATTTCTAATCATACTTGTTTCCATATAACGCCTCCAAAAAAACTTTCTTTTGTAAATACTTAATACTATCAGTAATATTTGCAATATACAAGTATTTTTTATGATTTATAATAAAAAAAGTTGTTTTTTTATGATTAATTATATAATATGCTTTTCTATTTATTTACTTTTATGGTGAAATATGAAGCGTATTTATGTTGGTAATTTAGATTATGGCGTTACAGAAAACAGTATAAAAGAGTTATTTTCTAAATATGGGAAAGTAGAGTCTGTTGCTTTTATAAAAGATAAAGATACCGGAAGGTTTAGAGGATTTTGTTTTATAAATATGGAAGATGAAGACAGCAAAAGGGCAGTTGAAAAGTTAAATAAAACTAAATTTGCCAGCAGGATAATAGAAGTTATGCCTGCAAATATGAAAAAAAGACGCAAAAAGAAATCAGAAGAATAATATATTTATTGGAGATAAAAAACTGTCGCAAACTCTTTACGACAGTTTCATACTGTCAAAAATGTTATTTATTATTTTAAACTTATAATAAGAAATATTATCTACATTAAAAATTAATTTGTTTAACTAAACTTGGAGCGTGTATCCAAGTTTAGTTACCCTTATAGCCTAATAAATGCGGCGAGTGTTTTTTACGAGGACACTTTTTCCCGACTGAATAAGGATGAATATGAAAAAGTGGCTGGAGAACATTATTAGGCTGGCTTCGGACTGGCGAAAAAAAAGTATTTTTTCGACAATCTAAACCTGTCGGAAATCATTTCCCGACAGTTTATAAATCTTTTATACATTATAGTGACAGCACTGCTAATATGATAGTTACAATAAACCCTGCAGCTATTACAACATAACTTTCAGTTTTTGGAACAAGTTTCCCGTTAACATTTTTCTTAAATACTGCAATAACAAGCCCTGAAATGTAAAATCCTATTAAAACAATACCATATAAAACCATCATTATTTTAAATAATAAACCGCCTTTTGCTTTATGCAGCATAATCATATCGCCAAGAATACTTCTATCTAGTGTGATAATTTCTGTTGCACCATCTTTTTCTTTTAATGTAACAACATAGCCGGCACTGCCAACAGTTCTGTTTACTTTTGCTTTATCCATAGATACATTTGCTTTTGGCATTTTTACATTATTTTCTTTTGTCCATTTTTCTAAAAATGCTACTTCTTCGCCTTTTGGAATAATCTGATTAACTGTATATGTTTTAATTTCAGCTCCAGTATCCTGGTCAGCACCTAAAACATATACTGCACCTGTTAATGCTATCATAATACCAACAGGAATAGTAAAAAGTGCCATATAAAGGTGGATTTTCCTAAAAATTTTTTTCATTACATACCTCTCATATTATTTTTACTTGTTTTTTTATGTTGTTTCTTTTTTTATTTTAGTTACAAACTTTATGACATAAAAAGATTATAAAAAGTTCATAATATATTTTTTTGATAATAATTATTAATAAATTTGCTTTATTTATTATTTAAATAATTGATAATAAAGGGTTTTAATTTTATTATTAAATATTTTATCTCAATAAGATTTTATATTGACTTGTCTAGTAAAATGGTATATTTATAAATAAAATAATTTATTAGTGCAAATGGGATATTTATTTGAGTGAAGAACTTACTTCCAGTTTAGAAGATTATTTGGAAACGATTTACCTTATTATATCTGAAAAAGAAGCTGTCAGACCAAAAGATATTGCAAAACGGCTTAATGTTTCAAATGCATCTGTTACTGGTGCATTAAAAACGCTTGCAGATAAAGGTATGATAAACTATGCGCCTTATGATGTGATTACTTTAACAAATGAAGGGCGTATGGCAGCAATGGATGTATTACGCCGCCATGAGCTTTTGAAAGATTTTTTTGTTAAGGTTTTAGGGGTTTCAGTGGAGGAGGCTGATAAAGCAGCCTGTGCTATGGAGCATGGTATATCTGTAGAAATTATTGATAAGCTTGCCAGGTTTGCTGAATTTATTGAGATATGCCCTAGGGGTGGCGAAGAATGGGCAAATGGTAAAATCAGTCATTGTGATAAAGCTATTTCTCTAGAAGTTTGCCAGGAATGTATATCTTCTATTTCAGATAAAGTGCATGAAAATCACAGCAAACAACTGCAAGGAGGTCGTATTGTGAAAAAATTAAACGATGTTCGTCCTGGAGAACGCTGTAAGGTTGTGAAGATTACATCTAAGGGTAATCTTTTTAAACGAATTACAGAAATGGGGCTTACAACAGGAACTATTATTGAAGTTGAGAGAGTTGCTCCACTTGGTGACCCTGTTGAAATGAAAGTGAAAGGTTATCATTTATCTTTAAGAAAAGATGAAGCTTCTAAAATAGAAGTTGAAATGATATAATTTTATTATTTTTTTTGCAATATTTTTTAGGTTATCCTAAAAAAGTACATTAATCTAAAATTATCTATGAGGATTGATATGAAAGAAAATTTAACAATAGCTCTTGCTGGTAATCCTAATTCTGGCAAGACTACCATATATAATGCGTTAACTGGGGCAAGGCAGCATATAGGTAACTATCCTGGAGTTACAGTAGAAAAAAAAGAAAGTGTAATTACATATAATAATCAACAGTTAAAAATTATAGACTTACCAGGTACTTACAGTTTAACAGCATATTCTGTTGAAGAAGTAGTAGCAAGAAATGTTATTATCAATGAAAAACCAGATGTAGTTGTTGATATTATAGATTCTTCAAATTTAGAAAGAAATCTTTATTTAGCTGTACAGCTTATGGAGCTTAGAATACCACTTGTTTTTGTGTTTAATATGAAAGATATGGCACAGGAAATGGGTATTAAAATAGATATTAAAAGCCTTTCTAATCTTTTTGGGGTGCCTATAGTAGAAACAGTGGGCAGTAAAGGTGACGGCGTTAAAAATATACTTGATGAAGCTATTAAAGCTGCACAAGTGCCTGAGATAAAATATCCAGTAATCACTTATGATAAAGTTATAGAAAAATATGTTAATTCTGTTGAAGAATTAATTAAACAGCATTCTACTAATATAGAAAATTATAATACAAGGTGGCTTGCTGTTAAACTTTTAGAAAGTGATAAAGATGTTATGCAGGTTGTTCCTTCGCCAATTGTTGCAGAAGAAGTGAAAAGAGCAGAGATAGATATTAATAAAATGCTTGGTGATTCACCAGAAACTGCAATAGCAAGTGCCAGATACGGCTTTATTTCTGGGGCATGTCAGGAATGTGTTACAACAACAGTTGAAGCGCGCCATAATATGAGTGATGCTATAGATTCTGTTTTAGTAAACAGAGTTCTTGGTATACCTATATTTTTAGGTCTTATGTATTTAGTATTCCAGTTAACTTTCACTCTTGGTGACCCATTTATGGGCTGGATAGAGCAGTTTTTTGGATTTTTAGGAGATAAAGCAAGTGTTCTGATAACTCATGATTTGCTTAGGTCTTTAGTTGTAGATGGTATTATTGGCGGTGTTGGCGGTGTTATTGTATTTCTGCCAAATATTATCTTTCTGTTTATAGCAATAGCCATACTTGAAGCCAGTGGATATATGGCGCGTGTTGCTTTTATTATGGATAAAGTTATGCATAAAATCGGTTTGCATGGTAAAAGTTTTATCCCATTTTTAATTGGTTTTGGCTGCTCTGTTCCTGCAATTATGGCAACAAGAACTCTTGATAATCAAAGAGATAGAATATTAACTATGCTTGTAACTCCGTTTATGAGCTGCGGTGCAAGACTGCCAATATATTTACTTATTATTCCAGCATTTTTTGATAAAAATCAGGCTTTAGTTTTATGGGTTGTATACTTAATAGGTATTGTAATGGCAATAGTTATTGCAAAAATTTTAGGTATGACAGTATTAAAAGGCGAATCTGCACCATTTGTAATGGAGCTTCCGCCATACCGTATTCCTACATTAAAAGGTGTTTTAATGCAGATGTGGGAACGCAGCTGGCTTTATCTTAAAAAAGCAGGTACAATCATATTATTTGTGTCTATTGTAATGTGGGCATTAACAGTATTCCCATTATTCCCAGCAGAAAAAGCTGCAGAATTTGAACAAGGTCTGCCTGAGTTAGAGCAGGCTGCTGAAGAAAAAGCTGCGGAGCTTGCTGAAATTGGTTATGTAATTATGACTGATGAAAATATGCAGGAAGCTGAAAGTATTAATTCAAAATTAACTGAAAGAGAGCTTGCAAAGGCAGAAAAAATTGCAGCAGAGCTTGATGAAGTTAATATGCAGATAGAAGATATTAATAATAAAGTGGCAGAAGCTGAGCTTGAATACAGTGCAGCAGGAAGAATTGGTAAATTTATTGAACCAGTGCTTGCACCTATCGGTTTTGACTGGAAAATTGGCACAGCATTAATCGGTGCTTTTGCTGCAAAAGAAGTGTTTGTTGCTCAAATGGGTATAGTTTATTCTCTTGGTGAAGCAGGGGAAGATTCTGAAGCATTAAGAGATAAACTTCGTGAAAACTATTCTCCACTTGTAGGGTTTGCTATTATGGTATTTGCTCTTTTAAGTGCACCTTGTATGGCGACTTTTGCAATAGTTAAAAGAGAAAGCAACTCATGGAAATGGGCATTTTTCCAATTCTTTGGTATGACTGTTGTAGCATATATTGTAACATTTATAATATATCAGGTGGGCAGACTTTTTATTTAACATAAGGAGGTATTTTATGTTAGGAAATATTATTGTAGTATTAATAGTTTTGCTGGCTGCTTTTATAAGCATCAGAAAAATATATAAAACATTAACAGGTAAAGCAGGATGTTCCTGTGCATGCGGCAGCTCAAATGGCAGTACACCTTCATGCTGCAGCACTGCATGTCAATTAAAACACAAATAATTTATTAACTTCAAACCTGCTCTTAATATAAAAGGGCAGGTTTTTCTTTTTAAAAAATATTTAACTTTTTTTAAATTCTTTATTGATTTTATTTTAAAAAAATATATATTAAATCTTTTACTACTATAAGGAGCTGAAATATTTATGGCACGGTTTACCTCATCAATGCTTGAACAGATTAGGTTAATAAATATTGCCTCTATTATAGAGCCTTATGTAGAATTACGCAGCAAAGGCAGAGATTTATGGGGGCTTTGTCCTTTCCATAATGAAAAATCTGCTTCTTTTAAAGTAGACAGCGAAAAAGGTTTTTTTAAATGCTTTGGTTGTGATGCAAAAGGTGACGGCATCACATTTATAATGCGCAGGCTTGGTTTTTCCTATCAAGATGCGGTTATATTTCTGGCGGAAAAATATGGTATTAATGTGGAATATGATGGAGAAGAAAACAGTCATTCTAAAGATATAATATCTCTCCATGATGAAATACAGAAAATTTCACGGAAGCTTTTTTATACAAGTGCAGGGGAAGAAGCTAGAAAATATATATCAGACCGTAGTTTTAATGATGATGATTTTAATGAGTTTGGTATAGGTTTTCTTTCTTCAGATGTGGATTATTCTGCAGTTTATAAAATGTTTCCAAAAGATATTCTTTATAATTCAGGATTTTTTAAAGAATCAAAATACGGCGCTCCATATGCTAGATTTTTTAACAGATTAATGCTGCCTATAAAAAATGTAACAGGCTCAATAGCAGCTTTTGCAGGCAGAAGTTTAGATGGCTCAAATCCAAAATATTTAAATTCAGCTGAAAGCTCTGTATTTCATAAAGGGTATACATTATTTAATATAGATAAAGCAAAAGACGCTATGAAACAAAGTAGAAATGCCCTTATAGTAGAAGGTTATTTTGATGTGATGCGTCTTTATAAAAGTGGTTTTAAAAATGCAGTTGCACCTATGGGGACAGCTTTAACTCATGAGCAGATAGCTCTTTTAAAAAGGTATGCTGATGAAATCACTGTTATGTTTGATGGTGACAGTGCAGGAGAAAAAGCAGCATTTAGAAGCCTTGAAAGATTTGCAGAAAGCGGACTTTTCCCAAAGGTTGTTTTTTTACCACAGACTGATGACCCTGACAGCTATATATTAAATTATGGGATAGACAGTTTTAAATCATTATATGATAAAAGAGAAGATTTATTTATACATATGATTAAAAGACTGGCACTTTCTGCCAAAAATGATTTTAATATTAAGCTTGTAAGGTTTAAATCAGTAAAAGATATGCTTGCAAAAATAGAAAATCTGCACATGAGAGATTATTATATTGAAGCAGCAGCAGATATATTCGGTTTGAAAAAAGAAAATATTCAAGAAGAATTAGCAGTGAACCGATATAAAAAAAATGCTGTCATCAATAAGTCAGTTAATAAGAACTTATACTTATGCGAGATGGATTTTGTGGCATGTTTATCTCATTTACCAGTAGATATTGTAGACGGACTGCTTGCAGATATGAATCTGGAAATGATAAATAATGATGAAATCAAAAGTATTTTAAAAAAAATACTTGAATTTTTACCGAAAATTTCGGATATTAAAGACATTATGCATGAATTAGGCAGTCAATTTGTAGAGCTTGCAATGCGGGAAATTGCAGAAGATAATGCTTATGATGAAGCAGTGAAAAATAAACGGCAGATTGAGCTTAATTATCTAAAAAAGCGTCAGCGTGAGTTGATAGATTTAATGCGTACAACTACTGACAAAGCAGAACAAGTCAGAATTTTGCAGGAATTAAATAATCTTACAAAACTGATTGCAGGTAAAAATAAGGATGGTGAATAAATTTTATGTCAAAGAAGATCAAACTACCTGAAGTAAAACAATTAATAACCCTGGGTAAAGAAAAAGGGTTTCTTACTTTTGATGAGATTAATGATGCACTGCCAGAAGAAGCAGCAACAAGTGATTTTCTTGATGAAATAATAACATTACTTTCACAGCTTAAAATTGATGTTATAGATAATAAAAGTAAAAAAGGAAATATTTTTCCTACAAATGTTGTAATAGATGATGAAGATGATGAAGATGATGAAGATGGTTTATCATCTTTTGATGGCGAATATCAGGAAGATGGGGAAAAAGTTTTAAGCACTGATGACCCTGTTCGTCTTTATTTAAAAGAAATGGGAAATATACCGCTTTTAAATAGAGAAGATGAAGTAAATGTTGCAAAAGAAATTAAAAAAGGTCAGAGAAAAGTGATAAAAGCAATCCTTTCTTTTCCATCAACTGCAACTAAGTTTATGGAATTTTCAGAAGGTGTTAAAAATGATACAATGCGTCTTAAAGATATTATAGATATAGAAGAAGACGATATAGAAATGGAACAGCTTCAAGAAGATTTTGAAGAAATGGACGAAGAAGCAGTTAAAGAAATTAAAGATAATAAAGAAGCTCAGTTAAAAGCTCAGTTTTTTGATACTATTGATGAAATAGTTAATAAACTTCGTCAGGATATTACATTAGCTGAAGAATATAGAAAAAATGCTAAAAATATGCCTGCTGATGAACAGAAAAAGAAAAAAGCAGAGTTAGAAGCATCAATAGAAGAATTAACTGATAAACTTTTAGATATTAAAGTTAACTTTACTACTATCAATGAAATATCTCAAGATATTAAAATCACTTATGATACTGTTCAAGACAGTATGTATGAGCTTAATAGGGTAGCTAAAATTTTAAAAGTTGAAACGCCTTATATGTTCAATATTACTCAAGAAGAAATAACTACTATTGCATCTAATCAGGGTATGCGTGAAAAAGAAATAAATACTATAATCAGTAAACATACTCAATCCCTTGAAAAAATAAATAATCACTATAATAATATTGGTATTGAAAAAGAAGAGTTTGAGCAGATTTATGAAAGCCTTTTAGAAGGTGAGCATGTAACTGATAGTGCAAAATCTAAACTTATTGAAGCTAACCTTAGACTTGTTGTTAGTATTGCTAAAAAATATACAAACAGGGGTTTACAGTTCCTTGATTTAATTCAGGAAGGTAATATTGGTCTTATGAAAGCAGTTGAAAAATTTGATTATTCTAAAGGATACAAGTTTTCAACTTATGCTACATGGTGGATTAGGCAGGCTATTACAAGAGCTATTGCAGACCAGGCACGCACAATCCGTATACCTGTTCATATGATAGAAACTATCAATAAAATGATGAAAGTTACACGCAATCTCCAGCAGGATTTAGGCAGAGAGCCAACACCTGAAGAAATATCTGAAAAAATGGATATACCTGTTGAAAAAATTAAAAAGGTTATGAAAATAGCAAAAGAGCCTGTATCTCTTGAAACACCTATTGGTGAAGATGAAGATTCAAGCCTTGGAGATTTTATTGAAGATAAATCTGCTAAAAATCCATCTGATGAAGTAACTTATTTAAAATTAAAAGAGCATACAAGAAATATACTTGATACTTTATCACCGAGAGAAGCGAGTGTATTAAGACTAAGATTTGGTATAGACTGTGACTCTGACCATACATTAGAAGAAGTTGGTAAAAAGTTTACAGTTACTAGAGAACGTATCAGACAGATAGAAGCAAAAGCTCTTCGTAAATTAAGGCACCCAACAAGAAGCCGTATTATGAGAACTTTTACGGATTAATGTATGGAATTATACTATTATACATATAATACTATTATCGGCAGTTTAAATATTACTGTCGATGATTTTTATATAAGATATATTTCTATAGGAAAATATAAAAACGATAATCATATATTAAAAGAAACTGAAATTATAAATAATGCTTTTATACAGATAAATGAATATCTTAGTGGAAGTCGTAAAAATTTTAGTTTAAACATTAAATATGAAGGCACTTTATTTCAGCAGAAAGTGTGGCAGTCTTTATTAAATATTCCTTATGGTAACACAATATCTTATAAAGAGCTGGCAGAAAAGGTTTTATCCCCAAAAGCATACAGGGCAGCAGGCTCTGCATGCGGGCAAAATCCACTGCCAATAATTGTTCCATGCCATAGAGTAATTCATTCTAATGGAAATATTTCAGGTTATGCACTTGGTGCAGAGATTAAAAGGTTTTTATTAAATTTAGAAAAAAATAGCCTGACATAAGAAAATTATTGCAATTTAAAATTTATTATAGTAAACTTTTTTCGTAAAAATAAAAGGAGAGCTTTTATGAAATTAAGTGCAAGAAATCAATTAAAAGGCACTATAAAAGAAATTGAAAATGGTGCAGTTAATGCTATCGTTAAATTAGATATTGGTGGCGGCAATATTATTTCTGCTACTATTTCTATGGATGCTGTTAAATCATTAAATTTAGCAGTAGGCAAAGAAGCTTATGCAGTTATTAAATCTACATCTGTAATGGTTGGTGTAGAATAATCATATATGCCGAAATGGTGGAACTGGTAGACACGCAGGTTTCAGGTACCTGTGGGGTAAAACCTGTGGGGGTTCAAATCCCCCTTTCGGCATTTTATACAATATATATAAGATAATTTATGTAATAGAGTATTTTATATATAGTGTATAGTCTTAACAATAATAGTGTGTGAGGTACAGTAAGAATGTCGATGAATTTTATGTACAATATGTTTTCCAGCGACTTAGCTGTGGATTTAGGCACAGCTAATACTCTTATATATGTTAAAGGCAGAGGGGTTGTTTCCAGCGAACCTTCTGTTGTTGCCATAAATAGTAATACAAAAGAAATTTTAGCAATTGGTCAGGAAGCAAAAAATATGCTTGGTAGAACTCCAGCAAATATTAGTGCTGTCAGACCTATGAAAGATGGTGTTATTGCAGATTATGACACTACTGAAAAAATGATTAGATATTTTATTCTTAAAGTCCATAACCGCAGAAGTCTTGTTCGTCCTAGAATGGTTATTTGTATTCCATCTGGTGTTACTCAGGTTGAAAAAAGAGCGGTTAAAGATTCTGCAATTCAAGCAGGGGCTAGAGAAGTTTATTTAATAGAAGAACCAATGGCAGCAGCTATTGGTGCAGGGCTTCCTATTCAAGAGCCATCAGGTAATATGGTGGTAGATATAGGCGGTGGCACAACAGAAGTTGCTGTTATATCATTATCTGGTATAGTATATGCAAACTCTGTTAGAGTTGGCGG
This sequence comes from uncultured Mucispirillum sp., assembly GCA_944326705.1. Lineage (GTDB taxonomy): Bacteria > Chrysiogenota > Deferribacteres > Deferribacterales > Mucispirillaceae > Mucispirillum. The sequence goes on from CALVEY010000002.1 coordinate 33,310, forward strand.
TGATGAAATGGATGATAATATTGTCAACTACATTAAACGCCAGTATAATCTTTTAATAGGTACAGCTACTGCCGAAGATTTAAAAATCAAACTTGGTTCAGCTTTCCCATTAGAAAATGAAATTAAAACAGAAATCAAAGGCCGTGACTTAGTTACTGGTATTCCTAAAACAATAGAAATCTCTGATTCTGAAATTAGAGAAGCATTAAAAGATGCTATTGCTAAAATAGTTGATGCTGTTCGTATAGCATTAGAGCAGACTCCGCCAGAGCTTTCTGCAGATATTGTTGATAGAGGTATCGTTTTAACTGGTGGCGGTGCATTACTGAAAAATCTTGATAAACGCTTATCTCACGAAACAGGTTTACCTATTATTGTATCTGATGACCCACTTAAAGCTGTTGCTTTAGGTTCAGGCAAGGTACTTGATGATTTAGAACTGCTTAAAAAGGTTGCTGTAGAATAACAAATGTTTAAGTGGAAAAGGCTGTTTCTTGTAATCATTATTATACTGCTAATTATAATAGTGCAGGCAAGAAATATTAATGTTGAAGGTCCATTTCGTGGTTTATTAGGTAATATTGTAAACCCAGCCATTTTTCTCACCAATAAAGTATTTTCAGGTATTGGTAATATTTGGAATTCTTACATTAATTTGGTAAATGTCCAAAAAGAGAATGAAGAATATAAAAAGTTAATTGATAATTTAACTCTTGAAAATACTTTATTATCTGAAAAACTTAGTCAAAGTGAAAGGCTGCAGACTCTTCTAAGATTATACAGAACTTATGATTTTAAACAAATGCCTGCTAATGTTATTGGTGTAAGTGACGGCTATGTTAAAAATATAGTTATCGATGCGGGCACTATTGATGGTGTTGAAAAAAATGACCCTGTTATAGGTTTTCAGGGATTAGTTGGCAGGGTTTCAAATACTTATGCAACAACAAGTGAAGTAGATGTTATATTAAACATATCATCAAATGTCAGCGTAATGAACAGCAGAACTCGTGTATCTGGTATTATGCGTGGTGACGGTAAAGGGCGTTTGTATGTTGATTATTATGACAGATTAGATGATGTACGTGTTGGTGATGTATTTGTTACATCAGGGCTTGGAATGTTATACCCAAAAGGTATAAGGATAGGTAAAGTATCGGAAATAGTTCGTGATAATACTGGTCTTTTTCAAAAAGTATTTATAGAACAGTCCGAAGATTTTTATAAATTGGAACATGTTTTCGTTGTTAAAAATAATTCAAAATAGATATGTGTCTGTTATTTTAATACTGATTTTATGTTATGTATTATCCCATACTACATTTCATTTTTTATCAAATGTTAATTTCTCTATTATTATATATATGCTTATTATTTCTAAAATAAGTGAAGAAACATACCTGCCTTATTCTATAATTTTTGGTTTATATTCAGATTATTCAGCTGGTTCATATATTGGATTAAATGTATTATTTTTCTTATTTATGTCTTTAATAAAAATGTTTACAGAGTATAAGTTTGATTTAAAAACATCTTTTTCACTAATTATTTTTAGTATTTTTGCAATATTATCATATAACATATTTTTTTCTATTATATTAGGTTATAATATTATTTTATCATCTATATATATATTAAAAATCAGTATAATTGATTTTATTATTTATCTTATTATTTATTACTTAATGGAGTTTAGAAGTGCTTTTCGCAGCATTAAAAGATGACCTTTTAGGTTATTATAGAAAAAGAATAATTTTGTTTTTTGCAATTTTTGTATTTATTTCCTGCATTTTATTTGCAAGATTATTTATTTTGCAGGTTATACAATACGAACAGCTTTCTGTTGATGCAAACAGAAACAGAATAAAAACAAGAGAAATCATTGCAGAAAGAGGCTTTATTTATGATTCTAAAATGAAACTGCTTGTCAGCAATACTCCATCTTATGACCTTGTGTTAAATAAAGATGATATTAGGCGTGGCGATGATGTTATAGGTATGCTTAAACGAGTGCAGGAAGTAGTTGATTTTGATATGGATAAAGTTATAAAAGACTTAAAAGACAGACGAATACCTTCTGTTTTAATAAGCAGAGGTTTAAATATATCAGATATTGCATATTTTGAAGAATATGCAGATAATTTTGCAGGCCTAAGTGTTGAGCTGCACTCTGTAAGAAAATATGCCGATGGTCTTTCTTTCAGCCATATTTTAGGATATGTCAGCGAAGCAACTCCTTATGATATAGAAAAAAATAAAGATATATATAAACGGGGCAGCTATATTGGAACTATGGGGGTAGAGCTGCAGTATGAAGAAGAACTGCGTGGAAGCCCAGGTTCTATGGATATTGAAAGAGATGCAAGGGGTAGAATTGTAAACATATTAAAAGAAGACCCTGCAACGGCAGGTAATGATATTGTTTTAACAATTGATGCAGAATTACAGCAGTATGCAGCAGAAGCTATGGAAGATAAAAAAGGTGCTGTTGTTGTTTTAGATATTGCAGATAACTCTTTGCTTACTTTATATTCTGCACCAAGTTATGATTTAAATATGTTTACACCATATCTTAATGAAACAGAGTGGGAAAGGATACACAGAGATAAAAGAAGCCCATTAATAAACAGACCTATTGAGGGGCAGTATTCTCCAGGCTCTGTATATAAAGTTGCTATGGCACTAGCAGGGTATGAAGAAAAGGCAGTAACACCAGAAACTACTTATAAATGTTTAGGTATTTTCCATTTAAACTCATATTTTTCATACAGATGCTGGAAAAGAAGCGGCCATGGAAAAGTTAATATGCAGGAAGCTTTAGCTCAGTCATGTGATATTTATTTTTATAATTTAGGTTTATCTCTTGATATTGATAAAATGGAATATTATTCAAAAATATTATCTCTTGGAGAGCTTACTGGTATAGATTTACCTAATGAAAAAACAGGTATTTATCCTTCAAGAAAATGGAAAAAATCAGCACGAGGCGATATATGGTATCCTGGGGATACAGTAAATACATCTATTGGTCAGGGTTATATGACTGCAACACCGCTGCAGATTGGTGTTATGATGAGTGGTGTATTTAACGGCGGTAAAATATATAAGCCTAGAATATTAAAAGGTATTATAGACCAGCAGACTGGGGAATATAATGAAAAAGAATCAGAGTTAAAGCACCAGATATATGTTCCAAAAGATATACAGGATAATATTATGGCTGGTTTAATAGATGCTGTATATAAAAGAGGCGGCACTTCAGGCAGAGCAAGAGTAAAAGAAATGAAAATAGGCGGTAAAACAGGAACTGCTCAAGTTGTAAGTGCAAAGATTACTGAAAAATATGAAAAAGATGAAATACCAGAAGAATATAGAGACCATGCATGGTTTACAGGTGTTTTTCCTGCAAGGGACCCTAAATATGTTATAGTTGTTTTAGCAGAAAACAGCGGCGGTGGCGGTGCAAGTGCTGCTCCAATAGGTGGAAAGGTAATTAAAAAAATGCTTGATATGGGGTATGTTACTCCAGATGAAAACTAAAAGGTTAATATATGTTTGCTAAATTTAAAAAATATTTACTAGAAACTGACTATGTGCTTTTAGCAGCTGTTTTATGCCTTGCTGGCATTGGTATTGTATCAATATACAGTGCAGGTTATAACCCATATACTGGTGAAACAGATGCTTTTTATAAAAGACAGCTTATGTGGCTTGTACTTGGTATTATTTCATTTTTTGTAATGAGTTATATAAATTATAGAAAAGTTGTAAGGTTTACACCTATTATATATGGCGCAGGTATATTTCTGCTTTTAATAGTTTTGGTATTAGGACATATTAAAATGGGGGCACAAAGGTGGATAGGTATTGGTCCTTTAAGGCTGCAGCCTTCAGAAATATTTAAAATAATATGGGTAATATCTCTTGCGTGGCTTTTTATGGATTTTGATGGAAAAAGACTTAGTTTAATAAAAATCCTTCAAAAATCATGGATGTTAATACCTCCATTTTTATTAGTATTTTCCCAGCCTGATTTAGGAACAGCGTTAACTTATGTTGCAGTTTGGGGTATGCTTTTACTTATGCTTGGAGTGCAGCGTCATGTATTTGTTATAGCATTAATTGCAGTTGCAATCATTGTGCCTGTAGGCTGGCAGCATTTGCATGATTATCAGCAGACAAGGGTAAAAGTATTTCTTGGATTAGTGCAGGATAAACAGGGTGATGGATACCATGCAGAGCAGTCAAAAGTGGCTGTTGGCAGCGGCGGTATTAATGGTAAAGGTTTTCTTGGTGGAACTCAGGCCCATTTAAGTTTTTTACCAGAAAGCCATACAGACTTTATATATTCAGTTATTAATGAAGAGCAGGGGCTTATTGGTGGAACAGTTGTAATTTTGCTTTTCTTATTTTTGATATTTAAAATATTCAGTATTGCTATGAAAACTAATGAAGCCTCGGGTAAGCTTATTGCTATGGGTGTAGGCTGTTATATATTTTTCCAGTTTATTATTAATGCAGGTATGACTGTTGGTATGGTGCCTATTGTAGGTATACCTATGCCTTTTGTCAGCTACGGCGGTACATCTCTGCTTTCTTTTTTTACAATGATAGGTATAGTTAACTCTATACACTTAAGAAGATATTCTTTAACAGATTAAAGGGATAGAAATGAATATAAAAGAACTTATTAATGTTTCAAAACCTGCCAGATATATTGGCGGAGAGCTTAATTCTATTATTAAAAATGATAATGATTTATTAAACTTTTGTTTGATATTTCCAGATATTTATGAGATAGGTTCAAGCCATGTAGGCTATAAACTGCTTTATGAAAGAGTAAATAAATCAGATAAAGTCTACTGCCAGCGTTTTTTTGCTCCGTGGAAAGATGCTCTTGATTATTTTGGAAAAGATATATTTAGAAGTCTTGAAAAATCAATGCTGCTTTCAGAATTTGATGTATTAGGGTTTTCTATACATTATGAAATGAGCTATACTACTGTTCTATCCATATTAAAATATGCTGATATTCCATATAAAACAGCAGATAGAAATGAAAACCATCCTATTATTATGGCAGGGGGCTCTTGTACATACAACCCTGCACCACTGCTTCCGTTTATTGATGTTTTTTATATTGGTGAAGGTGATGTAAACCTTAGAAAAGTATTAGAGCATATAAAAGAATTAAAAGATAAAAATACATCAAGAAAAGATATATTAACTGCATTAAATCAATATCCATTTTTGTATATTCCAAGTATAGAAAAAGATAAAAAAGTAATGCGCGATATATTTTTAGATTTTAATAAAAGCGACTTTAATTATGCACCTATTGTGCCGTTAATCCCTGCAATACAGGATAGAGTGTCTGTAGAGATTGCAAGGGGCTGCACTGCAGGCTGCAGATTTTGTCAGGCTGGTATGATATACAGACCTGTAAGAGAAAGAAATACTGATAATATAGTTGCTGATGTATTAAACCAGATAGAAAAAACAGGTCATCAGGAAGCTTCGCTGCTTTCTCTTTCTACTGGTGATTTTTCTCAAATAGAGCCTTTAATATTAAATTTAAATAAAAAACTGTCATCTGAAAATGTTTCATTATCAACACCGTCATTACGAGCAAGCAGTGTATCTGAAACATTATTTAAGGAAATATCAAAAGTTCGTAAATCTGGGTTTACAATAGCTCCAGAAGCGGGCACTCAGAGAATGAGAGATATAATTAATAAAAATTTATCAGAAGAAGATATATTATCTGCTGTAAGGCTTGCTGCAGAAAATGGATATACAAGTGTGAAGCTTTATTTTATGATAGGGCTGCCTTATGAAACAGATGAAGATATTATAGGCATAGCAGATACTGCATCAAAAATCAAAAAAGCAGTGCAGGAAGTGAAAAAAGGCTCTTTTGATATTTCTGTATCAGTTTCTCACTTTGTACCAAAACCGCATACTCCATTTCAAAGATTTGGGCAGGTGGCAAAAAGCGAACTTGAACGCAGAATGTATATGCTTAAAGATGAACTTCGCAGAAGAAAATTTAAATTTAAGTTTCATGATACAAGAATGAGTCTTTTAGAAGCATTTTTATCACGCGGTAATGAAAATGTATCTAAAGCATTAGAGTATGTAGTGGAGCATGGTTTTTATCTTGATGCATGGGATGATTTTGTAGACTATAATAAATGGACTGAATTGTGTAATGAAATAGGTATTGATATATCATTAGTAGCAGAAAAAGGATATCAGGAAAATGAAATTTTACCATGGTCTAATATATTAACTGGTGTTAGTGACAGGTTTTATAAAAAGGAAATAGAAAAAGCAGAGCAGGCTCAGGCAACTATTGACTGCAGAAATGGAAAATGTTCTGCATGCGGCGTATGTGATTTTAAAATATTAGAGCCGCAAAAATCAGAAGATATTACAGATATATTACCAGAAATAAAAGAAAATAAAACAATCTGCCAGTATGAAGTTGTATATGAAAAATACGGCACAGGTGTATTTTTCTCTGCTCTTGATTTAAATAGGATATTTATTCACAGTCTTCTTGTAAGCGGGGTAGATTTATCATACAGTCAAGGGTTTAATCCACATCCTAAAATAAATACATGGATTCCTCTGCCTGTTGGTATGGAAGGTGAAAATGAAATTATGAGTTTTGAATCTGCTGCTGTAAATATGGATATTTTTATAGAAATTTTTAATAAAAATTTACCAGTTGGTTTAAAGGCAAAAAGCATTAGGCAGATAAATACCATGAAAACTGGAACAGAGTTTATATCTACTTATAAGTTAGCTGAAGAAACTAATAATGTATTTAAAGAAATAAAAAAAGAAAATAAACTATCTTACAGCAAAAAGGATAAAAAGGGCGGAATGAAAGCTGTAAATATAGAAGATTATTTAGTTGAATATAATGAAGAAAAGAGTATTATAATATTAAAAGCAGGTAATGCCGGCGGGTTTAATTTAATTGAGCTTATGCGCCAGTATATGCCGCTGCATAATATTAATATTACACGGTTACAGGTAAAAAAAGATGACTCCTGCAGATAAAGATAAGGTTTATAGTTTTTTAGAGTATTTGTATAAATATTATAATAATAAAGAATTTATTTATTCTGACCCTATAAGATTTCCCCATGAAATAAAAGGAGATACTGAGTTTATAGCTTTTACTGCTGCATCTTTTGCTTATGGCAATATGAAAGCAATACAAGGGTTTTTATATAAATATTTTGAAATTGCAGGCAGTTCTATTGAAAGCTTAAATACAGAAATAAACAGCAGCCTTTATTATAGATTTCAAACTAAAGAAGATGTTGCAGCATATTCAAAATTAATGAAAAAAGTTTATGATAAATACGGCAGTATATACAATCTTTTTAAAGCAGCAGATGCTGTATCTGTAGAAAATATAGATAAAGGTATAATACTTCTTCGCTCACATTTAGATGAAATTACTCAAGGGCTTAATTTTTTACTTCCAGTGCCAGGTAAATCTGCATCTAAGCGTTTATATATGTTTTTACGCTGGATGGTTAGAAAAGATGAAGTTGACTTTGGTTTTTGGAATGAATTTAATAAAAAAAGCCTTTATATGCCTTCAGATACACATATACTTCGTTTAGCATGTAATTTAGGTATCATAGATAAAAATGAGAAAGGTAAGAAAGCAGTTATTAAGGTAACAGATTTTTTTAGAGATTTAAACCCAGAGGACCCAGCAAAATATGATTTTTCTTTGACTAGGTTAGGTATTATAAGTGGTTGTCAGTATTCAGAAACTGATATATGCGAAAAATGTTTTCATAAAAAAGTTTGTCTTTTCCATTGACTTTTTTTGAAAAAAAGATAAATTTAGTATTAATTAAAAGGAGGCTAATTATGGCACTAGAATTTAATGAAAACAATTTTAAAGAAGAGGTTTTAAACAGTGATAAACCTGTTCTTGTAGACTTTTGGGCAGTTTGGTGTGGACCTTGCAAATTACTTGGACCAACTATTGATGAATTACACAAAGAATTAGACGGCAAAGTAAAAGTTGGTAAAGTAAATGTTGATGAAAACCAAAATTTAGCTGCACAGTTTGGTGTTATGAGTATTCCAACTGTTATTATCATGAAAGATGGTAAAATTGTTGAACAGTTTATTGGTATGCAGCCAAAAAATGTCTATATTAATGCATTAAATAAACATATGTAATATTTATATATCAGCTTTAAATTTAAAATATTATATAAATTCTATAAAAACCTAAGTTTATTATAAATTTAGGTTTTTTTTATGTTTATAGAAATTATGGATAAAAAAAACTAACTTACCTTTATTTTTTTAGAAAATATTTATAAATATATAATAATAAAGATAAAATATTTAATGAACTTAAAAATATGGTTTTAAATATTAACAACTTTAATATCTGCTTTTAAAAGATATTTCTAAGTTATTTCATTATCTTTGCCACTAAATTTCTTATGAGCCTTTTTTTGGAACAGGCAGCAAGTTGTATTTGTTGTGGAGAAAAAACAGAAAAAAAAATACCTTGCTGTTTAAAATCAGCAAGGTATTATAATAAATTTTTACTGGATTACTACTTTTCCATCTTTTGCTGTAAGATGAATAGTAGTATTTGGTTTAGTTTCGCCTTTAATGATACTTTCAGCTACTAAGTTTTCTATCATTCTTTGAACTGCACGTTTCATAGGTCTTGCACCAAATGTTACATCAAACCCACTTTGTACAATTAAATCTATTGCACTGTCATCTACTTCTAAGCCAACAGGCAGTTCAGCTAATCGTTTTGCTACACCCTTAATTAAAAGCCTTGCAATTTCAGCAATATTTTCTTTTGTTAATGGGTGGAATACTATAATATCATCAACCCTGTTTAAAAACTCAGGTTTAAAATACATAGAAAGTTCGTTCATAGCAATCTGGTTTATTTTTTCATATTTTTCTTCCATAGTGCCATCATGAGAGAACTCTTCCATAATATTTTGCGAAGCAACATTTGATGTCATAATAACAACTGTGTTTTTAAAGTTTACAACTCTGCCTTTAGAATCAGTTAATCTTCCGTCATCTAAAAGCTGCAGCAGTATATTAAATACATCTGGGTGAGCTTTTTCTATTTCATCAAGCAGTATTACAGAATAAGGGCGTCTGCGAACTTTTTCAGTTAACTGGCCGCCTTCTTCATAACCTACATATCCTGGAGGCGCACCAATTAATTTAGCCACAGAGTGTTTTTCCATATATTCGCTCATATCTATACGAATTAAGGCATCTTCTGTATCAAATAAAAATTCAGCAAGTGCTTTTGCAAGCTCAGTTTTACCAACACCAGTAGGGCCAAGGAAGATAAATGAGCCCATAGGTCTTTTTGGGTCATTAAGTCCTGCACGGCTTCTTCTAACTGCTTCGCTTATTGCTTTAATAGCTACATCCTGTCCTATAACTCTTTTATGCAGGTAGCTTTCCATATTTAAAAGTTTATCTGCTTCTTCTTCTAAAAGTTTTGTTACAGGCACGCCAGTCCATCTTGATACTACTTCTGCAATATCTTCTTCATCAACTTCTTCTTTAAGCATAGCTTTTCCATGCTGTATATCTTTAAGTTTTTCAGTAACTTCTTCTTGTTTTTTAGCAAGCTCAACAAGAGTGCCGTATTTTAACTGGCTGGCTTTTTCTAAATCACCGCTTCTTTCAGCAAGTTCTGCCTGATGCTTTGTATTTTCTATTTCTTCTTTAATATCTCGTGACTGTTTAATAATATTTTTTTCATTATTCCATTGAGTAGAAAGAGTGCCTATTTTTTCTTTTAAGTCACTTAATTCTTTTTCAATGTTATCACATCTTGTTTTAGATGCTGCATCAGTTTCTTTTTTCAGAGCCTGTCTTTCTATTTCAAGCTGTCTTGCACGCCTTTCAAGTTCATCAAGTTCTGCTGGCATACTGTCTATTTCCATTCTTAAACGGGCAGTTGCTTCATCTATTAAATCTATTGCTTTATCTGGCATAAACCTGTCTGCAATATATTTATTAGCTAAATGAGCAGCAGCAACTAAGGCACTGTCTTTTATTCTAACACCATGGTGTATTTCATATTTTTCTTTTAAACCACGCAGAATAGAAACAGTATCTTCTACAGATGGTTCTTTAACTATAACAGGCTGAAATCTTCTTTCAAGAGCTGCATCTTTTTCAATATATTTTTTATATTCATCAAGTGTGGTAGCACCAATGCAGTGCAGTTCGCCCCTTGCAAGCGATGGTTTTAAAATATTTGCAGCATCCATTGCTCCGTCAGTTGCTCCAGCCCCTACAAGAGTATGAATTTCATCTATAAATAATATAATTTCGCCATCAGACTCTTTTATTTCTTTTAAAATAGCTTTAAGTCTGTCTTCAAATTCACCTCTGTATTTAGTGCCTGCAATTAATCCGCCCATATCTAATACAGCAATAACTTTATTTTTAAGGCTTTCTGGAATATCGCCGCTTACAATTCTTTGAGCAAGCCCTTCAGCAATAGCTGTTTTACCAACACCAGGTTCCCCAATTAATACTGGGTTATTTTTAGTTCTTCTTGATAATACATGTATTACTCGTCTTATTTCTTCATCTCTGCCTATAACTGGGTCCAGCTTGCCATTTCTTGCAGCTTCTGTTAAGTTAATAGTGTATTTTTCAAGAGTATTCATTTTCTCTTCTGGGTTTTGGTCAACTATTTTACTACTGCCTCTTATTTCTTTAATTGCTTTATTAATATTTTTTTCATCAATGCCGTTACTTGTAAATATTTTTCTTAAAGAATATCCTGCATTTTCAACAGCACCTAAAAGAAGATGTTCTGTTGATACATATTCATCACCCATTTTTTTAGCTGTGTCAAAAGCATAATCTATTGCTTTTTGAGCATCAGGTGATAATGTTGGCTGCATAGAGCCTGATACTTTTGGCAGATAATCAAGTATTGATTTAATTTCTGCTGCAGTCATATCAGGATTTACACCAAGTTTTTGCAGAAGAGGGCGTATAAGTCCGTCCTGCTGAGTAAGTATTGCATAAGTTAAATGTTCCACTTGAAGCATCTGGTGGGATAAACTTTCTGCTAATTTCACAGTATCCTGCAAAGCTTCCTGTGCTTTGATTGTCATTTTGTTGTAGTTAATCATAGTAAATACATCCTCTATTTTTCTCTTTCTATTTTTATGGTCTGGATATTATTTGTATTTCTATCCATAATGGATATATCCTCACCGTATTTTGATTGAATACTTGTTTCAATCTGAAGTATTTTTTTATTTAATAATGTTATCTGCTCCCGCATATTTAATATTATTTCAACACCAGCTAAGTTTACTCCCTGCTGCTGTGTTAATGTTTTTATAAACTGTAATTTTTCTATATCATTTTCTGAATAAAGCCTGTTTTTACCATCAACCCTGCAAGGCACTACAAGACCTAATCGCTCATACTGCCTTAATGTCTGCGGGTGAAGTCCTAATATTTCAGAAGCAATGCTTATCATATATTTAGGCGAATTATTATCCATGATATACCTTATATAGTTCCTTTTGCTACAATATCACTTCTATCAAGTTTTGGGCTTAAACCTTGTGCTTTTGCAAGTAAATCTTTTACATCTTCACTTAGTTTTTCTGGAGCTTTAATATTAATTACTACATATAAATCTCCATTAATATTTTTTCTTAAAACAGGCATACCTTTGCCTTTCAGTCTTAATTTCTGCCCACTTTTTACTCCTGCTGGAATATTTAAATTAACAGCACCATAAGGGGTAGGGACAGTTAATTTTGTTCCAAGAGCAGCTTCAAAAATATCTATATCCATATTTATAGTTAAGTCACTGCCATTTCTTTCATATACTGGGCTGTCAATAACTGTAGTTTTAATATATAAGTCGCCTTCTGGTGCACCATTTTCACCAGCATTTCCTTTACCTGAAACTCTTATTTTAGAGTCATTATCAATACCTGCTGGTATTTTTATTTTAATATGTTCATTAATATGCACATATCCTTTTGATTTACATTTTGCACATGGCTCTATTACTTTTTCACCAGTTCCTGAGCATGCTCTGCAAGGGGAGGCAAAGAATGAGCCGTCACTAGCCATTCCTGTTCCATGACAGGCAGAACATGTTGTTTTTTTACCGCCTGTTCCGTGGCATGACGGACACTGTGCATCTCTATTAATATTTAATTCATAAGTTGTGCCTTTTACAGCATCAGCAAATGGAACTTTTATAGAGTATACAATATCTGAGCCTTTTGCAGCTTTTGCTTTACTTCTTGATGTTCTAGAAGAAAAACCGCCAAAGAAGTCGCCAAATAAATCTTCAAAAGAAGTGCCGCCAAAATTAAAATTTCTCATATCTTCATAATTCATATTTTGGAAATTATATCCATGGCCGCTGCTTGTAAATGCTTCATGACCTATAGAATCATATTCTTTTCTTTTATCTGGGTCAGAAAGAACAGCATAAGCTTCTGAAAGCTCTTTAAATTTATTTTCTGCTTCTTTATCGCCAGGGTTTACATCTGGGTGGTATTTTCTAGCCAGTTTTCTATAACTTTTTTTAATTTCATCTTCTGTTGCTGTTTTACTGACTTCTAGTATGTCATAATAATTTTTAGCCATTTTAACCTCAATATATTATTCAGATTTTATCTTTATATTTTTACTGTTTTGTTTATTAGTCTTAGTAAGCATTATTTTTAATACACCATCTTTAAGAGATGCTTTAACAGCAGAAGTATCAATATTTGCAGGTATTGCAAAACTTCTACAGAATTTTCCGCTTACACTTTCTATTTTATAAAAGTAGTCATCACCTTCATATTTTTCTTCTAATGACTTTTTAACACCGCTTATAGAAAGTATGCCATCACTAATGCTTACTTCCATATCATTTTCATTAACACCAGCAAGCTCTGCAGATAAAATAATAATATTATCATTTTCAATAATATCAACAACAGGGCTCCAGTTATTTGACTGCTCTTTAAAAGATTTAGCAATCAGCTTATCTATATGTTTTTCCATATAAAATAAATCTTTTAAAGGGTCCCATTTCATTATACTCATACAGCACCTTTTATCTTAGTATGATTATAATATGTGACTTGAGCCTGAATATGTCAAGTAATTTTATAAAAAAAATAATTTTTATTTTTTTAAAACTAATGCTATAATAATTTGTTATATAGATTATGTTAGGTGATATGAAGTCTAATAAGTTATTGGCAGTTACATTATTTTTATCATTATTATTACATATATTGATAATATTTTTTGTAAAATTTACAAGTGAAGAACTAGAACAGGAAAATCATCCAAAAGGCGAGCCTGTAGAAATAGAGGTTATACCAAAAGAAGAAACAGGTAACCATCCTTATTCCACAGAGCCTGAAACAGATGATACAGAAACTACTCTTGACCACGATGTAAGTGGTGGCAAAAGTGACGGCACAAGTGACGGCAGCACAGAAGGTGGTGGAGCTGCAGCCAGTAAAGATGTGCCTAAAAAAGATATTATACCTCCAAAAGTGGAAAATAAACAGGAAGAAAGCACTTTAGAGCAGGAAACTACTTCTGAGCATAAATTAAATCTTTATGATAATAAGGATATTATTGATAGAATAGCTAATGCAAAAAAAGAGCAGCCTAAAGGCGAGGACAGCGCATCATATAATGTGTTTGAAGAAAGATATGCCTCATATTTTGCAAAATTCCGCAGGCGTATATATCAGTTATGGGAATATCCAACAGCCTCTATACAGAGAGGGGAAACTGGTGTTGTAAAATTATCCTTTTCAATTTTAAAAGACGGGTCTATAGTAAATATAAGAATGTTAGAATCCAGCGGATATCCTAATCTTGACAGGGAAGTTATGCGGGTTATTAAAAATATGGGCAAAGTGCCGCTTCCAGAATCCTATGAATTAAATCAGCTTAATGTGGAAGAAGCATATTTTATATACTCTATAGGTGGCGGATACGGAAGATTTTTAGAGTAAATGTGTAAAAAATATAAAAAAAGTATTTTTTTGTGATAATCAAATGGACTTTTTTTATATAATAATATAAATTAGTTTAAATTATTTTTTATAGAATAAAATTTTAAGGTGCATATATGGAAGAAAAAAAATGGGATTTAAAATGGATGGCTTGGGAAATTACATCAGCATGTAATTTAAGATGTGTTCACTGTCGTTCTTCTTCAGAGGAATTTTCTCCTGTTGGTAAATTTACTTTAGATAAAGCTAAGAAATTAATAGATGATATATCTTCTTTTGCTTCACCTGTTGTTGTAATTTCAGGCGGCGAGCCTCTTACAAGACCAGATGTTTTTGATATTGCTAAATACGGCACAGATGCAGGGCTTAAAATGGCTATGGCAACAAATGGTGTGCTTGTTACAGATGAAGTATGTGAAAAAATAAAATTATCAGGTATAAGAATTGTATCTATGAGCTTAGACGGTCCAAATGCAGAAGTACATGATGATTTCAGAGGCGGTATTGCAGGAGCATTTGAAGGTGTTGAAAGAGCTGCTGCATTATTTAATAAACATGGTATTAAGTTTATTATCAATTCTTCTTTTACAAAAAGAAACCAGCCATATATTATGGAAACATTTAGAAAAGCAAAATCTCTTGGTGCTCATGCATGGTATATGTTTTTAATCGTGCCAACAGGCAGGGGCGAAGAAATATTTAAAGAGCTTGTTTCAAAAGAAGATTATGAAGAAATTTTAGAATGGCACTATAATATGGAAAGGCAGGAAGATGAAATTTTAGTTCGTCCAACATGCGCGCCACAATATTATAGAATATGGCATGAAAAAAGCAAAGAAGAAGGCAAAGATACAGAGCGCCGCTCTCTTACATTTTCTACAGGCGGCGGCAAAGGCTGTATAGCAGGACAAACAATCTGTTTTGTTAACTCTGAAGGTAATGTTCTTCCATGCTCATATTTTCCAGAATCAGCAGGTAATGTTTTTGAAAAATCACTTAAAGAAATATGGGAAACATCACCGCTTTTTGAAGATTTAAGAGATTTTAGACGCTATGAAGGAAAATGCGGCGTTTGTAAATATTTAAAAGTATGCGGCGGCTGCCGTGCAAGAGCATACGCTGTTACAGGCTCATATCTTTCAGAAGAGCCGTTTTGTAATTATATACCTGTAAACTATAAAGGATAATTATAATAAACATAAAAAAGGAGGACTCATTATGTCTGAATTAGAAAACAGAATACGGGATAAAAGCCTGCTTTCAAAAATTACTACACCAGAAAAACTTATCCCTTTATTTAAAGAGACAGAAAAAAGAATGTTAAATGTAGGTTTTTCAGGGTTTACACCAGTAGGTTATCCAAAAGTAATGCCGCTTGTTATTGCAGACTATGTAGAAAAAAATAATTTAAAAGGAAAATGGCGTTTTAATCTTTTTGTTGGTGCATCAATGGGTGCAGAAGTTGAAGACAGATGGGCAGAATTAGAATTAACTAATATGCGCTGGCCGTATCAAACAGCAAAAGTATTAAATAAAAAAATTAATGACGGCTCAATAAAAATGGGCGACAAACATTTATCTATGTTTTCACAGGATTTCTTATACGGCTTTTATACAAAAGACAGTGGCGGCGGTTTAGATATTGCTGTTATTGAAGCTTCTGCAATAGATGAAAATGGTAATATTATTTTAGCAGGCTCAGTTGGTGCTGCTCCAGAATTTATTACTATGGCAGATAAAATCATTGTAGAAATAAATACTCACAATCCATCTTTTGAAGGTATGCATGATATTTTTGTAAGTGATATACCACCTTATAAAAAAATTATTCCTATCACAGATGTAAGACAAAGAATAGGTACTCCTTTTGTGCCAACAGACAAAAATAAAATTGTTGGTATTATAGAATCAACTAAGCCGGATAACGGCAGGGCAGTAAGGGGCAGTGATGAAGTATCTGAAACTATTGCTCAGCATATTATAGATTTCTTCCAGTCAGAAGTAAAAGCTGGCCGTATGCCAAAAAATCTTCTTCCATTACAATCTGGCGTTGGCTCTATTGCAAATGCAGTTGTGCTTGGCTTAACTAACTCTCCATTTGAAAATTTAACAGTATACAGCGAAGTTTTACAAGATGGATTTTTACCATTCTTAGATTCTGGTAAATGTAAATTTATTAATGCAACATCTGTATCATTATCAAATGAAGGCTTTGAGCACTGGTGGAAAAACTATGATTCATACCGTGAAAAAGTTCTTTTAAGACCTATGCAGATATCAAATAACCCAGAAGTTGTTCGCCGTTTAGGTGTTATTTCTATGAATACTCCAGTTGAAGTGGATTTTTATGGCCATGCAAACTCTACACTTGTTGGCGGCACAAGAATGTTAAATGGTATAGGCGGTTCTGGTGACTTTGCTCGTGCTGCTTATGTATCTATAATGCACACTCCATCATGCAGACCAAGTAAAACAGATGAATTTGGTATATCAGCAGTTGTACCAAAAGTGCCTCATGTTGACCATACAGAGCATGATTTAGATGTAATTGTTACAGAACAGGGACTTGCAGATTTACGCGGTCTTGACCCAAAAGACAGGGCAAAAGTAATGATAGAAAAATGTGCACACCCTGCATATAAAGATTACTTAAAAGATTATTTTGAAAGAGCTGTTAAAGCAACTGGCAACCATCATGAACCTCAAATATTAAGAGAATGTTATGATATGCATATAAGCCTTGCAGAAAATGGCACAATGCGTTTTTGGGAAAAAAAGTAAAATAATATGATTATTTTCTTTTCACCAAGCGAAAGTAAAACTAAACTTGATGAATACGGCAGTATATGCAAAGAAAGCTTTATTTTTCAAGATAAATATGCAAAAAGAATAGAAGCTGTTAATGTATATAATGAATATATAAACAGCCACAGTGCTGATACGCTTTTAGATATTTTTGGCATAAAAAATATTGAAGAAATAAAAGAATATCAAAAAAATATTTTTGATGCTGCAACATGTACTGCTATTAAAAGATACAGCGGGGTAAGTTATTCTTACCTCGCTTATGATACTTTAAATCAAAATGCAAAAGATTATATATTAAATAATGTTATAATCTTTTCTAATCTATTTGGTCCAGTTTCAGCAGGCGATAAAATCCCCCATTACAAACTAAAACAGGGTGCAAAAATAGGCAGCTTTGCTTTTGAAAAGTTTTATAAAGATAATTTTTCAAATGATTTAGATGAATTTGTATATAATAATGATATAGTTGATTTAAGAGCTGGTTTCTATGAAAAATTCTACCAGATAAAGCAAAAATATACTACATTTAAGTTTATTAAGCAGGGCAGAGTGGTAAGCCATTTTGCAAAAGCATACAGGGGCATTATATTAAAAGTAATGGCAGAAAATAATATAGCTAAATGTAAAGATATATTATCATATCTTCCAGAAAGCCTTGAAGTTACAGACAGCAGTATAAAAGGCTTTAAAGAAGAATATATTTTAAATGTATTAGATTAGTTCTTAAAAAACAGCCCTAACTCATCAAGCCTTGAATTACACCTTAAAAACTGCCTTTCAAATGATGTTTCCATAAGCTCTTTTGGAAAAATATTTTCATTCAGCTGAGTGTTAAAGAAAAGTTTTGTATCATGATAGTAGCAGTGGTCTATAAATATAGTAAACCTTAATGCATCATTTAATTTTGTAAACGGTTTAAAGTTATTAATAAATACAGCATCAAATGTTTTAGGAATTACAAAAAACTTAAAAGGGTGGTTATCCTGCAGTTTTATCATTAATTCATCAAAATCAACTAATATTTTATCTCTTTTAGGCTCATAGTTTTCTAATACTTCATTAAATGATTTATTAGAAAATACAGCCTGCCAGGCAGCAAGATTAATACGGAAACTTTTACCTTCAACTGTAACTGTATCAAAAGTATCTGAAATAATACCTAGTTCCCTTGCAAACTGGGTTGTATCAAATTTGCCGCCGCCAAGCTCTTTTGGAAGCCTGTTTGATGTGGTAATGATTGTTGTATCATTATTAATACTGTCAATAAATCTGGCAGCCATTCTAGTAGTTGCAGGGTCATCTAAGTCAAATTCATCTATTAATAATAAATCAACAGGCTTAAAAAATTCTATTGTTTTTTCAAGCCCTGAAAAATTCATAAAATAAGTTAATTCTAAAAAGCTCATAAAAGCTTTACTGCCTTTAAAATTATGAAAACATGCAGAAAGCAGATGAGTTTTGCCTATGCCGTAAGTTCCGTCAATATAAATATTTTTTGCTATTTTATTTTCTTTTTGTTTTTTAGAAAAGAAAGAGCGTTTTTTCTTTGTTTTTTCTTTATTTGAAATACTGCGTAACAATTCTTTTAATGCAGCCTGTGATGGATATGCAGCATCATCATGGTAGTTATCAAATGTGCAGTCTTTAAATTTTGGATGAGGTCTAAGTTCACTAAAACACTCATCTATTGAAACATTAAAATTAATTGTATTGATATCTTTGTAATTATAGTTTATCATAAACAAGTATATTATATATTTTTAAAAAATAATCAAGGAGTTTTATTATGCTGAAACAAATATCAGATGTTGTTTTAGAGGCTGGTAATATAGTAAGTAGTGGATTTCATTCTGCTAAGACTATTAAACATAAAGGTGCAGTAGATTTAGTTACAGAATATGATGTTAAAACAGAAAATTTTTTGAAAGAAAAACTGCAGAAATTATTTCCAACATTTACTATTGTTGGAGAAGAAACCCATGCAGAAGGAAACTATCCTGCTGAAAATGTTATATTTATAGACCCAATTGACGGCACAACAAATTTTGTGCATGGAGTGCCTTTTGTGGCGGTATCTGTTGGGGTAATTACTGATACAGAAACTAAATATGGTGTTGTATATAATCCTATACTAGATGAACTTTATTCTGCAGAAACTGGCAAAGGTGCTTTTTGCAATGGTACACCAATAAAAGTATCTGAAACATCATTATTAATTAATTCTTTAATAGCAACAGGTTTTCCTTATGTAAAAGATAATCTGCCATATTTAATGAAAGTATTAGAAGAAGTTTTAAAAGCTACAAGGGGTATAAGACGGGCAGGGGCAGCATCTCTTGATTTATGCTATACTGCCCGCGGTATATATGACTTATATTATGAAACAAGACTGCAGCCATGGGATATGGCAGGTGGATTAATTATTGTTAGAGAAGCAGGCGGTATTGTTACAAAGCTTGACGGCAGATATCACGATATGGACAGCGACAGCTTAATTGCATCTAACGGGCTTTTACACAGAGAATTTTTAAACCTGTTAAATGAAATAAAATAACTTGGTATAATTTATTGATATTTATAGATAAATATAGTATAAAATACAATTGTTAATTTAAAATAAAGATATTAAAAATCTTTTTTGTTGACATATTTTTTATATATAGTAAAAACTGTGAATATAACTCTTAAATACATACATAAATTATTTATTTTATTAGGAGGAGAGTATGGATTTTAAAGGATTGTTTTTTAGTGCTGAGGGCAGATTAAACAGACTTTCTTATTTTTTACTTTGGCTTTCTGTTATGGTTATATCAGTAATTCTCAGTGTTATTTTTAGTACAATTTTACAAGGTAATCTTATAGTAAATTATGTTATTAATGGAGTAATAAATATTGCTACATTAGTAATTAATGTTTTTTTAGCAATTAAAAGATTTCATGATTTTGACAAAAGTGGATACTATTTACTTGGTTTTATAGTAGTTACAAATATTAGTGCTGCTGTATTAGCTGGTATCATAATGATGATTGCTGGTGAAGGTGCTGGTTTAGCTGCGCTTTCACTTATGGCATTAGCTATTCTATTATATACGTTTCTTAAACCAGGCACTGATGGCGTTAACCAGTATGGTAATCAGCCAACAGCTCTTTTTGATTTAGGATTAAATGATAATGTAAAAAATATTAATCCTGTAATATCAGATAATTCAAATAATTTATAATCTATATAAAGGGAAGTTTTTAACTTCCCTTTTTTAATTCTTTTTATATTAAATCATAAGTAAAAGTATAAAATTATAAAATTTATCTTTATTTTCTTTCTATTTTATTATATAAATCTTATTTATTATTTAATATATGAGGTAAAAATGGATAAAGCTATTGTTTTAGCAAGCGGCGGGCTTGACAGCTGCGTTACTATTGCGTGTGCTGTAAATGATGGATATGATGTTTCTCTTTTACATATAAACTATGGTCAAAGAACTCAGAAAAGGGAAGATAAAGCTTTTGATGATATAGCAGCTTATTATAACATAAAAAATAAAATGACTGTAGATATTGACTATTTAAACAGAATTGGCGGCTCTTCATTAACAGATTTATCTATGAAAGTGGAAGAAGATACTACTCCATCATCAACTATAAGCAGTCTGCCTTCTACTTATGTGCCCTTTAGAAATGCTAATATGATTTCTATTGCTGTTAGCTGGGCAGAAGTGATTGGGGCTAAAAAAATATATGTTGGTGCTGTTGAGGAAGATTCCAGCGGATACCCAGACTGCAGAGAAATATTTTATGAAAAATTTAATGATTTATTATCAGTTGCTCTTGCACCAGAAAGTGATGTGCAGATAGTTACACCAGTTATACATTTAACTAAAAAAGATATTGTTAAAAAAGGCATAGAGCTTAAAGCTCCACTTCATCTTACATGGAGCTGCTATCAAAATGAAGATGCAGCATGTGGAGTATGCGAAAGCTGTAAATTAAGGTTAAAAGGTTTTGAGCTTGCAGGCGAAAAAGACCCAATACCATACAAATAAATAATTAAGGGAGATAGATATGACTTTAAAAGAACAAATTTTAGAAGACATTAAGCACTACATGAAAGAAAAAGATAATGTAGCATTAAATGCTGTAAGAATGTTAAAATCTGATGTTAAAAATGCTGAAATTGCTGCAATTAAAGAACTTGATGATGAAGGCGTTATTAAAGTTGTTGCTTCAAGTATAAAAAAACGTAAAGATTCTGCTGAAATATATATAAAAAATGGCAGACAGGATTTAGCAGATAAAGAGCTTGCTGAAATAAAAGTGTTAGAAAAATATTTACCAGCTCAGCTTGATGATGAAGCAATTAAGGCTGTTATTACTGAAGTTATTGCTTCTCTTGATGACAATATGAAGAAAAACTTTGGTGCTGTTATGAAAAATGTAATGGCAAAAGTTGGTTCTTCTGCAGAAGGTAAAAGAGTAAGCGAGTTAATAAAAGGTATGTTATAGTATGGGCGTAGTAGATATTATAATTATAGTATTTATACTTGTCTTTGCATTTAAAGGAACGATTAACGGCTTTATTACAGAAGCTATCAGTATATTAGGTATAATTTTAGCTTTACTTTGTTCCTATATGCTTTATGAGCCGCTTTTTAAAGTAATGCAGGCAGTTGGTTTTGGCAAACAGGGCGCATCTATTGCTGCATATATTTTAGGCTTTTTAATCGTATATGTTATTGTTATAATATTAGGCAACCTGATACATAGAACATTACAGGCTATACATTTAGGCTGGGTAAATAAAGTTTTTGGTTTTTCATTTGGTATATTAAAAGGAGCTTTTATTGCAAGTGTTATACTTTGGATAATAGTTTCTGTATTTCCAAATAAAATCAAATTTGTGCAGGATATTAAAAGCTCACAAACTGCTCAGGCTACAATGAAAGTGCTGCCATACTGCTATGACAGACTTAACGCTGTTTCTAATATAGACAGATTTAATCCATTTAAATAAGTATTATAAGGGATGATATGAAATTTGATATTGCAACATTAGAGTTTGAATCTTTTAAAGAATTTTTACTTGATAATTTTGTTTCATCATTTTCAAAATCATCCTTTAAAGTTATTGATATACTTCATGATATTGAAAGTATCTATAAAAGGCAGAATGAAATAAGGCAGGCTGCAGAATATAGAGAAAGCTTATCATTTATTGAAGATGATAATGATTTTTTCAGCCTGTTTTATTCTCTTACAGATAAAACAAAATCTTTTGACCCAATGGATTTTGTTATAATAAAAAACTTCCTTGTAAAAATATCACAGATAAAAGAATCATTAGAAGAAAAGAAATACTCTTATTTAACAGTTTACAGTGAAAGTTTTGCATCATATCAATATCTAATAGATTTAATAAGCCAGTCTATAAATGATAAAGGCGCAGTAAAAGATGATGCAACACCAAAATTACAGGAAATAAGATATTCTTTAAATCAGTTTAAAAATAATATTCGCAAACTTCTTTCTAATATTTTTAATTCTTCAAATGCTGATAAGTTTATACAGGATAAAGTTATCGTATTAAGAAACGGCAGATACACTATTCCATGCAAAACAAATTTCAGCCAGTATATTCAAGGTATTATTCAAGATAAATCTGCAAGCGGGCAGACATTATATATAGAGCCTGCATCAATTGTATCTGAAAATAATGCTATGCAGGAATTAATTATTGAAGAATCAGAAGAAATAGCAAAGATTATTTATACATTGATTACTTCTGTTAAATCTTCCTTAGTAGATTTAAATAAAACAGTAAAAAACTATTCATATTTAATAATGATTTTAGAAACAGGACTTTTCTATTCTAATAAACAGCATACTTTTGGTGAGCTTGGAAACAGTATGGTTTTTTCTCAGGTTCATCATCCGCTTTTATATTTAAGAAAAGGTGATAATTCTGTACCTATTGATTTTACAATAGATAATCAAGGCGACCATATAATTATTACAGGTCCAAATACTGGCGGTAAGACAGCAGCATTAAAATCTATAGGATTAAATCACTTAATATCATACTGCGGACTTCCTGTTTTTGGTAAATATTTTAAATTTATGGCTTTTGAAAGTATACTAGCTGATATTGGCGATAATCAGTCTATTATTATGGATTTAAGTACCTTTTCATCTCACATGGTAAATATTAACAATATAGTAGAAAAAGCAGACAGTAAAACATTAGTGCTTTTTGATGAATTAGGAACAGGAACAGAGCCAAGGGAAGGGGCATCTTTAGCAGTTGCAATACTTAAATATTTAAGAAAAAAGGGTGCAACTGTTATCCTTACAACTCACTTTACTGAAGTAAAAAATTATGCACTTAACAGCGATAAGGCATACTTTTATGCAGTAGATTTTGATTATGATACTTTAAGCCCTAGATATAAATTAATAAAAGATGTTATGGGTAAATCTGACCCTATAATGATTGCAGAAAGGCTTGGATTTAATAAAGAGATTATACAAGATGCAGAAGAAGAATTAATGCGGTATAAGTCCTCTATAGAAGTGCAGGTAGAAGAATTAAATAGAATGCTTGCAGAAGCAGAACACACTAAAAAAATACTTGCAGCAAAAGAAAAAGAGCTGCAGGAAAAAGAAGAAGTGTTTAATGCTGCAAACCAGGAACTGCAGAAAAAACTTAATTCTAAAGAAATAGAGTTATTAGAAGAAGCATACTCTCTTTTACAAAAAAGCAAAAGACTTGCTAACCAGAAAGAAAAACTTACAAACGAAGAAATAGAAAATGTTATTAAAAAAACATCATCTAAAATAGAAGATATAAAATCAAAGCAGATAACTATTGAAGATATAAAAGTAAATGATGTTATTTTTCTTGATAAATATAATAGTCAGGTAAAAATTTTAGAGATTTCCGGCAATAATGTAACAGTAGATTTAAATGGCATGAAAATGAAAATGAAAAAAAATGATATTGTTGGCCATAAAGTAGAGCAGGTAAAACCTAAAACTGTTAAAATAACTAATAATACAAGCAAAAGCAGCTCTAAAAGAGAGATTGTGCTTGTAGGAAAGCGCGTTGAAGAAGCTCTTGATTTACTTGAAAAATTTATAGATGATTTACTGCTTACAAGTTATGATAAAGCATATATTGTTCATGGCAGAGGTTCAGGTCAGTTAAGAAAAGCAGTCCATGAATATTTAAGAGTTCATCCAAAAGTTGCAAAATATTATTTAGCAGAAAATAATGAAGGCGGTAATGCTGTAACTATTATTGAGCTTTAAGATTCTTTATTATAGTTTACAGGGCATACTATTGTATCATCAAAAAATGTTACTTTGCCTGTAGCTATTCCATATTTTGCACCTACTACAATAAGTTTTCCTGATTCTATATATGGTTTTAATATTGAACTGCTTTTTATTTTATCTACAGTATGATATACATTTAAATCTTCTGCCCGCTCTAATAAATCAAATTTATTATCAGTTTCCTGTTCTGCTCTGTCTATTGAGGGCTGAACTTCATGAAGAATATCTTTTATATAGCCAAGCTCAGCACCATCATGGTCTTCAATACAGCTTTTAACTGCACCGCAGTTTTCATGTCCCATAACTATTACTATATCTACTCTGCTGTGAGTAACTGCATATTCTATGCTGCCCATTTCAAGAGCACCTACCACATGACCTGCTGTGCGGATAATAAAAAAGTCACCCATTTCAGCATTAAATATTCTTTCTGGAGAAATCCTTGCATCAGAACATGTAACTATAACAGCCTGTGGGTTTTGACCATGTATAGCCATTTGACGCACTCTTTCTATATTACTAACAGGAGCAGAATGAAGAATATATGATGTAAACTGTTCATTTCCTTCCTTTAAAATATCAAGAGTTGTGGAATGGTCTTCTACGTGATAATTCCAAAATTCTATAAATGCTTTTAAAAATTTTTTAAACATATATCTCTCAGTGGCTTTATTTATATTATTTTATAACATAAATAATAAATAATCAAATATTTATTAATCATTTTTATTGAAATTTTTTGGTTTAAGTCATTTTTTAGTAATTTTTTTAATTAAAATTATTGACTATACAAAAGAATTTATATAACATAACAATTTAAATTAGATAATTACAGTTTAAATTTAGATTACAGGAGTTATTATGAATAAAGTGGTAAATGTTGGAATAATAGGCTACGGAGTTGTAGGCAAAGGAACTGTTGCCGCTTTAATGGATAATTTTGAGACTGTTAAGCGTAAAACAGGTATAGATATTATTGTTAAAGGCATTGCAGATACTAAAATTGATACTGTTAAAGATAACTATCTGCCTAAAGTAGATATTTTAACAAAAGATGCAATGGAGCTTATTACTAATAAAGATATACATATAATTGTGGAGCTTGTTGGTGGTTATACTTTTGCAAAAGATTTTGTAAAAGCAGCACTGCAGAATAAAAAACATGTTGTTACTGCAAATAAAGCACTGCTTGCTGCTTATGGAAGTGAAATATTTCCACTGGCTTATGAAAATGGTGTAGATATTGGCTTTGAAGCATCTGTTGGCGGTGGTATTCCTATTATAAGAGTTATGAAGGAAGATTTAGCAGTTAATAATATTAATGAAATATACAGCATTATTAATGGCACAGCTAACTATATCTTAACTAGAATGACAGAAGAAGGTAAAGAATTCAGCGAAGTATTAAAAGATGCACAAAAGCAGGGATATGCAGAAGCTGACCCAACTTTTGATATAGAAGGAATAGATTCTGCTCATAAGTTATCTATACTTTCATCTATTGCATTTTCTACTGTTGTGCATATGGATAAAATATTTGTAGAAGGTATATCAAATATTAAACCTATAGATATAGCTATTGCAAAAGAGTTTGGCTGTGTTATTAAACTTTTAGCTATTGCAAAAAGACATGGTAATGACATAGAAGTTAGAGTTCATCCTACAATGATACCTTTAACTAATACTCTTGCTCAGGTTAATGGTGTATTTAATGCAGTGTATGTTAAATCTGACAAAACAGGTCCTACTCTCCATTATGGACGGGGAGCAGGCAGTGAAGCAACAGGTGCTGCAGTAGCTGGCGATATTATTAATATTGCAAGAAATATTGCTCAGGGAATAAATGTAAGAGTGCCTGTTTTAGGTTATGTAGAAAAAGAAGAAAATATTAATATTATTGATATTAAAGATATTTGTTCAGCTTTTTATATGAGATTAATGGTAGAAGATACTCCTGGGGTATTAGCTCAAGTAGGGCTTATCCTTGCAAATAATGGCATAAGTGTATCTTCTGCACTGCAAAGAGAAGCAGGTGTTGACTGTGAAGGCTGCGTGCCTCTTGTATTTATGACTCACGAAGTAATTGGCAGCAGTATAATAAATGCAGTAAAAGAAATAGATTCTAAATCATTTGTTAAAGAAAAAACAGTGATAATCAGAGTGGAAGGCAATTAATGAAATATATAGTATTACTTTGTGATGGTCTTGCTGACAGACCTATTAAGGAATTAGATAATAAAACTATCATAGAATATGCAAATATTCCACATATCCATAAAACTGCAGAGCAGGGAATATGTGGATATATCCAGACAACACCAGATGGTATGGCTCCAGGAAGCGATATATGCAACTTAAGCATATTTGGCTATAATCCAAAAAATTATTATACTGGCAGAAGCCCACTTGAAGCATGCAGTATGGGTATAGAACTTGGTGAAAATGATATGGCTTTTCGCTGCAACACTGTAACCATTACTGATAATATTATGGAAAGCTTTACAGCTCACCATATAGAAGAAAAATATGTGGAAAATATTATAAATGCTTTAAATCAGGAATTTCAAGGGGAAGGCATAGAGTTTTATAAAGGTGTAGGCTATAGAAATTTAATGGTAATCCGTAATGTATCTAATATGGAATTATCTACTACTCCACCACATGATATAAGTGATAAAGATACTACTTCTTATGTTCCAAAAGGAAATGGTGCTGAAAAATTAATAGAAATAATGAACAGAGCAAAAAATAAAGTATTTAATGGAAGTATAGATACTGGTAAAGCTACAAATATTTGGCTGTGGGGGCAGGGTAAAAAACCAGCACTTCCAGCTTTTAAAGATGAATATAAAGTGAAAGGGGCAGTTATCTCAGCTGTAGATTTAATTAGAGGAATTGGTGTATGTGCTGAGATGGATATTATTAAAGTTCCGGGTATTACAGGCTATACAGATACTAACTTTAAAGGCAAGGCAGAATATGCAGTAAATGCTTTAAAAGATTATGACTATGTTTTTATTCATGTGGAAGCACCAGATGAAGCAGGTCATTTAGGAAGTATTAGTGAAAAGATTAAAGCAGTAGAGCTTATAGACAGCCAGATGATGCCTGTTATTTTAGAAGGATTAAAACAGTATGGCGAATACAGGCTTTTAATTACCCCAGACCATGCAACACCTATTGAGTTAAAAACTCATTCATCTGAAAAAATACCTGCCATTATTTATGGTTCAGATATTAAGGCAGATGATAATAAAACATATAGTGAGCATATTAAATCGCCATCTTTTGATTTAAAAGAAGGTTATAAAATAGCAGAATTATTTATAAAAAATTAAGTAAAATAAATTGGAGGAATTTGTGAGTCTTGTTGTTATGAAATTTGGCGGCACAAGTGTAGGCAGTATAGAACGCATACGCAATGTGGCAAAAATAGTAGAAAAGAAAAAAGACGAAGGCCATGATGTAATTGTTGCAGTTTCTGCAATGTCTGGCGAAACTGACAGACTTATCGGTCTTTTAAAAGAAATCACACCTGATTACTCATTAAGAGAATATGACCAGCTTGTTTCAACAGGTGAAACTGCATGTATTCCACTTGTTACTCAGGCACTTTTAGTTGATGGATATGATGCAATATCATTAACAGGTTTACAAATAGGTATGGAAACAAATAATGCTCACTCAAAAGCGCGTATTCTTAATATTAAAGGCGATAGAATAAAAAAAGCAATTAGTGAAGGCAAAATAGTAGTTGTAGCAGGTTTTCAAGGCTATAATGTGGAAACTGGAGATGTTACAACTTTAGGCAGAGGGGGCTCAGATACTACTGCTGTTGCAATAGCTGCTGCTGTAAAAGCAGATGTATGCGAAATATATACAGATGTGGACGGCGTATATACTGCTGACCCAAGAATTGTTAAAAATGCTAAAAAATTAGATACTATTTCCCATGAAGAAATGCTTGAACTTGCATCACTTGGTGCAAAAGTTCTGCAGTCAAGAAGTGTTGAACTTGGAATGAATTATAATGTAGACATTATGGTGCTTTCTTCTTTAGAAGATAAACCAGGCACTCTTGTAACATCAAAGGAGGATAAAAATATGGAGCGTATCGTTGTTTCAGGCGTTACTAGTGATAAAAATCAAGCAAAAATAACACTTTTAGGTGTAAAAGATGAGCCAGGAGTGGCTGCTCAAATATTTATAGGTTTAGCGGAAGCAAATATAAATGTGGATATGATTATCCAAAATGTTGCTAAAGAAGACGGTAAAACTGATATTTCTTTTACTGTTCCTAAAACTGATCTTATTAAAGCTAAAGCAGCATGCGAAAAATTAGGACAAGAAGCAGGCGTTACAGAAATATTATCTGATGAAAACATATCTAAAGTATCTATTGTAGGTATAGGTATGAAAAGCCATTCAGGTGTTGCTGCTACTATGTTTAAAGTATTATCAGATAATCAGATTAATATAAAAATGATTTCAACAAGCGAAATAAAAGTTTCCTGTATAATTGAAGAAAAATTTACTGAGCTTGCAGTTCGTGTTCTTCATAGTGCATTTATAACTGAGAAACAAAATGGATAGTTCTAATAAAAAAATATTTTTATATGATACTACATTAAGGGACGGCACACAGTCTGAAGATGTAAACTTTACTGTTATTGATAAGATTAGAATAGCAGAACGTTTAATTGAGTTTGGTATAGACTGTATAGAAGGGGGCTGGCCAGGCTCAAACCCTAGAGATATGGAATTTTTTAATGCTTTAAAGAAAAACCAAAGTATTAATATAAGTAAAATATCTGCTTTTGGCTCTACAAGGCGTGCTAAAAAAACATGTGAAAATGATGAAATCATACAGGCACTTCTTGAAGCAAATGTTCCTAATATTACTATTTTTGGTAAAACATGGGATTTACATGTGAGAGAAGCTTTAAAAATATCTCTTGATGAAAATATAGATATTATTTATGATACTGTCCGCTATTTAAAAGGCAAAGTGGATAAAGTTTATTATGATGCAGAGCATTTTTTTGATGGATATAATGCTAACCCAGAATATGCACTGAAAACTCTGCTTGCTGCTCGTGATGCAGGTGCAGACTGTGTTGTGCTTTGTGAAACAAATGGGGGCGCTATGCCTGATAAAGTTGCAGAAATAGTTGCAGTTGTTAAAAATACACTTGGCGATTATCCTTTTGGAATACATGCTCATAATGACTGTGAAATGGCTGTTGCTAATAGTATTGTTGCAGTTAGAGGTGGAGCAAGCCATGTGCAGGGCACTATTAACGGTTATGGTGAAAGGTGCGGTAATGCTAACCTTTGCTCTATTATTCCAAACCTGCAGCTTAAATATGGCTATAACTGTGTTACAAATGAAAGTTTAACTAAGTTAAAAAGCTTATCAGACTTTTTAGATGAAATAGGTAACTTAAAGCATAATACACACAGACCTTATGTTGGTAAATCTGCTTTTGCTCATAAAGGCGGAGTGCATGTTTCTGCAATCTTAAAAAACTCTAAAACTTATGAGCATATTGCTCCAGAGCTTGTTGGTAATACTCAAAGAGTGCTGTTATCAGATTTATCTGGTAAAAGTAACTTAATATATAAAGCAAAAGAGTTTGGTTTAGATATTGAAAGCCAGTCTGATACTATACAAAATGTTCTGCAGCAGCTTAAAGAGCTGGAAAACAGAGGTTTTCAATATGAAGGTGCAGAAGCATCTTTTGAGCTTTTAATTAGAAGGGCAATGAATACTCTGCCGGAATTTTTTGATATTTTAAGCTATAGAGTAATTGATGAAAAAAATAAATCTTTATCAGTAGCACCTATGGCAGAAGCAACTGTCAGGGTATCTGTTAATGGCGAAGTGGAGCATACAGCAGCAGGTGGAAATGGCCCTGTAAATGCACTTGATAAAGCAATAAGAAAAGCATTAATCCATTTCTATCCACAGCTGAAAGATATGGCACTTGTTGACTATAAAGTGCGTATTTTATCAAGCCATAATGGCACTCAGGCTACAACTCGTGTTCTTGTAGTAAGTCAGGATTCTGTTTCTACATGGAGCACTGTTGGTGTTGCAGAAAATATTATTGATGCCAGCTATCAGGCTCTGCTTGATTCCATTATTTATAAGCTTTTAAAAGATAATAAATAATATACAACCTGCTGTTATTCAGCAGGTTTTTTTATGTAATTTGAATATAAAATATTAGACAGCAGATTTTAGAAATTTTGCAGAATTTTTTATAAGATATATATAAAATAACTTAAAAACAATATAATTAATAAATTTATATAAATATACTTTATAATATTACAAATATAATATTATAAAATAAATCAATTTTAAAATAGTATATGCTAAAAAATCTTTAATATATACTAACTTACAGCTAACTTATAGATAAATATAATAAAAATAGTTTTAAGGTAAAATTTGTTTTAATAAGTTAAGTTAAATTTAAAACTTATTTTTGGTTTTCAGATAACCCAATAAATTTATCCATTATATCATCAAGCTTACTTATTGAAACAGTGCCCCACATTTCTTCTATTTTATTACTGCCTATGCCATGGGTATATTTAACTGTAACATCTGTAATAGAAGGAAGTATTATTAAATCAAGAAATACATCTTTAATATTAAACATTAAGTCAATAGAGCCATCTTCAGAAGGTGTGCCGCTGACTGTTAAAGCATATTTTTTGTAATACCTTAATGCTACTAATGCTGCAACTTCAACATGTTCTGCGCTGAAAGGTTCACCTTTACCAAATGACCAGCCTTTTTTCAGCTTAGCAATTTCTCTAATACGTACTTCAAAGTTTTCCTGCATATAAGTAACCCATTTTAAAATTATTTATTTTTTAAAATAATATACTTGCCATTTCTCTAAAAAACAAGTATAACTGAAAAACTATAATTTGTAAATAATTACTTTATTTTAGGTTTTATTATGATTTATGATTTACACACTCACTCAACACATTCTGATGGCATGCTTATTCCTGCTGAAGTAGCACGCACTGCACAGGTAGAAGGATATCTTGGTATTGCTTTAACAGACCATGTGGACAGCTCTAATATTTATCAGGTGTTGCAGGCAAATTTAAAGTTTAAAGAATGGTTTAATAAATCATCAGCTGATTTTAAAGTGATTGTTGGTGTAGAAATAACTCATGTAAACCCAAAAGATATTGCACCACTTACAAAAATAGCAAGAGATAATGGGGCAGATATTGTTGTAGTGCATGGAGAAACAATATCTGAGCCAGTTATGCCAGGCACTAACAGGGCAGCAATAGAAGCTCATGTTGATATTTTAGCTCATCCTGGGCTTATAAGTTATGAAGATGCATGCCTTGCAGCAGAAAATAATGTATACCTTGAGATTACTACAAGAAAAAGTCATTCTTACACTAATGCTCATGTTGCTAATATGGCAAGGAAAGCTGGTGCAATGTTAGTTATAGATAATGATGCCCATAGTCCGTCTGATTTTGTAGGCAGTGAAAAAGCATGCAAAATTATGCTTGGAGCAGGTATCTGTGATGATGAAATAAAAAATATAATTAATAATAATAAAATAATATTTGAGAAAGCTATTGGAGGCAAAAATGGCTAAAAAAGATAAAATCAATATTGATAATACAGGTGTAGATAAGCTTGAAACATTTATGCAGAATAATATTAAAATGATTGTTATTTTAATAAGTGCATTAGTAGTATTATTTATTGCTGTATATTTAGGATATACTGCTTATGGTGTATCTAAAGATAAAAAGGTATCTTCTCTTAGTGCTGCAGAAATGGTAATGCTTGATAATGCTTCTGTTGATGCATTTGCTGCATTATCTTCAACTGTGCCATCATTAAAAGATTATATTGCTGTTCGCAGTGCAGGAATGTATTATATGTATGGTAATACTGAAAAAGCTGTAAGCGAGCTTCAAAAAGCTGGCGGCAGATTTTCAGAATTAAGTGCAGGCATGCTTTATGATTTAGGTCAGAATGTTGTTCCTGCAAACTATTTACAGGGTGAAATGAGAGAATTATGGTATTATAGAAATGTATTATCATCTAACGATAATAATACTGATAAAAATATTAATGATTTTAAAATGCTTTACCCAGAAAGCCAGCTTTTAACATTAGTTGAAAACTGGAATGTTAAATAGAAGTTTTATAACTTATGAGTAGTACTCAAAAAATTAAAAAAATCTTTATAGCAGGTATATTAGCTCTACTGCCTATTGTAGTAACAGTATATCTGCTTTATTTTTTGTATAACCTTGTTGTATCAAAAGCAAGTCCTATTGTTAAAAAGATAGCTCATCAATATAATTATGACTTTAGTGAGTATATTTTTCAAATAGGTACATTTGTTCTTATACTTTTGATTATCTTCATTATAGGGGTATTTACAAGAATGTATCTTGGTAAACTTTTTATTAAGATGCTTGATAATATTATGACTCATATCCCTATAGCACGCTCTATTTATAATGCAACAAAGCAGGTGATAGATTCTTTTGGAAATACTTCAGGCTCATCATTTTCTAAAGTTGTGCTTGTAGAATTTCCAAGGCGTGATATGTGGATGATTGCATTTCTTGTAAGAGATTCGCTGCCTTTTATGCAGGAAGCTTCTACACATGAAGAAAGTGTTAATGTTTTTATTCCTACAGCACCTAACCCAACATCAGGTTTTATTGCAGTAGTGCCTAAAAAAGATATCAGGGAAATAGATATTACTGTGGAAGAAGGTATTAAATTTGTGCTTTCTGTTGGCATAATTAATTTAGATAAACATTCGGATATAAAAGAATTAGTAAGGGATAAATAAGTGTATATTAATTTAGGCTTAATTGGCAACCCATTAACTCATACATTTTCTCCATTTATACATAACTACTTTTTATATAAATCAGGTCTTTGCGGCGGATATACATGTTATGATATAAGTTTAGAAGAGCTTGAAGAAACCATTATAATGTTTCAAAAATTCCATTTTAAAGGTGTAAATGTAACTGTTCCTTATAAACAGGAAGTAATGCAGTTCTGCTCAGAGCTTGATATTACAGCAAAAAGTATTGGGGCTGTAAATACTCTGCATTTTACTGATAATGGAATTGTGGGACATAATACTGATATTTTTGGATTTCATATGATGCTTGAAACTTCAGGTATTAATACATTAAATAAAAAAGTGCTGTTATTAGGTGCAGGTGGTGCTTCAAGAGCTGTAATACCATACTTATTAATGAATAAACCTGAATATTTTGTAATAGCAAACAGAACTTTAGAAAAAGCTCAAGATTTATCATTACTATACGATAATAATGCAGATATATGCAGCTTAGATGATTTACATGGCTTAGAGTTTGATATAGTAATTAATGCCACATCTATGGGGGTAAAAGGGGAGCCTTATACAGATTATGGCTTTAAGGTCAAAGAAGCAGCTGTAGATATGATATATAAGCCTCAAATGACTTCTTTTTTATCTTTATACAGCAAAGATAACATAAAGCTTGTAAATGGTCTTGCTATGCTTATTTATCAGGCTGCAGGTTCATTTAATATATGGACAGGGTGTGATATTATTCCTGATATGGAATATTTTAATAAGGCAGTATATAAATAATTTAGTGGGCTATGCAGGAATTGAACCTGCGACACCCAACTCCGGAGGTTGGTGCTCTATCCACTGAGCTAATAGCCCTAAATCGCATAATGATATATAAAATAAACTTAAATAGCAAGTTATTTTTAAAAAATTGGCTGTTAAAATTGTAAAAATCAAACAAAGATAATTTTTTTTGTTATTTTTGAATGATTATTCTTGACAAAACCTGTTTAAAAGCTATAAAGTTATTTACATTTTAGGAGAGGATATTATGATACCACAAAAAAAATCGGCTTATAATGTTGCTGTTGTTGGAGCTACAGGTGCAGTAGGGCAGACTTTTTTAGATATTTTATCTGAAAGAAAATTTCCTATTGATAATTTAAAACTTTTAGCATCATCCAGGTCTGCAGGTAAAAAAATGCAGTATAATGGCAAAGAGTATACTGTTGAAGAATTAACTCATGATTCATTTAAAGATATTGATATAGCATTATTTTCTGCTGGTGCATCAAGGTCTAAAGAATTTGCACCATCTGCAGTTAAAGCTGGTGCTGTAGTTGTTGATAATTCTTCTGCTTTTAGAATGGATAAAGATGTGCCATTAGTTGTGCCTGAAGTAAATCCAGAAGACGCATTAAAAAATAATGGTATAATTGCTAACCCAAACTGCACAACAATTATCATGCTTGTGCCTTTAAAACCACTGCATGATTATGCGAAAATTAAAAGAGTTGTTGTGTCATCATATCAATCAGCTTCTGGTGCTGGGGCTGCAGCTACTATGGAATTAATGGAGCAGACAAAAGCATGGTCAAAAGGTGAATCTATTGAAGTAAAAGCTTTTGCTCATCAGCTTCTTTTTAATGTTATTCCCCATATTGATGTGTTTACTGAAAATGGTTATACAAAAGAAGAAATGAAAATGTATAACGAAACTCGTAAAATGCTTCATTCTGATGAAATAAAAGTTAGTGCTACATGTGTCCGTGTGCCTGTATTAACTGCTCATTCAGAAAGCGTTTTAATAGAAACTGAGAAAAAACTTACTCCTGAAAAAGCTAGAGAGTTACTTTCTAATGCACCAGGTGTTAAACTTTATGATAATCCTGATGAAAAACAATATCCTATGCCGCTTTTAGCATCAGGTCAGGATTTATGTTATGTTGGCAGAATAAGGGAAGATATAGCATACGACAATGGTTTATCATTCTTTGTAAGTGGTGACCAGTTAAGAAAAGGAGCAGCAACAAATGCTGTTCAAATTGCAGAGTTATTAATAAAATAAATAATTAATAAAATAAGGGATAAAAGGTATATCTTTACTTGACAAGTAGAAGTAATTGTATATAATATCCAAATCTATCCTATATATTTATGGAGGTTTTACGTGAATAAAAAAGAGCTTATCGATTCTATTGCACAAAAAACAGGTGTAAAAAAAGTTGAAGCTGAAAAAGTGTTATCTGCTTATGAAGCTACAATCCTTGAAACATTAAAAAAAGGTGAAAGAGTAACTATCGTTGGTTTTGGTACTTTCACTGTAAGTGACAGAAAAGAAAGAAAAGGCCGTAACCCAAAAACTGGTGCAGAAATGGTTATTCCTGCTAAAAAAATGCCTAAATTTCTTGTTGGTAAAGCTTTTAAAGAATCATTCTAATTATTTAATTGGTATAATAAGCATGGTTAAAACATGCTTATTATATCATTTTACTTCTTTTTTATGTCTGAAAATTCATCATATAGTCAAATAGTTTCTTTTATTTTTGAAGCAGGTTTATTAAATCGTTTTAAACGCAGTGGTTTTGATTTTCTAGGAACTGGAAATCAAAATATATCATCTCATTCCTTTAGAACAGCTGTTATTTCATATATTTTAGCTGAAAGATTAAATGCAGACAGCGGTAAAGCTGTTTTATTATCACTTTTTCATGATATACCAGAAACAAGAACTGGTGATATAAATTATTTCCAAAAAAAGTATGTGGAAAAAAATGAAATGAAAGCTGTAGAAAATATTGCTGGAAATATTAAAGAGCTTTCATCACTTCCTGCATTTATTTCAGAGTTTAATAATGGCAGCAGTATTGAAGCAGAAATAGCACGAGATGCTGATGTATTAGAGCTTATTTTTACTTTAAAGGAAGAATTAGATAATGGTAATAAACAGGCTGAAATATGGGTAAAAGATGCTTTAAAAAGGCTGAAATTAAGCGACAGTATAAAAATAGCAGAAACTGCATTATCTGTCAAATCTTATGACTGGTGGATGGATATATTAAATGTAACAAGATAAGATTATATTTTTATTATAATATTATTTGTATGATTATGTATTTTTAAAATTTTGATAATTTAATTATTTTTTCAAGTGGTTAATATGAAGATTAATTTATCTAATAATATTATTCTATTATGTTTAATCATCGCTTTTATTATTGTATATTATATATTCCAGTCTTATCGTATAGATAAACTAAATCAGCTTATAAATGAATTAGATATGATAAATATAGAGCAGGTAAATGCTGGTAACAAATATAATAATGAAATTATGATACTGGCAGAAGAATTACTTGCTGCAGACTCAAAAGATGAAATCATTATAATACATGATAATTTAAAGTTAATAGTAGATGAATATAATGATAAACTTAACTCCATTAAATTATCTTTAAAAACTGATAAAGCAATAGAATATATGAATAACTTTACAGCAAGAGAAAATCTTAATATTGATACAATAATGTATTTAAGTAAATATATTATTGTATCTTTAGAAGATAACAGCCATGCAGTTAGTGCTGATATGTATAATATTATTAATGAAAAGATGAATAAAAAACTAGAGGAAATATCCAAAAAGATTAAAGTTTTAAATGTTGAAAAAGCAAATATGGAAGAAGAGTTATCTAAACAATTAAAACAATCTATTAAATTAAATTAAAACTATATAAATAAAAAGCCCATCTGCTTTATGCAAATGGGCTTGAATATATTTTAATTATTCACCTATTTTTAATTTTTCCCATAAAGCACTGTATATTGGAAGTGCTTCTTCTACATCAAGCTGAAATTCAGAATTTTTTAAATCTTCATCAGTAGGGAAGATAGTTCTGCTGTTTTTTGATGTTTCATCAAGATATTGTGCAACTTCTTCTTTTTTTACAGGTGTAGTATATCCTACATAGTTAGAAATTTGTGCAGAAATATCTGGACGGATAATGAAATCAATAAATTTATAAGCATTTTCTACATTTTTAGCTTTACTTGGAATTACAAGGCTGTCTACCCATACAGCAGCGCCGTCTTTTGGATAAATGTATTTAATATTTTCATTTTCCTGAGCTGCCATAAATGCTTCACCGCTCCACATAATACCGATGTATACTTCTTCATTTAAAAATGGTGTTCTAGGAGAATCTGAATTAAAAAGTTTAACTGAAGGCATAAGTTTAACAAGTTTATTATATGCTGCTTCTAATTCATCTTTATTTTTTGTATTGCCAGAATACCCAATAGAGCGAAGTGCTGCATGGAAAACTTCTCTTAAATCATTTTGAAGCATTACTTTTCCTTTAAATTCTTCTCTCCATAAATCAGCCCATGATGATATTGTTGATGGGTCAATATATTTTGCATTTACACCAATAGCAGTAGTTCCCCACATAAAAGGAACACTGTATTTATTATCTGGGTCATAAGGCTGATTTATAAGCTGTGGGTTAAGCTTATTGAAATTAGTAAGTTTTGTTTTATCTATAGCTTGTATTAAGCCTTCTTTTTGCATTTTCTGCACATAGTAGGTTGATGGCACTGCAACATCATAGTCTGCACCACCAGTTATTTTTATTTTTGCATACATTGCTTCGTTACTGTCATAAGTAGTATAACGAACTTTAATACCAGTTTCTTTTTCAAACTGTTTAATAACTTCATCAGGGATATACTCTGACCAGTTATAAACATAAACCTCGTTTTCAGGTTTTTTTGTGCAGGCAAAAACAGTTAAGCTTACCAGCATAAGAATAATAATTTTTTTCATCTTTTCCTCTCTCTTAACATTATTTGAGCTATTATAATTATAAGCATTGATGCTCCAAAAATAAGTGTACTTAAAGCATTAACTTCAGGTTTTACACCAGTTCTGACCATTGCATATATTTTCTGCGGCAGTATTTCAAACTGTGGTCCTGATGTAAAAAATGCGCATATACTGTCATCCATAGATATTGTAAAGCTTAATATCCATGCAGCTATTACAGCAGGTAATATAGAAGGCAGAATAATATGGAAAAATGTCTGCAGTTCGTTTGCACCTAAATCTTTTGCTGCTTCAATAATATGTACATCAAAATTTGCAAGCCTTGTAAAAAGAACAGCCATAACAAAAGGTAGGCATAAAGTAATATGTGTAATAAGCAGAGTTTGAAAGCCTAAGTCCATACTTAAAAACTTAAACAATAAAAGCAGTGATATACCCATAATAATCTCTGGTGACATTATAAGTATATATAAAAGTGACATAATAAAGTTTTTGCCAAAAAATTTAAACCTGAATAAAGTAACTGCAGAAAGTGTTCCTATAATTGTAACAAGAGTGGCAGCAGATACACCTACAATTAATGAGTTTACAAGTCCGCTTATTAATGCACTTGAATTAAATAACTTTTCATACCATTTTAAAGAAAAACCTTTCCATACAGTGCCAGATGATGCTTCGTTAAATGAAAAGATTATTAAAATAATTAATGGCAGATATAAAAATAAATAAACTAAAAATATATAGAGCCAAGGCCATTTTGAATTTTTCATTACAGCACCTTTGTCCTAAATGATTTTGAGCTTTTATAGTATGCCCATATCATAATACCCATAATAACAGTTATTAATACGCTTGCAGCAGAGCCAAGAGGCCAGTTTTGCAGCACATTAGATGTAAACTGTTCTTGAATAATATTACTAACCATAATATTTTTTCCGCCGCCTAAAAGGCTTGGTATATAGAATAATCCAAGGGCAGGCAGGAATACTAAAACTGTGCCTGCAATTATTCCTGGAGAAGTAAGCGGTAAAATAATATGGTAAAAAGTGCGAAGTTTGCTTGCACCTAAATCCTGAGCTGCTTCTATATATCTAAAATCAAATTTATCAATTGTTGCATAAAGCGGCAGTATCATAAATGGTAAAAGGGTATAAACAAAGCCAAAAATAATAGCACCTTCTGTATAAAGCAGAGAAAGTGGAGCATCTATTATACCGATTTTAATAAGAATAGTATTAATAAGCCCGTTTGCAGCAAGCATATATGATATTGCATAAGTTCTAATTAATGCGCTTGTCCAGTAAGGGATAACAACAAGAAGTGCCAGCAGACCTTTATATTTTGATTTAGAGCGTGCTAAAATATATGCAAAAGGATAGCCTATTATTAAACATAAAAAAGTAGCAATTGCAGCAACTTTAAATGAGTTTAAAAATATATTAAAATATGCACCAGTGAAAAAGCGTTTATAGTTTTCTAAAGTGAAAACAGCTTTTACAAAAGACTGGCTGTCATATTCTAAAAAGCTTACAATAAACATTATAATATTTGGTATTAATGCAAAAAGCAAAAGCCATAAAACTATTACTGCAATAGTTACAGTATGGAATAGGTTACGCTCTTTCATCTTTTAACACAACCTCCCAGCCGGAAACCCAGCCAACAGAAACCTGTTCATTCATATTATAGTCAAAATCTTCATATTCTTCGTCAAAAAACTCACTTGCTTTAATAATTGTGCCGTTATTTAATTTGATTGTAGTATCAAGAGTTGCCCCTTTATATACTTTTGTTTCAATATTTCCAACCATTAAACCTTCAGTATCTGGGTGCTCGCTAAGTTTTTCTATTCTCATATCTTCAGGTCTTAAAAGAAGTGTAAATTTATCGCCAATATTTAATTCTTTTTTAGTTTTAATGCTGCATATTCTGCCTTCAACTTTTGCTTTAACAAGGCTGTCTTCAAACCCAAGAACTTCACCATGTAAAACATTTACATCGCCAATAAAGTTTGCAACAAATATAGAGTTTGGTTCTTCATATAAGTTTTTAGGAGTGCCGCACTGCTCAATAATACCTTGATTCATAACTATAACTCTGTCAGACATAGATAATGCTTCTTCTCTGTCATGAGTAACTAAAACAAAGGTAATGCCTAATTTACGCTGCAGCTGTTTTAATTCTTTCTGCATATTAAGACGAAGGGAGGCATCTAATGCACTTAATGGCTCATCAAGAAGTAAAACTAATGGTTTATTAACTAAAGCTCTGGCAAGAGCAACACGCTGCTGCTGTCCGCCTGAAAGCTGATGCGGTTTTCTATCAACAAATTCTTCAAGTTTAACAATGCGAAGAACATCCATAACTTTTTCTTTTATTTCATTTTTAGGCACTTTGTGCATTTTAAGCCCAAAAGCAATATTATCAAAAACTGTCATATGTGGAAAAAGGGCATAGTTTTGAAAAACAGTATGGACTTCTCTATTATTTGCAGGAATATTATTAATGCGTTTGCCCTGTAGTAAAATATCACCGCTGTCTGCCTGCTCAAAACCTGCAATCAGTCTAAGAGTAGTAGTTTTTCCGCAGCCTGATGGGCCAAGTATTGTTAAAAATTCGCCATTATAGATTTTTAAATCTAAGTTATTTAATACAGATTTGCCGTCAAAGCTTTTACAAATATTTTTTAACTCTACAAGTGTTTCCTGCTGTTTCATTTTCCACCTTTTTTAAATATTTCATCTAAAAATCAGGCTTAAGCCAGTTAATATTTTTAAAATTTATGAATTTTGACAAGTATTAATATACTTCCTTACTTGTAATGTCAAGCATATTTTTATAAATTATATTGTTTTATAATAAATATATAAAAATATATGTGCATAAATATATATTACATAATATAAGATATTGATATATAACAAATAATATAAAATTGTTGTTTTAGTATTTTTATAGATAAAAATATAATATTTTATATTAAAAATGTAAAAAATTATAAAAAATGATGTTGTATTTTGCTAAAATTTATCAATTTTTAATATTTTTTTATGATTTTGAATATGTCAAATTCTATATTTTACTTATTGACTTTTTTATTGAGATATATTACTAATAAATATCCCCATACCACAGGGGTAGGGAAGATAAGGTGTTTATATGAAAGAGAAGTATAATATTACAGGTATGACATGTTCTGCATGTTCTGCTCATGTTACAAAAGCAGTATCAAAAGTTAATGGAGTAAAAAATGTTAATGTTAATCTGCTTTCAAATAATATGGTGGTGGAATATGATGATACTGTATCAAGCAGTGATATTATTTCAGCAGTTACAGAAGCAGGATATGGAGCAGAAGTAGAAAATAATAAAGTAAATACAAAGCAGTTGAAAAAGCTGCCTTATGATACAGAGCTTGAAAATATGAGAAAAAGGCTTATTGTATCATTTATATTTTTTATTCCTGTAATGTATTTATCTATGGGCAGTATGGCAGGGCTTCCCCAGTTTTCTTTTTTTAAGCATTATGAAGGCAGCTTTAACTATGCTTTCACTTTATTTTTACTGACAATACCTGTTTTGATAGTGAATAGAAAATTTTTTATTAATGGTTTTAAAGCATTAATAAATAAAGCACCTAATATGGACAGCCTTGTTGCTCTTGGTTCATCAGCTGCTGTAGTATATGGTATATTTGCAATATATAAAATAGGTTATGGATATGCTTATCAGGAAGCATCTGTAGTTATGAAATACAGCCATGACTTATATTTTGAATCAGCTGTTACTATATTAACATTAATTACTCTTGGAAAATATCTTGAAACAAAATCAAAAAGAAGAACTAGAGATGCAGTTGAAAAGTTAATCAGCTTAACACCAAAAACTGCTGTTGTGGAAAAAGACGGTAAAGAAATTACTGTTGCTTATGATGATATACGGGAGGGAGATATTATAGTTGTAAAACCAGGTGGTATTATCGCTTGTGACGGTATAATTATCTCTGGCGCTGCATCTATTGATGAATCAGCCATCACTGGCGAAAGTATGCCTGTTGAAAAAAAACAGGGGGATAAAGTAATAAGTGCAACTATTAATAAAACTGGTCATATAAAGTTTAAGGCTTTAAAAGTGGGCAGTGATACTACCTTATCTCAAATAATATCATTAGTAGAAGAAGCAGCAAACTCAAAAGCGCCTATCTCTAAACTGGCTGATAAAATAAGCGGGATATTTGTTCCTGTAGTTATAATAATTGCATTAATTTCTGGTATTTTCTGGCTTTATATGGGCGAAAGTTATGAGTTTGCTCTATCTATTGCAATATCTGTTTTAGTAATATCCTGCCCGTGTGCTTTAGGGCTTGCAACACCTGTAGCTATTATGGTAGGCACAGGCAAAGGTGCAGAAAACGGGATATTGATAAAATCTGCTGAAAGTCTTGAAATGGCACATAATATAAAAGCAGTTGCTCTTGATAAAACAGGAACTATTACTGAAGGGAAAATGAAAGTTGTAAATATTCAGTCATTTAAATACAGTCAAAATGAATTACTGCAGCTTGCTTATTCTATGGAAGTAAAATCTGAGCATCCTATTTCAAAAGCAGTTGTTGAAAAAGCAGAAGAATTAAACTGCAGATTATTAAATATTGATAATTTTATTTCTTATTCTGGTCTTGGTATATCATGTGTAATAGATAATACTTCATATTATGCCGGCAACATAAAGTTTTTGTCAGATAAAAATATAGATATTAGTAAAATATCTAATATGATTTTGCCTAATAAAGCCGCTGCACCTGTTTATATTGCAGAAAATAACGAAGTAATAGGTATTATATATGTAGCAGATACTATCAAAGAAACAAGTATAGAAGCAGTAAAAGGCTTTAAAGAGCTTGGAATAGATGTATATATGCTTACAGGAGATAATAAAGAAACTGCAGAATATATTGCACATCAGGCAGGAATTGATAATATATATGCAGAACTTTTACCACAGGATAAAGAAAGGATAATAAAAGAAATTCAAAATAAAGGTATTAAAACTGCAATGGTAGGAGATGGCATTAATGATGCACCCGCATTAATGCGCTCTGATTTAGGGATAGCAATAGGGGCAGGAACTGATGTAGCAGTTGAATCTGCAGATATTGTTTTAATAAAAAATAATCTGTTAGACGCCTTAACTGCTGTAAAATTAAGCCATGCAACTATTAAAAATATTAAAACAAACTTATTCTGGGCATTTTTTTATAATATTATAGGTATTCCAGTAGCTGCTGGTATATTTTATACATCATTTGGCGTTACATTAAACCCAATGATAGCAGCTGCTGCTATGAGTTTCAGCTCAATATTTGTTGTAACTAACGCTTTAAGATTAAAATTTTTTAAAGCAGAAAAATATAGTAAAGGAGATAAACTTATGAAAGTTATTGTAAATGTAAACGGTATGAACTGCAACCATTGTAAAATGGCAGTTGAAAAAGCATTAAATACTGTAGACGGAGTAGTTTCTGCTGAAGTTAATTTAGAAGCAAAAAATGCTTCTGTTACATTATCAAAAGAAGTTGCAGACAGCGACTTAATGAATGTTATAAATGAAGCTGGTTTTGAAGCAGTTTCTGTGGAAAAAGCATAATATGAAAGCAGATAAGGCTGAAGTTTTACCACTTTTAAAAACAGCAAAAGGTCATATTGAAGGCATTATTCGTATGGTGGAAGATGACAGGTACTGTATGGATATATCAAACCAGATATTTGCTGTAGAAGCTCTTATGCGTAAAACTAATAAAATAGTATTAAAAGCTCATTTATTATCATGTGTTTATGCTGCAGCAAAAAGTGGTGATGTAGATAAAAAAATAGATGAACTTGTTTCTATGCTTAATACATTAATGAAATAAAAAGATACTTTTGAAAAAAGGATTTATTCCTTTTTTCAAAAGTTAAGTTACTGTTTAAAAAATTTATCCATTTCTTTTATGATAGATAAAATTTCAGGAACTGCTTCTTCGCCATAAATTTCATATATTTCTTTTATTTTTTCAAAATATGGCATAGCTTTTTTTATT
Organism: uncultured Mucispirillum sp.; assembly: GCA_944326705.1. GTDB lineage: Bacteria > Chrysiogenota > Deferribacteres > Deferribacterales > Mucispirillaceae > Mucispirillum. The sequence goes on from CALVEY010000002.1 coordinate 77,290, forward strand.
TTTAAAAAAGGTATTTTGCTTGGAGAATATTCTATAAGCATACTTCCAGTTATTTCATTTACAGTAATATTTTCAACTGATTTAGAAGCCATCAGCATATCAGTTATTTGCCTGCTTATTTCACTGTTTTTAAAAAGTGCTGCTTTTAAACGAACTCTGCCTTCAAAAAAGCTTGATACTATCATTTTTTCTCCTTTAACATAGGACGCATTGCATTTGCACTAATACTTACAGTTAATGTATTATGCAGAAGAGCTGCTGTTGACGGCTTAATTATCCCCATAAGCCCTGCTAATATTAATAAAGAATTACCTGCAATAATAATTTTATTATTTAAAGATATTCTTTTTAAAAGTTCCTGACCTAATATTCTTGTTTCATACAGGCTTTCTATACCTTTATCACTAAGTATAATGTCAGCAGTTTCTCCGGCAATATCAGAACTTCCTTTCATAGCTATTCCTGCATTTGCAGAAGCAAGAGCAGGGGAGTCGTTTATTCCATCACCTGTCATTATAACTTTATGACCATTTTTACGCATATTTTTAACATAAGCTGTTTTATCTTCTGGAAGTGCCTGAGAAACATAATCATCAGCATTAATGATTTTAGCTGCTTTTGCAGCCGCTTTTTCGCTGTCTCCAGTAATCATTATAATGTTTTCAACACCAGTTTTCCTTAAATTATCAACAACTTCTGCAGCATTTGGCAGCACAGGGTCATCAATTAAAATAATGCCCATAAGTTTATTATCCATAGCAAGATATAAAATAGAGCTGCAGTCTTTAGATGCCTGCTCAATAATTTCTTTTTCTTCCTGTGTAATATGTGTTTTTTCATCATCAAATATAAAATGAGCACTGCCTATAGCAACTTTTTTATTATGCAGAGTAGAAGCAATGCCATGGGCTACAATATATTCTACTTTTGCATGTTCTTCTTTATGGTCTATTCCTTTATTTGCTGCTTCCTGCACAACAGCTCTTGCAAGCGGGTGAGGGAAGTGTTCTTCTAAACAGGCAGCTGTTTTTAATACTTCTTCTGTAGAGTAATTGTTAAAAGCTATAATATTTATCACTTTTGGAGATGCATTTGTTAAAGTGCCAGTTTTATCAAAAATAATAGTATCTGCATTTGCAGTTTCTTCAAGAAATTTGCCGCCCTTTACAATAATACCGTATTTAGCAGCTTCTTTCATAGCTGATAAGTTAGCAATTGGTGCTGCAAGCTTCATAGCGCAGGAATAATCTACCATTAATGTGGAAGATGTTTTAATAATATCTCTAGTTACAAGATAAGTTGAGCCTGCAAGTAAAAAGTTATATGGCACAAGTTTATCTGCTAATCTTTCTGCTTTTTCCTGTGCAGCTGATTTAAGATTATTTGCATCATCTATTAATTTAACTATTTTACTTACTTTTGTATCTTTTCCTGCAGCAGTAATGTTTAAAATAATTTCGCCTTCTTCTACAAGTGTTCCAGCATATACTGCATCATCTATTTCTTTTTTAACAGGCAGACTTTCGCCAGTGATAGATGCCTGGTTAATCATAGCTTCCCCATGAATAATAATACCATCAGCATGTATAGTCTGGCCTGTTCTAACTATTATTTTATCATCTTTTTTTAATGTATGGGATAATACTGAATATTCCTGTCCATTATCATTTATAACTCTTGCCTGCTCCTGCAGGTTAAGTAAAGATTCAGCAAGATTATCATAAGATTTACGCTTTGCATAATCTTCTAAAGTTTCCCCCATATTTAAAAGGAAATTAATAGAGCCTGCAGTTTTATAATCACCATTTGCAATAGATAAGCTGATAGCTGCTGCATCAAGAGTTTCTGAAATTAACTGCTTTTGCATAAGCAGTGTTTTTAATCCTTGCTTTATTCTTGGTATAGTATTTATCATTGTAATAATTCTACGAACAGGAACAGGCAGAAGTGCTTTACTGAAATGTTTTGCTGCCATCATAAATAAATTTGCAGCAATACTTGTTTCTGCCTTTGTTTCATTAATAGAATTAAGCATATCTTCATCGTTTAAATAATCATCATTTAAAGCTTTAAATAATGCTAATATCTGCTTTTCTGAAATATCACTGTAATAAATTAATATAGAACATGTTAATGGGTTAATATTAATACTTTTTATACCTTCTTGAGTAGATAAAAGCACTTTAACAAGTGTAGTCTGTTTATTAGTTAAAGTGCCTTTATTATAATGAAGGCGTATTCGTCCAGGAAGTTTATGAACTATTTTAACATCCATATACGCCTCTTTAGATTATTTACCGTGTTGTTTTTTACCATAGTGTTTTGCTTCTGCTGCAAAATCTTCGGCATCTTCTTTGATTGATTCTATAAGTGCAGCAGCGTCTTCTTTTAATTTAAGACCTTTACCAGCTGCTTTTGCAAGCATATTTCTCACTTGTGGAGAGCGTGCAGAATACACTATTAAACCACCAACAGCAACACCTGCTAAAAAATATAAAAGTTTGTTTCCACCAATATTGTCCATATTATTACTCCTTAGTAAATTTTATATATTTAGTTTTATACACTTAAATAAATTTAGTTTCAACAAAAATTTTTAATATTTTTAAAATTTCTTGCTGGTAAAAATTGTTAAGAAGTATAAATTTATATTGAAATAATATAGAATATAATATACTTTTATATGTGTTTTAAATAATTTATAGAGGCTTTAAAATGAAAAAAAATAAAAATAAAAAATCAGGTTTATTATATAAATCAGTTGGGTTTATGCTGTTTTTAGGTGTAATAGTTATGGTTATTATTGTAACAAGCAGCTTTCGTTCTGATAAAGGGTTTGCTTCAAATAATAATAATGTAAAAATAACAGATAACTCCATAGGCTATGAAACTTTTGAAAATATAAAAAAGGGTAATATTAAAATATCATGTAATGATGCAAAAAAACTTGGTGCTCTTTTTGTTCAAATTAATAATGAAATGACAAATGATAATATAAGTGAAGCTCAAATGCAGGAATATGCAGTGTCTACACCTGCAAAAAAAGCAATAGATGATTTTAGTATGAACTTTGTATCATTTTTAGAAAATTTTTATGGTCAGAAAAATATTTCTCAGGCAGAAGCAGTGCTGCAGGCTGTTAATATGGAAATATATACAAACATTGTGCAGACATCACTTATGATAAACACTGGTAATATTTCTGAAAAAGAATTTTATGATTATTTAAATATTGAATACTGTGGTGTAAAAGCACCTGCTTCATACATATCACCAAAAGACATTGTTTTATATTCTATTAACAAATCTTACGGCAGAGAAACTGTTGATAAATTAGTAGATAATGCAAGCAAGTAATAACAAGTAATTATTTGTATTGACAAAAAAATATTTATTTCATAAATTATATCTATGGGGATAACCCAGCAGGAGTATAATTATGGCTTATGTTTCAGGCTTACCTTCTTTTGAAAAATCGCAGATGTTAGGTATGGAATATTCTATTGCAGCTGCAAATAAATCAAAAGGTATCTCTCATCAGCATGGTATTACAGAGCTTACTAATACAGATACAGCTACTAAACAGGCAAGTATGGCAGGAGCAAATATAGAAGTATCAAAAGGTGTTGGTCAGCTTATAAATGTTGTTGGCTGAAAGTGCAGTAATATTTATCATACTTGACTTAATATATAAAATATGCTAGTTATTTTCCCTTAAATATTTTATAGAGAGTGAAGTTTTGTTTGAGAAGTTAACATCATTTAAGCTGGATAATCTTTCAGCTTTTTCCGACACATGTTCGTCTGTTTTAAAAAGAATCAAATTTGTAGACAGCAATTCATTTATTATTCTTGAAAATACATTTAATATTTTTACATTTTACCATATGAATTTAGATGGTGAAGTTATTCATAAATGGGAGTTTGAGTTTGAAGAAGATATGCTGCTTGACTATATTTATATAGACGGCAGGCTGTATCTTGTTTTTATATCTCAATTTTCTCAGTATGAAGAAAGTATTGATTTTTACTGCTCTAATAATGAAGATTTTGAGTGGATAGGCTCTATGCAGAAAGAGTCTTATATGCATGATATGGATTTTCTGCATATTTTTAATAAAAATAATAAAGTAAGGTTTTTAATTATACGCCATAACAGGCTTCATTTATATACAATGGATGAAGAAAATAATAACAGTTCTATTACTATAGATGATGATTATGAAATACATACAAACCTTTATCATTTAAATGAAATAGCTGTATTAGAAGGCAGTAAATGGGTAATAAGTAATGGTTATGCTGTTAATATAAAAGGCAAATTATGGGAAATATATAATACTGATTTAGAATTAGTATGCAGTTTTGAATTTACTGATGATTTAATAGACTGGCTTGGTATTGCTGTTTCAGATGACGGCTCACTTATTGCTGCTGCTACAGACTGCAGTGAAGAAGAAAAGGGTGCATTAGCAGTATATAATAAGAAAACTGGGCAGGTGCATACTCACTTTCAAAGGTATGGTTTTTTCAGCACAGGTATTGCTGCTGGCAGAGTGTGGGCAACAATTGCAAGCTCTTTTTCAGATATTGGCGGCTTAATGATTTTTGATAAAGAAGCTAATCTGAAATATGCTTCATTAAAAGATGAAGAAGAAGGTGAAAGTTTACGAGCATATAATCCTTCACCAATCATATATCAGGCATTAAGCTTTGAAGGTCTGCCTGATAATAAAGTATTAATAATCACAGATAACAGTGTATTTTTAACTGATTTATCATGCAGAAATATACAGGATTTACCTGCTGAGCCTTATGAATGTATAGATTTATCAAAAGATAAGTCTAAATTAATTATGATATCATATGTAAACAGATTATATGGTGGCAACCCTGACCAAAAATATTCTGCTGAAGTAGTTATATACAAATGGTCTGCTAAACATACGCAGGCAAGCATAGTTGATTTAAAATCATATAGAAAAAATTAGGTGTTATTTTTAATATATTTTAGTAATTAATCAAGTCTAAAGCCGTAAAATACCTTGTTTTTTAACAGGTATTTTGATATATACAGAATAATAAAATATGTCCATTATTTTTGTTTGACAATATATTAAAAATCATATATTTTAAATAATACCTTTTTGGTATTTTTATATTTTTTTTATTATTTTTTTATTTTATTTTTTTATGAGGCGTAATATGAATAAGAAAGTTTATCATATGGGGCTTGATATTGGTTCTACTACAATTAAAATCGTAATTACTGATGAACACGACAATATGCTTTATCATCAGTATAGAAGACATTTATCTGATATGCGTAATACATTAACTGCATTAATCAGAGAAGCTTATGCAGAATTTCCAGATGCATATATAACTATAAATGTTACAGGTTCAGGCGGTATATCAGTATCTCAATGGCTTGGTGTAGATTTTATTCAGGAAGTTATTGCATCTACAGAATGTATTAAAACTAAAATTCCTGAAACCAATGTTGCAATTGAGCTTGGCGGGGAAGATGCTAAGCTGACATTTTTTGATAACGGCATAGACCAAAGAATGAATGAAACATGTGCAGGCGGCACAGGTGCTTTTATTGACCAAATGGCTGTTGTTCTTCAAACAGATGCAGCAGGTCTTAATGAAATGGCTAAAAATTATAAAACTATATATCCTATTGCTGCAAGATGTGGTGTGTTTGCAAAAACAGATGTTCTTCCATTATTAAATGAAGGGGCAGCAAAAGAAGATATTGCAGTTTCTATTTTTCAGGCTGTTGTTGACCAGACTATAGGCGGACTTGCATGCGGAAGAACAATATCCGGCAATGTTGCATTTTTAGGCGGTCCATTATTTTTCTTATCAGAACTTCGTAAAAGGTTTATTGAAACATTATCTTTAACACCTAATGAAATTATTTTTCCAGAACATCCACAGCTTTTTGTTGCTATGGGTGCAGCTCTTGTTTCTAAAAATAGTAAGGAAGTTTCTTTTAAATCCATTATTGATAAAGTTGAAGCTCTGCAAAACACTAAGGTAGAAAGTGAAATAGAGCAGCTGCCGCGTCTTTTTGAATCAGAAAAAGATTATGAAGAATTTAAAGAGCGCCATTCTAAAGAAGGGGTTTTAAATAAAAAAGACTTATCTATGGCAGAAGGTGAGCTTTATCTTGGTTTAGATGTGGGCTCTACTACTACAAAAGCTATATTAATAGATAAAGATGATAATTTATTATTTGAATCATATTCATCAAACCTTGGCAATCCAGTAAAATCTGTTTTACTTGTATTAGAAAAAATATATGCAGCACTGCCAGAAAAAGCATATATTGCTAATTCATGCATCACAGGATATGGCGAAGGATTAATTAAAGCAGCTCTTGGTGTTGATGAAGGTGAAGTAGAAACTGTTGCTCACTTTACTGCTGCAAGATATTTTGTGCCAAATGTATCTTTTATTTTAGATATTGGCGGCCAGGATATGAAATGTATGTATGTGCGTAATGGTGCAATAGATAAAATAGTCTTAAACGAAGCCTGCTCTTCTGGCTGCGGCTCATTTATTGAAAACTTTGCAAAATCAGTGCAGTCCACAGTTCAAGATTTTGCTTCAGCTGCACTTAAAGCTGAACATCCTGTTGATTTAGGTTCAAGATGTACTGTATTTATGAACTCAAAAGTTAAACAGGCACAAAAAGAAGGTGCATCAGTAAGTGATATTTCTGCAGGTCTTTCATATTCTGTTGTGAGAAATGCTTTATATAAAGTTATAAAAATGAGTAGTGTGGAAGATTTAGGCGAACATGTAGTTGTGCAGGGTGGTGCATTCTTTAATGATGCAGTATTAAGAGCGTTTGAACTTTCTGTTGGCAGTAAAGTAACAAGATTTGCAATTTCCGGCCATATGGGTGCATTTGGCTCAGCATTAATCGCAAAAGAAAGAAGTGAAAAAGGTAAACACTCTACTATTATTAAAGCAGATGCTATTGACAGCTTTCAAATGGAATCTGTTAATGTTAGATGTAAACGCTGCTCTAACCACTGTCTGCTTACAGTTAATAAATTTGGCGGCAATAAAAAACGCTATATTACTGGTAACAGATGCGAAAAAGGTGTGCAGGAAGTAGAAGAAGCGAATAAACTTCCTAACCTTTATGCATATAAAAATATGCGCCTTTTTGAATATTATATTCCATTAAATAAAGAAAATGCACCTCGTGGTGTTGTAGGTATACCTAGAGTATTAAATATTTATGAAAACTATCCATTTTGGTTTACATTATTTACAAACCTTGGTTTTAGAGTAGAAATATCTGATAAATCATCAAAAGAATTATTTAATACAGGGCTTGAAACTATTCCTTCTCAAACTGTATGTTATCCTGCAAAAATAGTTCATGGTCACATAATGAATTTAATCAGCAAAGGTATTAAACGTATATTCTATCCATGTATTCAAAAAGAAGTCCATGAAGAAGGGGCAGATAATAACTATAACTGTCCTGTTGTGTGCAGCTATCCTGAAGTTATCAGATTAAATGTTGATGCACTTGCCAATGAAAATGTTGAATTTATGGGGCCATTTTTACCATTAAATGACTATAAATATTTAGAAAATTCTCTTGTGCAGATGTTTAAGCAGTTTAATATTCCAGAACAGGAAGTGCGTATTGCTGCAAGAAAAGCTGATGCAGAAATGAAAAACTTTAAAAAAGATATCCGTGAAAAAGGAGAAGAAACCCTTGCATATATTGAAAAACATGGTATTCAAGGTGTTGTATTATCAGGCAGACCATACCATATTGACCCTGAAATAAATCACGGTATTCCAGAGCTTATTACATCTAACGGGCTTGCTGTCTTAACAGAAGATTCTATTGCACATCTTGCAACAGTAGAAAGACCAATGAATGCAGTTGACCAGTGGACATACCATTCAAGATTATATAAAGCAGCAAGTTTTGTATCAGAGCATGATAATATTGAATTAATTCAGCTGAACTCTTTTGGATGTGGTCTTGATGCTGTTACTACTGAGCAGGTTTATGATATTTTAAACAGACATGATAAACTTTATACAGTTATTAAAATTGATGAAGGCAGTAACTTAGGTGCTGTTCGTATTCGTATACGCTCACTTATGGCAGCTATTCAGGATAGAAAAAAACGGGGTATCGGCAGAAGTTTTACACCAGCTAAAAAAGGTGCAGAATTTACAAAAGAAATGAAAGATACACATACTATTATTATTCCGCAGCTTTCACCTATTCATATACATTTAATGAAAGAGGCTTTAGTTGCAGAAGGTTACAAAGTAAAAGTATTAGAAACAACTGACAGAAGTGATATAGAATGCGGCTTAAAGCATATTAATAATGATGCATGTTTTCCAGCTATTGTGGCAGTAGGTCAGTTATTAAATTATGTAATGTCACCAGAATGTGATACAGAAAGAGTTGCTGTTCTTATTTCACAAACTGCTGGCGGCTGCCGTGCTACAAATTATATAGGCTGGCTTAAAAATGCATTAAACAGGGCTGGTTTAAGCCATATACCAGTGCTTTCTTTTAATCTGCATGGTATGGAATCTCATGAAGGCTTTAAAGTAACTATGCCAATGGTTAGGCGTATGGTTATGGGTATCTTATATGGCGACCTGCTTATGAGAATGTTATACAGATGCCGTCCTTATGAAAAAGTAAAAGGGGAAACTGAAGCTGTATATAATAAATGGGCAGATATATGCGCTAGAAATGTATATAACTATAACTGGCGTCAGTTTAAAAAAGATGTATATGATATTGTGGAAGAATTTGATAATATACCAATGAATGAAACGCGTAAACCTAGAGTTGGTATTGTTGGAGAAATCTTAATCAAATTCCACCCTGATGCAAATAATAAAGCTGTAGAAGTTATTGAAAGGGAAGGCGGTGAAGCAGTTGTGCCTGACTTTATGGACTTTGTGCTTTACAGTGCTTATGATGATATATACAGAAGTAAATATATGGCAGGCTCTAAAATCCGTAAATATGTTGCAAGATATGTTATATGGATGATTGAAAGAAAAAGAAATATTATGCGTAAAGCGTTAAGAAAAAGTAAACATTTTGATGCTATGCCTGATATTTTTGAGCTTGCACATTTAGCAGAAAAAATAGTATCTCTTGGTAATCAGTCTGGTGAAGGCTGGCTTTTAACTGCTGAAATGGTAGAATTAATTGAAGGTGGCGTTGGCAATATCCTTTGTGTTCAGCCATTTGCATGCCTTCCAAACCATGTTACTGGTAAAGGTGTTATGAAAGCATTACGGGTTGCTTATGATAATGTTAATATTGCAGCAGTAGATTATGACCCAGGTGCAAGTGAAGTAAACCAGTTAAACCGTATTAAGCTTTTAATGAGTGTTGCTCAGAAAAATTTAGCAATTACTAGAAAAGAAATATAATTCTGAAAATATGGGGAATTTTTTCTCCATATTTATTATTTAAAATCTTATCATTAATATAAAGTGGAGATAATATCTCCACTTTTTCTTTCTTAATATATTTTTTTATCTGCCGATAAGTCTAATGTGTCTTTAATTTTTTTTATATATTGTTATATTTATATTGATAAAATAATAAAAATTTATTATTTTAAAATAGTTGTGTATGTATTTTTGGCACATAATTTGTTATTAAACTAATATACTATCCATTTTGGAGCGAATTTAATGATAAAACGGTTATTTTTACCAGTGTTTGTTTTTATTCTTTGTTTTTCCGGCTTAAGTTATGGTCAATCTCAGATAGGTATAAGTGGTGCAATTGATGACAGCTTTGAGAAAGATTTTCGCAACACACCTTTTCCAAGAGATAAAAATGCCAAGATTATTACAGAAAAAGAGCTTCTTGATAATCTTCCAAAAGAAACATCAGCAGAAACAGTATATGTATCCAGGTTTGAAGTAACTGGTAACAGGGTTATTGATAAAAAAGATATTCACATGGTTCTGATTGATTATGTTGAAAGAAATTTAACATTAACTCAGTTAAATGAAGCGGCAGATGCTGTTACAAAATTTTACAGACAAAAAGGATATATAATAAGTTATGCATATATTCCACCACAAGTAGTTAATAACAGCACAATTAATATAGCTGTCGTTGAAGGCGAAATTGGTGAAGTAAAAGTTGAAGGACTTTCAGATTATAAAAAAGAATTTATTTTAAAATATTTAAAACCATTACAGTCGGGTATTGTTCTTGATACAAAAACATTAGAAAGACGTCTTTTATTATTAAACAGCTTTATGGATTTAAAAGTTAATGCAACTTTAAGACCAGGTAAAAGAAAAGGCACATCAGATATTATTATTTATGCACAGGATACAAACCCATATAGAGCAAGTTTTAGTGTAGATAACTATGGTAATAAAATAACTAACGAATACCGCCTTAATGGTGCAGCTATGGTTGGCAATGTGATTACAAGCGGTGACAGGCTTGCGTTAAATTTATCACTTGGTTTAGATAATTTTAACCCATGGCAGCTTTTTTATGGCAGAATAGATTACAGACTTCCTATTGGCAGTGAAGGATTTAAACTGGGTTTTGCATATTCAAGAAGTAACTATATAGGTACAAAAGATTTTGCAAAAGCTCTTGAGTTAGAAGGTTATTCTAACGATTATTCTATATATACAGAATATCCAATTATTTTAAGAAATAAAGGTACTTTAAATTTAGGCGCTGGGGTATATGTAAAAGAATCAGCAGATAAAATTCTTGGCGAAAAAAATGCTCAGGATATTTTAACTACTGCATCTCTTAGTCTTTATGGCGAAGCTTATCCTTGGATTGGAGCAAATATGTATTACTCTCTTGCTTTTTCTCAAGGTTTAAGCGGTCTTTATGGAGTTTCTCATTACAGCAGTAATTCATCTAACCCTAATGCAAGCGGTTATTATGAAAAATTGTATTTAGATTATGAATATCATCAGTTTATTACATGGTTTTTTAGAATGAGATTATTCCTTTCTGGTCAGTGGACATCAGGCACTACTTTTGCAGGAGAAAGGTTTTATATTGGTGGAATTTACAGCGTCCGCGGATTTGAAAGTGGTTTAGAATCAGGGGATAATGGATACAGGCTTAGTATAGAAGCTGAATTTGATTTAGGTATACCTCATATAAAAGCATTAGTATTTTATGATAGAGGTCAGGTGTTTAATTATAATGCAGATTATCATGGATATGGCAGTGCATCTCTTGATTCAGCAGGTGCAGGGCTTCGTTTTTATCCATGGAAAGGGCTTGCAATCAAAATTGATTATGGTTACCCATTAATGTCATCACAAAATCGTGAAGCAGGCTGGGGTGTTGTATACGGGAGAATAAGCTATGATTTCTAAAATTAAATATTACACAGCTGTTATTTTAATATTTTTATTTAATATTCCTGTTTATGCTGCTCCAAATGGTGCAAATGTGCTGTATGGTAATGTAAATATTTCTCAAAGCGGCTCAAATACTATTATTAACCAAAATACTGATAAAGCAATCATAAACTGGAACTCTTTTGATGTTAATAAAGGCGAAAGCGTTCTTTTTAATCAGAATTCATCATCAAGCATTATTTTAAATAGAGTTACAAACGGTCTGCCTACTAGTATTTTTGGTAATATTTCAGCAAATGGTAATGTATTTATTTTAAATCAGGCTGGTGTTTTAGTTGGGAATGGCGCTTCTATTAATACTAACAGCTTTTTAGCAGGTGCTGCAAATATTAATGATAATGATTTTATTGCAGGAAAATATAATTTTTATGGTGCACAAGGAAATGTTATTAATAACGGCAGTATAAAAGTACAGGATGGCGGATATGCTGTTTTAATGGGTAAAAATATTGAAAATAACGGACTTATTTCAGCAAAGCTTGGAAAAATATATTTATCATCTGGCGAAACTTTTAGAATGGATATGAGTGGTAATGATTTAATAGGGGTAGAAGTAGAAAAAGGCATAACTGATGCATATATCTCTAATACAGGTCATATTCAGGCTGAAGGCGGCACAATTATTATGACTGCAAAAAATGCTTCTGATGTAATACGTCAGGCAGTAAATAATACTGGTGTTATAGATGCATCATCTATTTCTTATAAAGGTGGTAAAGTTATATTAGGTGCAGAAAATGGTCAGGTTATCAATGATGGAGAAATAAATGTATCCTCTAAATCTGATGAGGGCGGCTCAATAGAACTTAAAGCAGAGCATATTATAAATAATGGTTTAGTTTATGCAAATGGCTTAAATGGTGGCTTAATTAATATGCTTAGCTCTGATTTACTTAAAATTGGAAGCTCAAGTATAATACAGGCAAACAGCTTTGGATTTGGTAACGGCGGTAATATTAAGCTTATTTCTCAAAAAAGAGCAGAATCTCACAAAGGCGCATTAATAGAAGCAGGCTCTATTTATGGCAGTGGTGGTTTTATTGAGCTAAGTGGATATGATTCTGTTTATGCTTTTGGTAATTTTAATACAAAATCACTTTATGGTGTATATGGTCAGTTTTTATTAGACCCATCAAATATGTTTATTGGTAATTATTCTAATTTAGCAGATAATGAAAATAATCAGGTATCAAGTGACGGCAATACTTATATTGATATTACATGGCTTAATAATATGCTGAATACATCTAATGTATCACTTCAAACATTACAGGGTAATGGACTTGGAGATATTACATTAAATGCAGGAGTTACTTTAACAGGAACTAATGGTTTAACTCTTGATGCAGCTAATAATATAAGTTTATTAGGTAATATTGACGGACTTTCTGCTTTAACATTAAATGCTGGTGGCAGTATTACAGGCAACAATAACATTACAGTTGGTGATATATCTGCAAATGCTTTAAATAATATCCTTTTAACTAAATTAAATGTTACTGGTAAGTCATCATATGTTTCATCAACTGGTGATGTAAATTTAGTTGGTGACAGTATTGGGCTTATAACTAATATTACAGGTCAAAAAGTTGGGATTGAAGTAACTGGTACAGGTAATGGTATATCAATGGATGCTTCTGTTGGAACAGATAAAGCAGCTGTTACAGGTCAGGAAATTATTGTAAAAGCAGATGGTGCAATTAATGTTTCTGTTGATACTGAAAGCTTATCTGCAGAAAGTGTAAGTGATAGTTTGGGTATAACTAACTTAAATAGAGATACAACTATTTTAGTAAAATATTTTGGCGGTAAAACATCAACTTATACACAAAATAATGGTGTAATAGATTTAAGTTATATACCAGAAAATGCAATAGGGCAGGATTTAACAATATCAAGTGTTTACGGCACAGTGCAGGCTGTTGACAGGTTAGAAGCATTAAAACAGTATACAGGGCTTAAAATAAATGCAAATGCTATACATTTTATAGAAAATAATAATAACCTTTTAACTATTGATTCATCATTTTTAGGTAATAAAAAAGCCGTTAAATATATATTTGAAACAAATGGTGATATAAATGTGGACTTAAACTCAATGGCATCTAATTTATTAAACAGTGGTATAGAGTTAATTTCAAATAATGGTGCAATAACATCACTTTCAGATATTTCAGCAATGTATTTTTCAGCAAATGCTTTAAATGATATCAATGTTACATCTTATTTATTAGGTGGTATTTCTTTAGAAAGTGGAAGAGGAAGCATTAATTATAATCATAAAGCAGGTCCTGTAAGTATCAGAGGGTTAAAAGCATTAAATGGCAGTATTAATGTTAGTTTAATTGGTGCTTCTGGAGATATTCCATCTATTCCTGGAGTTACACTGCCGCCTGAATTTGATTCTGGTGATTTATATATATATAACCTTGCATCTAATAATCCTGTAAATATTACAACAGCAAATGCGTCAGTTATATCTATATCAGGAAGTGGAGAAACAGCATTAAATTTAAATCTTACAAATAATAATACTAATCCATATAAATTAGAAATCTCTAATAATCATGATATAACATTAAATACTGCTAATACCCAGTATAGTAATATAAAATTAGATAGCAAAAACGGAAGTATTTATTTTCCTGTTACAGATAATGCATTATCTGCTGTTAATAAAATATATTTATCTGCAAATCACATAAATGGTGACATTAATAATTTATCACTTACTGCAAAAGAAGTTTATATAAATCAGAAAACAGGAAGTAATGCATTTACAATTAATGCAGATAAAGCAGATATTAATGGCAGTGATATAACTGTTACATTATCAAAAGATACATTACTTGCAGATATTGATAATGATGATTATGCTGTAAAAGGCGGAAATATTAATATATTATCAGCTTACAATGTTACTCAGCAGGATAAAATATCTGCTGCAGATATAAATATGATTACAGGCAGTTTTAATTTTGAAAACGGCGGTAATAATGTTATTCAAGGTAATAATGTATCAATCTATGCAGAAGGAGATATAGCAGGCTCTGGTAAAATTATAGCAGATAAAGTAAATTTAGCAGGCTCTACAATTGCTTCTACTTCTAATCTCTTAGTATTAGCTGATTATGGTTATTTTATTTCAACAGCTGTAGATAAGCCGATAAATGATATTTTAATTAATATAAATTCAGATAACTGGTTTGAAAATTTAAAAAACTATAAATTTCAATCCTATGGTCCTGGGTTATCATATTTAAATGGTAAAGTGGTTGATTATGGTGTATATGATATGGTTAAAAATATATATATCAGAAATTTACAGCCAATAGAAAATACTAATATTGATAAAGTAAATGGAGATGATTTAATTAAAGGCGGCAGGCTGCAGGATACAAGCGAACTTGTAACTGTTGAAGATAATAAAACACCAAAAGTTAATAATATTACTAAGAAAAATAAATCTATTGAATTAAGATAATTATTATATTTTATATCTCTCCCTAAGTAAAAGGGGAGAGATATTTCAATTTTTTTTATATCTGTACATAAATTTATCTATAAAATTTACTATATTATACTTAAAATTTTGAAATTATATTTATAATATTATATGTTAGTATTATAATATATAAATATATTTATAATGACTTCATCAGGGTTAATATTAAATAAAACTTTTACTTAGAAGATAATAAATAATCAATTACTTTAACAGCTTTTCTTTTTGATATGTATATATAAGCAAGTTAAAAATGTAAGTATATTTATATAGTTTTATTAAGTTAGATTGATTAATAAATATATAGTGTATATGTATCTAACACAATGCAGTATATTTTAATAAAAAAAGAGATTGTTAAAAATCGCTTTTAACAATCTCAAATATATATTATTATAATAAATTAGTATATTTTATAGATTAATCTTCCAGTGGAGAAAATTCATCTTTACTAACAAAACATTGTGGACATACCCAGTCTTCTGGTAAATCTTCAAATGCTGTGCCAGGAGCTATTCCATCTTCTGGTATTCCTATAGCTGGGTCATATATCCACCCGCATACGTTGCAAACATATTTTTTCATATATTCCTCCTTATATTTGCTTTTCTTCAGCATTTTTAATGCCTAATTTTTTCAAAAGTCTTGATTTTAAAATTTCAACTATCTGTTCATAAGTTTTTGATTTTAAAGGTATTTGACCGCCTGCAGATTTCATATGTCCGCCGCCGTATCCAATACCCCTTACAATTGCTAATGCTATTGTTCCCACTGCTTTTTTATTTGTTTTATTACGGATAGAAAAATAGCATGTTTGGTCAATTCTACCTACAACAAAAGTAGATTTTATTTCTCTCATTCTAAGAAGATAGTCTGAAATTTCAGCTATTAAATCAGCATTCCTAACTTCTTCCAAATCGCAGAAAATTAAATCGTTATATATAATTGCCTGGTCTACTGCTTTACGAATAGTTTTAAAATAATATCTTGGCAGTTCTGGTGTTTCTATTTTATTAAGCTTAGCAAAAGAAGCATTTGGAAATACAAAGCTTATCATATCCATATCAGCCTGAGTATTACCACGACCTGCACCAAAAGTATCTGTTTTTATGCCATAATAAAGAGCTGTAGCGGTATTAATATCTGGTATTATGCCAAGTTCTTTATAATATTCTGCAATGATAGTTGATGTAGAGCCATAATGAGTTCTAATATCATTAAATGGTATTGTTGTAGAAATTGTGCGAAGGTTATGGTGGTCTATAACTGCATCTGGCAGCCTTTGACCTGTTTCATAAATATTGCCTGCACCTGGCTGAGTATCTACCAATATAAGATAATCATATCTTGATAGATTTAATTTTGTTATATAGTGCATATCAATTTTACAGAGTTTTACAAACTCTTTATTTTCTGCACGCCCAATAACTCCCATATAGGCTATTGTTACGCGTTTTTTTAATGTAGCAGTAAGTAAGTTTTTTAATGCAAAAGCTGCAGCAATAGTATCAGGGTCTGGATTGTTGTGCGTTTGAATTAAAACTTTTCTTTTTGATTTTACTGCTTCTAATAGTTTGTTAATCATAAAAAAACCTGTTTTTATTCAACTGAAAAATCTAGTATCAGTTTTTTATCATTAAACTCTATTTTAGTAGGTTGTTTTGGAAATTTTAATTCTTGTATTTTTCTACTTAATTCTTCTGAAGAAAAATAAGTATTAACTTCAAAAACAACATTTTTCTGCGAGTATGAAACTGTTTTATATGATTTAATAAGCCCTCTTTGAGAAAGGGTATCTATAATATTTTTTGTTAATACAAGGTTATTAGCATTAATAAAATTAATATTATATTTTTGCAGTTTTGCAGCTGTTTCTGGAAGCTGTATAATATTATCTCTAACATAAGCAACAGTATCAGAAGCAGCTTGTTTTACAGCATTATTATAGCACTTAATAATATTATTGTTATCGTTACCTGTAACTATTTGTATTGTTTTACTGTCATTTTTTTTGTTTGCAATTGTAACAGTAGTTTCTACTTCACACATATTGTTAGGGTCTTTAAATTCTTCAAGACTTGTAATAACTCTAAAATCAAATATAATTAAAGAAGCACTGTTTACTTCATTAAAAGCTTTATTTATTTTCTTTTCATCATATATATCATCTATTTTTCCTAAAAATAAAGCCTGGTCTGCTAAAGAAAACTGTTGAGCTGCAAGGGTATTAGTAATAGTGCTTTGGACTTGTTTTGCAGGAAGAACAGCATCATCTATGCCTCTATAAAGATATACTGTAGAATCAGCATACTGATTTAATAAAAGCCTTGCATCTTTAAGAGCAGCATCATCTAGGTCAATTTTAAGTTTTACAGCAACGGTTTTATTATCTTCAATACTTTGGTCTAAAATAGAATAACTTCTTATAAATTTAAAGAAATCTTCATTTACTTCCATATCTGTAATTTTATTTTCTTTATAATACCAGCGGATAGCTGCAAGTTTAGCATTATTTAATGCACTGTAATAGGCATCTCTAAGTCTTAAATTTTTAATAGTTGCTTTTCCTGTTGCTACAACATTATACGCATAACATTCTGAAGTATAAGATACTGCAGCAATTAATAATATCATTATTGTTATTACTTTTTTCATATTATTCCTGTATACACATTTTTACTATTATATCATATTTTTTTCATTTATGCAATAAATCTTCTAATTAGGTTCTTCCTGATTTAATGAGAATATTTGAAGATTGCTGTCTCCAAGTCCTCTTAAACTGAATAATAAGAAAAATTTAGCATCATCTTTACTGTATCTTCCTTCTATTGAGTTAACAATAGAGCGGGTAACTTCTGCATTGATTCCAAGGCTCCAGCATTCTGCATTATATAATATAGAGCCGCCATAGCTTTTTGGTATTAAACCATTAAAACTCATATCTGTATTATAACCGCTCCATTTATAGTATCCCTGTACAACAATACGCCATATATTTATACCTGAAGATATTTGTGCAGTAGTATTATATGTGTTTGATGTTACATTTTTATAAATAGCTCCATTAAATGTATATGAACCTGTTACAAAAAAGTATTTAAGAAATTTAAGAGTGGTTATATTTGAAAAATATTGTATTTTTGGTTCGTTTTCTTCAAAATCACCTGTATGTTTATATTCAAGCTCTGTGTCATTTGTTAAATATCCTAACACATTTGCTTCTAGTGTCATCTCAAGAGGAAGCACATTATTTTTTTCTGCCATAAAATCATAGCCTTGTTCAGCTGTAAATTTAATATTCCATCCTTTACCTATTAATGATGTGATAAATTCATAAGAAAGAGAGCTTTGGTATGTTGTAACATCATTAAATAAAAGGTTAGGGTAATTAGTAATAGTATTAACAGTAGGGTGGACTAATTTTGGAGAATATGAAAGACTTATATTATTTTGTATTGAGTGTCTGAATATTCCATAATCTTTATATATTTCTTTTACTGTTAATGTTAAATCAGCACCTCCCCAGTATTTTTCTGCAGTGCTTTCATCAAGTGTATATATGCCTCCAAAATCTGGACTGTAGTAATCATTAAAATTAAATGGAAGTGTGCTGTCCTGCCATCTGATATATCCAATATATGCAGAAGGTGTTATAGTTAAAAATTTTGCATCTATTGGAGCATAAAGTCTGCCATAAGCACCAAATCTGTTTAATGCCCATTCTGTTTCATTTTTTGGTTTATTTTGGGTAGTATAGTAATACTGAGTATTTTTTGAAACTAATCTGTCATAAGATAAATCATATTCTAAAAATACATAAGGGATTTCTTTAACAATTTTATTTGCTCTAATAGACGGCATTCTAACAAGCTGATTTTGCGTATAACCAGTTGTAGTATCTCTATAAAGCATATCTCTTCTATAATATATATGAGTATCAATATAATCACTTACATATTTAAGTTTAAATTCACCAAAAAACATATTTTGATAGTTTTCTTTATTAAACATTGATATAGAGTAGTCATCGTAATCTCTTGTATAAAGATAGTCTGAAACATAATCTCCATTAAAATTAATATATAAATTATCAACAGGTACATACTGGTTTTTTAATGTAGCACGCCAGCGAGACTGGGTATCTGCTTCTGAGCCAAAGTCTTTTATATGTTCTGCTGCAACATAAAATTTACTTTCATCAGTGTGAGCATATCTTGCTTCAAACTGTTCCTGCACACCTCTTTCAGAATAAAGTCCAAGTCCTATAGTAAAGTCATAATTTACATCTGGTGCTATAAAGTATTGAAAGTTACCCATAGCACCCATAGTTTCATCATAACCAATATTTGGCATTAAAAAACCTGTTTTTCTGTTAGATGATACAGGATAGAAAAACTTTGGTACATAAATAAATGGGCTGTCATATATGTTAACTGTTGCATGGTTTAGCTGCATATAACCATCAACATCAAGTTTTCCTTCATACATAGAAAGTGACCATTCTGGTACACTTCCAGAGCATGCAGAAATTTTAGCATCTGTAACAGTAAAAGTGGTAGGACCTGTTTTATCCATATTTTTAGCACAAAGATAGTTAAAAGGTGCCAAAAACCCTTGTATATTTTCTGCAGTTCCTGTTTCTGCATTAAGATTATATACTATTTTCTCTGCTTCTAATTTTTGTTCTGGGCTTTCTATTTTTACGCTGCCAGAAGCCTGCACTTCAGTTGTTTTAGAGTTATACATTACTTTCTCAGCTGTAATTGTTAACCCTTTTGCCTGCAGCACAACATTTCCAACAGCTTCATACATATTTTCACCAACTTTTGTTACCTGGTCAGCTTCAAGCACATAAGAAATATCTGTATTATTAAATTGAGCAAAAGCAGTAATATTATAAAATAATATAAATATAAGAAAAAGCAGTGTTTTATACTTCATTGCTGCTACCATTTATATATTCTTTAATATATGCACATAAATAAAATGAACCAGTTACTAAAATAGTGCCTTTAAAATTACTTTTTGCATACTTAAAAGCATCTATTGGTGACTGTATAAATGTTATATCGTTATTTTTATATTCATGAATACTTCTAATATTATCAGGTAAAGTTGTAACAATAAGGTTAGGGGATACCTGCTTTAATATTTCAGCAGTATTTTCTATATTTCTATCATTAGTTACTGTAAATATAACAGCATTAATATTTTTCTTTTTCCATGTTTCTTTTATTTTTAATATTCCAGGCATATTGTGAGAGCCATCTAGTATAACATTTCCTATTTGTTCCATTCTGCATGGTGGCAGCTTTAATGATGGATTATATTTATATTCTTTATCTAATAAAAGATTATAAATATATGATGCTGTAGTATAATTTTCATTATATGGATATGGATAATCATTATTGTTTACTATCATATCTTTTTCTATAAACTTAATTTCATTTTTTACTGTATTTTTTATATGCTCTAATACAAATGGTTTATTATAAGCAAGCACAAGTGTAGAATTATCTCTTAATATGCCAAGTTTTTCATTTATTATACCATATATATTATTGCCAAGATATGCAGCGTGGTCATGCCCCATAGAAGTGATTACACAAAGTTTATTATTAATTAGGTTTGTATTTGTAGCATCAAACCTGCCGCCTAAACCTGTTTCTAAAATTGTAAAATCAGGTGATTTTAATGCAAAATACATTACTGCTGTAAAAAAAACTGCTTCAAAATAAGAAAGGTTATTTTTTATAATTAAATCTTTATACTGATTAAATATATTATCCATATTATCATCAGAAATATCTGATAGATTATAAGAAATTCTTTCATTTATTTTTAAAATATGCGGAGATGTAAAAAGGGCAGTTTTATATCCAGATAACTGCAGCATTTGGTATAAAAAGTATGATGTGGACCCTTTACCATTAGTGCCAGCTATATGGATTATTCTGCCAAGACTTTTTTCATTAAACCCAGCTTCTTTTAAAGCGTTATCAATACGGCTTAATGATAAGTCTAAGTTTTTAAATTCAAACTTATCTGCATAATAAGATTCAAACTTATTCAATACTAATAAACCACCTTGATTCAAATTGCTTTTATTTATACAGATAAACTTAATATTTTGCAAGCCTATAAATGAGAAATATCACAAATTCCTTGTTTTTCTAATATTTTAAAGCATTCTGTTAATACAATTGCTGTGTTGACAGCATCAAATAAAGCTCTATGTCTGTCACTTTCTGGAAGTGATATATTAATATTGAAATAGTCAATTAAGTTATCAAGCTTATAAGCAGGCAGCCCAGGCACTGCTTTTTTAGCAAGTTTTACAGTATCTATACTGTAAGGAAATGGAAGTTCCAGAGAACAGCAGGCAGCTTCATGCTCAATAAAACGCATATCAAAATTAATATTGTGTCCTACTATAATGCTTTGAGAAGCAAATGATAAAAAAGATGGCAGCACTTCGTGAACAAGTGGTTTATCCTGCACCATTTCATTTGATATTTTATGAATTTTATATGCATTATAAGGGATTTCTATTTCTGGATTAATTAATGCAGAAAATGTATCCTTATAATCTATCTGGTAATCTGGATATATTTTTACTGCTGCTATCTCTACCATTTTTGCATATTTTGGGCTGTATCCAGTTGTTTCTGTATCTACTACAGTGTATGTCAGCTTATTAAAAGGTGTGTTTCTCATAAATAATATTAAATAACTCCTTAAATTTTTCAAGAGTCAGTTCTTCTGCTCTTGAAGTATTAATAAGACCAGCCTGCGACAATATGTTACTTATATCATCAATATCCTGCAGATTATTTTTTAAAGTCTTTCTTTTCTGTCTGAAAGCATGACGCAGAAATTTAAAAAACTGCTGTTCTTTTTCGCCACTATATGCTCTTTCTTCTTTTGGAACGAATTTTAAAACTGTGCTCATTACATTAGCATTAGGCCAGAAATTTGCTCCGCTTATATCTTTTACTTTTATTGTATCAAAAATATAGCTTGTAAATACAGAAAGTGAAGAGTATGCCTTTGAGTTAGGCTTTGCAATAATCCTGTCTGCAACTTCTTTTTGAAACATAAACACCATATTCTTAATATTTTTACGCATTGCTGCTTTTTCAAATATTTTAACAGATACATTATATGGCAGGTTGCCGATAATTATTACAGGTTTACCTTCAAATATTTTATCATAATCAGCATTTGATGCATCTTGATTAATAATAGTTAAGTTTTTATAAAAAAACAGATATCTGTTTAAAAACTCCATAAGCTCAGTATCTATTTCTAATGCAACAGCTTCTGCTTTTGTTTCTGCAATTAACTGAGTTAAAACACCGCAGCCTGGACCTATTTCAATAACATTATCATTTTCAGTAATGTCTGCTGCTTCTATAATTTTATCAAGCATAGATTTATTTGTTAAAAAATGCTGACCAAATTTTTTCTTTGTAAAACCATCTTCGTTTTTAAATGCTTCTAATAGATTTATCATATTCTACCATCATTTTTGCCATATTTACGGCTTTAATTAAACTTGAATAAGAGCATATTCCTTTTCCTGCAATATCAAAAGCTGTTCCATGGTCAACAGATGTTCTGATAAATGGCAGGTTAAGTGTAATATTTACAGCTTCCCCAAAGGCGTCCATTTTAACAGGTATCATTCCCTGGTCATGATACATTGCTATAATAAAATCCCAATCCTTTGCCTTTGTGTATATAGTATCAGCAGGAAATGGACCGTATACATCTATATTATTTTTTCTGGCTTTTTCAATAGCAGGGGAAATTATAGTTTCTTCTTCATAACCTAAAGCACCATTATCTCCAGCATGTGGGTTTAAACCGCATACAGCAATTTTCGGGGATAATGTACCAAAATATCTGCCTGCATTATAAGCACTTTCTATGGCATTCATAACATTTTTTTCATCTAAATGGGCTGATACATCTTTTAATGGATAATGTGTTGTTGCAAGAATAGTTTTTACATATCTTCCTGCTAGCATCATAGCCTGATTATCTATATTAGACAGATAACCTAAATATTCTGTATGTCCTGGGAAATTATATCCTGCATCTTTAATAGATTTTTTATTAATAGGGCAGGTTATAACAGCATCAAAATCACCATTTAATGCACCACGAACTGCCATATCTATATAAGATATTGCTGCTTTTCCACATTCTGCACTTATTTTGCCATATTCGTAATTAAATTTATTATTATCAGGCTCTAATACAGTTAAATGGTCTGGAATATCTTTTTTTAATATATTTTTATAAGTATTTTCAACAATCCATTTGTGGCCGATTAATGCAATATCATATTTTTTACTTTCATCATCTAAGAAAAATTTACATACTTCTTCATATCCGATGCCTGCTGGGTCGCCTGCAGTAATCACAAGAGAAAATTTTTGCATATATTACCTTATTATTTTTATTATTCAGTCATATTTATATTATGAAATATCTGCATAAATCAAGTATAAAATTATTTACAAAATATATTTTATAAAATATAAAAATTATACTGTAAATTTATATTAAAATTTGATATACTAAAAAAAGTGATGTGTTTAATGATTTATATGAGGATTGTATGAGTAATTCAAATGAAAATATTTTTGATGAATTAAAAAATAAAATTGCAGGTGATATTTATACTGATAAGATAAGAAGATATATGCACTCTACTGACGGCAGTATTTTTAGAGTAGAGCCTGCATGTATAGTTTATCCAAAATCTACTAATGATGTAATAGAAATAGTAAAATTTGCTAATAAATATCAGCTTTCTATCCACAGCCGCGGTGCTGGTTCCGGTTTATGCGGTGCAGCTATCGGCAGAGGGGTAGTGATTGATTTCTGTAAATATATGAATAACTTTTTAGGCTATGAAAAAATAAATGATACAGAAGGCACATTTACATGTGAGCCAGGGTATAAGTATGGTGAATTAGAAGCATTTTTAAAAGGCAGCTCAATGTGGTTTCCAGCAGCTCCATCAAGTGGGGAATATGCAACTTTTGGTGGAATGTATGGCACAAATGCAGGGGGCGGCTATTCTGTAAAATATGGTAATGTGGCAGATTATATTGTTGATGCAGAAGTAGTTTTTCATGATGGCCATGTAGATACTTTTTCAAATATAGCTAATACTGATATAGATAAATTAACTCCAGAATTAAAAGAACTTTATGATGTTTTAAATAATAATCAGCAGATAATAAATGGCTCTTATCCGCCTATTAAATGTAATGTAAGCGGTTATGAATTAAGAGATGCAGTTAAAAATAACTCACTAAAACTTCATAAATTATTTGGAGGTTCTGAAGGCACACTTGGTGTTATTACAAAACTTACTTTCAGAGTAATACGCAAAAAGCCTTATAATGCACTTGTTATTGCATATTTTGATAATAAAACAAACAGCTCAAAAGCTGCTCAGGTTGGTTTACAGTTTGAGCCTGCTGGTATTGAGATAATGGATAAATCTCTTTTAAATTTAGCTGTTACCCATGAACCATCATTAGAAGGCAAACTGCCAACTGATGTTGATAATGTATTAATGTTTGAATTTGAAGGGGAAAGTATAGAAGAAGTAAGCAAATACTGCCATGATACAGTAAAAGAAATAACTGAGAAAAAATATTCAACTCAAGCATTTACAGCAGTTAGTGAAGAAGAAAAAGCAAGCTACTGGGCAGTTAGAAAAGCGGCAGTACCTATATTATATTTATTAAAAGGTAAAAAGAAAATACTTGCACTTGTTGAAGATGCAGCAGTGCCTACAGATAAACTTGTGGAATATTTTGATGGTCTTTATGAAATATTTAACAGACATAAAGTAGATTTTGTAAGCTATGGTCATATTGCAAAAGGTCTTTTACATAATAGACCGCTGCTTGATTTAAAAGACCCTTATGATATTAACTTATTAAAAGAATTAGCTGATGAAGTTTTTGAGCTTGTACATAAATTAAACGGTACAATATCTGGAGAACATGGAGATGGCAGAATACGCTCCTGCTATATTAATAAGCAGTATAATACAGAGCTTTATTCTTTATTTTTAAGAGTAAAATCCATATTAGACCCAGACGGATTATTTAACCCAGAAATAAAAGTGACAAGCGACCCTGCTCAAATGACTAAACATTTAAGATATGGTGCAGATTATGGTGCAAGTGATAAAGCATTAAATAAACAGCTTGTATGGGAAGAAGACTTTATTTTAGAAGCAGAAAAATGCCATGGCTGCTCAAAATGTACAACAGTTACAAATGCTACTAGAATGTGTCCTGTATATAAAGCATTAAGAGATGAAGCTGCAGCACCAAAAGCAAAAGCAAATATTTTAAGAGGGCTTTTAAGCAATGTGATAGATTCAGAAGCAATGTATCAAGAAGCATTCCAGTATGTAATAAATCACTGTGTAAACTGTGGAAGCTGCTCAAAAGAATGTCCTTCAAAAGTAAATATACCAAAACTGGCTTTAGAAGCAAAATCAAGATATGCTGAAAAATTTGGCGTTTCAATGGACGCGAAATTAGTTACTAACTTTGAAATGGCAGGAAGAATGACTCATAAATTAAGCCCTGTAGTTTCTGCATTAATGGCACCAAAATTTATGCGTAATATTCTTAAACTTACTACTGGACTTTCAAGTGACAGAAAGTTTGTAAAATTTGCAACTAAATCATTATATGAAAGAGTAAACCAGACAGAAGGTAATGGTGAACAAGTTGTTATGTATTTTGCAGGCTGTTATGCATCATTTATTAAGCCTGAAATTGGAGAAAGCACAATAAATGTTCTTAAAAAGTTAGGATATAAAGTGGTTACACCTGCTCAGCACTGCTGTGGTATCCCGCATTTATCAAAAGGGCTTGCAAAAGATACACGCAGCCAGATTAAAAAGAATTTAAAAGAATGGGGCAGTTTAATAGACCAGGTTGATTATATTGTATCAGCATGTTCCAGCTGCACATTATCTTTAACAAAAGAATGGCTTTATTACCAAAATGATGA
Organism: uncultured Mucispirillum sp.; assembly: GCA_944326705.1. Taxonomy (GTDB): domain Bacteria; phylum Chrysiogenota; class Deferribacteres; order Deferribacterales; family Mucispirillaceae; genus Mucispirillum. The sequence goes on from CALVEY010000002.1 coordinate 103,310, forward strand.
AATTACTCAAAAAATTAGAGATAAAACTATATTTATTATGGATTTAGTTGAAAAACATATAGATGAAGTTGAGGTTATAGAAAACAATATAAGCCTTGGTTATCATATACCATGTCATATGAAACTGTTAAAAAATCCTGCAAGCACTCAAAATGTTCTGAAAAAACTTAATGGTGTTAAAGTAGATGATTTAAAAAGCGGCTGCTGTGGTATGGCAGGAAGCTGGGGAATGTCAGCTAAAAACTATGATTTATCCATAAAAATTGGTAAACCTATGGTAGATAAATTAATGGCTTCATCATGCAGTGCAGGTATTACTGAATGTCCAACATGTTCTATGCAGATGGAGCATTTAGGCAGTAAGGAAGTAATGCATCCTATTGAGGTAGTAGATAAATGTATAAAATAACACTTGCTGTTTTTTCTATACTGCTTTTTGCTTTTAATGGCTATTGTGCTGATAATAAAAGTAAAAGTGATGTAGAGAATAATAAGGCAGAAACTGAAGCTAAAGCTCCAGATATGAGTTTTAATGATGACTATTTTGTAGGCTTAAAAGCTTTTGATGATGGTTTGTATGATGTGGCAGAATCATGCCTTGCAAACTATTTAAGCTATGAAAATAAGTCTCAAAAAGCAGGGTTTGCTACATATCTTTTATATCAAGTATATATGTCGCAGGGTAATTATAAATCTGCACAATATACTTTTACCCAGCTTGCAAACTTTAAAGATAGCAGATTTAATAGACAAAAAATGCTTAAAGACCAAATGTTTATAGAAACAAAGTTAAGCTGTGATGGAGCAAAAAATCTGCTTTTAACAAGCCCTAAAAATGAATATCTTGAAGTATATGCAAAAAGTGCATGTGTAGTTGATAAAGATATAACTAATCTGTTAAGTAAAATAGATGTATCTTCTGAAACATTATATACAGTTTTAGAAAGAGTGCAGAAAGATAAAGAACTTGTTTTTTCTACTTATGATAACTTAAAGGCAGAAAAACGCACTCCAAAACTTATGAATTTTTATGGCAAATATTTCTATTCTCATAATATGAAAGCAGAGTTTTATGCTTTATACAAAGTATATCAGGACAGTGAACTTGCATCTTTTGTTCTTGATGATACATGGAAAAGTGGTGATTATAAAAAATATATTGAATCCTTTAAAAAAGAAGTAAAAAATGATTATAAACTTGATAAAATTGTATACTGCAGAATGATAGAAGCATCTAACAAAGAAATGGTTAATTTTGACTGTGATTTAGTAGATAAATGCTTAGGCATAAAAAGCCCTGATTTTAATAAAACAAAGTTAGCATGTTACATGAGAAAAGAAGATAAAGAAAAAATCTCATGGTTTATTGGAACTTTAACTGTGCAGGATACTTTAAAACTTTGCGAGTACGGCAAATATATAATAGGCAAAAAATTATATGATATTAAATTTTTAAATAAATTTGAAAAATGCCCAGATAAAGCATCAATGTATGAATCACTGCTGAAATTTAAAGATTATAATGGAATAATAAGATTAGGCGGCAGTGGAAGCAGTCAGTTAGATATTGCTTATATGGCAATAGCTTATTATAATCTTGGCAATAATACTCAGTATAATAATTATTTAAACAAATTAACTGATGTAGATTTATCTGGTATGGTAAAAAGAGCAGTAAGCAGAGGTAGCTTATAATGTGGAAAGTTGCTGTTGGAGTTTTACTTATAGTTGGCGGTATAGCATTCAGCGGCTATAAATATTTTACTGGTGAAGAAAACAAACTTTATGAACAGGCAAAACAGCTTGAAGCAGAAGGTAAAATATATGAAGCTCACGATACTATTTTAAAAGCTTTAGAGCTTAACCCTACTAACAGGAAAGTTATTGCTTATAAATCACAGCTTTTTGCAATAGTAGACAGCGATACTAAATTAAAAAATGCAGTATCATATAGAAATGATGCAGTGCGTGCAATGGATAGAGGTGATTATGTTGATGCTGCAGAAAAGCTTGATAAAGCTAACACATTAGTATATGAAATATTTCCATCATCTCCAGTATATAAAAAGGCTGAAGAACTGCAGGCTCAGATTTTAAAAGATACAGAAAGACTAAAAAGAGAGCTGCCTGAAAGATATTATAACAGGGCAAAAGAGCTTGCTAATAATGGAGAATATGAAAGAGCTTATAATGCTTTATTATATATAAAGCAGCCAAGCAGTAAAATTATAGAGTTAATGGACCAGCTTGCTTATCAAATAGGTAATGATAAAATGGCAGAAATAGAAAGAGACAGTAATCCAACAGCATTTTTAATAAGAGATGCTATAAGCTGGTATAACCAAATAAGCAGTAACTCTCCTAATAAGGTTGATGCAAAAATTAAAGCTGCAAATTTAAATAAAAAATTACAGGAAGTAGAAAAGAAAAATGAATAAATTGTTATCAGATTTAGACTTTAGTAAAGCAAAAGTTTTAATTGCAGGCGATATGATGCTTGATAGATATTACTATGGCAGTGTATCAAGAATATCTCCTGAAGCACCTGTTCCTGTTATTAATGTCAAATCAGAGATTTATACTCTTGGTGGTGCTGGTAATGTTGTAAATAACATTAAAGGACTTACTGCAGACTGCACTATTATAGGGGCAGGCAAAAAGGACGATGATGCAGGCAGACTTTTAAATAATTTATTTAATAATATTCAGGCTAAGTCATTTTTTATTGATGCAGATATGCCGACTATTTCTAAATTAAGAGTAGTAGGCGGTAAACAGCAGATTGCAAGGCTTGATTTTGAAGATATTCATCCATTCAGCGAAGAAGTAAATAAGCAGATAAAATCTATATATGAAAGTGAGCTTGAAAACCATAATGTTGTTATTATTTCAGATTATGGAAAAGGTTTATGCTCACATGAAATATGCTCTTTTATTATAGAAAAGGCTAACTCTCAAAATAAAAAAGTATTAATAGACCCAAAAGGAAGCAACTGGGATAAATACAGCAATGCATACCTTGTTACTCCAAATGTTAAAGAGTTAAGCGAAGTATGTGGATGTGAAATAGAAAATGAAGATGAGCCTGTTATAAAATACGGCTCAATGATTAGAGAAAAGTATAACCTTACATACCTTATTGTTACTAGAAGTGAAAAAGGTATTACAATAATAGGGAAAGACCATATAAAAACTATTCCAACTCAGGCAATGGAAGTATTTGATGTATCAGGTGCAGGAGATACTGTTATTTCAAGTATAGCTGTATTTTTAGGCTTAAATTTAAATATTGATGATGCTGTATATCTTGCAAATGCAGCAGCTGGTGTTGTTGTTGGAAAATTAGGAACTGCACCTATCACTTTATCAGAACTTCATTATTCATTAAACGGATTTAGAAGCTCAAAAGTTGTATCTTTTAACCATATTGCAGATATTATTAAAAGAGAAAAATCATTTAATAAAAAAATAGTTTTTACTAACGGCTGTTTTGATATTCTGCACAGAGGTCATGTTACTTATTTAAAACATGCTAAAACTTTAGGTGATATACTTGTTTTAGGTTTAAACAGTGATGATTCTGTTAGAAGATTAAAAGGTCCAGAAAGGCCTGTAAATAATGAGCAGGACAGGGCTGTAGTTTTAGAAGCTTTAGAGTGTATTGATTATATTGTTATTTTTGAAGAAGATACCCCCCTTAATTTAATAAAAAATGTTATGCCTGATATATTAGTTAAAGGCGGCGATTATAAAGCAGAAGATGTTGTCGGCAAAGAATATGCAGGCAGAGTTGAGATTATAGATTTTGTTGAAGGCTATTCTACAACATCAACTATTAATAAATTAAAATAGGAGCATTGATATGGTAATTGTAACTGGTGGAGCTGGATTTATTGGCTCAAATATTGTTAAAGGATTAAATGACAGAGGTATTGATAAAATAATAATTGTTGATAATTTATCCAATGCTTCTAAACATAAAAATTTAAATAAAATCAAATTTTATGATTATATAGATAAAACTGATTTTAATATTACAGAATTCCTTGCAAAAAATAATGTGGATGCTGTTTTTCATCAAGGTGCATCATCAAATACTATGGAAACAGATGGCAAGTTTATGATGAAAAACAACTATGAATGTACAAAAGATACTTTTAATGCCTGCCAGCAGCACAATGTTCGCCTTTTTTATGCATCAAGTGCATCAGTATATGGTAATGGTGATAAAGGATTTGTAGAAAAAGAAGAATGCGAGTATCCATTAAACGTATATGCTTTCAGCAAATATCAGTTTGATAGGTATTTAAACCAAAATTTTGCAGGAATATCCAGTCAGGTTGTAGGTCTTAGATATTTTAATGTTTATGGACCACAGGAAAACCATAAAGGTAAAATGGCATCAGTTGCTTTCCATATGTTTAATCAAATAAAAAATAATGAGCCTATGAAACTTTTTGAAGGCAGTGAAAACTTTAGAAGAGATTTTATATATATAGATGATGTAGTATCAGTAAATATGTTTTTCTTTGATAACCCAGATAAATCAGGCATATTTAACTGTGGAACAGGTCATGCAGAAAGCTTTTGTGAAATAGCTAATGCTTTAAAAGAAAAATATACAGATGCAAAAGTAGAATATATACCATTTCCTGACAGCTTAAAAGGTAAATATCAAACATTTACAGAAAGCGATATTACAAAACTTCGCAGTGCAGGATATGATAAACCTTTTACCAATCTTAAAACAGGTACATTAAAATATGCTGAAATATTAGAGAAAAGCGGCGGATATATTATTTAATGAAGTTTAATTTTGGTAAGCAGAAGTTAAAAAAACTTATTGATAATTCTGTATTAAAAAAGAAAGATTCTCTTATAGGGCTTCCTGTTTTATTTACATTAACAGGCTTTTCTAATATTCGTCAGGCTTATAAACCTGAAGTAGTAAATAAAATAGCTCTTTTAAAAATAACTTCTGTAAGAGATACTATTTTTACATCTTCATCAGTTAAGGCATTAAAAAAAGCATATCCAAATGCAAAAATAACTTATTTTACTGGTGAAGATAATTTTAATATAGCTTCAGAAATAGAAGGTGTAGATAATACCATCAGGCTTTTTTCTAACGACTTATCAAAAAGTATGAAAATAGTAAAAAATGCAGGCCATTTTGATTTATGGATAGATTTTGGAGCATGGTCGCGTTTTGAAGCTATAATGACTCAAACTGCAAAGGCATCATATAAAGCTGGGTTTAAAACAGAAGGTGAACACAGACATTTTGCATACGATAAAGTGGCTGATTATTCTTTTGATATACATGAAACAGCAAACTATGCTTTTTTACTTTCTTCTATTGGGATAAAAGTAAATAATAATGAAATAGAAGCAAAACAGGAAGAAAATATTGATGATAAACTTGTAATTATAGATATTTTTGCAGATAACATTGAGCAGAATAATAGAAAATACAGCCAGACTAACTGGAAAATAATTGTTGAACATTTAAATAAATTAGGTTACAGGGCAGCTTTAATTGGAGATAAGAAAGATATAGAAGAAGCAGAAGCATTTAATGAGCTTGCAGGCAGCAGTGCAGATATTGATTTTCTTGTGGGCAGGCTTGATTTTGCAGATAAATTAAAGATTATATCTAGTGCGGCTCTTATTATATCAGGAGATACTTCAATTTTGCATACTGGTGCTTTTCTAGGCAGAAAGGTAGTAGGTCTTTATGGTCCAACAGATAAGAAACGATATGCACCTGTTGGAAGTAATGTATATATAGTATCTTCCAGCGGCTGTTATGGATGCCAAAATCTTTATGGTGATGAGAAATGTACTATGGATAAACCAGACTGTATGGATAGTATCCCTGTTGAAAGTATTATATCTAAAATAGATTTAGCACTAGGAGTAAATGTTGAATAATAACAACAGTAAACTGCATATAAAAAATATAATATTTATAATTATATTATTAGCTGGAGATGTTGCAGCATACTTTATATCTTTAGTTTTAGCATATAATACAAGAATATTTGCTGATAACTTTATAACTGTTGCTCCCTTTGCTTTTTCTTTGGAATATTTAGCAAAAAGTTTATGGTGGATACCTGTTATATTTATCACAATGCTTGCTTATAAAAATTTGTATACTTTAAAAAAACCTTTCTGGCATGAAAGCAGACGCCTGCTGTTATCATGTCTTATGACTTTTCTCATTGTATTTTCAATAGTATCATTAGGAAAACTTTCAAATTTTGTTTCAAGGCTTTTTTTAATATTTTTATTTGGATATTTAGTGATATTTGTTACATTATTTAGATATATTTTAAAAACAAAAGTTTTAAACAGGAAATATTTAGCAGAAAGTATTGTAATCATTGGCTGTTCTAACTATTTAGATCATGTAAAACACAGTATACTCCATGAAAATGGTTTATGTTTTTATGTATCAGGTGTTGTTTTAACAGATAACTGTAACTATACTGGCAGTCAGAAAGTTTTAGGTCACATTTCAGATATTGAAAGCATTATTATAAAACATAATATTACATCTGCTGTTGTTGTAAAAAATGAAGTAGATAAATCTTTTGAAAAAATATTAAATAATCTGCAGATTAATTTAAATAAACTATTTATAGTGCTTGATTCTCAAGGGATTGGCTTTTCTAATACAGAAGCTGTTCAGCTTTTATATACAGGGTTAAACTACATACAAATTAATAATAATTTTAAATCTTTGCTAAATAGTATTGTAAAAAGATTTTGTGATATTATATTATCTATAATACTGCTGCCGTTTTTACTTATTGTAATTGGTATTATAGCAGTTTTAATTAAAGCAACATCAAAAGGTCCTGTTTTTTATGGACATAAAAGAATTGGAAGATACGGCAAAGAGTTTAAAGTTTTAAAATTTCGCTCTATGTATCAAGATGCAGATGTAAGGCTTAAAGAAATACTTGCTGATAATGAAGAAGCAAGAAAAGAATGGAACACATTCTATAAACTTAAAAATGACCCAAGAATTACAAAAGTAGGTAAATTTTTAAGAAAATCTTCCCTTGATGAACTGCCCCAGATATTTAATGTATTAAAAGGGGAAATGAGCTTTGTTGGCCCACGGCCTGTGCTGCAGGATGAATTAGATAAATATTATAAAGAGTTATCATCATACTACTATATGGTGCGTCCTGGCATAACAGGGCTTTGGCAGATAAGCGGAAGAAATGAATTAAACTATGAAATGCGTGTAGCAAAAGATTCATGGTATGTATTAAACTGGTCAATATGGCTTGATATTGTAATATTATTTAAAACACCAGGTGCTGTTTTTCAGAAAAAAGGCGCCTATTAAAATAAATTTATAAGGATATTTATGACTACAAAACATTATTTTATATACACATTTGGTTGTGCTATGAATGAGTATGATACTGAAAGGATTGCAGCAGCATTAGAAGCAAAAGGTTATATTCCTTCAGATAAAGTGGAAGATTCTGATTTTATTGTATTAAATACATGCAGCGTAAGAGAAAAACCGCAGGTTAAAATATTAAGTTATTTAGGTCAGATAAGGCTTTTAAAAGAAAAAAATCCTAATATGATAGTAGGCATATCTGGCTGTGTTGCTCAGCAGGAAGGCGAGAAGTTTCTAAAAAATAATAAAGTAGTTAACTTTGTTATGGGCACAGATGCTATAGCTCATATTGATAATGTAATAGAAAGAGCAATAAATGGAGAAAGGTTTGCAGATACTGATGTAGACAGCTCATCTTTTTCTATTTCCAGCTTTAACCGTAAAGATAAGATTGCTGCAAATGTTACTATTATGAAAGGATGCAATAATTTCTGCAGTTACTGTATTGTGCCTTATGTTCGGGGCAGAGAAGTTTCAAGACCGTCTGCAGAAATAGTTAATGAAATAAAATCTCTTATTGATAAAGGTGTAAAAGAAGTATGTCTTTTAGGGCAGAATGTAAATTCTTATGGTAAAAATTTATCAGAAGATATTGATTTTCCTAAGCTTTTATCAATAGTTAATAAAATAGACGGCTTAGAAAGAATCAGGTTTGTAACATCTCATCCAAAAGATTTTTCTATGGATATGATTAATGCTATGGCTGAAAATGAAAAAGTATGCCGATATCTTCATCTGCCTTTACAGTCAGGCTCTAACAGTATTCTTAAAGCAATGAATAGAAGATATTCTTATGAAGATTATAAAGCAAAAATAGAGCAGGCACGAAAAATTATGCCAGATATAGAGTTTTCATCAGATTTTATTGTAGGTTTTCCAAATGAAACAGATGAAGATTTTAATGCAACATTAAAAGCAGTGGAAGAAATAGGCTATGATAGAATATTTGCATTTAATTATTCTCCACGCCCTGGAACAAAAGCATTTGATATTGAAGATAATGTGCCTGCAAATGTAAAATCTGAAAGATTAAATAATCTTTTTGCACTGCAGGACAGTCTTTATGATAAAAGACTTCCTGAAATGAAAGGTATTACTACGCAGGTTTTAGTTACAGAGATTGACGAAACAAAAGAATATCCATATTATGGGTTGAATATATATAATAGAAAGGTTGCTTTTTCATCAAAAAATAAGCTAGAATATGGAAGCATAGTAAATGTATTAATTGATACTGCAAAAAGAAACTGCATGTATGGTGTAGAGGTATAATATGTTAATTCGTCTATTTTTTAAACGCATAATTAAAGAGCCTGTTCAGTCAAGATATTTGATGCTTTTACAGGATAATCAAGAGCGGTATTTGCAGATATATGTTGGAGAAAGAGAAGGTGAAACTGTTGCTTCATGGAAAGAATCTATTAAGCCGCCGCGTCCTATGACTTATGATTTAATCAGCTCTATATTAAACCTTTCTGATAATGTAGTTTTAACAAAAATATTAATAGATGGTTGCAGTCAGGATGTTTTTTATGCTAAAATGTTTTTTAATGTAAATGGCGAAGAAAAAGTTATAGACTGCAGACCTTCAGATGCTATTGCAGTTGGTTTAAGAATGAATGTGCCGATATATGCAGAATCCTGTGTTTTAGAAAAACATGGGCTTGTTATTATATAAATATTAGTTTTACTATAAAATTCATAGAGGTTTTATATGAGATATCCTAATCTTGGCGAAATGATGACAATTCAAGCAAAACGCTGGAAAAATAAGCCCCTTGTGTATTTTGAAGATAAAGTTTATACATACATGCAGGTGGAAAAAATGGCAAATAAAGCTGCTCGTATGTTAAAAGAAAAAGGCTTAAAAAAAGGCGATAAAGTAGCTGTAATTATGGAAAATTCAGCTCATTATATTATATCTCTTGTTACTATTTTTAAAGCTGGAGCAGTTGCTATTCCTGTAAATAACATGCTTAGAGAAAGCGAGTTCGCCTATATTTTAAATGACAGCTATACAAAATTTGTATTTTTATCAGATAAATATGCAGAACATGCAAGCTATTTAAAAGATAATGTTGCTTCTTTAGAAGATGTGCTTAGCTGGGAAAAAATAAACTGTAACTCAATTAATGTTACAGAAGCATCTGCACCATTTTCTGATGAGCCGTTAGAATATAATTTTGGTTATGATGATTTAGCTTTTTTTGTATATACATCAGGCACAACAGGTCACCCAAAAGGAGCAATGTTAAGCCATGGGAATATGTTAAGTGATGCAAAATCTATAGATGGTGCATTAAAATGGCATCCGTCAAAAAAATTCCTGTTATTTTTACCAATATTTCATTCATATACTCTTATGACTTCCGTTTTATATCCTATATATTTAGGCTGCAGTATTATTATGTTTGCATCAGTTATGGAGCTTAAAACTAAAAAATTCAGACAGACATTAATATTTAAAAGACCTAGAGTTATGGTTGGTGTGCCGCAGGTTTATCAGGCTTTAATAAAAGCCCAGATGCCAAAATGGTTTATTAAGCTTTTTTATCCTATACAGCTGCATATTTCAGGTGGAGCACCAATTTCTGCAGATACTCTTGATGCTTTTGAGAAAAAGTTTGGTGTGCCTATTGTTGAAGGGTATGGTCTTTCAGAAGCAGCACCAGTTGTGGCAGTTAATACAGTAGAGTATCACAGGGCAGACAGTGTTGGTAAACCAATGCCTGGAATACAGGTGAAAATAGTTGATGAAGAAGAAAATGAAGTGCCTGTTGGAGAAGTTGGTGAGTTAATAGTAAAGGGCGGCAATGTTATGAAAGGCTATTATCATATGCCAAAAGCAACTGATGATGCAATACGCAACGGCTGGCTTTTTACAGGCGATTTTGCTAAACTTGATGAAGATGGTTTTATATATATTGTTGACAGAAAAAAAGATTTAATCATATCAAAAGGTATGAATGTATATCCTAGAGAAGTGGAAGATGTTATTAAGCAGTTAGATGGGATAGAAGCTGTTGCTGTAATTGGTGCACCAATAGAAGGCAGAGATGAAATGATACTTGCTTATGTTATGAAAAGCGAAAATTCAAATATTACAGCAGCTGATATAAAAGCCCATTTAAAAGAACGCTTAGCATCATTTAAAACACCAAAACATATTTTTATAGTTGATGAACTGCCGTTAACAGCAACAGGTAAAGTTTTAAAACGCGAGTTAAAAGCAAAAGTTTTAAATGGCGAATTTAAAATAGATTAATATTTAATCTTTTGCAAAATTATGAAAAAAATAATTATTATATTTATATTAACAATACTGCCTTGTGTTGTTTTTGCTCAAAATAATATGCTTAACAATCCTAATAAAAATTCTTTTACTAATAAAGATTTTTATGGCAGTGTTAATGTATCTATGGAATATAAATTTAATTCTATAAATCCTTATGGGCAGGCTAAGCCTGATACTGTTACTACATTAGGGCTTAATCTGCGATATGATTATTTTGATTTTTTTGGATATATTGATATTCATGATATATTTTATATATATAATGATAAACCTTATGTGTTTGGTAAAATAAATAACTATCTTTTTGGTGAAATCAACCCTAGAATATCTCTTTTAGCACTATCTGGTCAGAAACTAAGTAATAGCAACATTTTTAAAGATTTTTTAATTGCTTATAACTTTACTTTTGATTCTGATGATTTACTGCAGCATTATATGGGGTTTGGTATAGATTTTAATATTCCAATATTTTCATACTTAAAAATAAATCTTTATGCAAGATATAATCAGGCATATTATGGCAGAAATGAAAATTCATTTGATGGTTTTTTATTAAATATTGCTTATGAAGTGCCTATCTATACTTTTTCTCCTGGTATAGAGATAGTATATTCAAGCTGGTTTAAGTATATATTTGCTCCAAGCAGCAGTGGAAATATTGCAAATGAAACAGATTATTCTATTCAGTGGAAAAATACTTTTAAAATAGGGTATAAAGGGTTTTATCTTGCTTATTCTTACCAACATAATACAAACTATTTAGAATTAAATACAAAAAGTGCACAGGTAGGAGAACATTTTCTTGGTATTTATTATTCTTATAGATTTTAGTAGGTGAAATATGTATAAAATAATATTTTCTTTAATAATATGCTTATTTGCAGCATCGCAGAGTTATGCTCAGTTTTTTATTACTAATATGCCTGACTGCTCTAAAGTAACTTTTGATGAAGATAATATTACAATAGGCTCTTGTAATATGAATGTATATGTAGCTTATACTGATGAGCAGAAAATATGCGGTATGCTTAATTTTACAGATGAAACATTTGTAAAAGACGGTATGCTGTTTGTAGATAGTGATGATAAAGTTAAAACTCACTACTTTCATACAGAAGGAATGAAAATGGATATACGAATTATGGGAGTAGTAAAAAAAGCAGATAAAACATATACTGTATATGATAATGATGCAAAATATTCTCCACCAGGTATAAAAACTGTTACTATATATGGAAATGGAGTATTTGAAACAAGTGAAAGAAAATATCAGAATGGATTAAATAAATGCTTAACAGGTGTTAAATAGATTATGGATATAAGTCAAACTCAATCATATATTACAGCAGAAAGTGCCCCAAATGATATAGAAATAAAAACTTCTACCCGCTATGGCGGTTTTTCTGCTGCACCATACGACAGCTTAAATATGGGATACTTTACTGGCGATGATGTTACTACTGTAATAAAAAATTACTATTATTATCAAAATATTACAAAAACATATAATATTGTTACTTTAAACCAGGTTCATGGTGATACTGTTTTAGAAGTAAATAAAGAAAATGCTGCAGATATTATGTTTTCAAAAGCAGACGGATTATTCACTTATGAAAATAATCTGCCATTAGGTATGATTACTGCAGACTGTCTTCCTGTAATGATTGCAGGCAGAAAATGTATATCATCACTTCACTGCGGCTGGAGAAGCTTAAATGCAGGTATTATTGATAATGCTTTTAAGCTTTTTAAAAAATATGATGATATGCCAATTTATGCTTATATTGGTGCAGGAATATGTGAAAAATGCTATGAAGTTCGTGATGATTTAGTTCAGCAGTTAAATCCTGCATATAATCCAGAGCAGGCATTAACAGAAAAAGGGCAGGGGCAGTATTTATTAAATATGAAAAAACTTGCATCTAATGCTTTAACTTATAATGGATTAAGTATTGATAATATAGAAATAAGTAAATATTCTTCATGCTGCAGTAAAGGTTTTTATTCATATAGATTAGAAAATGGAAAAACTGGCCGCATGGTTACAACTATACAAAGAGCAGTAAGATAATGAGTGTTATAGAAAATTATAATAAAATATTAAATGAAGTAAAAGAAGTATCAAACAAAGTAAACCACCATGTAGATTTACTGGCAGTATCAAAAACACAGTGTGTAGAAAAAATGGATGAGCTGGCATTACATGGTGTTAAAATGTTTGGTGAAAGCAAAGTGCAGGAAGCTGTTCCTAAAATAGAATATTTATCCAGCAAATACAATAATTTAGAGTTTCATTTTATAGGAAAGGTGCAGACAAATAAGCTGAAAAAAATAGTTGAATACTTTTCATTAATACATTCTGTAGACAGGCTTGATGTATTGCCGTTAATAGATAAATATGCTTATGAACTAAATAAAAAACAAAATATCTTAATACAAATAAACATAGCACATGAAAAACAGAAAAATGGAATAGACCCAGTTTTACTTGATGAGATGGTAAAAAGTGCTTTAAATTATAAAAATATTACATTAAAAGGTTTAATGTTTATGCCCCCTTATGAAGAAGATGTTACAAAAAATATACCTTATTTTAATCAAGCTGCAGCATTATTTCATAAGTATAAAAATGATACATTTAATACTTTATCTATGGGTATGAGCCATGATTTTAAAAAAGCTGTTATGTGTGGTGCTACACTTGTAAGAGTAGGCACAAGTATTTTTGGAGAAAGAGTTTAAAAATAACTTAAATATATTGAATTTTTTTTATTTTTAGTTCATTATAAATTGCAATTAATTATGTGGAGAGATAAATGTCTTTTGTAGTTTTTTTAGCAAAGTGTTATATAGTTATACTTTTATTTAGATTTGTAACCACAAAGCAGGAGCTTATATTTAACCCGTTAGGGAAGATTATAGCTAAAGCAACTAACCCAGTGCTTCCTAAAAATAATGAAAGGTTTATCCCTTTACTAATTGCGGCTGTTATAATTATAACTTCTTTATTATATTCTATTTCATCTACTGCTGTAGAGTTTCAAGTTAAATTACTGTCTATTTTAATAAATTATACGCATTTCTTTATGCTTTTTTATATAGTTTCTATGATATTTGGTAGTTTTGGAAACAGACCTATTGGTGGTGGTTTTATTGCCTTATTTTTTAGACTAGGCTTACCTTGGGTTAAAATGACAAGGCTTTTTATTCCAATTAACAGTGGCAAAATCATCATTCCTGCTATTATTGTAGTATATCTTTTAACTGTATGTTTAACAGCAGTTATTAATACTATTTTTAATCTTGTAATATATCAATCCATTGGCAATACAGCAGGTGTTTTTATTTCTGCATTTGCTTCTGGTGCTTATAAAGTCTTTGGTTTATTATATTACATGAGTTTTGTAATTGCATTTAGAGCATTAATATCATGGGTTAGTCCAGACCCAAGAAATATTATTGTTCAGTTAATCTATACTATCACAGAGCCAGTGCTTGAACCATTAAGAAGAGTAATACCACCTATAGGTATTATAGATTTTTCAGCACTTATTGCTATGATTGGTTTTTATTTTGGCGGTATGATACTTCAAAATATTGTGCAGCCTTTTATTTAATATGAGGTTTTTATGATTTTATTTAGAATAGCTTATTCAATAGCAATTTTCGCAGTATTTATTATTTTCAGACAGAGTATGGATATAAGTCTTTATATGGCATTTCTTTATTCTGGAGTAGCTGTATTATGTATCTTACTTTTAGACTTATTATTAGGCGGCATTAAAAGCTACCGCATTATTTCTTCTCTGCTTATAGGGATAGCTTTTTTAGTGCTTGGTTTTTTACTTATACAGTCTTTTCAGTCAGTATTTCAGCAGAAAGAAATTAACTTAATAGTTCTTTTTCTTTTTCTGTATGCTGGTATTATCATTGGAAACAAAAACCATAAGTTTTTTGAATCATTAATAACAAATGTTGCTTTAAAGCATAATTCTACTAAAATAAAACTAGGCTCTCAGCCCAAAGTGCTGGATACTTCTACTTTAATTGACGGAAGAATAGCAAATATAGTAGACTGTGGGTTTATAGAAGGAAATCTTGTTATTCCTGGTTTTGTATTAAAAGAGCTTCAAAATATTGCAGATTCTCATGACCATTTAAGAAGGCAGAAAGGCAGACGCGGCTTAAATGTTTTAAAAAGACTGCAGGAGCAGACAAATGTTAAAGTTGAAATAGATAACACATCTTTTGATGAAATAGGCACAGTAGATGAAAAATTACTGGCTTTAAGTATAAAAATCAATGCTGCTATTATTACAACAGATTTTAATTTAATGAAAGTAGCGGAAATTCAAAATATAAAAGTTTTAAATTTAAATAATCTGGCGATTGCTTTAAGACAGACTATTCTTCCTGGTGAAGATTTAGTGATTACTATTGCAAAAGAGGGTAAAGACCCATCTCAAGGTGTTGGATATCTTGATGACGGCACAATGGTTGTTGTAGAAAATGGCAAAAAACGCCTTGGAGAAACATTAAAAGTAGAAGCAACATCATTACTGCAGACAGAATCAGGCAGAATTATTTTTACTAAGGTAAAAGCGTGAGCATATCTTTAATTATCCCTGCAGCTGGTGTTGGTAAAAGATTTTCTGCAAATCTAAAAAAGCAGTTTACAGAAATTGACGGCAGACCGCTTATTTACTGGACTATTAAAAGACTTGTAACTGCATATAATTTTAATGAACTTATAATTGGTTTAAATCAAGATGATATTAAGTTTATGGATAATGTAATATCTGATTTAAACCTTAATATACCCCATATATATGCTGAAGGGGGTAAAGAAAGGGCAAATACTGTTTTAAACTGTTTATTAAAATCTAACTGCAGCTATGCAGCAGTCCATGACAGTGTCCGCCCATTTGTAAGCAGTCAGGTGGTAAAAGACACAATAGATAAAGCATATCAAACAAATGCAGCAATATGTGGTATGCCTGTAAGAGATACAGTCAAAAAGATAAATGAAAACATTATAGAAAAAACGATTTCAAGAGATAATCTTTTTTTAGCACACACTCCGCAGGTTTTTAAAAAAGATATAATATTAAATGCCCTGCATTCTGCATTAGAAAATAATATCATAGTAACAGATGAAGCTTCTGCCTGCGAATATGCTGGAATACATGTAGAAACAGTGCTTTCAAACTATGAAAATATAAAAGTAACTTATGCAGAAGATATAAGTTTAATACAATTATTTAAAGAAAAGTTTTTTGAGGTATAAATGTTTGAAAATTTTAATTTTAATGAGTTTATAATAAAAGCCGCATTATCAGTTGTACCATTTATGTTTGCAGTTACAATACATGAGGTAATGCATGGCTATGCTGCATATAAACTAGGTGATAATACTGCTAAAAATGCAGGCAGGCTAACATTAAACCCTATTGCTCATATTGACCCGGTAGGGCTTTTAGTGCTGCTGCTTACAAGAATAATAGGCTGGGCAAAACCTGTGCCTATTAATTACTATAACCTTCGCCATAAGTATGGTGTAGCAATAGTATCAGCAGCAGGACCTCTTGCTAACCTTGTAACAGCATTTTTATCTGCTGTTGTATTAAAAATATTAGGGTTTGCAGCTGTAAATTTTAGTATACCTGGCTATATTTTTGAACCGTTATATATTATGACATTATATTCTGTTGCAATAAATATTGCATTATGCATATTTAACCTGCTGCCTATAATGCCAATGGATGGTGCTAGAATTATATGGAACTTTTTGCCACGAGATAAGGCAGAAAAATATGAAGCAACAGAAAAATATTATTTTTTAATAATACTTGTTTTAATATTTACAAATGTTCTTCAATATATTATATCTCCAATAAGATTATTTATATTAACAATATTTGATGCAATATTAAATTTAAATATAATAGGATATATGTAAGATGAAAAAAAGAGTTTATAGTGCAATGAGGCCAACTGGGGAACTCCATATTGGACATTATTTTGGAGCAATTAAAAACTGGGTGAAAATGCAGGAAGAATATGACTGTTTTTTTGCAGTTGCAGACTGGCATGCATTAACTACAAATTATGATAATCCAGAAAATATTAAGGCAATGAGGCGTCAAATGGTGCTTTCATGGCTTGCTGCAGGGCTTGATGTGGAGAAAGCTCCTATATTTATACAGTCACATAACTTATATACTGCAGAACTTTATCTGCTTTTAGGTATGGTTACTCCTGTACCTTGGCTTGAAAGATGCCCAAGTTATAAAGATATGATAAATACTTTAACTCATAAAGATTTATCAAACTATGGTTTTTTAGGCTATCCTGTATTAATGACTGCAGATATTATTATGTATCTTGCAAACCTTGTGCCTGTTGGTGTAGACCAAGTTCCTCATGTGGAGCTTGCAAGAGAGATTGTTCGCAGGTTTAATAATTTCTATGGAGAAATTTTTGTAGAGCCAGAATCAATGCTTACAAATGTGCCAAAACTTCCAGGGCTTGACGGCAGAAAAATGAGTAAAAGTTTAAATAACACTATACTTTTAACAGAAGAAGCAGACAGCCTTGAAAAGAAAATTAAAACAATGATAACAGATACAAAAAGGCAGCGAAAAACTGATGCTGGTGACCCAAATGTATGCCCAGTATTTGATTATCATAAAGTATTTTCAACAGATGAAGAGAGAGCAAAAGTTACAGAAGGCTGCACAAAAGCAGAAATAGGCTGCATAGAGTGTAAAAAAATACTAACCAATAATGTGGAAAACTTTATATGTCCTATCAGGGAGAAAAAGAAAGCATTAGATAAAGACATACATGATATTGATGAATTTCTTGCGCCATCACAGAAAAAAGCAAATGATTTTGCAGCAGCATTAATGGAAAAAGTTAGAAAAGCAATTAAAATATGAATGAACTTCTTGATATTAAAATACTTGATTATGAAGGTCCGCTGGATTTATTAATACATCTTGTTTATAAAAACGAGATGAATATTTTTAATGTATCTATTTCTGAAATAACAAGCCAGTTTATTGATGAGATTAGAAAAATGAAAGAAATGGATATAGAAGTAGCAGCGGAATTTATTAATATGGCTTCATATCTTGTATATTTAAAATCAAGAATGCTGCTTCCGCGAGACAGCAGCAGTGAAGATGATATTGACCCTGAGGAAGCAAAATTTCGCTTTAATCAGTTATTAATTGAGTATTCTTTTTATAAAGATATGGCTCAAAAGTTAAAAGCTTTTGAAGTAAATTCTGGTAAATTTCTTGCACGCACAAACTCTATTGTTATTTTAAGAGAAGAGCTTTTTACAGAAGATGCTTATAAACTGGCATCTGCCTTTTTTAATATTTCAACTGGCAAGAAAGAGAAAAAAATGGTTGTAAAAAACTCTAAAATAGCAACAGAGCAGGTAGCAAAAAGAGTAAAAGAGTTTATATTATCAAGAGAAAGAACTTTATGGAGTGAAATAGAAGAAACCTGTAAAGAAAAAATAGAAAAATGTGTTTCCTTTGGCTCTGTATTAGAATTAATGAAAGGTAAAAAAATAAAAGCCTTTCAAGAGGGAAATTTTGAGGAAATACTATTGACACTTATAAAAGGTACAGAGGAAAATGACACAAAAGCCCAATAATGAGAATAATAAAAAAGAAGATATTAATACATCACCTGACAGCGATATTCAAGAACTAAGTGATGCTTTTACAAGCTATATGGACGATGTAATTAGCGAGGAAGAAAGCATTATTCAAACTAAGCTTGAAAAAGAAAGCCCAGTAAAAGATATTCTTCCAGATTTTACATCACCTTATAATGCTGATGCATTAGGTGAAAATGAAAATCTTGATGAAGAAGAGCTTTCAAAACAGTTTGATGAAGGTTATTTTGAAAAAAAAGAAGAAGAACATTCTTCTGTATTAGCTGAAGATGATTATGAAGATTTATCAGAAAACAGGGAAAAGCGTATTTTTTATGCTGCTCTTTATCTATCTGGCAAACCTGTAGAGCTTGCAACATTTAGAAAAATGCTTAACCCTTTAAACCTTGAAAACAGGCTTATAAATTATGCAGAAGAATTTAATAAATTAAGAATAGGTGTGCGTATCCGTATGGTATCAGGTGGATACCAGCTTGTAGCTGATTCTGATGTTACAGGGTTTTTGGAAAAATATTTTGGTGAAAAGACTGAATCTTTATCTCGTGCATCTTTAGAAACAGCTGCAATTATAGCATACCGCCAGCCTGTTACAAAAGCAGAAGTAGAAGAAATGCGTGAAGTAAATTCATCAGGCACAATGAAATATCTTCTTGATAAAAACTTAATAAAAGTAGTCGGCAGGAAACAGGTGCCTGGTAAACCATTACTATATGCTACTACAAAGTATTTTTTAGAATATTTTGGTTTAAATGATTTATCAGAGCTGCCTACATTTAGAGAATGGCAGGAGTTAAAGCAGAATTCATGAAAGAATTAACAAGATTAAATAAATATATTGCTTCTATGACTGGTTATTCAAGGCGTGAAGCAGATAAGTTAATAGAAGAAGGTAAAGTATCTGTTAACGGCAAACGAGTTAAAGAGCAGGGTGTAAAGATTGATGAAACAGAAGATGTTGTTTTCATCAATAATGAGCCAATATATGAAAGTAAACCAGATGTGTTTAAATTTTATAAACCAAGGCGGGTATTAACTGCCTATGGGGATGGCAGAGGCAAAGATACTCTTGAAAAATTCCATATATTTGCAGGCAGAAAATTTCCATATTCTGGCAGGCTTGATTATGAAAGTGAAGGTCTTTTAATATTTTCTAATGACGGCGAGCTTATTCAAAGAATGCAAAAACCAGAATATAAAATGGAAAAAGAGTATTTAGTTACTGTTGACAGGCTTTTATCAAGTGTAGAAATGGAAGAATTTGCATCAGGGCTTGATACTCCAAAAGGAAAATATCAGCCATGCAGTATAAAATTTGCTGGCAAATATAACTATAAAGTAATTATTAAAGAAGGTAAAAAACGCCAGATAAGAAATATGTTTGGCTATTTTGGCAGTAAAGTTAAAAGGCTTGAAAGAGTAAGAATAGGGCCTATTACAATAGGAAACTTAAAGCCAGGGGAATATGAAATGCTTTCCCGTGATGAAATTATAAAACTTTATAAAGCTACAGGCTTAAATTATAATACAAAATAAACGAGGTAAAAAATGTATAGAGTTAGAATAAAAAGTCACTTTTCATCAGCACATAATTTAAGAGAATATCAAGGAGCATGTGAAAGACTTCATGGCCATAACTGGAAAGTAGAAGCATACTTAAAATCAGAAACTTTAGATAAGCTTGGTATGGTAGAAGATTTTAAAATGTTTAAAAAGCATTTAAATGTTATTATGGACGAGCTTGACCATGAATACATAAATGAACTTGAATACTTTAAAACAGTAAACCCAACAAGCGAAAATATGGCAAAATATATTTTTGATAAATTAGCTGTTCATTATGGAGAAAAAGTAGATAAAGTAATTGTATGGGAAACTGATACATCAGCTGCTGAATATTCAAAAGATTAATTTTTATTAATTAGAGGGAGTTTATGAAAAAACTTATATTTATCTTTACAACACTACCATTATTTGTTTTTGCCAAAACTTATTCCTGTGATGAATTATTAAATGATATGAATAATTCCTGTAACGGCAGCAGCTCTTGTATAGATACTTTTCATAAATATTTTGAAATTATTTCAGATACATGTACATATAACGAAGCAGAACATTTTGCTTATTATAAGTTATTAGAGCCTGTTACATTGAAAGGAACATTGAAGTATGTAATAGATTATAGTGCAAGTGCCTGCAGCCCTGATGTAAGGTATACAATATTTACACCAGATGATGAAGATTTTAATTTTTTAACTGGTCAGGAATATAATGGAGCATTAGTTAAAAAATCTTTTAAAGATATTGAGAATATGCTTCCTAAATGGTTTAAAGAAACTATGCTTGCTGGAAGTGTATCTTTTAATGTGGAATTAACTCTTGATAATATTAAAGATGAATATTATGCAACCTATGAAAATAGAAATATTTATAAAGGTTTATCTCAGAATATATCAGCTTGTAATTTTGGCGATGAACGAGAAATTTATCCAAAATCTATTAAAGTGTTAGGTAAAGAATCTGAAGAAAAAGCAGGTCTTTCTTCTTATATATATGTTGAAACATCAATGATTTATTATACCTTAAATACAGAAGATGATTATGTAAATATGAGAGAGACGCCAAATGGTAAAATATTATCTAAAATTTATCAATCAAATATAAATAATATAGTTATAGTTGATTTAGAGCAGGCAAGAAAGAATATATCTGATAAAAAAAGCATTAATGATAAATGGGTGCAGGTAATTTATTTTCCTGATAAAGAAGACGAAGAAAATTTTATATTAGGCTATATTCATAAAAGCCAGATTAAGCAGATAGATGATATATACAAATTTTTAAACAACGGGAGCCTGTGAAAAAAAGTCTGTAAAAACAGTTTTCTATGATTATATTTTTCCATATCCTGCTCTATGAATACCAGAA
>CALVEY010000003.1 GCA_944326705.1 uncultured Mucispirillum sp.
GCTCCTTTCATATTTTTTTATTATATCATAGAAAACTTAAGTTCGCACTATTTACAGACTTTTTTTCACAGGCTCATATAAATCGGCTAATGATATTTTTTATGAGAATTTAAACGACTGCTTAAAATGTTGCAATCGTTTTTAGAATTTACTATTTTACCTGACTTATTAGTAAAAATGTAGATTTTCCCATATAAATATACTATAATGGTATATTAAATGGAGAAAGTATGATAACTAACCTTATTACCCTTTATATGCAGATATTCTGTATTATAACATTTGCTTCCTATTTAATATATGTGCTGGCAGTAGTCCCTCTTTATAACTTACTGCCATTAAAGATTATTAAAATATATGACTCAGTTATGTTTGATTTTGCAATATTTATGGTAATATTAATGGTGTTTTATATATTAAACCAGTCAATATTTCATATAAAACATTCGCTTTTTATAAGCATTGAGCTGATGATAACTCTTTCTTCCGGCGTGCTGCTGTCATCTATCATATCTCATTTTGCAGTAAACAGCTTTAAAATGTCAAAATTATCTGCATATATTTCTTATCTGCTTTTATTTATATTTTTATTTGTGCTTTATATTGCAGTAGTGTTTAAGCCTTATTATTAACAGCAGATTTTTTTAAATGCTTCAGCATTTTCTGCCATAGCAGCTTTTATCAATGTTTCCTTTTCTTCATCTTTTGCCATAGCAATATCCTGCTGATAGTTTATATGTTCCATTATATATTCTGCCTTTTTCTTGTCTTCTGCCCTGTCTATACATATCTGGTTAAGTGATGAAAGCAGAGAAAGCTCTGTATCAAACTTACTGTTATTATAAAAAAGATATGTTATCAGCTTCATTACATATATATAAATATGGATATATGGAAAAAGATTATATATATCATCTTTTGAAGATTTTTCACAGGTGAGCATATCAAATGATTTATCATATTCCTGCGGAATATCTAAATTTTTCCATGATGATTCAAGCTTATCAAGTGCTTCTATTATTTCCGCATCTGTCTGATACTCTTTTGATAAAAGCTTTTCTAAATCTGGTATAATAGTTTCTTTTATTATTTTTTCTATTTTTTCATCTTTAATATACTGTGCCACTTTCTGCCTCCATTTTAAAAAATAATAATAGATTAGTGCATATTGTCAATATATTTATTACTATGGAAAAAATTGTCTGCATAAAAATTTTGCTTTATCAAATTAATTTTTAATATAACTTTATAAACATTACTGTATTATTATATTATTCAAAACTTTTCTTAAAGATAAATAAAAAATGCAGGACAAAATGTCCTTGCAAATTTTAACTATGCTGAAAAAATAATTTTTCAGCATCTTCTTATAAAATAGGAAAACCAAACTTAGATACACGCTCTAAGTTTTGTTTATCAAATTGTTTTAATGTAACTTAGTAAAAATTATTATACTTTCCAAAAATATTTTCTAATAAAAAATGCAGGACAAAGTGTCCTGCATTTTTTGTTTTGAGCATTGTATTTCTATTAATGAGTTAATAGTCTTAATTAATAATATTCCTTTCCGCCATTTATAAATTACTTAATATATACTAGATTTTAATAGATTCAGTTTTTTTAATAATAGTAACTTTACCTGCTTCAAATTTTACTTCAACAGAGCCATAAAAGCCTTGCTCCATAGTTTCTCTCATTATTTCATAAAGTTTAGTAAGTTGTGATTTCCCGCCAATTTGTTGTTCGTTTTTGTTAATAGTTAATGCTGCCATAATGCTCCTCCTCAAATGTCTTGTTCGTTGCATTTTTTTATTTTTTTTATTTTTTTTATTTTTTATATTCTTTTTATGCCTGTAAAAGCGATAATGCAATTGCAGGTATTTGGTTAGCTTGTGCAAGTATTGCAATATTAGCCTGATATGCAACCTGTGCAGTAGTCATTGCTGTTGTTTCTTTTGCTATATCAGTATCTCTTATTCTTGATTCACTTGCTGTAGTATTTTCTTCTGCTGTTGCAAGAGTATTAATTGTGCTGTTAAGTCTGTTAACATGTGCACCAATTTTTGACCTTGCAGAAACAACTTTACTTAATGCGTTATCAATTTCAGTAATAGCTCTTTGAGCATCTTCCTGAGTATTAATATTTGTATTGCCTATACCTAAAGCTGCAGTGTTTAATGCAGGAAGTGATACATCTAATTTTTCACCTTTTTCAGTGCCTATTTGTATTTCTGTTCTTGCATCAACTATATGCAGGTTTAAGTTTTGGTTTTCTAATCTGTTGCTTGGTTTAAAATCAATTTTGCCTGTTCCTGTATTATAGTAAGCATCAACACCAGTTCTTGTATCAACTATTAAATCGATACCAGGAATAACATCTGTTACTCTTGAATTACTTGTTACCCTTTCGCCTACTACTACGCCAGTTAAATTATCTGTTGCAGTAATAGTTTGTATATTCTGGCTTGATTCTTGAACAACTTCAAGACCTAAAGCATCCATTAATTTTTGGCTTCCGATAAATGAAAGCTCGCCGTCTTTACCTGTTAAAGCAGATTGAAGTATCATAGTTCCAGGAACTACACCAAAACCTGTGCCTTCTATCTGATTAAAAGATACAAGTTTTTTATCTACTTCTGTTAAGCCGCTGCCCATTCCTAAATCTTGAGTAATCGCTTTTGTTATTTTTTCAACTACATCTTGAATAGTGTCATCACCTTCTAAATAGATTGTAGTATTTGTATTGTTACCATATATTTTTAATTCCTGAGTTGAAGCAAAAAGCTCAACACCGTTTTCATCTACAAAGTTTGCAAGCTCAGAAAGTTTTGTTGTAGCTGTAGCAGCTTCTCCACCTTTGCGAACTTCTATTGATGCTGTGCCTCCTAATGTCTGGCCGTTGCCAGCTGCACCAGTGTTTTCTTGGAAACCTAATGTGATTTCCCCAGTATCAAATGTTCCAGTTTCGCTGTCTAATGTTACCATGTGAACTGTTACATTATTATATTCAACTATACCATCTTTATCATCTGGTTTAGTTAATGAGTTTGGCTGGTTATAAACTATTACAGGACCTTGCACACCATTTTGGCTTATCTGTAATGCGCCGCCGCCGTTTGCCATTAAATCTTCATTATTAGTAACATCTTTAGCATCAGTTACAGAAAAAAGGAATTTATCACCATCATTAACTGTATCTGCACCTGCAAGCATTGGTATTTCAAACTCTAAATTAAAGCCGTTAGAATCATAACTGCCTTTTAATTTACCATCTTCTGTTTCAAAATCTATCCATTGGCCTTCTTCGCCAGTTTCTGCTGATATAAATTTTACTCTGTAACCTGCACCATTTTCTACAGTAGTGCTGTTTTCAGTAAATTCTATCATAAAGTAACCGCTTTCATTTGTTTTAAGAGCTGTTGCACTAACTGCTCCAAATGCCATATTTGAGCCTTCTTTTTGGTAGCTGTTAATGAAGTCCATAGATGAATTCATAACATCGCCAGTTGCTCCGCCATCTGTTGGGTTTGCAACTGTTACATTATAGCTGCCGTCTGCTGTATCTTTAATATTATCAGGGCTGCTTACTTCGCCTATATTTGTAGTGCCTTGATTACCTACATAAGCACCAAGTTTACCTTCTCTTAATGTAAAGATTTGAGTAGACTGCACTTGATTTTGACCAGGTTTCACATCAACACTAATATCATAGTTGCCGTCAGCTACTGTGCCGTTAATTACTGCACTGATTTTATCTGTGCCACTGTTCCATGCACCGCTTGATTCACCATTAATAAGTTTTTTAGTGTTAAATTGTGTTGTTTCAGAAATCCTGTCTATTTCTGCTTTTAATTGGTCTATTTCTTTTTGGATTTCTAATCTGTCATTAGCAGAATATACACCATTTGCACCTTCAACTGATAACTCTCTCATTCTTTGGAGCATATTAGTAATTTCAGTTGTAGCGCCTTCTGCTGTTTGAAGATATGAAATACCATCTTGTGCGTTTTGTGATGAAGTTTGCAGACCTAAAATGAAACCTCTCATTTTTTCTGATATTGACATACGAGATGGGTCATCCATAAAAGAGTTTATACGTAAGCCTGAAGAAAGTCTATTTATAGAT
This sequence comes from uncultured Mucispirillum sp., assembly GCA_944326705.1. Lineage (GTDB taxonomy): Bacteria > Chrysiogenota > Deferribacteres > Deferribacterales > Mucispirillaceae > Mucispirillum. Next base: position 4,127 of record CALVEY010000003.1, read on the forward strand.
TGGCTTAAATCGCCCTGATTTCTGCCAGCAGCAACTAAGCTTGATAAAGAAAACAAATTTGTGTTAGTAATCATACCTGTTGACATCTTGTCCTCCCTGACTTATTCAATAGAGTCCCAACCTTGTATGGTATATGTATCGTAAAAACTTAAAATAACTTTAATAAAATTTTAGTTTTTCTAATCTTTTATTTTCTGGGCTTCCCTGCCCTTTTACTCTTTATCGGAATACTAATATAAAACTTTAGAAAATATTTTACTTATATTAAAAAAAATTTTATACTTTTATAAATAAAGGCACTGCGGAGTTTTTATGAAAAGATTATTACTGCTTTTTATTCTTTTACTTCCACTAAATATATATGCAGAAAACACTGCTCTTGACAGCAGTATTTATGAAGTAATGCGTATAGGGTTTATGCTGCCACCTGCTGATTTAAAATGGAAAAATACTTCTGCTAATGCTAACTATACAGATATTAAAGCAAAAATCAGAAAACAGCTTTCAGATGCCCTTGCTCTTAATAAAAAATATCCAAATATAAGTAAAAATCAAAAAAATAATATTATCTTTCGTTATAATAAGTTACAGGAAGAACTGGAAATTAATATAAAACATAATACAGTCAAAGGTGTTGAAATACGTCTTTACAGGCTTTTTTTAGATTTATCCTTAATGTGTATAAATGAATTTAAAGATGATATATCAAGGCTTGCTTCTTTTGATGAGAAAGATTTTTATATTGCTTTAAGAAGCCGTATTCTAATAAGCTATATTTTATTTAACATAAACTATATGCCGGAAGAACAAAAAATTATACTAGAATTTACTAATATGTATATAGAAAAATATAAAGATTATATGCAGCAGGATTATAAACTTAAACATACTAAGTATGACTATTATAATACATATAAAAAAGCAGCTGATGAACTTACAAAAGCAGTAAATGAAAGATACAGCGTAAATAAAAAAATTAATCTTGCTGAAATTAAAGATAAAAATGGAAACTCATTAAAAGGTATATGGTGCAGCATAGATTTTGATAAAGCAGGCAATCCACTTTTTACTGCTTATTACAGCCTTTTCTTTGGCGGATATACTGGATACCACTATTACAATTTTTCATCAGATTATAATTTTATAGAAACATTTTATACAAGTGCTGATTCAAGAACTACTTTATTATTATACCCAAAAGCTGCCTATGTGAAAAATAATATAATATATGTTACTCTTGTAAGTGACCCTGTAAACAACCAGTCTGAATATAAAAAACCACTCTACATTCAAGCAAGGTTTAAAGAACCAAAACTTTTAGAGCTTACAGACTCTTACTATGACGGCGTATCTTTATTTGTAGATAATATGGATAAATATATAAAGCAATACAGCATTAACCTTACATTAAACCATAAAGTTAATAAAGATAACCTTGAAAAAAATGTATCTTCATTTATAAAAAAATCTGATAAACAGGCAGATATAGAAAATGCAGGCAGATTTATCATTAATAATAAAGCATACTATATATTTGTATCATACCATAACTATGCTTTTGGATATGATGGGGTTAACAGCAGATGGAAAGATATTGTTGTTACATTCTGGGAAGATATGGGGCAGTATGCAGTATTAAAAGATTACTCATATCTTGATAACGGCGGAATACTGCAAAAAACAAGCTCACAGAATAATATGATTATATTTGATTTAATATACGGCGATGAAAGAGCTGCATTTGGAAATAACCTTTATACTTATATATTAGATAATGATAAATTTTACTTATATTCTTATAAAAATATTACAGGAATAGATGATAAAAATGTAACATGCACATATTATACCTATACTGCTGAAAATAAAAAGCCTTTGCATAATATTTCCCTTGATTATCTTAAAAGTTTAAGAGATACTGCTTACAGCAGTAAAAAGTGCAGCAAATTAGTTGGAATAGAATAGTATTATAATGGTTTATATGCTTAAAACAGTAAATACATTAATGATTTATTGTAAAATAGTAACAACACTAAGCATTATAAGGGAAGAACAAATCTTCCCTTTTTTATAAAATCAAAATTTTATATAAAAAATATCAGCCATAAACATATACTGCCTAAAAGAAAAATTTATATAATTTTAACTTTACAGCCTGCTTAATCTGCCTTTTTAAAAAGAGTAAACTCCCCTAAGTCTGATTTATATGCCATTGTTTGTATTTTTTCTACGGCAGGCATATCATCTACTGTTATTTCCATATTTATCTCACATGCAACATTGGGGTTTACTACAATATTTTTTGTAGATGAATCATATATACAGCCTTTTGTATTTATTTTGCTGGCACTGTAATTTGTATAATATGTTTTATCATTTATATATATAAGCCCTGCAAGCCCGCCTGCTCTGATAAGCATACGCCTGCTTCCCGCATTAAGCTTGTATGTTAGAATATTATTAGAAAGATTATATGATATTTCAGCCTTTTCATTACTGCCTTTATATATTACTAAACTTTCTTTCTTTTTTTCTTTTTCCTTTTTTACATAAGGTTTTTTAGCTTTTTCAGGCTCTTTTTGTTCCTTTTCTACAGCTCTGCTTTCTTCATATCTTATTGTGCTGCTTTTTGCTGCTGTGCAGCCTGATAAAATAAATAAAATAAAAAATAACGATAAATACTTTTTCATATACTACTATATCTCCCATATTGATAATGCTGTTACTTCATTATCTAATTCTTTATACATATCTGTTAAACAGATTAATGAACCATAACCTAATCTTTTATGAAGCACTGCTTTTTTAAATGATGAAATATACTCACTTTTAGGCTCAGTTGTATTTTTAATATTTACAGGATAAAAACATTCTTCATCTTCTATTAGTAAATCAATAGTTACTTTTGAATTATCTCTGTAATAGTAAAATGAAGCTTTTCTGCCGTTATGTCTGTAGCTTTTTAAAAGCTCCATAATTACAAAAGTTTCAAAAAAACTGCTGTTATACTCACTTTTTGCAAGCTCTTCACCGCTGTTGATAGATAAAAGCCATGCAGCAAGTCCAGTATCTGTCATATATATTTTTGGTGCTTTTATATACCGCTTAGTGTTTTCTGTAAAATAAGGCTTTAAAAGATAAATAATACCAGCCTGCTCTAATATATGCACCCAGCTTTTAATAGTATTTGGTGCAGCATTTACTTTTTCAGCAATCTCTGTAATATTTAATTCCTTTCCTGTGCAGGCAGCTGCAGCCGTTAGAAAATTTAAAAAAGCAGCCTTATTTATTATATTTATTTTGTCATTTATATCTTTCTGCAGTATCTCTTCTATTTTATGACTGTAAAAGTTATCCCACTCATTAAAATTATCTGTTTCTTCATAGTCTGGAAAAAAACCACGCCATATAAGTTTAAATGTATGATGAACACTTTTTTTGCTTATAATACATGGGGGATGCTTAGAAGGCACAAAAGGACTCTGCATATGCCCCATATTTGCCATTTCATAAATAGAAAGCCCCATAAGCTCTAAATATATACTTTTATCTTTCATATATTGGTGATATTCACTTGTGCAGTCTAACTGCTGATTTGCAATAAGAAATATTTTCTTATTTTCCATAGTTGAAATATACTGAAATAAGTTTAATGAATACTGTATTTCATTAATGATTACAGGGGAAGTATGCCTGCTGAAAAACTGACTGGCAGAATTATTTGCTAGAAGTATTTCTTTTATATTGCTTAAATGTACACAGGGAATATTCTCATAATAAGAGCGGACAGCAGAAAGTTTACCTACGCCGCGCATACCTGTTATTATAACAGGCTTATCTATATTACCTAATTTTTTAATATACTCAACTACACTCCGTCTTACAAATCTCAATATTTTCTCCGATATGCAGTTATACTTAAAATCTACAAAATTCTTAATACTTAATAATTTATTTTTTAATTTATACAAAAAATAATCATTAATCAAGCATTTTCTTATATGCAGTTATATTGAAAATATGCAAATATTAGATTTTATTGCAGTTTTAAAGCTACTTAGAGTATTATATATAATGATAATATTTTAATAAGGGGAAAATAGGCTGTATTTAAAGGTTTATAAATACAGGCTTGATATGTTTCTTTATTATATTAAGTAAGATTATATATTTTATTATATGATGCCAGTAAAAAAGAAGCAGGAAAGTTATTCCTGCTTCTAAAATTTATTAAATGCTGTGTGTTATCTGCTTTGTAGCAGAGTTATTAATCCATTTTTGCATTTAATGCTTTTTGTTTGCTTTCGCTGAGTTTTGTCATAAAAAGAAGAAGGATTGCTAATATACAGCCGCCAATCATAACAACAAAACCACCATTCCAGCCGAAAAAGTCTACAGTGTAACCAACTATCGCACTTGCTGCAACAGAACCACCAAGGTAACCGAAAAGACCTGTAAAGCCTGCTGCTGTTCCAGCTGCTTTTTTAGGTGCAAGCTCTAAAGCATATAAGCCTATAAGCATAACAGGGCCGTATATTAAGAAACCAATAATAACCATACAAGCCATATCAATTGTAGGGTTGCCTGCAGGGTTTAACCAGAATACTGTAACTGCTATTGTTACAAGTATCATAAAGAAAAGACCTGTAATACTTCTTGAGCCTTTAAAAACTTTGTCACTCATCCAGCCGCAAAGCAGTGTGCCAGGAATACCTGCATATTCATATAAGAAATAGCCTATTGAGCTCATCTGCATTTCAAAGCCTTTTACTTCCCTTAAATATGTAGGTGACCAGTCTAATATACCATAACGGATAAGGTATACAAATACATTGGCAATTGCTATATACCATAATAATTTATTAGGGAATACATACTGCATAAAAATTTCTTTTGCAGTTAATTCTTTTTCAGATGTTTCTTTATTATAATCAGGTGGATAATCGTTTTTATATTCTTCTATAGGAGGAAGACCGCAGGACTGTGGAGTATCTCTCATTAAAAAGAAAGCAATGATTGCAACAGTGATTGCTGCAAGAGAAGGCATATAAAATGCTGCACGCCAGTCATTAAATAAAGCCATACCCCAAAGGAAAAATATTGGGGGAAGACCACCACCCACATTATGAGCAACATTCCATAAAGAAACTATTGTTCCACGCTCTTTATGTGACCACCAGTGCACCATAGTCCTTCCGCATGGAGGCCAGCCCATACCCTGAAACCAACCGCAAAGAAAGAGTATAACAAACATTATTGTTACAGATGAAGTAGCCCATTCAAATGCACCCATTATGAGCATCATAGAAGCAGCTAAAATCAAACCGACAGGTAAAAATACTCGCGGGTTAGCTCTGTCAGAAAAAGAGCCCATTATGAATTTTGAAAAACCATAAGCAATAGATACACCAGAAAGAGCTATACCAAGCTCACCCTTTGTATATCCATACTCTTCAATAAGATATGGCATCGCAAGACCAAAATTTTTACGGACAAAATAGTAGGCTGCATAACCTATAAAGATACCAATAAAAATTTGAACACGCAGACGCTTATAAAGGGGGTCTACCTGTTCTTCAGGCACGCGCTCTATGTGAGGAGCGGGTTTAAAAAAATTTATCATACTTATACCTCCCTAATATGATATTAAAATAAAACTATCTTTTAAAAAAGAAGAAAAAATACAAATACGCTTATAATGTCAATATATTATTTTTAACACAGGTAGGATATTTTGGTCAATAAATATTTTATAACAAAATGAATTTAATTGTTTTTATATATTATTATCAGGCAGTTTCATTTGAAATGCCTCTAAAATATGAGCTCTTTCTATTTTAGAACAACTGTTTAAATCTGCAATAGTTCTTGAAGTTTTTAAGATTTTTGAGTAGGAGCGGGCTGATATATTATGTTTTGACATTATTTGTTCCATTATTTTTAAGGCAGCATCATCTAGAATGCAGTATTTTCTAACTAAACTTTCATTCATTTCAGAATTATAAAGTATTCCATCATCTTTAAAACGCTCAGCCTGTATTTTATGGGCATTTATCACACGCTGACGGATATCTTCAGATGATTCCCCTTCTTTTAAGTCCATTAAGTCTTTATAGTCTACCGCTTCTACATGGGATATTAAGTCAATCCTGTCAAGCATAGGACCGGAAAGTTTTGCGCGGTATCTATCTATTGCATTCTGAGTACATGTACAGGCTTTGCGGTTATCACCTAAGTAGCCGCAGGGACATGGGTTCATAGCAGCTACAAGCATAAATTTTGCTGGATATGTAACTGTTCTGCCTGCTCTTGCAATGGTTACATATCTGTCTTCCAAAGGCTGCCTTAAAACTTCTAACACACTTCTTGAAAACTCAAGCATTTCATCAAGAAATAAAATACCACTGTTGGCAATACTTACATTACCAGGCTTAGCTTTTGCACCGCCACCGATAATTGCAATATTGCTTGATGTATGGTGCGGGCTTACAAATGGTCTTTTATTTATAAGCCTGCCGCTGTCCTTAATAAGACCTGCAACAGAATGGATTTTTGTAGTTTCAAGGGCTTCCTTTAATGTCATAGGCGGCAGAATTGAAGGCATGCGCCTTGCAATCATTGTTTTGCCGCTGCCAGGGCTTCCTATCATTATAAAGTTATGCATACCGCTTGCTGCCACTTCTGCTGCACGGCGGGCTGCAAACTGACCTTTAACATCTTTAAAATCCATATCATAATTTATAAATGATGTTTCATCTAATATATTATTACTAATATACGGCTTTCTCTCTATATCGCCCCTTAAAAAGCCTGTCACATCTGATAAACTTTCAAAGCCATATACTTCCATATCTGGTATTAATGATGCTTCCATAACATTTTCTGCTGGCAGTATTATTTTTGTGATACCATTTTCTTTTGCATATTCTGTCATAGACAATATTCCAGTTACACCACGCAGCCTGCCGTCAAGAGAAAGTTCTCCTAATATTAAATATTCATCAAGGTTTTTATCTATTATACCCACTGCTTTTAATATGGATATGGCAACAGGTAAATCAAAATGACTGCCGTCTTTTTTCATATCAGCAGGTGCAAGGTTTATTGTTACTGGGTGGTTAAAAAAATGATAGTCTAGGTTTTTAAGGGATGCTTTTACACGCTCTTTACTTTCCTTAATAGCGTTATCCCCTAGACCTACAATAGAAAAGGAAGGCAGACCGTATGATGACACATCACACTCCACATCTACCCCCACTCCATATATACCATTCAGGTATGATGATTTTATTTTGGCAAACATTAATATATTTCCGCCAGATAGAAAAAGCCTGTTTTAGTAGAAAGTATTTTGCCAAGCTCAGATTTTGAACTGGTTTCTGTTAGTTTTTCAAGCATAGTTTTTTCTGCAGGCACTTCATATATTGCAAGAGTCGGCTTATTTAACTTGTCTTTCATATCTTCTGCTGCCTTTCTCCATGAGCCTAAATGGTTAACAAGTCCTTCTTTCTGCGCCATTCTGCCAGTATATATTCTGCCGTCTGCTAATGCCATAACTTTTTCTTTTGCCATGCCGCGCCTTTGGATAACTATATCAGTAAACTGGTAATACATATCCATAAGCACATCGTTTAATACTTTTTTATCCTGCTCTGTCATTTCTCTTGCAGGGCTTCCTGCATCTTTATATGCACCGCTTTTTAATACTACACTTTTTACACCTATCTTATCCATAAGCTCTTGAGTGTTTACTAAATTCATAATAACACCAATACTGCCTGTTATGGTAGAAGGCTCTGCATATATAGAATCTGCACCAAGACTTATTAAATATCCCCCTGAAGCTGCAACTGAGCCCATAGCAGCATAAACAGGCTTGCCAAGGTTTAAGATATAATCATATATTTCCATACTTGGTGCTACTGCTCCCCCTGGGGAATCTACTCTTATGATTACACCTTCAACTAACGGATTATTTTTTAATTTTTTTAAAGTCTCTATAGCTGATGTACTTTCAAATATCTGACCACTTATATCCATTACCGCAATAGACGGCTTTGTAAGCCCTGCGGCAGTCTCCATACCAGAAAGAACTAATATAGCTCTTGCAAATACAACAAAAATTACAACCGCTATTATTATTTTTATCCATTTTTTCATAACTTATCCTTTACTTATGGAAGATTTTTATTAATTTTATATAATTCATGCAGTATCTCTGCTACTGCTTCATACATATCATCTGGAATATTATCATATACATCAAGAGTGGAAAGAACTTCTGCTAAATCCTTATCCTGCTTTATGGCTATGTTATATTCCTTTGCAATACGCACTATTTCACCAGCTAAATCACCGCTGCCCCTTGATACAACCTTTGCTTTATTATTTTCTAAGTCGCCTTTTACTGCCGCAGCTTTTTTTATCACAAGCCCTGCTCTATCATATTTTTAAGAGTGACTGCATTTTTTGGCGCATATCCCTTTTCCACATTACAGAAAGAAAAGAAAATATTTTTTGCCATAACAGATACATCTCTTGCATCCTGCATAAATCGTTTTAGCTCATTATCAGAATAATCATAGTTTAAAAACTTATCAGTCCCGCTAAGCCATAATGGGTCTTTTCCATAAAGCCTGAAATACACACCATTATTAGAGCATACTGGTCTGTATGGTGCAAAACCACGAAAAGCTGGGCCGTCTATTACACATATCCCTATCTGGTTTGCCTTAAATTCATCATAATATTTTTCTTTATGCCATGTGGAGTTTGTAAGCTCTATAAATAAAGGTAAATCTTTAAAATTTTCCTTTAACTCAAGTAATATATCAAAATTTTCCCTGCTTGCTGAAAAAAGATGATGAAAATCTGCTAAAAGTGCAACAGCTGTGCCACGCTCTATAGCTGGAGCAATACCTTCTTTAAAAGATTCTATCTCTAATTTATCTGGTTTTTTACGCATTAATGATTTATTAAGCCTGATAGAAAGCTTTATATCGCCTAGTCTGTCGCATATACCTGCTATCTTTTCAGCTATAGGCATACGATAAAATGTATATGTTAATTCTAGAAAGTTAAGATTAGATGCTTTGTAGTGAGTAAGCAGGTCATAGTTATCTGTATCTTTTGGAGCAAATGTGCCTTTCCAATCTTCATAGTTATAACCACTTGTGCCTACATATACTGGGGTATTATTGATTTCCATTATTCCTCATCACTTATTATATTATTATTTAAAGATTACTTTTATCATAAAGACACCATATTCTGCAAGGAAAATTTTTATAAATCAATCCTTAAATAAAGAGCAAAATAAAAAATCTGCATTTTTTAAAATATTTGCTTGACAAACTAACTTATTTCTGGTTATAAATACAGTCTGATATGTGCTCATAGCTCAGCTGGATAGAGCAACGGCCTTCTAAGCCGTGGGTCTGAGGTTCGAATCCTCATGGGCACGCTTTTTATACCTTATTAATAGGTTACTATTAATACTAGGTTATTAATCAGCAACAAATTTTATTTTTTTCTAGACAAATCAAATAAACACTTCCGTTGCTGGTTGCATTTTTTTAACCGCCTATTATTTAATAGGCGGTGCAGTCAAAACTACAATTTATCTATTTTCTCTTTTGGTGGTGCTATATGGTAACCGCTGAAAGACGCCAAAAGCAAATCTGCTTTCACAATATAGATTTATATAATTCTATACAAATACCAGTGCGTGATTATTTACTGGAATTGACAAAAGATTTAGAGCTTGCCGTCCTGCTTAATCAAATGATATTCAGCAAAAAGGAATATATGACTTTAAATGACATAAAACGGCTGTCATTAAATGAAAAAACAAAACAGACTATTAGGGTTAAGCTGGAACAGCTTATAGAAATGGGCTTAATTAAAAAACATAAAAACAATAAGATTATATATAACCAAGATTTATATACAGTATCTGATAGTTTACTATCTTTTGAAGATAATAAAATATTAGGCATAATTGAAGGTAAAGACTTAAACTATGAATTTCACTACTTAATGGCAATGATTATAAATAAATTTAGAACATATGCATTAAGTGGGATAAATGAGCTAACTATATCAGTATATCAATTAAAAATAATGCTGGGTGTAAATAACAGTGAAAGCTCTATCCGTAATGTTTTGAATCAGCTGGCAGAAGATAATTATATCACAATTGATACAGATAAAAATGTCAACATCAATACATATATAATCAATACAGATAAAATCATAAATAATTACAGCCTTGAAGATATAAAGAAATATACCGAAGAACTGGTTAAATATTATGAAGAATATTTAAAACGGATGGCATATTATATTTATAAACATAGAAGTGATAACAACTCTATTGATTACCATATTAAATTGACATTAAATAGTTTTAAAAATATTATTAAGAAACTATTTGAAAGTGGCAAAGCCGATTATTATATATTAAAGTATATAATGATATACTTAATCCATAATATAGATTTAGAAAAATATACAAATCCAAGAGCTATTAAAAAAGAATATAATGAGCTGGCGGAATTATCAAAAAACTTATCTAAAAGAAAGGCGAAACGGTTTATATATAAATTTCAAAACGACTTACTTAATGAAGAAAGCAGTAAGGCATTAAATAAAATCTACTGGGATGAAGCACAGAAATTTATAGACAACTATAAAAGTATATTGCGTTTAAAATATTTTGAAAGCAGGGCAGGAGTAAATTATATTGAAGTGGAAGACTACTACCAAGAAGCATTACATATTACATATAAAATTTTAAAAAAATACAATATTACTGATATAACGGATAATGAGAAATTTAGCAAAGAAATTCTATATAATGAAATATTATATAGATTAAAAGAATATATGTATAATAAAAGGGACAATATAAAAGTAGGACAACAGAAAGATTTACAGACAGATAAAAGAGATTATAGTATCTGTATTACATCAGTCAGTGATGATGAGTATTATTTTAAAACAATAAATAATTATACTACGGATGCCTTATGCAGTAATTTTCTTGTTAAAGAAGATACAGAACTGGAGCAGATAGATATAGAATATGATACTAATACAGGCATAAATAAACTTTTCAGCATATTAGACGACAGAAGCCAGTATGTAGTAAAAAAATATACAGGCTATGACGGTCAGGCTTTAACATTTAGAGAGATAGGGGAACAAATAGACTTAACAGAAAGCCTTACAGCAAGAATATATAAAAAAGCTATTCAAAAACTAAAAGAACACTTCCCACCTGATAGAGAGCAGGAAATAAGGCAGTTAATTTTTAAGACTTAACCGCCGATGCAACACTAAGCAGTTTAACCAGCATAACCAAAATACATAAGCCAGTATAATATTATCTACTTATAAAAATCTCAAAAAATACAGTATATCAATAAAATTTAAATTACAAATTTTATTCCTGGTATATTATGTAGAAATTGTGTAGAAAACTAGCACCAAAGAAAGAAATTTATTTTTTATTTGGTGTTTTTTTATATCAGCAGTTCGTAAAAATTCATACACTACTCACAATTTCTAATACACTCTATATAAAGAATATATAAATAAAAAGGTATTATATAATTATTATATTATTTATAACGCCAAAGAAAAAAAAAGGAAGAATTTTTAAAATTAAAAAAAAAGAGTATAGCAATTATTCAAGTTTTATGATGTATGATAGTTACAATTATTTTTAATACTGCATATATGATTATTTGCTGGTAGATGTTTTTTTAAATTATATAGTAGATAATTTTAAAAATTTAAATAATCTAAAAAAATATATAGAATAGTAGATAAATATTATTAATTTCAGCAGTCTAGATTTTTGACCGCCGAATTTTTTAAATTTTCCGCCTGTATAAAGAGATAGAATATAAATATATACTTTTATACTATCCGCCAGCAAACACAGCGGACAGGGCAAAATAAAGCCCTGCATAATATAATTACTATACAGGGCTTGTTTTGCTTGACAATTAATAAGAATGCTTTTATATTATGGGTATAAACCGCAGGGCTAACTTGTAGCCCTTTGGTTTTTAAGAGTTATAACAGCTCTTTTAATAGCTTGATGACTGCGGTAACAGTTTCAAGTATTTTGGTTAAAAGAGCTATTTTTTCTTTTTTACCCATTCGCACCTCCTATTAAATTTTCAAGCATCAAACTGTAAAATTGCTTTACAGCTGATTATTATATATACCATAAATTGCCTTATATATCAAGGCTTTTTATGATATTCTTATATTTTTTACAGTCTACTTTTTGTAGTCATTTTTATTCTTCTTCAAAAATGAAATCAACTTTATCCAGTTCTGCAAACATTTCTTTTTGCATTCTTGTAAATCTGCTTCTACTCATAATAAATACAGATGTGTCAGTTTTTACTTCTTCAAAAGTTTTATGATTTGTAAGCATTTCTGATAAATCTTTTTTAAACAGGTCGCCTTTGTATGTTGGTATTCTTACCACTCCTAATATTTTATTTTCATTATTTTTATATTCTGGATAATCTGTGATTTTTTTATCTTCCGTTTCTATTTTGCCTAAATAATTATTTATCCATACTATAAGTCTAGTGTTTGAATTTATAAAATTGTAACATATAGTATTAAGTCCTGCCAGTGTATGAGATAATCCTTCACCGCCTGCTATAACTGTATGTATAAATACAGTTCCTTCATAGCTATGCTCTTCTGCTGTTAAAATATTAAATAAATCATTATCATAAGCATAATTCATTAATGGCACAAATGAACTTGCACCATTATCTATTATAATATTTGATTTATCTGTATTTAATAACCTATTGGCTAACATTTCCCATCCTTTATCTGTAATTCTGTTTTCTTCCATTAGGTTTACCTGCTCTACATTTAAACCTTTAAAGCTGGCAAAGCTGGCATTTACTTGGTCAGTATCTATTGCAAGATAATCCTGTTTTAAATAGTCTTTTACATACTGGGTTATAAAGGTTGATACTGTTGTTTTTCCTACACCTCCTTTTCCTTGTAGGATAAAATGATAATTTTTTCGCATTTTTTTACTCCTTTCATAAATAATTTATTTTAGTATGCTTGTCTCATAAACAAAGCTCTTCTTTTCTTCTGGTATGTTTTTTTGTTGATTTTGTAAATTATTAAAATATTCTTCTCTTGAGTTAAACCCTGCTTCTTTCCATTTTGGAATTTTGCCACTTGGCTTTTCATCAGCTGGAACATCTTTTTTAATTTCTATTTTTTCCTGTTCTTTTGGTTGTGCTGGTTGCTCTGATTCTGAAATTTTAGCCGCTAAAATTTCAGGCTGTTTTATTTCTTCTTTTTTCTCTGGTGTGGCAGTAGCTGGTTGACTGATTGCCTGCATTTGCTTTTTATATTCTGCTTCTGATAGGTTATAAATGTATTTCTTTTTAAATTCTGAAATAAATTGACAAAAATATTTATAATCAATATCTAATTGTGTTCTTTCAATAAATACTTCATATATATGTATATATCTTACTTTATCATTAAGAGCCTTTAATATATCATTTTTATTTTTTTCTAAAAAACTTCTTAATATATTATATTTATTTTTACTAATTAGCTCGTCATATAAACTTTGTTCTTCTTTATTCATAACTGCACCTAATTATATTTTTTCTCTGGTGTGGTAGTAGCTGGTTGACTGATTGCCTGCATTTGCTTTTTATATTCTGCTTCTGTTAGGTTATAAATGTATTTTATTCTAAAATCAGATAAAACTTTACAAAACCAATTATATTTTACATCAATTTTACTACTTTCTATAAATTCATTATAAATATCTTTATATTTTACATTATTATCTAGTGCTTTTAATATATCATTTTTGTTTTTTTCTAAAAAACTTCTCAGAATATTATATCTACGCCTATTTATTAATTTATCATATAAACTTTGTTCTTCTTTCATATCTATACTCCCTACTAGTATATACAGATACCAACTGAACATATTTATTGATATAAGTTAATAATCAAAAATTTTCATAAATATTTATATAATTATTACATAAGTTCAGTTGTTATCAGTATATATCAGTAGCACAATATATATAATCAGCTCTTTTATCGGTTGCAATTTTCAGGCAAGATGGGTGAATGTGGGCACATTCACGGGAAACAATTCGCATAAATGCTCTAGTTTTATCTTGGTTCTTTTGAAAAGAACGAAAGAGGGATATTTTTATTATGAATAAAAAAGATAAGTGGTTTAAGCTACGATTAACACCAGAAGAAAAAGAAATTTTAAAAAGCAAGGTTGAAAAAGTTGGGTATATTACACAGTCGGATTATATCCGCCGTTTAATTACAGATGTAGAAATACCCTGTTATTTAGACAAGGTTAAGTTAAATGATATTAGACGGCTTGCTGGTCTGCTGGGTAAAAATACAGGGCTTTTAAAAATGTATATTATGGAGCTGGAACAGCCCAATAAAAAAATGATTGATAAGATTATCAATGATAATGAAAAAATCAAAAAGGAAATAAGGCAGGTATTAGAACATATAAAGTCAAAATTTAATATATAAAATTTTAGCGGCTGAAATTTTATATACTTGCTTTTATTTTTCTTTTGGTGTTTATTTGTTAATATTAAGTATGTTTTAAATGGAGGAAGTAAAATGAAAAAACTATTATTTTTATTATTTGGTGTAATATTTGCACTTGCTGGTTGTGCTGATGAAAGCGGAACTAATGGCGGAAATACTGAAACCTGCCCTATAACATCAGCTGATTTTAGTTATGAAAGAATAGCACAAAATAAATATAAAATGAAATTAATTGATGAAAGCAAAAGACAGTATGCTCGCGGTGTATACTGGGAAGAAGGTCGTAATACTGGTGGTTTTATCAGTGAACCATATAACATAGAGCCTTTAATTGAATATCTAAAAGGTGGAGCTAAAAAAGAAGTAATTTTTTATTATAATAATAATCAATGTGGCGAAACTATTATATTAAAGCCAAAATCTACATACAACAAATGTGATGATATTCAGATAGAGTATTATCAAAATGCCACTTATGGAACTAATCAATCAGTTATTTTTATTGTAGAATATGATAATACTTTTGATATATCATTAAAGACATCATTAAGTTTTGATAATGGTTTGATTCAAGAACAGAATGCACCAAGTGGAATAAATGCCCATCAATTCGTTATTCCATACAATTCAATAAAAGAGTTAAAGATTGGGACTTATATATATGCTGATGTAATTATTGAGTTTCCAAATAACACAGAGTGTGTGAAAGAGCTTAAATACTATATTAAATAATAAATGCTGGCTTTTGCCAGCATTTATTTTGTAATTAGTAATTTTTTACACATTTAGTAGGGTCAGCTTTAGCACATATGGTAGTATTTACCCATTGGTCAATATTTCCCCAGCAATCAGCGGATTTTTCGTCCCATCCGTGCCATACATTGTCTGTAAAATTCCAACCTGCACCATTACAACTGCAGTTTGTATTTCCAGTAGAAAATACATTTGTTATAGTAAAATCTTCTTGATTAAATAAATCAAAATTATTACGATATACAGTATATTTACCATCTGTCTGCCTGCCACCACAATCAGCAGTTCCAGATTTACTACCCCTGTCAAAATATGATGATACATTGACTAATACTGTATAATCTTGGGTTATTTCTATTGGTTTTATTAATTGGTTTGATTTAAATTTCATTGTTACTGGATATGTTCCAGCTTTTTCATATGTATGCTCACTTTCATCTCTAAAATACTTATCACTATTTTCTCCAAAATCCCATAAAATGCTAGTTCCAGAATGTGTGCCGTTTAAGTCATATGCAGTGCATTCTAATTTTAAAGCATCTGGATTATTACTATCTAATGTTTTTGAAGTGCAACCAAAACCAATACCGTCTAACCTAGCATATGCAGTAAAAGTATCTGTTTCTGTAATATTTGTATCTTCTATTTTAGCAGTTGCAGTAATAGTATAAGATGCTTCATAAGCATCAAATTTAAATCTTTGATTAGCTCCAGTATAAGTTTGTCCATTAAATACCCATTCATATTCTATATCACCACCGTGTGAAGAAGTAACATTTTCACCTAATCCCCTTGTATCACATATCCATTCTAAATTATTATTTGGCGAATTAACACAATGAATTTTGAAATTTTTTATCGTTGGTCTTACAACCTGCACTTCTTTTGTTTCTTTAACAGATACATTTAATCTTGGAATACTAGCTTTAATATAGATATTTTCAGTAATATTTCCGCTGTCATTTGCCACAGACCAAAAAGACATTTCTCTTTGAACTGCACGACCTGCTTTTTGAGTGCCGTCTTCAAATTCCCACGAATATTCTATCTCGTCAGAAAATTCAGAATCTGCACTTACTCTATACTCAATAATATTGCCTGCTTTCATACTAGGTGTCCCTGTAATTTTTATATTATTAATATGAGGTGTTTCAAGTGTAAATGTTTTAGTAAGTGTCTTTTGTGTCTGCTGTGCCGTCCGCAGTGTAACATATACTGTCTTTTCGCCATAGCTCTCATATCTGTAATTTACCCTTAAACCGCTTGATGTGTTACCATCGCCAAATTCCCACATAAAGCTGTCTTGCTGGCTCATATCTTCACTTTCACCGTCTTTATTTTCTATAACAAAATAAACTTGCAATGGGTCATTCGGGTCTAATGTGTATGTTATCTCATAATTTTTAAATACTGGAGGCTGAACTGTTACTTCTTGATTTACTGTTCTAGTTGCCCCTGTTTCTTTTATTTTTGCTTTTAACTGCACATTATAGCTTGCATATTTGCCATATGTATTTGTAGGCTCTTCTATATCATAAGCTATTTTACCATCACCAAATGACCACTCATATTCAAGAGTTCCCCAAGTTGCTTCTGCTATCGGTTTAAAATGAAATAAAAAAGGGTCGTCATCGTCCTGCTCTGCATAAAATTCTAATCTTGTAATAGCTGGTGCAGCTATCTCTACATATTTTTTTCTAATACTTTCTATTTTCTCATATTCTGATATTTTAGCTTTCAAGCCTATTTCATATGTTCCAAAATATTCAAATCCGTATTGCACTGTTTCGCCGCTGGCTGTCATACCATCGCCAAAATCCCACTCATATTCTACATTGCCGTAGTCTGTATTAGATACAGCTTTGAAATTATATAATCTAGGATTTTGTTTGTCAGGGACAACTTCAAAATCCAAATCTGTAATTTTTGGAATGACTACTTCAATTTCTTTTGAGACAGTAGTTTCTATTTTACTGTCTTCTATTGTTGCAGTAAGAATTACTGTAAATTTTCCAAAATCGGAAAATTCGTGTGTAATATCTTTTCCCTGCCCAGTGCTTCCATCACCAAAAGACCAAGTGTATTCAAAACTGCCAAAATCACTTTGACCTTTTGCATTAAAATGAACTACCCGTCTGTCGTTAGCGTCCATATAATAATCAAAACCTACACTGTCAATACCTTTATCACAGCTTGACACAAATAAGGATATTATCGCCAATACAAAAACAAGTAACGGCATTGTAACTAACGCTGTAAACTTTTGTGTAAAAAAGTTTTCTTTAATAGTTTTAAACATTACTTCACCTTTTATTATAAATTTTTCCTTATAAAATTTGTTTAAAAACAACCGCACATTATAAAAATGCACGGTTATTTTTGTAGACTATTAATTATAAGGTTATTACTTATATATACTGATATAAACTGAACTATTAAGAATAAAAAAAGCTGGTTAGAAATTTCTAACCAGCGCAACAATAGAAGACAGTAAAATTGAAACTACTGTAATATTTACTGTTATTTATATATACATATACCAACTGAACAATGTATATAAAATTTTAGTGGTTAAAATTTTTATATATTTATCTGCTTAATCGTTAAGCAGCTTAACATAAACATTTGAAAATACTAAAAAAGTATTGTGTATTATCTGGGGATAAATATTTTTACTTGTAATTTTTCACTACACCAAATAAAAAATAATTCTTCTTGGCAATTTATTTGCTTATCTACTAACTCTAAAAAATTTTAGCGGCTAAAATTTATATTATTTTTTTGGAGTATTCACTATGGATAGTTTAGAAGTATTACAGCAAATAAATATTTTATCATCTGCTATTTTATCAAATTTTAATTCTATTACATTAAAAAAGTATATAGAAGACTATTATATACCTTTTCAAAAAAACGCTAAAAAAGAAAAGAATTTTAAGGATTTATTAGGTAAATTAAATATAATTCTGTCTTATGAACTTGTAGATAAAAATATTACAGATATTACAGAAAATGATATTTTAAATTTTTTTAATCTACTAAAAAATGATAGAGACATCAAGCAGGCAACACAAAATCGTTATAGAACTTGTTTAAATCATATCTTTAATACAGCGATGAAAGACAGAATAGTTAATTACAACCCAGTAAAATATATTAAGCGATATAAAGAAAAAAACAGGGATAGAGCTTTAAGTAAAACTGAAATAAAAGCACTACTTGAAGCCTGCAAGCAAAGCAGGAATGAAGAATTATACTATATTGTACTTACTGCCTTATATACTGGTATGAGATACAGCAATATAGTAAATATGAAGAAATCAAATATAAAAAATAATGTCTACCAGCTTGACGGATGCGAAACAAAATCAGGCAAAAGCCAGCTTATATATTTACATCAAGATTTATTAAATGAATTAAATCAATATATACAAGCTCATAGTAGAGATAATATTTTTATTACAAAACGGATAAAACGCTCATTTAAAACAGCTTTATTAAAAGCAGGGATAGAAAATTTTAGATTTCACGATTTAAGGCGAACATTTGCAACTACATTGCTGTATAATGATGTGAATATTAAAACCATTCAAAATATGTTAGGTCATAGCTCAATTATGATGACAGAGCGATATTTAGCAAATGACAGCAAAAAAGAGCTTGACGCAATTAATAAATTATGCTTTATTTAAATTGTCTAGAAAATTAAGGAAGTGAACTATGATTTTTCCATAACATATTGCCCAAAATATAATAAATAATCAAGGTATAAAAGCGTGTTAATAGGGACATCGCCTTCTAAGCCGTGGGTCTGAGGTTCGAATCCTCATGGGCACGCTTTTAAAACCTGCTTATTTCTAAGCAGCTTTTTTTATTGTTAAAAATTAGGCTGAATTTTTTCATTAATCATTATCTATATTCATATCTTTATTATAATATACGACATCTATTGTCACCTTATAATTGCAGATATATCAATAAGTATATTATTGACAATACAGCTGAATACTGTATAATAAATATATTCTACAAAAGGAGAAGATATGGGAGAAACATATTCTGAAAATAACAACATATTAGAGTTAAAATCTATTTCTAATATACATAATGAAAAATTTATTATTCCCTCTTTCCAGCGTGGTTACAGGTGGGAGCCTGTTCAAGTAATTACACTTCTTGAAGATATAAAAGAATATATTGAAAAAAAATTAGATACTTTTATGTGCCTGCAGCCAGTTGTATTTTATAAAAAAAATAATAACGATAATAAATTAGAAGGATTAGTTGTTGTAGATGGGCAGCAAAGACTTACTACTATTGCTGTAATTAGTAGATGCTTAGGACTTGATAATATAAATATAGAATATAATAAAAATAATAAGGCATTGCAGGATATACTAAATAATGTAGAAAGCTATCTTAACACAAATAAGATGGATATAAATAACTTATTTAATGACGATAATAAATTATTATTTGAAAAAACTAGTGAAATATATAAAAAGATTTATCTATCTGCCAGAAACAATTCTGATAAAGTTAATTTATTAGATGAATATTATATTATTTTATCATATTTAACCATTAAATGCTGGCTGGAAAATGAGAAAAATATAGAAGAAAGTATTAAAAGTATTAAAAATCTTTTCACATCTGATAAAGATAATTTTTCTATTAAATTTATATGGTATGATGTAACTGGGGAAATTAATGGTAAAGAAACAAAAGCCATAAATATTTTTACAAGATTAAATATTGGAAAAATAGAACTTACAGATGCGGAACTAATCAAAGCGTTATTTTTGAAAAAAGATAATTTTAAAGATAGTGAATTAGATAAAAAACTTCATATTGCATATAAATGGGACGAAATAGAAAAAACCTTAAATAATGACAGTTTTTGGTATTTTTTAAGCAATGATAAAGATAAACCAAAAAAAGATAGAATAGAGCTGGTACTAGAACTTGCAGCAAATATAAAAAATGATGAACAGCATAACCTGTTTAGAAATTATGAAAATAAATTAAAAAATAAAAATGAACTTGATAAGCACTGGCAGGCTGTTGAAGAATGCTTTATGACATTAAAAGAATGGTATAATGATAATGAAATGTATCACTATATAGGCTTTTTATTAAATAATAAACTTGAATCATTAGAAAATATATATACAAATATATATACAAATAAACTTGAATCATTAGACAATATATATAAACGTGATATTATTAAAAATAAAGTAATAGAAAAAATTAAAACAAAAATAAATGTAGACGAAGTAAAGAATTATACATATTATAATAATGAAGAAGAAATAAAATTAATCTTATTTTTTTCAAATATTTATGAAACAATTCATTCTAATCAAGCACGCAACAAAAAAGGTTCTGTAACTGAAACAATAACAAATAGATTTCCTTTTGATTTATATATTAAAGAGGATTTTGATGTAGAACATATAGCACCACAAACAGAAAATCCATTAAATAATAAAGAAGACCGTATTAAATGGTTTAAAGACTCTTATGAATATCTAGAAAAAATAGATTTTAGTAAGATAAATGATGATGAAATAAAAAATAATTTAACAGAAGAAAATATTAAAAAAATAATTGAAAATGAAGATAACAAGAATATAAATAATATTATTTTTAATAATGAAAAATGGAATATTATATATAACTATATACTTGAAACTGCAATAGAAAAAGGTAAAAATATTAATTTAGAAGATGAAGAACATTGTTTAGGCAATCTTGTTTTACTGCCAAGAGATATTAATCGTGCGTATAAAAATGCGCTTTTTGGTGTAAAAAGAAAATATATTATAGATAAGGAAACAGAAAAATATAGATTTATCCCTGTTGTTACAAGGCATGCATTTCTAAAATATTATAGTAAAAATATTATAGATTTATGGACACAAGAAGATGCAGAACAATTTAAAAAAACAATCATTAATAACTTAAAAGAATTTTTAGGAATTAATTAGGAAGCGCAATTATGAATATAAATAATATAAAAGATAATAAGGTAATTATAAAAACATCTAATATATCACAAATAAAAATTCCTATGATACAGCGTGATTATGTGCAAAGCTTAGACGATAAAAAATTTAAAAAATTTCTTAATGTTTTAGTTGATGCATTAAATAATGGTACGGAGCTTTCTCTTGATTTTATATATGGCAATATTAATGAAGATGGCGTATTTGAACCAATAGATGGGCAGCAAAGATTAACTACTCTTGCTTTATTAACCGTTTATCTGTATTGCAGACAAAGTGAAAATATTTTACAAAACCCATTTGAATATATAACTTATGCTACAAGACAAAGTGCAAATAATTTCTGCCAGCTTTTAAGAGGTGATAAGTGGAAAAATAAATTTAATGATACTGATAATCCATCAAATATAATAAAAAATGACATAAAATATTTTAAAGAATATGATGAAGATACAACTATTTTTGCAATGTTACAAGCATTAGATAAAATCCATAACAGTATAAAAAACCAAGATATAGATAGTTTAACAAAAAATATTAGCAATATATCTTTCCATATTTTTCCAATGGAAAGCTTTAATTTATCAGATGATTTATATATAAAAATGAATGGTCGTGGCAAACAGCTTTCAAGTTTTGATAACTTTAAAGCAGATTATTTTAAATGGTTAGAAGAAAATGAAAAAAATATAGCTGAAGATATAATAGATATAAAAAATAACTTTAATAATAAATATATTGATATCTTTTGGGATTTTACATTTGAAAATAACAATAAAATACCTGACCCTGAAAGCTTATTTTTTAGGTTTATAAATAGGTTTATTATAGCTAAAAATGATTTATCACAAAACATTATATCTGATAATTTTATTAATGACTCTGAAGACATGAACTATATATATAATTCATTTGAAATTTATAAAATAACTTTTCAAAATCATCATAAAGCTTTCATTACTCTTTTAGAGAATCTAACTAAAATTAGCAATATAAATGATTATTTTCAACATCATATAGAAAATTATGAAGAAAATACATCTGTGAAATTTAATATATCTGATAAATTAACTTTTAAAACCAGATTTGCATATAATTATATAATGAGATTTTTTGAAGAAACAAATTGTACTGAAAAAGTTGATGAAGCTAAAAAATATGCTAGAATTATCTGGAACATTACTGAACAATATTTTACTCTAAATGAAGTTAATAAAAATAGTTATATTACAGCTGTTAATGGTATGATACAAGTTGATAATATAAAGTGGGATAATATTTATCATTCATTTCATAAATTAGAAATTAAAGAATGCAAAACACATATGCAAAAAATACTTTGTGATGAAATAAAAAAATGCTCTTATATCATAGAAGAACCTGAATTAGAAGAAAAATTTAAGACTCTGGAACAACTTCCTTATTTAAATGGTGCTATTGGATTCCTGCTGGGTAAAGATAAAGATGATTTTAATAAAATATATGATACTGCTTTAAATGTATTTAGTGAAAATAAACAACACATATTCAATATATATAATAATAATTATTTACTTAATAGAGCTGTAGTTAAAAAATTATTTGAAGATTCTAGAGAAAATGATATATTATTCAACCCATTTAATAATAAATTTTTAAAAGAATACTTAATCAGCAGTGAAAATATTCGCGATATTACTCAAAATATTTTATTAAATCATAACTCATATCTAATTAATGATAATGAATATACAGATTTTATATCTAAATATCATAATGATAATGATACTATTACTAAACACATATGTTTATCTGAAATATCTGCATTAATTCACTGTAAAATACAAGATAATTATCTAATTAACAAGTATTTTATATTTAAATATAATAATAATATTTACCTGTGTGAAATTAAGTATAAAAAATATCAAAATAATTCATCAGATAAAAAAAAATCATCTTTAATCATTGATAATCAAATATGTAAATTATTATATAATATTAAAACATTATTAGACAAGAATAAGTCAAATAATGTAGTGTATGAGCCTTTTAATAAAATAGATATTATAGAAAATGAAATATATGGATTTAATAATGTAGCTAGAACCAGGTATGATATAAATATAAACTTTAATATAGGCTCTATTAAATATCAATTTTGGATTTCAGGAGATATAATGGCTATAGAAAAATTTGAAAACGATACTTATAATTCTATTGAAGTAAAGTCTAATATTAAATATAGTGATATGGAAGATTATAGTAAAAACATGATAAAGCTTATTGAAGAACTTATTGATTCATAATCATATTATCTGTTCAACTTTTACTTTTGGCACTATATTTGCTTCTTGACTAATACAGGTAAAAATGTTTTATTAATCGGGAGGCAGATATGGCAACATTTATATCAATTTTTCTTGCATTTGTTGCGGCACTGGTTAGTGCATTTGCTTTATATACCGTTAAGAAATCTAGTGAAACTGGTGATAATCATTTAGATGAGATTATGCGGTTAAAACAGCAGATAAATGAAACTAACGACAGACTTGCACAGCTTAAACATGACCATAATATTTTACAGGAACAGTTTAAAAAACTGCAGGAAGTATCTATTAATAACGATATGCAGGTGCTTTTAAACACTGCTATTAAAGATTATAATGATATTGCAAGTGTTACACCAGAGGAAGGCAGCATAGGCAAACATGAGAGAGCAAGAAAACAGGCTGCTGAAAAAGTGCTGCAGGCCTGCAACGAAGTCTGCCAAAGGTTTATTGCAGAAGATTTAAGCCATAATACTTTTGCTTCTGTTTATAAATCACAGCTGCAGGATATATTAAACAGTGATGATTTAAAAGAAATATATTCAGCTCTTAAAAGCAAGTACCCGTATATTGAACGGGTACTACTTACTCCAATTGATGAAAATATCACTCCAAACTTTGACCATTTTTCTGCAAACTAATCTAATAATATCTTATTAAAATAATATTCCTATTCCAAAATATGGTGTTGAACCGCTTACAGTTTCGCTTAATATTCCTTCTATAAATGCATTAAACCTTAAACTGCCACGGCTCATATCTTTACTCTGCAGGGCAATACCGCCGCGAAAAATGCCTGCTAAACTGTTTTTACCATTGTCTTGAAAGAAATAACCGATATTTGCTTCACCAAAAAGAAGCAGGTTGTTTGTCAAATATATATCAAGCCCTATACCGCCTGCAAGACCTGAATCTATTGTTGTTTCTGCTTTACTTCTTGAACGGTAGTAATAATCATCATAATAATAATCATCATAGTAGTCATCATCATAATCATTATTTGACTGCAATAGTGATTTTAAACCGCCAAAACCAATTATTACTCCACCATTAAGATATAAGCCAAACCACCTGTTAAAACGCCAGTGAGACTGCATAGCAAACTCTATATTCATTATATCTAAATTAAAGCCGCCTGCTGCCTGGAAGCCGTAAAGATAATATGTGCTTTTGTAGCTGTCAGTAAATTTTACTGTGTCAGATGTGTGGTATTTATAACTGCTTTTATAACTATCTGCACTATCTTTTGTTTCTTGAATATACTGTGTATTTTCTGTTTCCTGTATTTTTGGTTTAGGGTTAAGCTCATCAGCCATCTGCTCATACTGTAAAATCTCTGGAAAAATTTCATATTTAGGGTTTATAGAAAAAAACTGCTCTTTATTATTACCAAGATGTACTACTCTAAACCCAGTTAAATAGGACTTAGCACCTTTTGTTCCACTTGGCTCTAACCCATATACTGGCAGTGCAATAAAACTTGCCCTTGTATCATACATGGCTCTAAATTCCTGTAAGGATGCAAATTTATATGTAAAATTGTATTTTTTAGTTTTATATTTTACTATAATAGGCAGCTCTAAATTATCTAAGTCGCGCTCCCCAAAATCTATTACTGCTTTTGATGTATTACTTGAAGTATACATTCCAGTATTATATTTTTTAAGCCTTTCATAAAGGGGATTTAATGCTTTTAATAAAGATGTTTTTGTATCTGTTTCGCTTTTTATTTTTCTTTCAGCATATTCTGCTTTTAAACCTTCAATATCCTGTTTCTTCTTATTTTCAAACTCTTCTTTTCGTTTATTATATGCTGCTGTTTTTTCATTATATGTGGCAGTATTATCCCACTCCCCTTTTTTAGGCATTTCTTCAGTAAACTTCTGCTTTTCAAGTATAGCAAGCTGTGATTTATGATACATTTCAAGCTGCTTGCTGTTTGCATTCATAGCAGTTTTATATTCATTTACAAGGCTGCTGAAGTTAGTTCGCACTTGAGCAGCATCCATTGCAATTACTTCAATAGTATCATTTGCAGCAATATCCATTGTTTTATCATTTATCAGTGCATTTTTTGCTAGTTCTGCTAAAAGTGCCTGATGCTCCATTTCTGCCCTTGCCTGTGCATCTTTTTCAGCTGCAATTCTTGCCTGCAGTGCGGCATCCTGCGCCATATATTCTTTTTGTATCTGCTCTAACTCTTTAGCTGCCTGCAGCTCTTCCGCCTGCTGCCTGCGTTGAGCTTCCATTAACTGCTGCTTAGCATTTGATATTTCCTTTTCCAGCTGTTTCTGCCTTGCAGCTCTTGCTTTTGCAATATTTGCTGCCTGCACACTTAATGTGTTATCATACTCTTCTTTAGATGCGTTTTGCAGTTTCTTTTCAAGGGCAAGTTTTTCTTTTCTTTCCTGCTCTAATTCCTGTTTTAAGGCTTCATTCTGCATAAGCTGCCTTAAAAAAGCATCAAGCTCACTAGAATCAACTGTTGCTGTAACCTGCACAGTTATATATGTCTGTCCGTTTTCTATTGCCTGATTTAATACTTTAACATCTTTTTTGGCGATAGCGCTTGTCTGCATTTTGATTTCATCTTTAGATACTTTGCCGTCTACTAAGACAGTGCTGCTTGATACTGCAACCCCTGCCTCTTCTGCTGCTTCTCTAAATAAACGGTCACTGATATACTGCTTAACCTGCTCTACTGACTGGTTTTCAGGCACAACAACTTTTGCTGTCTTTGTAATAGTTTTAGTTTCTGCATAAGAATATATTGGTAAAATAA
The DNA here is from genome assembly GCA_944326705.1 of uncultured Mucispirillum sp. Lineage (GTDB taxonomy): Bacteria > Chrysiogenota > Deferribacteres > Deferribacterales > Mucispirillaceae > Mucispirillum. The sequence continues at coordinate 30,591 of CALVEY010000003.1, forward strand.
GTAAAAAAACAATAAATAAAATCCGCATAATGTAACCTTTTTTGTAATCTTTTTACTCTATCATACTATGATGAAAAATCAATCATTTTATTTAATACCTATACTGCGACAACATATATCGTATAAAATTTTTTATACTAATCTATCAGTATGTTATTCAGCCGCAAAAAATTTATACTTGAATGAAAGAAATTTTTCTGATAAAAAATAATCAGAGATAAGCGGAAGCAGGTGAGATGCCTGCACTGCCCCCGCAACTGTATGCTAGACAAAGCCCATTATGCCACTGATATTCGGGAAGGCGGGTAGAGGTTGAAAGCAAGTCAGGATATGCTTACTCAATTTATTCTTCGGAGGGAAGCCCATGAGATACAATTCTATTTAACATTCTTTTTTACACCACATACATACTCTTGACTAACCAGACAGCAAAATATTTTTGCGTGCATTGACCTCGCTCGTATATATTATATTCATAAGTCTGCCTGGTTAGTTTTTCTTATTTAGTACCAATATGTTATAAGGAAGTATTTTTATGAGCAGTCATATATTAGATATTTCTTTCAAAGTAGAGAAAGAAAAAATATTTTTTGGCGATTTTGGCCATTATATCCGCATAGATAATGTAACACATGAAATTGCAAGAAAATTAAAAGAAGCAAGCGAAGGTAATACATGGTTTACAAAGGAAATAGATTATAAATCTGACAAAGTCCGTTTCCAAAGCCTGCCGGAAAATGCAAAGCGGGCATTTAAACTAAATATTGCATACCAGACATTAATGGACAGCGGTGTTACAAGCGGACTTAGTTTTGTGATGAGCAGAGTTGTAACAAGCTCTATATGGAGCCTTTTATATGCAAGGATAGCTATAGAAGAAGCAATACATGCAGAATCTTATTCTTACGGTTTATCAGAAGTATTTGGTCATGAAGCAGCTGAAACTTTAGATTTAGTGTATAATGATAACTTTGTAAAAAGACGCATGGAAAAAGAATGTATGCTTTTTGATAATGTGTCTGCTTTATGTTTATCTGATGATACATCTGTTAATCTCGATGATAAAAAGAAAGCACTTTTAAGCCTGCTTTTAGGTATATATTACTTAGAAGGCATAAAATTCCCTTTTTCATTTTTAGTTACTTTCATAATAAATAACAGCTACAATGACGCCATTACTGGCTTTACTAAAACTATAAAGCTGATAGCCCATGATGAACTTTCTGTCCATGTGGTAACTGGCAAAAATATATTAAATATTTTAGCTCGTGATGAAAATGAAGGCTTTAAGCATCTTTTTGATAACGGATTTTTTAGAGAAACTGCATTAAATTTAGCAGAAGAAGTAGTTACTCAGGAAATAATGTGGGCAAAATATCTTTTTGATGATTATGAAGTTGCAGGCATAAACAGCCAGATATCAGAAAATTTCATTAAATACTGGGCAAATATCCGTTTAAAAGATATAGGCATCATAGATAACCCATATATGAAAGAAGAAAAGACAGATATTATTGACTGGTTTAATAACTACAGAAATATTAACAAGCAGAATGCTGCTTTACAGGAAACATCAAACACATCATACCAAAAAGGTGTCTTGAAAAACGATTTATAGGTGTAAAATGGTAATACTTACAGAAGGTAAAAAACATATAATAATAAAACGCGATGGCAGAGAAGAACCATATAACGAAGAAAAACTTAGGAAAGTTACAAGCTGGGCAGCAGGCGGTAAAAGTGCATTTACTGATAAATTATTAAAAGATTTAAATATTAAAATAAATAATAAAATGAAAATCACAGATTTATATGATGCTCTTATTACTACAGCAGTAAATAATATAAGCCCACTTTATACAGAATATGATGAGATAGCAGAAAAGCTTTATTTAATGAAAATATATAAAGAAACTTACGGGCTTAAAAAAACAGGTCAGTATCCCCATTTAAGTATAGTGCTTACCCGTGGAGTAAAAGCAGGTATTTACTCTAAAGAATTTATAAACTCTTTCTCTCATAAAGAAATAGATTTATTAAATGATATGATAGTGCCGGACAGAGATTTTTTATTTACATATAAGGCATTAAATACATTTTTTACAAAATACTGCAAAACTATAAAAAATAAAAAACTGGAGCTGCCGCAGATTACTTATATGATAGCTTCTATGTTTTCATTTTATAATGATGATAAAAAGAAAAGAATGCAGTTTATAAAAGAAACTTATGATATGCTGAGCACCCATAAAATAACATTTGCAACACCCCGTATTATGAACAGCGGTTACAGAAATCCACAGCTTGCATCATGTGTATTAAATACGCCAGATGATGATACATGGAGCTTAAACCAGACAGACGGAAATATTGCTCTTTATTCAAAATTTTCTGGCGGTATTGCTTATGATGTATCTCATATTCGTTCATCTGGCTCAAAAATAGCTTCCTTTAATGGCATATCTGATGGCCCTGTGCCGTTTATTAAAAGATTAGAGCAGACTGTTTCTGCATTTAACCAACAGAGCAAAAGAAAAGGCTCATGTGTTGTTACTTTCCCTTTCTGGCATTATGATGTGCAGGATATGGTAATGTTAAAAGATGCTGGAGGCACAGAAGATACAAGAGCTAGAAAATTAATGTATTCTATCCGCATACATAATATTTTTAAAGAAAGAGTTGAGCAGGATGCAGATATTACTTTATTTGACCCAAAAGATACACCCCTTTTAAACTGCACTTACGGTAAAGAATTTGAAAAAGCATACATAGAATACGAAACAAAGCCAGGTATCCGCAAAAAAACAGTAAAAGCAAAAGATTTACTTTATCTTATATTAAAAGTGCGCACAGAAAGCGGCAACCTGTATTTTACTTTTGTAGATAATATTAATGAGCAGTCAGTATTGAATACCTTTATTGGTGCATCTAACTTATGCACAGAAGTGCTTGTGCCATCAAGTGCCTCATCTTTAAAAAGTGAAGAATTATATTTAAACAGTCATGGAGAATATGAAATACACCAGATACGAAAAAGCGGAGAAATTGGTATATGTAACCTGTGCTCTATAAACTTAGTATCCTGGGATAAAATGACATTAAAAGAAAAAACAGAATTCTCTTACACTCTTTTAAGGGGCTGCGATAATATTATAGATACACAGTTTTATCCAGTAAAAGAAGCGCAGGCATCAAACTTAAAAAACAGACCTATAGGTATAGGCGTATTAAACTATGCAAACTTAATGGCATCTAAAAAAATCAAGTTTACAGATGAAGCTGCAAAAGAATTTACAAATACTTTATTTGATGACTTATACTATCACTTATATTCTGCTGCCTGCACTTTAGCAAAAGAAAGAGGGGCATACCCAGCATTTAAAAACTCAAAATGGAGTTTAGGCAAAACACCTTTTCATCTTTCTTCATTTGATTATAAAAAATTTAACTTATCAATAGATAAAAAGAAATGGGACAGGTTAGCTGATGATATTAAAACATTTGGCATAAGGTTTTCTTATGTGGCAGCAATAGCACCAACAGCAACAAGTGGAAAAAGTATATCAGCAACAGAATCTATTGAACCAGTTATGGACTTATTTTATATGGAAGAAGGTCTGCAGAATATTCCTACTCTTGTGGCAAATATTAAAGAAAACAGACTTTATTATGAAAGATGCTGGGATATTCCTGCAAAAACTATTATTGAGCTTGCAGCTATCAGGCAGAAATATATTGACCAGTCACAGTCTGTAACTCTTTATTACACAAAACCAGAATCTGCTAAAATACTATGGGAAGATATAAAATATGCTATGGAACTTGGTCTTAAAACTCTTTATTATATGAAAACACCTAAGTATAATTTTACAGAAGAAGTATGCGAAAGTTGTTCATAAAATAGATATTTTTATCTACTTTGTCTAAAACTATAATACTTTTATAATTATTTTATTGAGAGTATGAATATTATATGCTACTCTGTTATTATATTAACAGGTAATATGTATGGTTGAAATAATTACAGGTATTATAGATTTACTGATAATTGCAGGTGTTGTTTTTGCAGTATTATTTATTAGAAAAAGATTAAAACAGCACCCTTGGAGACGGTATATGCTGATAGCTTTTTTTATTCTTTTTGGTATTATTATTGTTGCCAGCAGTGCAACAGTTATATATTCCACAAAAAATCTGCCAAAAGATTATAAAACACGCATTTCTTCAAAAATAATTATTCCACCTTATGATATATTAAAAACACCTATAAGTATGGCTTATGCAGAAGAACTTAAAAATAATCCCACAAAAAGCGGCGCTATGCTTATTAAAAGCGGAAAAGTATCATTTTTACATAGAATTGCATTAGTTAGAATGGCTCGCCACTCCATAGAGCTGCAGACATATATTTATGAAAACGATATTACATCAAGAATATTAATGCATGAAATGAAACTTGCAGCAGACAGGGGCGTAAAAGTCCGCATTTTAGTAGATGATAACGGACTTTCATCAGATACCAGCGATATTATGCTTTTAAACTACCACCCAAATATACAGGTAAAAGTTTTTAACCCGTATGAATACCGCTCAAAAATCTTAAAATATCCACAGTTTATTTTTAATATAAGCAGGCTGAATTACAGAATGCACAATAAACTTTTTATTGTAGACTCATCTGCTGTGATAATAGGCGGCAGAAATATCGCAAGCAACTATTTTGATGACAGCTCCCGTCTTAATTTTTCTGATACTGATGTGCTTTTTATTGGAAAACTTGCTCAAGATGCGCTAGGCTCTTTTGATGAATACTGGAATTATCATAAATCTATACCAGTAGATGTATTCCCAAATCTTAATAATCCAGAAGAATTAGAGATTTTAGATAGAGAAATCACTGCAAAATCTGCCTACTATCAGCAGGAAAAAGAAATGTTTGATGCAGCAATAAAATTTTTCCTGGAAAGCTTTAATGAAAAAAAATTCACTGTATACTGGGGTAATTCTAAACTGATTGCAGACAGCCCAGAAAAAGCAGAAGGCGGTAATTTTATAAGCCCTATTATAGGTGCTCTTGACGGCTTATGGCTGGAAGCAAAAAAATCTGTATATATATCTGCAGCATATTTTGTGCCTGGCAAAAACGGCACTCAAAACTTAATTAATAGTGCTAAAAATGGGATAAATATAAATATACTTACTAACTCTCTAGCTTCAACAGATGCAAAAGTTGTATATTCTGGCTGGGATAGATACAGAGATGATTTAGTATTAAACGGCATAAATGTTTATGAATTTCGTAACGAAGGCTATAAAGTATACAACAGACATAATTCTGGCGCATCTCTGCACAGCAAAACTATAGTTGTAGATGATAAAATAAGCTGGATAGGCAGTTTTAATCTGGACGGCAGGTCTGCAATATATAATACAGAAGTAATTGCTGCATTCTTTAATGAAGATTTTGCAAAACTATTAAGAGAATCTATGGAAAAAGATATGTCTGAATATATTTCCTGGAAACTTTATGCAAAAAATAATAAAGTCTACTGGAAAACATACAGAAACAGCAAAGAAATAGTAAAAGGTCATATTCCAGATACATCACTTTTAATGCGGATAGTTACTTTTGTATTAAAAATAGTGCCAGAAAAGCTGATATAATTATATTTTATATAATGCAGTTATTTCTTTAAGTCTTTCAAGTTCATATTCTGCAATAAGATTATAAAATAAACTGTAATCATTATGGCAGTGAGCATAGTCTAAGGCTTCATAATATGCGGACTTTTTATCATTTCTAATACTTACTGCCTGATATCCGCTTTTTAAAAGTTCTAAATTCATAATAAGCCTTGAGACTCTGCCATTACCATCTATAAAAGGATGTATGCCCACAAAATCCATATGGACTTTTGCAGCCTTTAAAACAGGATGCATATTATTGCAGGATTTATACCAGTTTATAAATTCTTCCATTTTTTCCTGCACTAATATATGGCTTGGTGGAATATGTTCTGCTCCACTTATTATCACATTTTGATTTCTATATCTACCTGCATTATCATTATCTATATTTTTAAGTATTAAGCTGTGGATAGATTTTATTGCATATTCACTTAATTCTTCCTTATTTTTTACCATATCTTCTATATATAAAATAGCTTCTGCGTGGTTTATTACTTCAAAATGCTCTCTTAAAGTTTTTCCGCCAATAGTGATACCTTCAAGCACAACTTTTGTTTCATGCAGAGTAAGAGTATTACCTTCTATTGCATTAGAATTGTATATATACTTAATTTGAAAGTCTTTATCTAAATTTCTTATACTTTTTTTCTGTATTTTTAATTCTGCAATTTCTTTTTTCAAAGTATCAATTTCTTTAAGCAGTCTATCCATAATACCTTTTTCCTTTTATGGCTTTATTTCTATTTTTGTGCCTATATCTATTATTTCATAAAGTTCTGCCATATCTTCATTTGAAACTGCTATGCAGCCATGCGTCCAGTCACCATATATATCAAATAATGGTTTTGCCATACTAAATCCGTTTGGAAGTCCATGTATTTTGATATCGCCACCTGCACTTTTATTATACTTTGCTGCGTATTCCTTATCTTTTTCGTTAGGGTAGCTTATGCCAAGGTTTAAAAAATACTTGCTTTTTGGGTTTTTGCCGTCAATAAAATAAACACCTTCTGGGGTTTTATTATCCCCTTCAAACTGTTTATGGCCGACTGGGTTTTGACCAAGTGATATTTTATATGTTTTTAAAAGCTCATTATCATGATATATAGATAACTGCCGTTTAGATTTTTCTACTACTATTAGATTTACTTTTCCTTTTAAACTTTCATCTATTTTATATTCCTTTTTCTGCTCCATAAAATATCCTGCCAGTATCAAGACAAATAATAAAATGATTATCAGTAATAATGTTTTTACTATTTTTTTCATTACCATGCACCAAAAGCATTTTCTATATGGGTTATTTCGTTATCATCTATAGATATTACATCAAATCTTACAGGCATTTTTATATTATTTTCATTTATATAGTGCTGTGCTGTTTTTATAATTTTCTGCTGTTTTGTATAGTGGACTGCTTCATAGCCTTTGCCAAATTTTACAGACTTCCTGTATTTTACTTCTATAATTACAAGTGTATTATTATCTTTTGCAATAATATCTATTTCCCCATACAAGCATCTGTAATTTCTTTCTAATATTTTATACTTTTTAGATTTAATATAATTACAGGCTTTTTCTTCCCCACTTTTTCCTGATAATATTTTATCCATAGGCTGCCTTTTATGTAAAATTTTTTAGAAAAGATTTCCTGTGCACTGGCGTTATACCCAGCTCTTTTATAGCTGCAATATGCTCTTTTGTGCCATAGCCTGCATTTTTTTCCCACAGGTAGCCTTTATATATTTTTGCAAGCTCTGCCATCAGGTTATCCCTGTAAACTTTTGCTACTATTGATGCAGCTGAAACTTGAATATATGTATCATCTGCTTTATTTGGGTGGATATATTCTTTATCAATATTATTAAGTGCTACTGCATCAACTATTAATTTATCATAATCACAAGTAAGCCGTGACAGGCTTAAATGCATTGCATGTTTAACTGCATTTAATATATTTATTTTGTCTATTATTATTGGGCAGACTACACCTATGCCGTAAGAAACAGCGTTTTCTATAATAAAAGGATAAAGCTCTTCACGCTTTTTTTTAGAAAGTTTTTTAGAATCTTTTATGCGGTCATCATAAAAATCACTTTCAAAAACAACCGCACAAGTTACAACAGGACCAGCCAGACAGCCTCTGCCTACTTCATCTATACCTGCTATGAGCATTGTTTTTTCGCCAGAATACCACGCTCAAACCAGTCTATAACCTGCTGCAGTCCCTCACCTGTTTTGCATGAAATTGTAAAATCTTCTAATGTGCTTTTTATTTTTTTAGCATTTGATATGGCTTTTTCTATATCAAAATCTACATAAGGTGCTAAATCTATTTTATTAATAATAAAAATATCCCCAGCAAAAAACATTGTAGGATATTTTAACGGCTTATCGTCCCCCTCTGTTACAGAAAGCAGAATAATATTTGCGTCCTGTCCTAAATCATATTCTGACGGACATACTAAATTGCCTACATTTTCAATAATAAGTAAATCTAGATTATCACCATCTACAAGGGGCAGTTTTCTTTCTATCTCTGCAGCTTCTAAATGACATGCTCCCCCAGTTTGTATCTGCACAGCCTTAACACCTACTTTTTCTATACGCTCTTTATCGTTTTCTGTCTGCAGGTCGCCTTCTATAACTGCCACATTATATTTAGATGATAATGCACCTAATATTTTTTCTAAAAGGCTTGTTTTACCGCTGCCAGGTGATGACATAATATTTACAGTAAATGTACCGTTCTTTTTAAATCTGCTACGAAGCTCTGCCGCATCCATATCATTTTTTGAAAGAACTTTCTGATTTATTTCTATTTTTTCCATATACCTGCTCCCTGATTAATCCACATCTATATAAGCAATTTCAAGTTCGTTGCCTGTTAATATTTTCACTCTGCCGGAATTACATTTTGGGCATAAGACAAAATAGCCGTCAAGCTCTGATTCTGTGCCGCATTCTTCACATTTACCAGTTAACGGCACTTCCATATATTCAAACTCTGAATTTTCTGCTATTGTGCCAGCTTTTAATGCATCAAAAGCAAATCTGAGAGATGCTTCATCAATAGCACTCATTTTGCCTATACGGACACCAACATTATTTATCTTTTTTGCACCATTTTCTTCTGCTGTTTTTAGTGCAATTTCTAATATGCTTTGAGCAATACCTGTTTCGTGCATATATCACCTTAAATCATTGTTTTAATATCATAATATAGTTATTAAAATAAATCAATATCTACTGATATTTTACTGCCCTTATATACTGCATTTTCCTTGTCTTTTTGTGACATACTGCCACTTTGCTCATATAATTCTTCTGGCAGTTCATTAAAGAAATAATGGGACTGACCTGCATAATCTGTCATACCTGAGCCTGCAGTTGTAAAATATCTGCTGTAAAGTATAAGCTCATTTTTTGCCCTGGTTAAAGCAACATAAAGACATCGTCTTTCTTCTTCTATACTTTCATCTCCCTCTTTTACTGCCCTTTTTGAAGGGTATGAATAAGGGGTTACATTTAACAGATGACATACATCAGCTTCTAAGCCTTTTGCAGAATGTATTGTGGAAAGTATAACACATTCTTTTGGCTTATCTGTGTCTATAAATGATGATTCTAATGCAGGGTCTAATATATATTCTGTGATGAATTCAGTTACAGAAGTTGTACTTGATGCAATCTCTTCTAAAACTGCAAAATCCTGTTTACGCCAGTTAAGCCATTCTTCCTTATAAATTTCTGCAAACCGTAAATCCATAAGAGCAAGAATTTTTGCTATCATTTCACTTGGGGAGCTTGAGTATGGAAATGCTGCTTCTAATACTTCACATACTCTTTTATCTATTTTCTTTGTTTTTAATATCTCTAATGCCTGCCCAAAATTTTCTGCATTTACCATATATTCTGATAAACTGACAGCTGTTGCAGGTCCTATTTTATTCCAAAGCTGTAAATATCTGTGCCATGCAAGGGCGTCTTTATAGTTTGCTGTAATTCTCATAGCCGAAACCACATCTCTTATATGGCGAGATTTCATTAAACTGCTGCCCCCGTATATTTTATATGGTATTTTTTTCATAACGCATGCACCCTCCACATGCCTGAGCCCTGAAAGAGTCCTACTTAATACCATATGCCCTGAATAGTCAATATTCTTATTCATAAAATAAAGCAGTATTTTATCTGTTACAGAGTTTGCCTCCGAATATTCATCATACATATACTCTATTACAGGCTTTACTCCCTGCCCTCTGTATGCTTTTAAATGCTTGTTGTAATCTATACTTGACTGCTCTAATAACCAGTTTGAAATATCTAATATTTCCTGTGTAGAGCGGTAGTTTGTATTAAGATATAATTTGACAGAGTCTGGCACAATCTTAGTAAAATTATGCATAGACTTAAAATCTGCACCACGAAAAGCATATATTGACTGAGCATCATCGCCCACACAAAATAAGTGGCAGTTCTCATAAAAAGATTCTAAAAGCTGATACTGCAGCGGGTTTGTATCTTGAAATTCATCTACTAATATATGTTCATACTTTGATGATATAAATTTTCTTGCTTCCTCATTCTGCCCTAAGCCGTTTGCAGTAATATATAATAAATCATCATAATCAAATAACTTATTTTTCTTTTTATACGCAATATAATCCCGCATTATTTCCTTAAATACAGGCTCGTTATCTTTAATGTATTTTTCTTTTTCATATTCACTCATATTAGTGCATTCCTGCAATTTTATGGCTTCTATAAGTGGTTTTCTGGTATTTAGCATATAAGAATAAACTGACTGTATTTTAGAATAAAGCTTCTGGTCTACTGTCTTATTATTTTTATATTTCTGAGTAAAAAGAAGTTTAAAAAGGCTGTCTACATCTTCACTGTCAAGCAGTGTGTAATCATGCTGTTCAAAAACCTGCGGATTATTTTTTATAATCTGAGAGCACCAGGAATGAAATGTCTGGCCAGATAAATTTAACACAGAGCCTGTATCTTGAAACTGCTTTATTCTTTCTACTATTTCTCTTGCTGATTTTCTTGTAAATGAAAGGATAAGTATTTTATCAGGTCTTACTCCCTGACTAAGAAGATGAATAGCCCTGTGAATAATAGTCCTTGTTTTACCTGTGCCAGCCCCAGCAATCACTAATGCATGCTTGCCACTGAAAGTTACCGCCCTTTGCTGCTCCTCATTTAATGATGATAAATAATCCATAACCACCCTGTATTTATTATTTATAAAATATAAGATTATACTTATATACGCAGATTTAGTGATAATATTTTGGTATATTTTATATTATTTTAATATTTTATCAATGAATATTTATAGGTTAATATAGACTACACTATTATATTATGAATTAATTAATTTTAGTAAATTTTAATATAGCAAAAATTTATTTATAACATAAAACCTGTTCATATGAACAGGTTTTATATATTATATTTGCTATTTTAATATCGAGCATTTTTAAAGTCTTCAAGTTTGTCTTTTAGATATTTTTTCAAAAATTCAGCGGCTTTCACTGATACTTCTTTACTTGTTAGCTTTTGATTATAATCTATTAGTTCATATGCATAAATTTTATCATCAAACCAGTTTGGAATTTCTGTATATTCTTCAGAATGGTTTTTCTGTCTTAATAAATCTAAATTATATTTTTCATTGTATAAATATAATTCAAAAGAAATTACTGGATTTTTTACATCATTTTTTCCTTTTATACTCTCATTTGTATAGTAAAAAGCAATATAAAAATCAAAAGTAATATCTGATTTATTACCTGGTCCATACTGCCTTAATGTTATATCGCAACCAATATAATTATCTTCCTCAAGTTCATATTCATCAGATATAGATTCAATAAAATCTGCATTTTCAAGTTCTTCTACTAAATAGTTATAGCTGCTAGATAAATATTCTTTCATATCTAATACTGCAACTTCATATAGATAACGAACTTTTTTTATATTTTCTTCTGTTAAAATATCTTTCAAATTATTTTCTTGCAATAATTCACTGTTATCAACTATATTTAATATTCCATTATATGCATTTTCTAAAAAATAATTTGTTACTTTTAGTAATTTATTGTTTTCCATTAATTGCCTCCATTACTTCTTTATATTTTTCCATAAATCTTGCACTCATAATAAACATATTATAATCATTATCATTAAATTTATCTATATCTTCTATATCATATAAATGTGTAAGAATATTTGACAGCCACATTTGAAAAAATATACCATCATTACTGTCTTCTATTTTACTAAAATCCACAGTACTCCAGTCTTTCTCATCTGTTTTACTAAACTTGTAGCTGTTATATCCTGCATAAAAAGCTGCTGCTAAATCAAGCCATGTAATATTTTTAAATTCCTTACATTTTGGAGTTGCTTCTTCAACTGTGAGATATACAAACCCAAAAGCTTTATTTTGTTTTGCTTTATAATATCTTTCTGTTTGGTCTTTACCTTCTTTTGATTTTATCTTAGCTTCTATAACAAGTTCATTTTTTTCATCTTCATTTTCATTACATATACATAATACATCTAATCTATCTAGTGAGTCATCTTGAAGCCTAGCTTCACATTCTGCTTCTTTTAAAGTATATTCATCATGATTTTTAAGTAAGAATAAAATACTTTTAAATAGTTTGTCTCTAAATTCACTTTCCCTTAAAAAGTGACTTAGTAAATATGTATAGGCAGTTTCACTTGTTATTTTTTTATATCCCATAACATTTGTATTTGATTTAAGTGGAGAAAATCTATATTCTTTAAAATATGAGAACCATTTTATATTTTCTTTAAATGTTCCTTTAAGAGCTTCATTTAATGCTTGATTTAAGTCGCCTAGATTTTCTTTAACAAATTCAAAATCTTCATCTAAGCAAGTTGTAAACCTTTTTACTATTTTGTTCAATTCATCATTTAACTGTTTATTCATTAATTCCAAATTTTCAGATATGAAGTTTAAGTCATTATCTAAAAATGCAATAAATTCTTTTACAGTTTGTTCATTAGCTTGTATGTTATCCATAATTATTCCTATATTCTATAATAAAATAGTCATAAATCTGTATTATAAATATAAATATTATGCAGTAATTATAGACATATATATGTATTAAGTCAAGTTTTTAATTTTTAATACAAAAAAAGACCCTTCTAGTAAAGGGCCTTTTTTGTGCTACGCATTTTTGTAGCTTTTTTGAAGTTTTCTTTGTAACTTCTGTTGTTTGCGACGAGCTTTTAAAAGTTTTTTGCGTCTTACTTCTGTTGGTTTTTCATAGTAAGCGTGTTTTTTAATCTCACGGATTAAACCTTCCCGTTCGATTTTCTTTTTTAAAAGTTTTAATGCCTGGTCAACATTGTCGCCATCAACTCGGACGATTGCATTAACTGCCAACGTGTCCACCTTCTTTCATAGTTTATTTTAGAACAAGCGCTCTTACTTCATCAAAAGTAGAAACAAGCTTGAATTCCATTTCATTTCTAACATCTTCTGGGATATCCGTCAAGTCTTTTTCGTTTTGGGTAGGGCAGATTACTGTTCTTATGCCAGCGCGGTGTGCCGCAAGCACTTTTTCTTTAAGCCCGCCAATCTGTAAAACTTTACCCCTTAATGTTATTTCTCCTGTCATAGCTATTTTACAGTTTGCTTTTCTTTCTGATACTGCTGATAAAATAGCTGTAGCCATTGTTATGCCTGCTGATGGTCCGTCTTTTGGCACTGCACCTTCTGGCACATGTAAATGTATATCAAAATCTTTAAACCTGTAAGCCGGCACTCCTGCATCACTAGCTATGCTTTTTACTACTGAATAAGCAATATTTGCAGATTCTTTCATTACATCGCCAAGATGACCTGTTACAATCAGTTTGCCGCTGCCTTCAAAAAGTGCCACTTCTATCTGCAGTAAATCACCGCCATACTGTGTCCAGGCAAGCCCTGTTGCAACCCCCATTTCTTCATCATCATATACTCCGCCGATTCTAAATTTTCTTGGTCCTAAATATTCCCTTGTTAATTTATCATCAACTTCTATATGCTCTATGCTTTCATCAGTAACAAGTTTTTTTACACTTTTTCTGATTAATGATGCAATATTTCTTTCAAGTGAGCGCACACCTGCTTCTTTTGTGTAATATGTTATAAGTTCCATTACAGCGCTGTCTGTTACTGTAATTTTACCTTCTTCCACATTATGCTCTTTTAATTCCTTAGGGATTAAAAAGCCCCGTGCAATATGCAGTTTTTCCTGCTCAGTATAGCCTGAAAGGCGTATAACTTCCATTCTGTCTAAAAGCGGTGCTGGAATAGTTTCCAGTGAGTTTGCTGTTGTAATAAAAAACACTTTTGATAAGTCCAGCTCTGTTTCAAGATAATGGTCAGTAAATGTGTTATTCTGCTCTGGGTCTAAAGCTTCAAGTAAAGCTGACGCTGGGTCGCCCCTGTAATCTGAGCCTATTTTATCTATTTCATCAAGTAAAAATACAGGGTTCATACTGCCTGCTTTTTTCATAGACTGCACAATTTTACCAGGAAGAGCGCCAATATATGTTCTTCTATGGCCTCTGATTTCTGCTTCATCTCTTACACCGCCCATACTCATGCGCACAAATTTTCTGCCCATAGCATCTGCAATAGAGCGTGCAAGTGATGTTTTACCAACTCCCGGCGGACCTACAAAGCATATAATAGAGCCTTTCATATTTTCAGAATATTTCCTGACAGATAAAAACTCTAATATTCTTTCTTTTGGTTTTTCTAAGCCGTAGTGGTCTTTATTAAGCACTTCTTCTGCATGCTTAATATCTATTATATCTTCTGTTTTAATATTCCATGGCAGGCTTACAATCCAGTCAAGATAGTTGCGGACAACTGTTGTTTCTGCACTCATTGGCGGCATAAAGCGAAGTTTTTTCAGCTCTTTTTCTGCCCTGTCTTTTACCTGCTCAGGCATATCCATTTCTTTTATCTTCTGCTCTATCTCATCAATATCTGCTTTATAGTCATCTTCTTTGCCCATCTCTTTTTGGATAGCTTTCATCTGCTCATTTAAGTAGTATTCCTTTTGAGACTGGCTCATGCGTGCTTTTACTCTGTTTTTTATACGGTCATCTATTTTTAAAAGCTCCAGTTCTGTCTGGATAAGCTCCATAACCTTTTCTGCACGCTCAATAGGGTTATTAATATCTAATACACTTTGAAAATCCTGTGCTTTTACTTTAAGATTAGCTGCAATCATAAAAGTAAGCCTTGTTAAGTTTTCTGATTGTATTATATTGTTATATAATTCCTGATTAACACGCTTTGTCTGCCCAACATAAGTTTCAAAGTTTTTAACAAGCATAAATCTGGCAGTATCCATATCTTTTATATCTGCCTGCTCGTCTTCTATTAACTCTACATCAGCAAAATAACAGTCATCATCAAGGTTAAGACTTGTCATTTTTGCTCTTTTTAAGCCTTCTATTAATACTTTAACATTGCCATCAGGCAGCTGCAGAGTCTGCAGGACTCTTGCGATAACACCTGTTTCATTTAAATCATCCTGCGCTGGGTTATCTGTTGCTGCATCTTTTTGCAGTGTGAGAAAAAGCCTTTTATCAGTTGTATTTGCAATATGCAGAGCTTTCACAGAACGAGGTCTGCCCACAAAAATAGGCATAATCATATGAGGAAATACTACCACATCTCGTAAAGGGATAACTGTAAACTGTTCTTTTTGACTCATAATTTTACAACCTTATTTATTTTTTATGCAGTTTCCTGCCCGTTTTCAGCAGGTTTTGGCATTTTAAATTCTTCTGCATCTTTTTCGTTTATTTCTTCTTTGCTGTTATCATCAATTCTTACTAATATTGGCTCTGCCTTATCAGTGATAACTTCTTCATTAATGATACACTCTCTTATGCTGCCTGCTTCTGATGGGATTTTATACATAACATCAAGCATAGCATCTTCTAATATAGAGCGAAGCCCCCTTGCACCTGTTTTGCGTTTGATTGCAAGTTTTGCTACAGCACGAAGAGCATTTTCTGTAAAAGTAAGTTTTACATCGTCAAAACCAAGCATAGCTTCATACTGTTTAATAAGTGAGTTATGCGGCTCTACTAATATGCGGACAAGTGCATCTTCATCAAGCTCATCAAGGGCAGCAGTTATTGGCAGCCTGCCTACAAATTCAGGGATAAGCCCGTATTTTACAAAATCATCTGGTTCAAGCTGTTTTAAAAGCTCCATACGCTTCATATTTTTAGCGTTTTTAGTATTTTCGCCGTCAACTGCACCAAAACCAAGAGTTTTTTTGCCTACACGCCTTTTAATGATATCTTCCATACCGTCAAAAGCACCACCGCATATAAAAAGAATATTTGTAGTATCAACCTGTATATATTCCTGCTGCGGATGTTTTCTGCCGCCCTGTGGTGGAACATTTGCCACTGTGCCTTCTATAATTTTTAAAAGTGCCTGCTGAACACCCTCACCAGAAACATCTCTTGTTATAGACGGACTGTCGCCTTTTTTAGATATTTTATCTATCTCATCAATAAAGATTATGCCGCGCTCTGCCATTTCTACATTATGGTCTGCATTCTGCAGAAGTTTAAGAACTACATTTTCTACATCTTCGCCCACATAACCTGCTTCTGTTAATGTAGTAGCATCTGCTATTGCAAAAGGCACATTTAAAAGCCTTGCTAATGTTCTTGCAAGCAGTGTTTTACCAGTGCCTGTTGAGCCTATAAGTAAAATATTGCTTTTTTCAAGCTCTACATCGCTTTTAGATGCATACTGAATACGCTTATAGTGGTTATATACTGCAACACTTAAAACACGCTTTGCATCGTCCTGACCAATAACATATTCATTTAATTTTTTATGGATTTCTTCAGGAGTTGGAAGGTCAATATATGCCTGCTCTTCTCCATTATATTTTGTATCTTCTAAAATAACTTCCTGACATAACTGCACACAACTGTCGCAAATGTATGTTCCTTCCTGCTGTCCTGCTATAAGTTTTTTTACTTCATCTCTGCCTTTGTTGCAAAAAGAACAGCGGATATCATCATCAAATCTAGACATTATTTCCTCCAGAATGTATCTGTAAACTAAAAAATTATATCGGTATTTTTTTAAATTATATTATATATTTTTACACTTATACTACTTATGCGCATATTAATATAATATATAATATAAATAATGCAATAAAAGATTATCTTAATATACACATTGCATATAAAATATAATATACGCTAAATTTTAGCAATTGGTTATAATATTCCTGTGTCTGTGGCTTTTTTACCAAAAAAGCCACCTAATGCAGGTGGCTTTGTATATTATATTTTATATTCTTGTCAAGCGCGTTTTTCAAATACATTATCAATTAAGCCATACTCTTTTGCTTCTGCACTGCTCATAAAATAATCACGCTCAGTATCAGCAGCAACTTTTTCATAAGGCTGGCCTGTATTTGCAGATAAAATTCTGTTTAAATGCTCTTTTGTTTTGATAATCTCATTAGTTTGAATAAGAATATCAGTTGCCTGGCCTCTAAAACCGCCTGATGGCTGGTGTATCATAATGCGGGCATTAGGCACTGCAGAGCGTTTACCTTTTGCACCTGCTGCAAGTAAAAATGCACCCATGCTGGCAGCCTGACCTAAGCATATTGTTGCCACATCAGGTTTAATATAGTTCATAGTGTCGTATATTGCCATACCTGATGTAATAACCCCACCTGGAGAGTTAATGTATAAATAAATATCTTTATCAGGGTCATCAGCTTCTAAAAATAAAAGCTGAGCACATATTATATTTGCCACATGGTCATCAACTTCTGTGCCAAGAAATATTATTCTGTCTTTTAAAAGGCGGGAATATATATCATATGAACGCTCGCCGCCTCTGCCTGTCTGCTCTATAACGTAAGGTACATAATAGCTCATCTTAAAGCTCCCTAAGTATTACTCTGCTGAATCTTCTTTCTTTTTAGAAGTTCTAGTTTTTTTAGGTTTTTCTTCAGCTTCTGTTTCTGTTTCTGCTTTTTTAGCAGATGCTTTTTTCTTAGGTTTTTCTTCTTTTTTGTCTTCTTCTTTTTGTGCTGCTGCAGCTGCTGCCTTTGAAGCTTCGTATTCTTTTTTAGTCATTTTAGATTCTTCAGCTTTATTTACACCAGCTAAGAATTTATATACTTTATCACCTAATATATCATTACGAACTGCTTCCATCTGCATTTGTGCTTCAAGCTCTTTTTTGATTTCTTCTACTGTTCTGCCTTGAAGCTCAGCATGGAAAGAAAGGAAGTTATTAATATCTTCTTCTTCAACAGCAATGTTTTCAAGTTTAGCTACTTCATTAATAACGATAGCCTGTTTAACCTGCTCTTCAGCCTGAGCAAGATATCTTTGAGCCATCATTTCAAAAGAAATGCCAACTTGTTCTGGGTTTAAGCCCATTTGATAGAACTGGTTCATTGCATTAAATGCAAGACGGTCTGACTGTTCTTTTACAAATGAATATGGCACTTCAAATGGATTTTCTTTAACAATCTGCTCTAAAATCTGACCGAAAGCTTCTAACTGTGTAGCTTTATCAGCTTCTGTCTGCAGACCTTTTTTAAGTTTGCCTTTTAAGTCATCAAGACCTTTGCTGTTAGGGTCTATATCGCGAGCAAAGTCATCATTGATTTCTGGTTTAACTTTTTCTTTTATTTCATGAACAGTAACAGTGAAAACAACATCTTTTCCTGCTAATTCTGCACTATTATATTCTTTAGGGAAAGTAAGATTTAAATCTTTTGTTTCGCCTTTTTTCATACCAACAACGCCATCTTCAAAGCCTGGAATAAACTGGCCGCTGCCAATATTTAAAGAGAAGCCTTTTGCTGTGCCGCCATCAAAAGCAACACCATCTTTTTTACCTTCAAAATCAATAACTGCTACATCGCCTTTTTGAACTGTATCTCTGTTTTCTACTGGTTCATAAGTCATATCTCTTTCTTGTAAAGTGATAAGTGCATCTTCAATATCAGCATCGCTGATTTCTACAGTAACTTTTTTAAAGTTGAAATCTTTATATTTATTAAGCTCTACTTTTGGGAAAACATCAACTCTTGCAGTAAATGAAATAGGTTTGTTTTCTTCAAACACTACATCAGAAATATGAGCCTGAGATATTGGCACTATATTATTAGAAGTTAATGCGTCCTGCACAGCTTCATTTATAACTTTTTCAATAGCCTGAGATTTAATTTGATGAGAAAATTGTTTTCTAGCGATTTCTCTAGGTGCTTTACCTGGGCGGAAACCATGGATTTTTGCTTTTGGAAGCAGTGTATCCAGCTCTTTATCTGCTGCTTTTTCAAAAACTTCATAAGGGATTTCTACCAAAAGCTCTTTTTGGGAACGCTCTGCATCATTAACTTGAACTTTCATAAGGACTCCTTAAAATAAATAAAAAGTAATATATATATTATTGAATTATTAGAAGCAAAAAAAGAGCGGGTGACGGGACTCGAACCCGCGACCTCAACCTTGGCAAGGTCACGCTCTACCAACTGAGCTACACCCGCTTATATGCAAGAAATGACTAAATTGTGTATGCGGATGAAGGGACTCGAACCCCCACGCCGAAGACACTAGATCCTAAGTCTAGCGCGTCTACCAATTCCGCCACATCCGCGTAATCTGTAAAAGGGTGGATGACGGGGCTCGAACCCGCGACAACAGGAGCCACAATCCTGGACTCTACCAACTGAGCTACATCCACCGTGCTATCTCATTAGAGTTAAGACTTATAATACTTTTTTTAAATGTTGTCAAGCAAAAAATTTTAACTTTTTAAATATCTGCTTATAATTAAGGTATTTTAGTCCATTTGCCATATATTGTGCCAGATGTATCTGTCCATCTACTTTTATTTGTAAATATATGGTCTGCTTTAAATCTGTAATCTATTTCTCTTCCTGGTGCTGCTTCAAAATTTTTTGCCGTTACATAAAGCCCGCCCCAAGGCTTACTGTGGTCTAATGTTATTTCATAAGTAGGTATTGTGCCTGCTTCATTATTTGCTGATAAGGCAGCTTTACCGTTTACCATATTTTCTTCTGCCACATCTTCTGCCATATATGCAGGGATAGTTAACTTAGTTGCTTTTTTAAATATAGTATTATCTATACGAACTACTGGTGCAGAAGCATTATATTTTCTTATTTCTGTTATTTCTGCCTGCTGAGTTTTTAGATTATATTTTATATAAATATCAAAGTATACCACCTGAGTAAAAAGTGAGCCTTCTTCATAGTCACTCTGCACTGTTGTTTTAAAGTATACTTCATCAAGACTGCCACTGTATGTATTATTGCTGTATTGATACTGCAGCCTTACAGGGTTGCCGTTTAAAGTAATTATTTTATTATTTTTTGGCTGATTAACTGTAACATCATAGCACAATAAATCTTTCTGTGTGCTGTCGGTACATTCCATTGGTGTATTTAATGGAATCTGAGCAATTGTTGCAATATGAATATTTTCATAAGGGGTTAAGCTTTTAGACCTGGCTTCAAGCATTATACTTGTTACAGGAATATTTGTTGCCAGTTTAAAATTTATACTGCCTTCTGCATCAACAGTTGTAGTATTATCCATTATAGGATTTTTATAGGCTTCATTTATTTCTTTTGATATTTTTTCCATAAATGCTCTGTATTTTGGTGCAAAAGAAATGCTGCTTATTTCTCCAAACCTTTCGCTGTATACAGGGTCAAGTGATGATGATAAACCACCTTCCCCCTCATATATAACTAATGCTCTGTTATCTAATACTGCATCTTTTATAGATTTTTGTAACTGCTCCACTTCCTGAGTATAATCTATATTAAAATATTCATTCTGCTGGTTAAGCCTTTCTGCAAATGTATATAAATCTGCCTGACCTAAATCATAAATAACAGCATTTTTACCTGATAAAAATATATTACTTCTTACTTTTACAGGGTTTTGGTTATAGTCACTTTCAAGCTTTGTAAAAAGATTATCTAAAGATAAAGATACGGCTTCCATTTTACTTGTATCTATTGCATTAATATCTGCTGAAAGTATATTTTTTGTATTATTATCAACATTGTTGTAACTTCTGCTTATAAAAGAATCAAGCACTGCAGTATATGCTTTTTCTGCAGTGTAATCGCCTTTTGCAAGCTCTTTTATTAAATCTGCCACCTGCCAGGAAACAAATGGCTGGCTTGATTCTGAACCTACAAAATAATTTGTATATTTGCTTAAGGAATGAACCCATTCTGCATTACTCATAAGACATGATATCTGCACAATAATATCAAACTTAAAATCAGGGTTTTGCAGTTTCTGTCTTACAAGTTCCATAGCCTCAGCAATATCCTGTGGTTTTATGTCAGCAAGATAACCGTCACCGCCAATACCTAAAATAGAGCCGCCCCCATGGCTGAAAAAAACAAGTATATATCTATCTGACTGGTTTTCCTGAATAGATTTTACTAATAAATCAGATATAACTTCAGGTTTACCCATATCTATACAGTTTTCAGTAATATTATCTTCAGGAAAATATGCCTTTGTATAGCATGATAAGCCTGCATTTTCTATTTCCTTTATACTGTTATTTGTAATCTGCCACCTTTTTACATTGTTAAAATCAAGTATAGGGAAAGTTTTTTCCTGCTCGCTGTATTTTCCTTCGCTGTGGTCAATATGACCAGCACCTGTAATAAAAGATACCTTTGTATTATTATCATTAACAACTTCTGCAGTGCTTAATGCCATATAATTTACAAAAGTAACGCCTTTTGCTTTTTCATCATCAATATTATCATACATATTGAAAAAAAGGCTGTCATCACCTTCTGAATTCATAGCAGGGAAATAACCAATAACTGTTACATTTTCAACTTTATCTGCAATTTCTGTATTATTACTATTATCAGAAGAACATGATACTGTGATAAATGCACATAAAATAAGAAATAATTTAAAATAATATACTTTCTTCATACTACATAACCTGTAAATATATATTTTTGGTAATATATGATATTTTACATGTTTATGCCATAATTATTTTTAGTATGCTAAAATATTTCTTTTAAAATATGTTTTTTTGCTATATATAATTTTATAAATTTTTAAAGGCTGATGATATGAATAAAGAATTAATGTATAATTTTATTAATAAGTGGTATGGGCAGGTGCTGCTTACTCTCTTATCTGCCCTGCTTTTAATATTATCTACTGCAGGCTTTGGTCTGTCTTTTACTGTATTTTTTGCGTTTATTCCACTTTTATTTGCATTAAATGCTGAAAAAAGCCGTCCAGTTATTACAGGCTGGCTGTTAGGGTTTTTATACTGGGCAGTATGCCTTTCATGGATGATGATAACTTTTGGATATTTTGGCGGAGCGCCGCTTCCTGCTGCCTTTGGATTATTAATGTTTATAGCATTATCAGGCGGGTTTTTCTTTTTTGTGCCATTTACTTATGCAGCAGCTAAAATCAGCAAAAATCCAATTATATTATCACTTATATTTGTTATGCTTGAAGCCATAAAAGGCAAAGTATTTTTTGGCGGCGTGCCTTGGCTTAACCTGGCACAATCTCAGTATCAAAATACATTAATAGTGCAGAATGTTTCAGTATTTGGCGAATACGGACTTTCTTTTATTATCATGCTTATAAACTTCTTTTTATATTACATTATAAAAGATTATAAAAATAAAAAAAAATATTACATGCTTGCATCTGCTGTTATCATTATGATACTTCCAGGAATATACAGAACGATAAACCCTGTACCGTATACTGATACAAAAAAAATAGCTGTTGTGCAGCCAGCATACAAACAGGAAATTAAGTGGGATAATAACTACAGAATACAAATAATTAACGAAGTAAACAGTCTTGTACTTAAAGCTTATAATGCTGATGTAGATATGATAGTGCTTCCAGAAAGCTCATACCCTGCAAAAGTGCTTGCTACTGATATGATAATGTCTGTTCTTAATAAAGTTTCAGAAAAAACACCTGTTATTTTTGGTGCTGACAGAAGAATGAATATAGATAATAAAAGCAGACTTTTTAATACTATGGTGCTGCTTGATAATAAATCACTTTCTTTTTATGATAAACGCCACCTGACACCATTTGGCGAATATTTCCCATTTGAAAAACTGCTTGCCCCTGTAAAAGAATTTTTCTTCGGTCCTGGTGATATGTTCAGCCCTGGAGAAAAAGCAACTGTGCTTGCCTCATCTAAAACTGGAATATATGCAGGACCTGTAATATGTTTTGAAAGTGCATTTTCTTCACTTGCAGGCGAGCCTGTCCGAATGGGCGCTAATATGCTTGTAATTATATCTAATGATACATGGTTTGGTAAAAATCAGGGAAGAATACAGCATTTAGCAGTGGATACTATCCGCTCAGTAGAATATGGCAGAAGTGCAGTTAGAGCTACTCAGGACGGGATAAGTGCTTTTATTATGCCTGATGGAAAAATACCATTAAAAGAAGATAAACAGATACCTGCAATATTAATATATGATGTGCCTGTTACAAATTTTATGACATTTTACAGCCTTGCAGGCAATATTTGGATTGCAATTCTTATACCTTTGCTTTATTATCAAATGAAAAGAAAAAAGAAAAAGGATAATTTAAATGGATAATCAATACATTCTTATAAGCCTGAATTACTTTGAAATATTAATTGTTGCATTAGTTTTATTATATGCTTTTTTATTTACTGAAAAAAAGTATTTTACTAAAATGATTTTTTCTGCTATTAATAAGTCAATACTCTGGCTTAGGGGTATTGTTAAAAATAAGAAATATAGTCAAGACACTAAGTCTGATGATATGGAGGAAAAATAATGGGCAGCATAGGACCATGGCAGGTTGTTTTAATACTATTAGTTATAGTATTACTTTTCGGAGCTAAAAAACTCCCACAAATAGGTAAAGGTATGGGCGAAGCTCTTAGAAATTTCAAAAAATCTGTTAATGATATTGACGATGCAACAGATATTACTCCTATTGCATCAAAAAGAACTGAAGATGTTTCTAAAACAGCAAACAGCTCTGAAGAGAAAAAAGATGCTTAGTCTTGTTTAAACACAATATACTTTTGTATAATAAAGGCTTGAAGTTTAATACTTAAAGCCTTTATGTGTTTTTTCATAAGTATGAATAAAATCTATTTTGGCAAATATATTGAGCTTGAATCCCCTTCAATTATCCATTTACTTAATCCACTTATCAAGCTGATTATTATATCTATTGCAGCGGCTCTTATATTCTATTTCGGCAGAAATATTTACTCTTATGCTGTGATGACTTTTATCTGGCTTATACTTATATTTCTATCAGGCAGAATATTTAAGCAGGCGTTTTCTGCAATTAAATCATTTAAAATGTTATATATTTTTATTTTTGTAACAATGCTTTTTTTTGGTGAAAATGGCGGTTTTTCTATATATTTTACAGAGGAAGCTTTATTTACTGCATTATTATCTACTTATCAGTTTATGCTTATTGTGGCTTATTCCTGCCTGCTGACACTTACCACTTCACCATCTGAAATAGCAAAAACTTTATATATTTTTATAAAACCTTTTAAAATATTTAAAGTAAATATAGAAAATACAGGGCTTTCTATGCTTATTGCCATAAGATTTATTCCACTGCTTTTTGAAGAAGCATCTAAAATTATTACTGCCCAAAAACTGCGCGGGCTTTGGATAGATAATAAGTCATTTAAATATAAAATTAAGTTTATTTTTAATATGGATTCATTTATTATCCCACTTTTTGTGCGTGTATTTCACTATGCAGAACAGCTTTCTATCACCGCTTTATATAGAAATAATATTGATAATGTATTAAAGCTTGATAAAATAAATACAAGAGATATATGTTTTCTTATATGCTTTATTTTATTTACAGGTGCTTTTTATGCAGCAGCAGAATATTTATTATAAAGCATGCCTTATATCCTACTGCGGCGATAATTATAATGGCTGGCAGCGTCAGAAAAATGCGGTAGGAGTGCAGAATATTATAGAAAATACACTTTCTAAGCTTTATGAAAATAAAATACTTATAGCAGGAAGCGGCAGAACAGATACAGGCGTCCATGCCTTAGGACAGGTATTTAATTTTGCAGCAGAAAAGTATTTTGATAATAATACTCTAATGCGGGCTTTAAACAGCCTTTTACCAAAAGATATTGCTGTGCTTGAAATTGCAGATGTTACAAAAGAATTTCATTCAGGAAAATCTATAAAATCTAAAACTTATGAGTATAAAATAATAAATACCCCTATCCATAATCCATTTATGATAAACCGTGCTTTATGGATAAGAAACTATATAGACAGGAAATATTTAGAAAATACCCTTTCATATTTCTGCGGCACTTATGATTTTCAATCATTCTGCGTGAAAAAAACAAAGAAAGAAAATACTATCCGCACAGTTAATTATGTTAAATTAATATCTGATGATGAAAATATTTCTATACTTATTAATGCAAGCGGTTTTCTACATAATATGGTCAGAATAATTACAGGCACAGCTTTAAAAATAGTAAAAGATAACTTAAAGCCTGAAACTGTACTTAATATTATGGAGCAGAAAGACAGAAGAATGGCTGGACCTACTGCCCCAGCCTGCGCCCTTTACCAAAAGGAAGCAATTTATAATAATGATAATATACCAGGTCTTAAAGGGATTCCTGCAAAATATTTACTTTAAAGCCCAAAAAATAAGGCTGCTCCCCCTGCCATACCTGCCTGATTTTTTAGTGCAGCGCGCTCTATTTTTACCCTGCCCTTATATGCTGGGAAAATAATGTTATTAAATTCTTCTTCCATTGGCTGAATATAATATTCTGCAAGCTCAGAAAGTCCGCCCCCAAATTTTATTTTTTCAGGGCAGAATAAAGCTGAAATATTTGCAAAAGCACCAGCCAGCAGTCTGCCATATTCTTTAAATGCTTCTAATGCGTGTATATCACCACTTGAAGCAAGCTCACCTAACTGAACAGGGTTAATCTCTTTTCCTGTAATATTTTTATATATTTCTTTTAAGCCGCCAGTAGAGCAGTATTCATCTAAACAGCCCCGCCTTCCACAGCCGCACTGCCTGCCGTGGAAATCTATAGAAAGATGACCTATCTCAAATAAAGTAATATTTGACTGTAAAAGCTTTCCATTTAATATTAATCCGCCGCCAAAACCTGAGCCTAATGTGCAGAACACCATATTTTTTACTGATTTTTTATCACCAAAAACATATTCGCCGTAAGCTGCTAAATTTGCATCGTTTTCTGCCAATACTTTTATATTAAATATGCTTTCTAAATCTGTCCTTATATGTTTACCATTTAATATATTCAGGTTAGGGGCAAATATTTCATCTTTTTCTATATCATATCCCCCAGGAAGTGCCGCTGCAATACCTGCTGGTTTTTCATCTAATCCTGCCATAATGCTTTTTACTGTATCTATAAAACCAGAATATGTTTCTTCTTTTAAAACTGTCCGTTTTTCTTCGCTGATATTGCCATTAATATCAACAAGCCCGCTTTTTATTGATGATGCACCTATATCTAATGATAATACTTTGCCCATAATATTGACCTGCCCTCGTATTAAAACTATCATAATAATATTTTTTATGATATTATATTATAAAAATGAACAAAACAAGTTTTTTTATGGAAAAAGCAGTAGAGCAGTATTGTAAAAATATAGAGCAGTTTATTTTAAATAACGCCGATGCAAAAAAAATAGCAAATATTAAAATATATCTTAAAAACCAGGCAGAAATCATATACGGAATACCTATGAAAAGGTTAAAGTCATTATTCTTAAAACATTTATCAGAATTTGACAACTTAGAAAGTGAATATATATACAGCCTTATAAATGAGCTTTTTATCTCAAAAGCATATGAAAAACAGATTATAGCCTGTATGCTTTTAGAAAGATACTATTATAAATTTCAGGAAGAAAATATTATAAGGCTGATAAAAGATTATATTTTAAATGATATTATTATTAACTGGGCAATTGCTGACCAGGTATCAACTAACACATTTAGTAAATTTAATAATAAATCATTTCTCCATGAATTCGCTTTAAGTGACCACTATCTTTTAAGGCGCTGCAGCGTAACAGTCTTTGCAGAAATGCCTTTAACAGATGAAGATATAAATATGCTTATAAATAACATCAGAGAGCTTTTTCAGGAAAAAAATGAATATGTTATGCGAGCAGCTGGCTGGGCATGCAGAAATATTTTAAACTATAATGAAAGCAGATATTTTCAGTTTATAGATGAAAGCAGTCACCTTATGCCAAGAATAATGCTTAGAAATGCCATAGAATTTTTAGATGAAGATATAAGAGTAAATATTTTAGTTTCATCAAAAGAAAAAAGGGACAGTATTAAGAATAAGTAACTAAAATTTACCTGTAATCAGCTAATCATTTTTTAAATATATAAGCAAAGTAGCTGGCTGAATAATAAATTTCAATTTATATATTAATTCTGCTTTGCCCCCATTTTTTTGGAAGGATATTTAATTAATACATAATAATAAAGATAAAATGGATAAGAATTTAAAAAATAGCCTTTAAGCTTAATATATTATATGACCCCATTTCTGCTTTTAAGAGATACCCCAAGTTATTTCATTATCTTTGCGACTTAATTGTATATGAGCAATTTTTTCGAAATGTTTTGCTGTCAGATTGTCTGAGCGTTAGCGAGTTGCTGCAGCAATGGAGAAAAAATTGTGAATGATTATGCAATTCGGAGCATAAGGAATGAAATAACAAAAATTTTGCTTTATGAGATTTGCGGCGGTAGTGATAGTGTAATATATTATGCAAATATAAATTATTAAAAATATAAAACATCAATTTTATTGTAAAATAATTGCTTTTTATTAAAGTTTAAAAAAATGGGAGTAATGCAAAAACATATTAATTGATTATAATATATATTTGATTTCTAATATTAACACTTAATTTATCAACAAGGATATTTTTATGGATAAAAATTTTATAAACACTTATTTTAAAAAAAGCAATATCATTCTTTTTTATTTTACTTGCAGGTATTAATATTATATTTAATATATTGAAACAATACAGTATTGCAAATAATTTTTTACTATTTAGCATTTTTGCTCTGTATTCCTTTTGTTTGGATTAATCATATTTAATCTTAAAGAAATTATCCAAAATAAAAACTATAAAAAAATTTATAGTATAGTATACACTTCTATATTTTTCATTATTATATTAATGATTATAAATGATAATATAAATTATCAATATAGCAAATAATACTAATCTTTAAGAAAGCGGTGCTTTAAATTCAAAAGTAAACCTTAAGCCGTTATCTATACGCTCTACCTTTGATTTGCCGTGGTGTCTTTCTACTATTGTGCCGGCAATTACAATGCCCCAGTAGTCAAAACTTTGGGAAAGCATAGTATGTTTCCATGGGCTAAACATACTTTCAATAATATAATCTGCTACTTCCACACCTTCTAAATCTATATTTATAGTAAAGAAATCACTGTTTGATGAAAGTGTGATTTTAAAATGCAGGCTCTGGCAGTTAGAAAAATAGCGGATATTATCCTTTAAAATATAGCATACTGCTAATTTTAAAAACATCTTGTTGCCAAGTATATGAAAAGGTCTGCTCTCTGCTAAATTATACTCTACTTCATAACTGTCAGTAAATTTATAAAGATATGCTGTAAAATTCCTGTCTACATTTTTTTCTGCCAGAGAAACAACCAGCTGGCTCATAAACTCATTTATATCAACATTTTCTGTAAGCTTAAATGATATTGCATGGGTATAGTCATTATATCCTGCAATAATTTCTTCTATTAAAAGCAGTTTATTATCAACAATCTTCCATAAGTTCTGCATGTGAGCATCAGACTCTGTTTTTGTTTTTATCTGCCTAATAAAGCCCCCGGCAGCAGTTAATGCATTCATTACATTATGGGATAAATGGCGAGAAAAACCTGCCACAATAGACTGCTCTTCTATTTTACGCATTTGAAGTATTTTTGTAATTTTAGTAGTTATATCATCAAAAATAATTTCAAAATTATAGCTGTCATCACTTAATGCTATTACATGGCCAGCAATACTTATGCTCTCCCCTTTCTTATTTATCAGCTTGCCTGAAAAATTAGAATCAGAGCCCTGCAAAGCAGCCCCCATACAGCGCTTTACTTCTATTGCTGTATTTTCATCAAATATTTTAAATATATTTTCTTCTATTAAAAAGTCATCATCTTGGTATACTTTTGCAAATTTTCTATTATAAAAGAAAATATCCCCAGTTAAGTCTATCTCTACAATACTTTCTGGCGATGCGTTTAAGATATGCTCTAACTTATTCATAAAATAAGTTATACGCTGCAAACCGCCTTCCTTTTCCATATATGGAGAGTATTTGCCTGCTATTTTTGTCATAAAAAAAGTATCAAGGCTTGCATGGACTGCAGTTTTTATGGAATCTATATCATTAGAACTGTCTATAAAATAGCTGCCATTATAGGGATTTTTGTCTTTTACAATAATCACAAAGCAGGACGGAGAATATTCATCAGGAAATTCTGTAACGATAGCGTGTGCTTCATTTTTACTGCACAGCTTAAAATGGTCATTTAATTCTTTTGCAATCCCTTCATAATGCGGAAGGTTTACATAAACATGTCTCACAATATTCTCCCCAGTGTTCTTTTACGCTATCATTATAATGCACCATTGTCAAGGTGCTTATATTCTAACCACAGAGAAAACTCTCAAAATATATTTCAACAACAGCATTGTTTTTTAATACATTATTCATTTTAGCTTTTAAATCACGCTTTATATATGCCATAATAGACGGTCTGTCTATATCTATAACAGGATAATTTTTCATCATATTTCTTATTTCATTAACAGTCTGTGCCGTAATTTCTTCTATAGCTTCTGCATCTTTTTTACTATGGGCTTCAAATACAATATCTATTTTAAAATATCCAGGGGTATCTGTTTCTCTTAACTTATAAGCATCGCAGTATATATCATTTATGCGCACATAATAAAGCTGCCTGTTTTTTTTCTCACTTTTTACTTTATACATATCATAAATGGTAGGTTCCTGTCTTTTTAATGTTACTTTTGAGAAATCTGCCTGTTTAATATCTATTTTGCCATAAAGCTCCCAAATAACCAGCACTATGGCAGTCATTACTAAAAGCCATATAAGTAATTTTACTAATTTTTTGAATGTTGTATCTTTTCTTTCTTTACTCATACAAAATAATATCATATTATTTTACTTTATTAAAGAGATATTTATAAGGGAGCATACATTGAATATATATTTTGTTACATTTGGCTGCAAAGTAAATGCAGGGGAAGACCAGTATTATTTATCACAGCTTATTGAACAGGGTTTTAAAGAAGCTGCATCAATCCATGATGCAGATATAGTTGTAATAAATACATGCGCAGTAACAGAAACTGCTGCTAAAAAATCAGCCCATTATATAGAAAAATTAAGAAAAGAAAATAAAGACTTAAAAATAATTGTTACAGGCTGCCTGACTGAAGAAAAAGGTATATCACTTAAAGAATACGGTGCAGATATAGTTGTAACTAACGGCTCAAAAAGTCAGCTTGTAAACCATATATTAAATTTAACTGATGGTTATATTAAAGCATCTGATGGCAGCTTTGCAGGGGGTGCATTATTATCTCATACAAGCACTAAAACAAGAGCATTTTATAAAATACAAGACGGATGCGATGCTTTTTGCACATACTGCATAATCCCAGAGCTTAGGGGTAAGCCAAAAAGTATGCCAAAAGATGAAGTAATAAGCGGATTTAAAAAGCTTTTATCATTAGGCTATAAAGAAATAGTGCTTGTAGGTATACATATAGGGCTTTACGGCAAAGATTTAGAAATAAATATAACTGATATTTTAGAAGAACTTGTAAAAATTGAAGGTGATTTCCGCATAAGGCTTACCAGTATAGAGATTAATGAAATAGATGACAGATTATTATATTTAATAAAAGATAATAAAAAAATATGCCCGCACCTGCATATTCCATTACAAAGCGGCTGCGATAAAATTTTATCACTTATGGGCAGAAAATATAAAAAAGATGACTATATAAAATTAATTGAAAAAGCACGAAGCATTATACCAAATGTAACAATAGGCTCAGATATTATTGCAGGCTTTCCTTCTGAAACTGATGAAGATTTTAATGATACACTTAAAACTTTACAATCTGCAGGTACAGAGTTTTATCATGCCTTTCCATATTCTGAAAGAAAAGGCACAGTGGCAGAAAATATGGAAAATAAAGTAGATGTAAAAATAAGAGAAGAAAGAGCCGCATTATTAAGACAGCAGGGGCTTAAAAGCCTTATGAATTTATATAATAACTCCATTGGCAAAACATACAGAGTTCTCTCAGAAAAAGGCAGCAAAGGCCATACAGAAAACTATATGCTTATACATTATGATAAAAATACAGAACCAAACAAGTTTATAGATGTATTAGTAACAGAAATAAAAGATAATAAACTGTTTGGAAAAGTGGTGGAAAAATAATATATTAAAATAATTACTATAAAATTTAGCCTTTCTATAAGAAAGGCTTTTTTTATTTTGATTTTTTAATAAAAAAAGACTGCCACAGAGAATGCTCTGTGACAGTCCACTAGAAGATGTATATTTGAGGTAAAGGGTTTATTATTTTAATGCTGCAGCCTGCTCACCTGCTATTCTTCCGAATGTGATTGTTTCAGAGATAGAGTTGCCACCAAGTCTGTTTGCACCATGAACGCCGCCTGTTACTTCGCCGCCTGCATATAAGCCTTTTATAACTTTGCCTTCTGTATTAATAACTCGCGCTTTTTCATCTATTTTTAAACCGCCCATACAGTAGTGGATAGCTGGTTTAACTTCTATTGCATAGAAATTAGGGCCTTCAATTTTTTGTGCAAAATTATGTCTGCCAAAATCTTCATCTTTGCCTTTTTCTACCATTGTATTAAACCTTGCCACTGTTGCTTTTAAAGCATCTGCTGGTATTGATAATTCTTTTGCAAGCTCATCTAATGATTTACCCTGTTTTACTTTGCCAAGCTGGAAAAATGCACCTGTTTGTTTTACATTTTTTCTAACTGTATCATCAAATACGATAAAGCATGATGCACCTTTTTGTTTTCTAATAGCTGCAGTTGTAACATCTCTTGTTGTAAGCTCACTGATAAAGCGTTTGCCATCTCTGTTTACAAAGATACCGCCTGCACCACGAACGATTTCTGATACGATTACAGGGCTTCCTACAAGCATAGTAGGGTTAAGCTGAATTTCTTTCATATCAACTGTTGCAGCACCAATTGATGTACCAAGAACTATACCGTCACCTTGCGTGCCTGGCTGGTTAGAAGTCTGCACGCCTTTTACATCTGGTCTATAGCTTGCAACTAATTTATTATTTGCACCAAAACCGCCTGATGCTAATATTACAGCTTTTGCATCAATCTGATAGATACCAGAATGTTTACCTTTTACTAATACACCTGTTACATCGCCGTTTGCATTAGTAACTAATTTTACAACTTTTGAATTAACTCTTACATCTGCACCATCTTTAACAACTCTTTGTCTTAATTTTGCACTTAAAAATGGTCCTACAAAGTCGCCGCTTGTTGGTCCGTGGAATCTAGGATATGTTGCACCGCCGCCCATAGCTATAAAGCCAAGCTCTGCATTTATTGATGCAAGCCATTCTATAGATTTAGATGACTGGTCTGCTAATATTCTTACAAGGTCAGGATTATTTATATTTTTACCGCCTTTCATAGTGTCGTTAAACATTACATCTGGACTATCAGGTATTTTTTTAGCCTTTTGAAACCTTGTGCCTGCTGCATTCATACCACCTGCTGCAAGCTGAGAGTTACCGCCAACAATTGGCATTTTTTCAAGCATAATAACTTTTTTGCCTTTGCTTAGTGCTGTGATTGCTGCTGTAAAGCCTGTTGCACCAGTGCCCACAACAACTATATCTGTTTTTTCTACTCTTACAGGTTTTGCGTTTGCATATTTGCTTAAATCCTCATACCATTCTGTTTTTACTTTGCCGCCTGCTGATATGTTCATATCAAATTCATGGCAGTTTAAGCAGTATGATTTAGATGGAGTGTGTCCTGTATGACATGTTGTACAGTTCATTGTGCCTAAGTGAGAGCTGTGCGGATTAATTTCCCCTTCAGTTATTTTTGCCATATCTGCAAGTGAGCCGTGGCAGCTTTCGCAGTTTGCATTAATGTCTTTCTCGCTGTCATCAATAACTGATGATGAGTGGCAGCCTTCACAGTTTTCAACAGTGCCTGCTTTCATGTGTATGCCTGATAAATAGGCTGCTTTCTTACCTTTTGCATAAGAATTAGCTGTTTTTGTATCAAAAACACTTTTTTCTGCTGCAGGAGCAGCTACTGCTGTCATTTCTTTGTTAGGAGCGACAGCCATTGTTATAACCAGTGTTAAAACAATTACTCCTAAGACAATTATTTTTTTATTCATAAATGACCCCCGTTTTACTAGGATAATACAGACTAATGTCAAAGATATAGTGCCAATTTATGAATTCAGCCTGAACCAGAATTATTTTAACTTACTTATATTATTTTTTAACCTGATTAAACCTTCTTCTAATTCTGCATCACTGCAGGCAGCATTGCATATTGATATATGAGTTGTATTACTTTGGTTAAAGAAAAAACCTGGATAAAATAATACATCATTTGTTACTTCAAAAAGTTTTTTTGTGTTTATATTTTTAAACTTAAGCCATATATAAAAATCAGAATTACTTTCGTCCCACTCTGCATCATCTTTTAAATATTTCTTTAAAAGACTGTGAGAAAGCTCTCTTTTATGCAGCATAATTTCCCTTACTTTTTCTAAATAGTTATCATATACACCGCTTACCATAAGCTCTGTAACAATAAGCTGCAAAAGCATACTCGGGTATATATCATGCTGAGCCTTTACATCGCTTAGTTTTTCTATAACATTTTTAGGAGCTGCTATCCATGAAATGCCAAGGTTGATAGTTAATGTTCTAAGTAATGAGCCTAGATATATTACGCTGTCATTATTATCAAGAGCAAAAAGTGAACTGTCATGAGGCTTATCAAACCATATATCGCGCATAGAGTCCACTTCCATAACTGGTATCCTGTATTTTGCAGCAGTGCTTAAAAGTGCTTTTTTTCTTTCAAGCCCCATATTTATGCCTGTTGGGTTGTGATATGTAGAGTTTAAATATATCATAGTGCTTCTTGCAGATAACTCTTTTTTAAGCTTTTCTATAATTATACCTTCCCTGTCCTGCTCTATGCCTATCATATTTACACCAGTATAATGCACAATAGAATCCATATTTATTACATTTGGAGTAGCATATATAAAATTAGATGCAAAACTTAAAAAAGCCATGGCAGAAAGATTTATACCCTGCAGAACACTTGGAATAATAAGTATATTATCTGCTGAAATATTTTTGCCCTGCATAGATATTCTTTCTGCAATAATTTTTCTTAAAGGCAGGTAGCCGTATTTATTAAAATGATTTATGCGGCTTAAATCTTTTGCACATATTTTAGATGTTGCTTCAGAGATATATGATGCTAAAAAGTTAAAATCTTTGCCTAAGCCTGCCGCTGATATATTTATGGCGTTTTCATTTGTGCTGGAGTTTGTAAGCTGGTCAATCCTGTTAATATTGCCATACCTGTGCATGCCTATGGAAAAATATTTATCCCAGTTAGGTGAATGGTTTGCGTCGTTATCAAATATATTTTTTACAAATATGCCAGACTGTGGCACAACTTCCACATAAGACATATATATAAGCTGCTCTATTGCCATAATTACAGTGTTGCGGCTTACTTGAAATATTTCACAAAGCTTTCTTTGAGAAGGCAGTCTTGTATTTGGTTTTAATCTGCCCTTTTCTATATCATTAATGATAATATCTGCTATCTGCAGATATAAATGCTCGCTGCTGTTTTCTAACTTCCAATGACTATACATATACCTGTATCCTGTATACTTAAATAATCAAACTTATACATAATATAAATTGATTTTTATAGTTCCAGTTTTGATTTGGTAATGATACCAGTTTATGCAAAAAAAGTATATTTGTTATTTTATACCTGATGAAAGAAAATATTTTAAAGAAATATACATATAAAGATAAGAAAAATAATTAGAATAAAATTATGGAAAATATATAAGAAGATGAATAGATAAGTTTATTTTCTATTCATCTATATGGTGGTCATCGTTATCATGAAAACTGCCTGATTCCTTTGCTGCTTCTGCCAGTTTATGATAATCTGTTGTATCATTTTTCACATGCTCTAGAAGCTGCAGGCAAATCCATGCGTCAGTTGCTGCATACTCAAGCTGCCTAGGGGTAAGCTTACTTAAAGCCCAGTTGGTTTTTTGTGAGCTTTTTACAAGCTTTCTGCCTAAATATCTTGCTGTTAATGCTCTTGCACCAGACTGCACAAGCCCTTTCTTTTTCATTTCAGCAGATAAATCATAAAAACCGCCCTGCTTAAACTTGCAAAGCTCATTTAAGCGTCTTATATCGTCCTGCACACCAACGCCTACTTTAGTTATTTTTTCATCTGATAAAAGCTCTACAAGTCTGCCTGAAAAACGCACATATTTTAACTGGAAAATAAATGCTTCTTCATTAGTTGCAAGCTGAATAATTGAAACAGGAAATTTTTGCCCCTTAAAAAATGCTGGGCGGGATTCTGTATCAAACCCTATACATTCTGCTGCAAAAAGTTTGTCTAATGCTGCCTCTGCTTTTGATAAATTATCTACT
This sequence comes from uncultured Mucispirillum sp., assembly GCA_944326705.1. GTDB lineage: Bacteria > Chrysiogenota > Deferribacteres > Deferribacterales > Mucispirillaceae > Mucispirillum. The sequence goes on from CALVEY010000003.1 coordinate 66,314, forward strand.
ACTGTAATAGGACCTTGAAAAGAAATAGGCTCCATTGTGTTGATATCTTCTACAGAGATTTTTAAATCTTTAATAGGAAGATGATTAATGTCTACTATGGTAACACCTGTAAATATATATTATTTATACTTCTTAAAATACTCAGCTAATGAAATAATATTTTCTTTCGGTGTTTCCTTAGGTACTGCCTGCAGATTTTCATTTTTAATAGCTTCATAGACTTCTTTTCTATGAACTACTATATTTTTAGGCGCTTCTATACCAAGCTTGATAGCCTTGCCCGTAATCTCGACTACCCTAACTTCAATATCATCGCCAATCATGATGCTTTCGTTGCTTTTTCTTGAGAGAACTAACATATTACTCACTCTCAAATAAAGGCGTTTTTATTTTATAAGCATCATCATCAAGGATAATCTGCTTCGCCAGTTTTTTTTCAAAATTAACTACAAGCGGTGCCCGCAGGTTAGCAGTAGATAATTTTGGGTCAGTAGGTACTACAACGATAGAAAATAATTTCATTTCTTTCTTATCACTTATTGCAAGAACTTTCAACTCCCTTTTTGGAATATCTGGATGATAGTCCTTAAAAAAAGTATTTGTTTCAATAAGGATAAAACAAATATCTGTATCCTCTACTGATTGAAACCATAAAAACGGGTATGAGTTATCATCAGAGATTATTAAAAAATCCTGCAAATCAGGGAACCCTAAAAGGGGAGAACTTAAAGTTATAACATCATCTTCTGAATATTCAATCTCACCAAGCTTGGCTGAATTAATCTTCATTCTACTATTTCCGTCCTTTTTAATGTCCTGTTTTGATACAGTATTTGCCATATATATACCTATTATACACTAATTATCCAAGAAAATCTAGTATAGAAATGCTCATCATTGAAGTTACTATACTCACAGCAGACTGATAAGCCGTTTTTGAAAGCTCTAAATCAGTAGTAAGTTTAATAATATCAGTAGCTGTAGCACCTAAATAACCTGCTTTTATTTCTTCATTATTTTTAATAACTGTTTCCTGAAATTTTATTACAGATTCTACTCTCTGGCCTCTTGTACCTATTAATGTTCCAGCCTGTAAAACCTGATTTACTGCTGCATCTAATGTATCTATTTCGTTTTCTACACCACTGCCCACTGCTGCAGTAAAACTGTCTGTTGCACTAAGCGTGCCTGCATCAAAACCTAAATGTAAGCCGTCTGATACAAATACACTTTTATTTGCAGTATCAAGTGTTACATTCTGCACTAAGCCGCCCTCTGCATTTGTTACTTTTACTGATACACTGTCCCCAGCTTTTGGAAAGCCAAGAGTGCCTGCATAGTCACCTTCTACAACTATTGAGCTGAAATTACCATTAGTTTTTGTAAACCCTATTTCACCTTTACTGTTTACAACTGCACTTAAATCACCTGCAGCAATCCCTTTACCTGTAAGCTGTTCATTAATATGCTCTACCATTTCCTGAGTAGATTTATACTCTTTTTTATCAAGAGTAACTTTTACTTCTTTCTGCTCATTAGTATTTTCATCATAATATGTAATAGTTAATGTTCTTGCATCTTCTGAAAGCTCACTAAGGTCAGTTTTTGGAGTCTGCACACCAGATACTGTTAATTCTGCCACATTACCTGTTGCCCCGTCATAAGTTAAGCCTAAGCCTAACGGATTACCTGCTCCTGCTGCAACAGATGCTTCTACTGGCAAATCTGTTGAAGATGTAACAAACTGAATAGAGCCGTCTGCTGCTATATTTGCTTTTATTCTGCCGTCAGTTCCTGTTGCTGCATCATCAAGCGCTGCATTTATTTTTGCAAGCACATCTTCTTTACTGCTGAAAGCTGTTATCTGAAAGTTGTATGTGCCGTTAGGGTTTGGTGTAACTGCTGTTGCTCCCTCATCTATGCTGATACCTGCTTCTTTTAGTTTTTCATTAATAAAAGCATCTTTATCTGCTGCTGCCATAAATTCTTCTGATGGAATATCTACTGTATGCCCATTAACTGTAAGAGCAAAAGTTTCACTTGCTGATACTGTTATATTAGTGATGTTCTCATTTACAACTGGGTCTATTGTTATTTCTTTAAAACTTGAACCTGCTGGGTCAAGCGGGTCTGCCACTCTGAATGTAAATGCAGCTGTAAATGTATCTGGAAGTTCTCCATTTGCAACAGTATCAAAACCCATTACAAAGCTTGCAAATGCCCTTTCTGCAGGGTTATTGGCAGAGTTTGCAAAGTTTGCTATTTTTGTACCACTGCCAGACTGTATTTCTATTGCTCCGTTATTATTTGCAAACCTAATGCCTGCTTCTACAAAATCAGGGTCATTATTTAACTGTTTTAATATATATTCCTGTGCAGATTCTGCATTTGTAATAGGCGGATTTGCTTTTGATAAATCTATTTCTACATCTTTTCTTTCAACTTTTCCTGTTTTATTATCAAACATATCTACACTGAATTTTAATACAGGATTATTAGCATACGCCTGTGCATCATACTGAACATTACCAGATGCTGTTTTATATTCATTCTGCAGATAAAAATCAGTTTTTTGGTTAGCTGATAATATTTCATATTTCCAGTTATCATTAAAATTGCCTTGGAATACACCGTCTAAAAATGGTTTTGCAGTAGAATTTAAATCTGTTGCTTTCCATGCAGAAGGCTCACCAAAACCGTTTTTAGTAATATTATATTCAAGAGCATGCATTAAGTTTTCTAATGCTCTGAATACATTTACATTTTTACCAGTTTCTTTAATATTTACATCACCAAAATTTAAACCAGGCTGTGCTTTTAAATCAAGCTGGAATGTAGTTGTAGACTCTCTTTTTGTTGGGTCTAACGGGTTAGGTATTTCCATATCATCTGGAGTAATAGTTACACCATTTGGAAGCTCAATAGGGCCGCCTTTATAGTCATTTGTTACTTTATTATATATTGTATTGCCATTTTTATCCATAATAACTATAGATATATTTCTCTGGTCATTCTGACCTAATGTTGTTGTAACTGATACATTCCAAGTATCATCTTTTTTACCGCTGTATGCACCGCCTACTATTGTCATCTGGTCATTTGCATGGCTTATACCCTGATTAAGAGCATTTGTTCTAAATGTCAGCTTACTGTCACCGCTTCTTAAATCTGCAATAGTAAGTTTACCGTCCACTATAGATACATCAACAGTCTGGCCGTATAAATCTTCAATAAATTTAACATAATCACCTAATGTTTTTTCTTCTGCATCATTTAAACGGCTTCTGTCTAATTTTGCTGTCTGCATATCAGAAGTTGGCGGGATAGTTGTATTATCATAAGCTGTTGTAGTAAGAGTAGTATCTCTATCCATATTATAATTCTGCAGAGAGAATGTAATATCATAATTGCCAGGGTTTGCAGGGTCATTTGGATTTAAGTCAAGACTTACACCTACTTCAAAATCAAAACCTGCTTTTCTTAATGCTTCATCAAATAAAAATTCCAGCTCTTTTTTACTTGGGCTTGTAGTCATCAAACCTATATCAAATGTGCCATCTCCATTGTCTGTAAAAGTAGTAACGGCAGTTTCCCCACCAAGACCAGCTTCTCTTAATTTTTCATTTAAAAAGTTTGTTCTATCTGCAGGTGCTACCGCATTAAATTCATCTGCTTTAACAGTGATTGTTCTGCCATTTATTTCAAGCTCCACATCTTCAGAGCCAAATCGTAAGCCTGTTAATGTAGATGGTGTAAGAGTTGTAGCTGGTTTATTAATAGTTACTTCTTTACCGTTTACAAAAAATGTGTAGCTTGTGCCATTTAAATCAAAATTTTTATGAGTTGTTTCTACTGGGTTGATTGTATCAGTATGGAAATCATAACCTATTTCAAAAGTAGTATCTTTTCCTTCTGCTGCAACTGTTGCACCTTTAAAGCCTAATAAGCTCTGGTCTGTGCCTGTTACTGCTATGCGCACATTATCCCCTGTTTTCTGGCTCATAAAATTAAGTCTGTCACCGTCTGCAGAAATTTTTATTTCACTTGATAAGTCTACTTTATATTTATTTTTTCCTTCTGTTGTTATTTCCCCTTGGAATTTTCCAGAATTAACCTGACTATTAACTGTAGAAGCATAGTCATCTATTGTAGCATTCATTCCTGACAAACTGCCTATTGAACCAATATATTCTGCATTTTTGAGCTCATTATTTATTGCATTTGCAAGCTCATCTGTAGATGAATATGCTTTCTGCGGAACTACCACTTTATAAAGTTTATCCCCATAAGTAATAGTTAATGTTCTTTCTTTTTCAGTAGCTGATGCTAAATCTAAACTTGGGTTAGTATTTGATACAAGGCTTGCAATACCTACTTTATTACCATTATGGTCTGTACCTGCTATTTCTATAGAATCACCAATACTGATATTAGTATTATCTAAATTTGAAAATAAGCTGTTAATAGTTGCAGCCATACCATTTACTGTATTAAATGCTGAACCCTGCAGTATTAAGCTGGATTGTGTAAATATATTACTTCCAGGCATATTTACTGCAATATCCTGACTGTAGCCTATCTGAGTATAGATATAACCATTATCGCCTTGATAAGTGATTTCTGAACCTGATTTATAATCAAATTCCATAACAATAGAAGTTGGATTTTCTAAATCCTCAGGTAGTTTAAATGATATACCTCTGCCTGTATTTATAACTTTACCCGGCTCATATTCAAAAGTCATAGAAACAGCCGATTTATTACCAGAACCACCTGCCTCATCTGAGCCGTTTGAGTCCATTATTACCACATTACCTTTTTCATCATAAAGCTGTAATTTAGCAATACCAGTATTGTTATCTACTACCATTTTTGCAGTATATTTGCCAGATTTTAACTCTGTCATATCGCTGAATACATCTTTTACAATAGCATCACCAGATAAATTTTCACCATTTTCATTTTTAGTAACTACATTAGTAACAGAGTTTGTGCCGCCTGTAAAAGGTGGTTTTCCTGTCTGGAAACCACCAAAAATATACCTGCCATTATAGCTGGCATTTGCTATATCCATAATTTGATTATATAAACTTAATACATCTTGAGCTAAAGCCTTTCTGCTTTCTTCATCATAAGAATCTGACGCACCAGCAATTGCATAATCATCCCTTGCTTTTTTTAAGGCTTCTAATAACTCCTGCAGTTCTGCATTAGTATTATTAAGCCAGTTAGATGCACTGTTAGCATTTTCACTAAACTGAGTAAGCTCATCAATCATGTTCAGAACATTATATGCACCAACATACTTACTTGTATCTTCCCACGGATTAAGCAAACTTTTCTGTGCATTTGCTTTTTTAACTGCCTCTGTATAGTTTGAAAGACTTGTTGAAAGCATATCTTTCATCTGCATACCACGCATATTAAATGTTACTCTCATAATTATGCTCCATTTTACTGGCTTTTTAAGCCCTGTTTATATAATCATTTCTGTGTATAATTTACTAGCAAATTCCTTGCCAAACATAAATTGTCTTAAAATGTGGATATTTTTTCCTAACTGATTTTTTACTGATTTATTGAATTATTTGGACTACATAATCATTAAAGGGGACTTACGCCCCCTTTAATGACTACCTATATTTTATGAAAATCTGGAAAAGGGAATTCTTCCCCTCTCCAACTCTCCCCTTATCATAAGGGATAAAATTCACGGTACACGCCCGATGAATTTTATAATATAATATATATATGATACATGATATATGTTATATTAAGCTTTACTATCTACCTACTGAGCCTAATCCGTTGATTAATGTATTAAGCATTTCATCTACCACATTTATGTATCTTGAGTTTGCTTCATACATTCTTTGATAAAGCACTAAGTTTACCTGCTCATCTTCTTCCGATACACCGCGGATAGACATAAGCTGTGTATTTAACTCTTCATATGCCATCTGTGTTGTAGTAGTAAATGTATCTGCCTGAGATTTTGCACTGCTCATCTCACCTATAAAGTATCCATAGAAAGCGCTGAATGTTACATTACCTTTCACAGTTGCAAATGATGTAGTCTGCAGTTTTGATATTTTTAATGCGTTAGTGTTATCACCTTCTGCACCAAACTCTGATGCTGCAATTAATCTTGGATTTTCTTTAATTGATGCATCAATACTTATATCTTTTGCACTGCTGCCTGAAAAGAATGAGTTCATACCTGTTGCCATTAAAAAGTCTGATGTATCTTCTCCAAATGCAATATAACTTCCTGCAGCGGCTTTAATTGTAACTGTATTATCTAAGTTGATAGATGCACTTACATAGTTTCCACCCTGCTGGTTGATTTTTTCAAGCACTGTTTTTAATGTATCACTTTCATTTACCTGAATAGTTATTTTTCTAGTATCATATATTTCATTATCTTCATCATCTGTTTTACCAGTAGGTGTTGAAATATTAATTTCAAAAGAACCACTTTTAACAGTGTAAGGAAGCCCGCCTTCAGCAGAATTTAAAGGATATTCTGGGTTAATAACCTGAGTTTTACCTGTATATTCTGTAGCTCTGTCAAGCCCCATACCTGTTGCATGTATTCTATTTGTTTCTTCAATCATTTTTTTAGCAAGTGCATCTAAATCTGACTGATACTGTTTTAACTCGTTATCCCTTACCTGTAATTGTGCAGCTATTGCTCCACCTTTCATTAAAGATGTCATATCAATTGGTTTAGAGTTAGGGTTATCTGTTTTCCACATAACTTTTAAGTGATTGTCATTTTCCGGGTCTTTTTCTGTTAATAACTGATGAGCTGTGCCATTATCAACAAGAGTCTGACCGTTCATATATACAGATATTGAGCCGTCCTCCCTTAAATAAGTAGATATTTGCGTTTTTTCTGCTAAGTCATCTAATAAACCATCGCGCATATCCCTTAATTCATTAGCAGGCTGCCCCATAGCTTCTGCTGAAACTATTTCTTTATTAAGTTTTGCAATCTGAGTTGTTATTTCATTAATTGCATTTACTTCGTTTTGTATTGTTATATCGCACTGATTTCTTGCATCTTCTAAATACTGATAACCGTCTTTTATTTTAGTTGCAAGAGTATCTGCAGCTTCTACAAGCACCGTTCTTTTTGTAAGAGATTCTGATGTATCATCTGGTGCTGAGTTACTTAAATCCTGCCAAGCATTAAAGTAATCTTTTAAAGCATCACCTAAACCAGAACCTGACTCCAGTTCATTAAAATAAAGCATAGCACTTTTTAATGTAGAACTCATTGAGTTGTAATATAAATAATTAGAGTTAGAGTTGCGGACATTTTTTGCAAGCAAATCATCATATTCACGCCTGATAGCTGCTACATCTACACCTTTACCAATAGCTCCATTATATGTATACTGCGGTTTTTTTGTTACAAGCTCAACTGTCTGCCTGGAATAATTTTCTGTTTTCATATTTGCCATGTTATTACCTGTAACAGAAATACCAACCTGAGCAGCATTTAAGCCTGAAACACCAGTCCAAATCATACCAAATAAATTACTCATACCACACCCCCTTTTAACCTGTTATCTGTAAGGCAGAAGGCATCGATACAGTAGATTTACCCATACCATATTTATTAGACGGCACAAAACCCATTTTAGATTTTATATCGTTTATTATTTTCAGATTTGTATTGTATATAACTTTTAAGGAAACAGTAAGTTGAGATATTTCTGATACTAATACTAAAAGCTCATCTCTTAACTGAGTAAGCTCACTTTTACATTCTTCATCATCTATACCATCAATGATTGCAAGTACAGTATCATCATTAAGATTATATTCTTCTTTTAGACGCAGAGATATTGTTTTACGAGCTTCTTCTAACAGTTTTTCTTTTTTAGAAAGCTGTTCTTTTGTTTTATTAAGCTCTTTTATTTTATTATTATCCCAGCTTGTAACAGCTGCTTTCTCACAGTGCAGAGTATCACGGATAAGGCTGTAATGACTAACCTGTGATTTTAATATCTCCACTAAGTTTTTAATAGAATTGTGCTCCATATATGTCCTCCTTAAAAGGCTTATAACCATGCTTTTAAGGATAACTTATGGAAAAATTTACCTACTAAAAATTATTAGAATACATCCTCTAATGCAGTATTAATGATTTTAGAAGCAATATCTTTTCCAGATACATTATATGTGCCAGCAGCTATTCTTTCTTTTAAATCAGCTATTTTATCAGCACGCACATCTGGCATCTCTTTTAAAGTGCGAGTCATTTCTGAAACATCTTTACCTTTTTCAGAAATAGATACAGCATCACTTTCTACTGCAGCAGAATTTTGTTTGTCATTTGCAGAAACTTTTTCTACATTTCTTTTACGGGAAGTTTGTTCAAGTGTGTCCATTCCAGACATCATATTGCTATCAATTCTCATAATATCCTCCAATGCTCTTCTTCCCTATCGGATGTGACTTAAAAAACTTTAGCACTTTTTTTAAAAATTTTAAATATTTTTTTGTGCCTGTTTTTTGCCGATAATTCCTGCAAATATGGTAAATTTTGCCTAAGCCATCCATAAACAAATTTTTTCATAAATATTATAGCAATAATTGTGCCATTTTATAAAATAGAAAAGGGAAGCTTACGCCTCCCCTTCCTATAAGTGTGTGAATTTATTGTGAAGTGATAGAATTTACTGTACTAAATCAAGGCCTTCCTGAGAAAATGCTTCCTGCCTTTTCTGCTGCACTGCATAAGGGTTTAATTCCCTGTGGAAAATTTTTCCCTCATCTCTATACTGCGGCATAGTCTGTTTTAAATGTTTATATAAAGTTTCACCTAAGCCAGAATCTGGTGTTTTTGCTAAAATATCCACATACTGCTGGTCAAGCATCTCTGTAAATATTTTTTCGCCGTTACTTTTTTTAATCAATGATGATTCCATAGTAGCTTTGCGCATAGTCTTCATCATCATATCCATAAACATACCTTCAAATGCTGCGCATGCCTGTCTTAACTCTTTATCTCTTTTTTCACGAGCCTGCTCTCTTGTAAGCTCTGTATTTGCATTAAGTTTTGCTAATTCTACCATTACATTAACTCCAGTTCTGCATGCAGTGCGCCTGCTGCTTTTATTGCCTGTAAGATAGATATTAAATCTCTTGGAGTTACACCTATTGCATTTAATGCTTTCACTAAATCTGAGATTGTAACACCTTCAGGCACTACCATTAAGTTAGTCTGTTCTTCTGCCACTGTGATTTCTGGATTATCAGTTACCACTGTTTCACCATCGCTGAATGGTGCAGGCTGACTAACATCTACCTGATTTGTAATAGTTATAGTTAAGTTGCCATGAGCTACTGCTACTGTGCTTATTCTTACATCTGAACCCATAACTATTGTACCAGTTCTTTCATCTACTATTACTCTTGCAAATGTTTCTGGCTGAATTTCAATATTTAAAAGACTGCTTAAAAAGTCATAATAATTATTTTTAAATTCACCAGGAATATCTACTCTAATACTAGTAGGTGAAGTTATAGAAGCAATTGGTGTGCCAATAAAACTATTTATCGCTGATTTTGCCTGAACTATATCTGCAACTCCCAATGAGCTGAATGATAAGTCAAAATAATCTGATTCTAAATTGAAAGGTATTTCTTTTTCAACTATCGCCCCGTTTGGTATCATACCTACTGTTGGGTGGTTTTTAGTAACTTCTGCGCCACCTGCTGTAACATTCATACCACCAACTGATAATGGACCTTGAGCAACTGCATAAACCTGACCATTAGCACCTGTTAATGGTGTTAATAAAAGTGTACCGCCCTCTAAACTTTTTGCATCACCTACTGATGATACTGTTACATCTATTTTATTGCCTGCTTTTGCAAAGGCTGGAAGTTTTGCTGTAACCATAACTGCTGCCACATTTTTTACCTTTACATCGCCCTGTGGAACAGTGATACCCATTCTATCAAGCATATTTACAAGTGACTGAACAGTAAACTCTGTCTGCTGTTTATCACCAGAGCCGTTAAGACCAACAACTAATCCATAACCGAAAAGCTGGTTGTCCCTTATACCCTGAACATCTGCTAAATCACGGATTTTAACAGCTGCAAAACTAGGGACTGCTAAAATCGTAACCAAAACAATAGTTAAAATTAATTTTTTCATAGCTTTACGCTCCACAATAATTATTCACAACCTGATACAAGCAAGATTTATGCCAAAACTTTTATATCTATTTTCTTATACTGTTTTATATTGCATATTCTGTGCCAAAAATAATTTATTAATATTGATTATAGATAGATGTGAAAGATGAAAAAATAGAGAAACTATTATCCATTATAATACAAAAGGAAAATATAATACTTGATTTGCTGATTAAAGGTTAAAGAAAAATAAAGGCAGTTAATATTCTAACTGCCTACAAAATCTACAAATGAGCATGCCATGCCTTTTTCTTCTATTAACATACCCTGCTCTTTTTTATATTTCATCAAGTTATTATTTAATGGAAGCACTAATATACCGCCTTCTTTTAACTGCTCCACTAAATTTTGGGGCAGTCTTTTAGCGCCAGCTGATGCTATTATTTTATCATAAGGTGCATATTCTGCCCAGCCTTTGCCGCCGTCATCTGATTTCATACTCACATTAGTTATTCTTAATGACTTAATAGTAGTCCGTGCTTTTTCCATTAATTTAGGTAAAAGCTCCACTGCATATACATGGCTTACAAGCCGTGATAAAAGAGCTGTTACAAAGCCGCTGCCTGAGCCTATCTCTAATATATTATCACTTTTTTCAAGCTCTAACATATAAAGCATATTGGCAACTGTTGTAACCTGAGATATAGTCTGCCCCATACCTATTGGCAGCGCTTTATCTTCATAGGCTTTTACTTTCATGCCTTCATCTACAAATAATGCCCGCGGAATATCTGCAAAAGCCTGAATAATGTTCTTATCATTATTACAGGCTGGAGCAACTATTTCATCTAAAAAATATCTTGGTGTTTTTAGTATCATTGGACTATCTGTGTTCCTATACCAGAATCTGTAAAAATTTCTAATAATATAGAATGTTTTATTCTGCCGTCTATTATGTGGGCTTTACTTACTCCATTTTTTACAGCCTGCACTGCACAGTCTATTTTAGGTATCATACCGCCAGTTAATGTGCCGTCTTTTTTCATACCGTCTGCATCTTCTGGATGGATTGTAGATATTCTTTTGCCTTCCTTATCTTTTACACCGTCAACATCAGTTAAAAGCATAAGTTTTTCTGCCTTTAATGCTGCTGCAACACTGCCTGCAACTAAATCTGCATTAATATTATATGGCTCATAATTTTCACCTATCCCAACAGGTGCAATAACAGGAATAAATTTATTAGATACATTTTCTATTAAGCTTATATTTACTTCTTCCACTTCACCAACTAAACCTATATCTAAATGCTGTAATACTCCCTTTTCATCTGGAGCATCTACATATAATTTCTTAGCTTTTATAAGGTTGCCGTCTCTGCCGGAAAATCCTATTGCCGCACCCCCTGCTTTATTTATAAGGCTTACTATTTCTTTATTTATTTTACCACATAAAGTCATTTCCACTACTTCCATAGAAGCAGCATCTGTTACACGCATACCGCCTACAAACTCACTGCCAATATCAAGCCTTTTTAAAAATGCACCAATCTGCGGACCGCCGCCATGAACTATTACAGGGTTAATGCCTACATATTTTAAAAGAGTAATATCTTCTGCAAAACTGTATTTCAGCTCATCATTTTCCATAGCATGACCGCCGTATTTAATAACAAATGTTTTGCCTGAAAATTTTTTAATATAAGGCAAAGATTCAATTAAAATAGAAGCTTTTTCAATAACATCTTTCATTTTCTCATCTCTTTATATTTTAAAATATTATTTATATCTTACTACAAATGCTCCACTGTATTCTGAAAGCTCACCTGCTGCCGCCTGTAATGCCTGCTCTTTTGTAGGGTAGCCTGTAACCCACACTCTGCTCCATTCTGTACCTTTTGCATAACCTTTTGATACTACTGCACGGCTGCCGAATTTTCCTGCAAGCCTTTTTGCATTATCTTCTACAGTAAAAGCACCTATCTGCACAGCAAAGTTACCTTTATCAATATTTACTTCATGACCTTCTGTAACATAGCAGTCTGGGTCTTCTGATAATACTGATACTCTAACTTTTGCAGTGCCTTTATCTATCATGCCTAATCTTCTTGCTGCTACTTCTGTTAAATCTATTATTCTACCTTTAGAGTATGGACCTCTGTCATTTACTCTTACAACTACACTTTTGCCGTTTTCTAAGTTTTCTACTTTTACAAGTGTAGGAAGTGGCAGAGTTTTATGGGCTGCTGTCATTGCCTTTTGATTATATGTTTCACCATTGGCAGTTAATTTTCCATGAAAACCAGGTCCATACCAGGAAGCAATACCCACTTCGCTGTAGCCGTCTGCACTTTCCATTGGGTAGTATGTAACACCGTTAATTTTATAAGGCTTGCCTATTTTTTTAGGACCAGGGGCAGCAACTGCTTTACATTTACCTGTTGATTTAACTGCAGCATCTATCTCTACAGGCGCTTCCTGAAAATAACCGTCATCAGAATAGGCTTTGCCCTCTTCTGTTACCTGTGAGCTTTCTGAAGGCTCTTCATAAGTATATGTATCATATCCGTCCTGCTCACTTGCTCCATAACCAGTATTTGTTGACGGGAAATAATCTTCATAACTTTTTACCTGCACTTCGTTTTGTGCAGCACAGCTTAAACTTGAAAAAATAAGCATAAAAATAACAGCTAATTTAAATGGTCTCATATAAACTCATACCTTGTAATTATTAAGAAATGGATTATTCTGCACATTCTATTTTTGCTTGAAAGCTGCCGTTATCAATAGTCAGCTCTGCATAAGTGCCATAGTTTAGTGTTCTGTTTAATGATGTGGAGCCTGGGTTTATAAACCATACGCCCTCTATTTCTTCGTTTACAGGCACATGGATATGTCCAAAAATAATTATCTGCGGGTCATCTTCACTGAACATGTAATACATTCTATCCACCACATTGTTATAGTTACCTGTGCCGTGGCTTATGCCTATTTTAACTCCCTCAATTTCTTCTACAAGTTTAACAGGCAGCTTTGAGCCTAAATCACAATTGCCCTTTACTGCATATAAACACTTGCAGATATCTTCTAACTCGTCTATAAAGTTAAGAGTATCAGCATCACCTGCATGTATAACAATATCGGCTTCCTTAACCGCTTGTAATACCTTTGGTGGAAGTTTTTCTATTGTGCCAATATGTGTGTCTGATATAATAATTATACGCGTCATTAACTAATATATAACGGGGCAGACAAAAATGTCAATAATTTCAATAGAAATTTTAAAGAAAAATATTCCTTTTTTTGATATACTTAAAAATATTGAAAAAGAGCATAATGCAAAAATATATATAGTTGGGGGCTGTCTTAGAGATATATGCCTTAATATCCCTGTACATGATATTGATATTACAGCAGAAAATATTGAATATACAAAACTTGCAAAAATTTTAGGAAAATATTTAAAATCTTATGCTGTTGCTTTTAAAGATAATATGCGTATTATGAAAAATAATATGATAATAGATGTATCAAAATTAAGGGGCAGCACAATTTATGAAGATGTGTTAAAGCGCGATTTTACTATAAATAACCTTGCCTGCTCTCTTGATGCAGAAATTATCGGAAGTATTGATGATATAAAAAATGGTATTATTAAGGCAGTTTATAATAATGCTTTTGATGATGACCCGTTAAGAATTATTAGAGCAGTCCGTTTTGCTGCTGTTTTTGGCTTTGATATAGAAAGTGATACTATGCAGCTTGCCATATCTAAAAACAGCCTTTTAAAAAATACAGCAAAAGAAAGAGTGTTAGAAGAGTTTAGAAAAATGTTTCAAGGCAGGTTTTTAAGCAAAGCTGTTAATATTATTGCTGAATATAATATTTTATCAACTCTTTTAGATACATCAAAATTAGATAATGAAAAACTGCTTCATGGAATAAATTTATCAAAGGATTTTGATTTATTATTAAGTATATGGTGCAAAGATGAAAAATTTATAGAGTATCTTGGCTTAACTGTAAAAGAGCAGAAAAATATTTCTGTATATTCAAGTATTAATTATGATGCCTTAAAGCAAAGCGATGATAAGGCTCTTAAATATTTTATATTTAACCATGCGGATTTAATAAAAAATATTATTATATATGTAAAAATCAATTTTAAAGATGAAAAACTGGCTGAAAAATTAGATAATTTATATAATTTGATAGATTTTAATAAGGCAAAAGCAGTAAATGGTGCACTGCTTTTATCCCTTGGTTTTAAACCATCGCCTTTATTTTCAGAAATAATAAATGAAACTGCTTTTTTACTTGCAATAAATGAATTAAATCAGGATAATATAGAAGAATATATAAAAGAAAGGTGGTGCTGATATGAAATTTATAAGATATGCAAAAGGACAGACTCAATACCGCGGAATATTAGACGGAAATATTATCAAACGCATTAACGGCACAATTTTCCATAATTATTCCCTTTCTGCTGAAACTGAAAATATAAATGATGTAGCAATACTTCCACCTGTGCTGCCTTCAAAAATAATCGGTTTTCGTAAAAACTATAACGGCAAAAGAGAAGAAATTGGCGAGCCAAAAATATTTATGAAGCCGCAAAGCTCAGTTATCGCCCATAATGAAAATATTATACTTCCTAAAAATGAGATTGTAAAAATAGAAGGCGAATTGGCAGTAATTATCGGCAAAAAAGCAAAAAATGTTGCAGAATGCCATGCCTTGCAGCATATTTTAGGATACACCATTGCAAACGACATTACAGCACAGCAGAAAGAAACAGACTTAAATGTTACAATGGGTAAATTTTTTGATACTTTTACTCCACTAGGTCCATACATTGTAACAGATATCGATGCATCTGATATAATGATTAATACTTATAAAAACGGCGAGCTGGTGCAGTCCGGCTCTACAAAAAATATGATTTTTGATATTATGTACCAAATATCATACCTTTCTCATATAATGACACTTCTTCCTGGCGATATTATTTTAACAGGAACACCAAATGCGGCAGTAGAAGTACACCATAATGATAAAATAGATATTACTATAGATAATCTAGGCACACTTACTAATAAGTGTATAAGCGAGTAGTTATGAATAATAAAATAGAATGTGATATGTGCGGCACATGCTGCACAGCTTACAGTATATCATCACTTAATAAAAAAGCTGGCGAGCCGTGCAAACATTTACTTCCTGACGGCAGATGCGGCGATTATGAAAACAGACCGCAGGTATGCAGAGATTTTCATGCAGATTATTTCTGCTACTTTTTATCTTCGCTGTCTAAAGAGGAACAGATAGAAATTATTAAAGAGCTTTATGATGCGTAATATAGGTATGACTGGCGGTATAGGCAGCGGAAAAAATCAAGTGGCAGATATATTTAATCAGCTTGGTTTTTATACTATTGATTCTGATATTTCAAGCAGAAAAGTTATGGAAAAAGGGGAAGCTGCCTATGAAAAAATAGTCTCCTTTTTTGGCAGTGATATATTAGATGAAAATGATAATATATTAAGAAAAAAACTTGGCGATATTGTTTTTAGTGATAAAGCAAAATTAAAAACACTAGAAAATATAGTGCACCCTGCCATATATGAATACGAAAAAAAAGAACGCTCAAAAATATACGGCAAAGATGATAAAGCAGTAGTTATCACACACGCTGCATTAATTATAGAAAGCGGCA
The DNA here is from genome assembly GCA_944326705.1 of uncultured Mucispirillum sp. GTDB lineage: Bacteria > Chrysiogenota > Deferribacteres > Deferribacterales > Mucispirillaceae > Mucispirillum. The sequence continues at coordinate 82,193 of CALVEY010000003.1, forward strand.
GTATCGATAAATATGATGCTTTAATAGTTATATCATGCCCAGATGAGCTGCAGGTTGAAAGAGTAATGCAGAGAGATAATTTCAGCGAAGAAAAAGCAAGAAATATTGTTGCTCACCAAATGCCAAATGAAGAAAGGCTTAAATATGCTGATTTTATAATAGATAATTCTTCTACCCTTGATGATTTATATAATGAAGTAAAAAGAGTGCATAACTTAATAACTCAGATAAACTATGGAGAAAAACATACAACTAAGATTTGATTTATATATTTATTTTATACTATATACAAGGAATTAATATGAATAAAAAATTTACTTTTATAGATTTGTTTGCTGGTATAGGTGGATTTCGTATTGCTATGGAAAAATTAGGTGGAGAATGTGTTTTTTCTTCAGAAATTGATAAAGAAGCTATCAAAACATATTCTGTAAATTTTAATGATATTCCATATGGAGATATTACTTTAGAGTCAGTTAAACTAAAAATACCAAAACATTTTGACATCTTATGTGCGGGTTTTCCCTGCCAATCTTTTTCTATTGCTGGCAAAAAAATGGGATTTAATGAAACTCGTGGCACTCTTTTTTTTGATGTTGCAACAATTATTAAAAATCATCAACCTAAAGCCTTTTTTTTGGAAAATGTAAAAGGTTTAGTTTCCCATGATAAAGGTAATACTTTAAAAACTATCTTAAATGTATTAAGAGAAGATTTAAACTATTATGTTCCAGATCCACAACTTATTAATGCTAAAAATTTTGGATTACCACAAAATAGAGAGCGCATTTTTATTGTAGGATTTCATAAATCCATATATCATTCTGAGTTTACATATCCAAAGCCTACTAATATAAAAACATGTATAGCTGATATAAAAGAAAAATCTGTTGTAAATACTAAATATTATCTTTCAACTGCATATTTAAATACATTAAAAAGACATAAAGAACGACATCAAGCAAAAGGAAATGGTTTTGGCTACGAAATAAAACAAGATACAGATATTGCAAACACTATTGTTGTAGGTGGCATGGGAAGAGAAAGGAACCTTATTATTGATAATAGAATTACTGACTATACACCTACTACAAAAATTAAAGGGGAAGTTAATAGAGAAGGTATTAGAAGGATGACTCCAAGAGAATGGGCTAGATTACAAGGATTTCCAGAGTCATTCAAAATTACTGTTTCTGATACTGCAGCATATAAACAATTTGGAAACTCTGTTGCAATTCCTGCAATATCTGCTACAGCAAAAAATATTATTCAATATATCTTTACAGGAGAACTTTATGAGAGGAAATAAAGGTGAATGGAGTGAAATATATGTTTTACTAAAATTACTACATGATAAGTTAATGTATGCAGGCGATGAAAACTTAAATACCATTCAAGATATTTTTTATCCAATTTTAAGTATTAAGCGTGATTCAAATGTGATTTATAATATTGAAGGAGAAAATAATATAAGCCTTATCAAAAGAGATGGTACAACTTTACATATTAATTCTTCTAATTTCCCAGAAATTATATCAGATTTATTTAATAATATAAGTACTTCAAATGAAACCACTTTTGAAATACCTTCTTTAACTAATATTTTAGACACACTTTGTATAAGCAGACTTTCAGCATCTTCACATGATAAACAGGATATTTACATAAAATTTCATGATATAAGGACTGGACTAATTAATGAATCAGGTTTCAGTATTAAATCTATGCTTGGAAGTTCTTCCACACTACTTAATGCATCTGGTTCAACTAAATTCATTTTTAAAATTGATTTGAATAACATTTCATTAGAAGCAACTAGAAATTTAAGAGCAGGAAAAGAAGTCGTTACTTTTCTTTTAAATAATGGTTGTTCGCTTAATTTTGATAAAACTAGTAACAATATTTTTACATCTAATCTCATGATGACAGACTATGTAATGCCTCAGTTATTAGCAAATATAATCCTTATTTATTTTTCTTCTCGTAATTCAACTCTTACTTCAATTTTAGAGATTATAGAAAATGATAATTTTTTAAATATCCCTGCAAATTATTTACCAGTATTTTATAAATATAAAATAAAACAATTATTAGTAAATATTGCATTAGGCATGATGCCTGCTACAATTTGGAATGGTAACTTTACAGCTAATGGTGGATATATTATAGTTAAAGAAACAGGGGATATAATATGTTATCATATTTATGATAAAAATAGATTCGAAAATTACTTATTTAATAACATTAAACTAGATACGCCAAGTTTATCTCGTCATGATTGTGGCTATATTTATGAAAACAATGGTAATCATTATATTGATTTACCATTACAACTTCGTTTTATTAGATAATTTTTTAATACTACATATCGTGCTGGAAAAAAATTCCAGCACTATTATGATATAAAAAAAGAGGAGGGCTATTTTTGGGAATAGTCTTCTGTAGTTCCCTTTAATAGATATGCTGTTCCTTTAAAAAAGTCTGTTTCTGCACCTTTTATAATATTGTCTGCAAATTCATTAATCCAGTTAGCTATATGGCTTTTAAAAAACTCTTCTGCTTCATTTTTAGTTTCTTCATTAGATAATAAATATGCAAAAAACATTAAAAGCTGCCCTGCATGGTCATCTGGCTCATTATAAAGTTTTTCTACTTTTAAGCCAAAGCGTGCATACCACTGCCTTGCATCAAGTGTAGAACGCTGAAACATAATAGGCTCACAGCTTGTATATATAGATTCCCATACCGGTGCTTTTACTACTCCATTTACACCAACAAATAAATCCTGATAATCTGATACTATTTTATCATATTTTTCTTTATCATTATCTATATGAAAATTATGCAGTAATTTTTCTGCTGTTTTTATATTTTCATTACTGCTTTCAAGGGGTATATCATCAAATAATTTTTCATCATCAATTTCTTTATAAAATGCTTTATCTGGGTATTTATATAGTATTTTACCAAGTAAGCCAAATACTGCTGAATAACTGCTTTCATTAACTGCCATCATTTTATTTTCCTCTATCTTCTTTTTTTATATATTTTTGCATGCAGTGCAGCATAAAAACTGCACTGCATATTTTCACTAACTTGAAAAGCCAAGTTCTGTTTCATTTTTAATTCTTCCAGCTGTGCTGTCTACTTTCTGGCCAAATTTATGGGCTTTAATTACCACATTAGGGTTAGTAACTTCTGCACCTGGAAGTGGGGCTATTTCTGCTAATGTGCCGTATTTTTTCCTTAACTGCTCTATTTCGCCAAATTCAATACATCTTTGCAGGCAGGAATCAATACATACTGGGTTTCTACCCTCTTTTAATTTATCAATGCACATATCGCATTTATATGCTTTATTTTCTTTTTCATCAAATGCTGGTGAATGATATGGGCATGCATCAATACATACTTTACATTCTGCACCAATACATTTTTCTTTATTAATAACTACTGCGCCATATTCTTCATCTCTTGTAATAGCATTTACTGGGCAGTTTTCCATACATGCTGGATTTGCACAGTGCATACAGCTCATAGATACATAGTAGTTAAATACATCACTAGGCATTAAAAATCCGTCTTTATTTACCCATTTACCGCCGCCGTATTCTCTTACTTTTCTTATTCTTACACCTACTGGCAGGTTTTTATGGTCTTTGCAGGCAATCTCACATGTTTTACAGCCTACACAGGAATCTGTATTTATATAAAATCCATACTGTTTCATTATTTGTTACCTCCTTCGCTGAATACAGGTACATCAAGTGGAATATCTTTTTCCATTGGAAGCTGTTCGCCAGTCCATTTTTCTACCTGAATATTACATGTGTTAAAGCCAAAATGTCCCTGTCCTGTAGGATATGCACCTACTAAAATGTTGATGCAGCCGCCTCTGTCAAGTTTTAATTCATCATCCCATTTTATCCAGCCGCCTTGACCAAAGCCAATTACTCCTGGGCGGATAGTTTCTGTTATATTTATTCTTCTTAATACTCTGCCGTGTCTGCTGCTGATTAAAACAGTATCGTTATTTTTTAATCCTCTAGCTTCTGCATCCACTGGGTTTATTAAGATTTGGTGGTCAAAAGCTTCCCTGAGCCATGGAGTATTTTCAAAGTTTGAGTGTGCACGCCTGTGAACATGCAGAGATAAAAGCTGTAATGGATATTTTCCAGGAACTTTTTTCTCCCAGTTTTCAAAGCAGTCTTCATAGCCTTCTACAGGTCTATTGTATGTAGGGATTGCTCTTATTTCACTAAAGCCTATGTTATTTACTAAATTCTGTAATTTTTTACAGTAAATTTCAAATTTACCACTTTCAGATGGCAGTGGATTTTTTACAGGGTCTTTAATAAAATCTTCCATTACAATATGGTTAAATGTTCCTTTTTTTCTTGGGTAGTGGTATATGCCTTTTTCTTTAAATTCTTCTAATTCAATTACACCCTGCTGCGGTTTGCCATTAACACCTAAATTTTTAATATCATTTTCTGTAATAGTTACAAGCGGTTTATATTCATTTGTTTCTTCATCTATTACAGTTGCTTTTGCCACTTGATTAAAAATATCCTGTTTTGGTGAATATGGCTGAATTCTTGCAGTATCAAGCCCTAATTTTGCACCTAATTCTCTTGCTACCCAAATATCATCTTTAGCTTCAAATAATGGCTCTATGACTTTGCTTGTCCATAAAATTGTATCTCTGTAGCCTGGAGCTAAGTTGCCTTCTCTTTCCCATAATGATGTAATAGGAAGAACTATATCTGCAAATTTTGCACTTGATGTTAAATATAAGTCCTGCACTACTACTAAATCTACTTTTCTAAAAGCTTCTATTGCTTTTACTGAGCCGGAAGTCTGCCCCATTCTTTCTGCTTTTGCAATATATATCATGTGGATATCAATATCATTTACTTTGCCTTTGCCAGATATATATTTATTTGTAAGAATAGCGTCCCATACCTGCATACGATTTAATCTTACATGTGATATAGGGTTAGTAATAGGCTCGCAGTCTGGGAAGTTTGTAGGCCTGCCTATCCATGTGCCGCCTGCAACAAGCTGTTTACCTTCTGTAAGCCAAGTATGACCGCCGTCACTGCCTACACAGTTGCCGCTTGTTCCAATATGGCCTGTCATAAAGCCTAATGTCATAATAGCCTGTGGGTATGAGTCACCATTATTAATACGTGCAGCTGATGAGCTCATAATAATTGCTACATTTTTTGTTTTTGCAATTTTTCTTGCAAGTGTTTTAATTTTTTCTGGGTGAATACCGCATATTTCTGATGCCCATTCTGCAGTTTTAGGCAGTTTATCATAAGTACCTAAAATATAATCTTTTAAGTTTTCTTTTTTATCTGCACCTTCCGGCATATGGTCTGCATCAAAACCGATAGTGTATTTATTTAAATAATCCCACCTTACAAGCGGATTATTTACAGGGTCATCTTCTACTAATAATGTATGCATCATACCTAAGACTAATGCATGGTCAGTACCAGGGCGGCATGGATACCAGTTTTCATAACTTACACCAAGCGCTGCTGATGATGGAGTAAAAAATGGGTCAACACATGCAAACTCAATACCTTTTTCTTTGCATCTTGAAAGTTTAAGCATAGGTATGCCAGATTTACCCCATGCTGGGTTATAGCTCCACATAACTATTAAATCAGAATTTAATAAGTCATTAAATTCATTTATATCTTCACCTGTTCCAAGTCTGCTTTGTGGAAGACCTATAGACCTGCCTGTATCAGTCCATGCACCACTGGAACATGAGCCCCAGTCAGAAACGTAGCCGCCAAATAAACCTAATGTTCTTGCAAGCTCTGTATAAATAGAAGCTGTTGCAGGAGTTGGCATATATATAGCTTCGTTGCCGTATTCTTTTTTAATTCTCTGCATTTCTTTAGCAATAGTAGTAAGTGCTTCGTCCCATGTAATACGCACCCACTCATCTCTGCCTCTTAATTCTTTTTTACCGCCGCCAGGTGCCCAGTTTTTTCTCATCATTGGATATTTTAATCTATCCACACCTAAGATTCTCTGCCTGTGAGCTCTTCCTTTTGCACATGCCCTTAACTGTGGTGATTCTTCAGTATCAGGCACTGTATCATCTGTGCCACCTTCTTTTACAACACCATCTACTACATATACTTTATTAAAACCTTTACTGCCGCAGTCTGCCCAGCATGCTGCTGGTATCCATTTGCCTGCTTTTGTTTCAACTTTTTCATCTTCTTTTATTGTGTCAAAGCCGTCTTCCTTTTTAATACAGCCTGTTGCTCCAAGTGCTATTGTTCCACTTAATGCAGTAGTCCATTTTAAAAGTCCCCTTCTTGATAACTGCATTTTTTCCACATCTTTTTCTTTCATATTTCTGCTCCTTTTATTTTATTAAAATGAGTACCTAACTTGTGCGCCTGCAAGAAGTGCTGATTCTTCATAAAATGCACTTCCGTTATTTACTTCTGCACTGTTTGAATACCAGCCAACTTGAGTAATTATTGAAAAATTACCATTTAATTTAAACGGAACCTGCAAAAATGCAGAGTAGCTGTTTACAAAATCAGTAAAGCCATATCCATTAAAATCCATCTGCTCATCCATCATAGTCATTTGATAACCGCCGCTTACTATGATAGAAACTACTTCATTTATTTGATAACCCATTTCTAAGTTTATACCAAACCTTGAAACATTATTTATACTGCCGTCACTGTTAACCTGTGCTGTAAAAAGGTTGCTTCCAAAAGTATATATAGAGCCTCTGTTGCCAAGTCCGTATGTTGCCTGTTCATTATATATATCTGCATTCATACCGTAGTGAGTTATTAGGCTTAAATAGAATTGATTAAATACTGGTTTAATAGCAAAACCTACATGGAAAGCATTGATTAATGCACTTGCACTGGCATTTTCTAATGATTTACCAGCTGCTGCACCATAAGAAGCAACTGCTTTTAAAGAAAGTTTTTCATTGCTGTAATTATAACCTAAAGAAAGCCTTGGTATTTCACTGCCTGTTACTTCTATTTTATTTGCATCACTAACAGCCATATCCCCTAATGTTACAAGAGATATATCTAAATTAATCGGTGTTTTATACATAAGCTGTATTCTTCTGTTACCAGTCATAATACCGCCAAAACCGTTTGCTCCGCCGTCAATATTAAAAATATCGTTATTATATCCGCCAATACTTGATGGAGTATCTATTTTACCAAATAAAATACTTCCTGCATTGCCGAATTTATATCCTGCAAAAAACCACCTAAAGCCTATTGCATCAGCAGATGAATTTAAAAATGTTTTTTCTTTAGCACCTATTTCTGCTGTACCAAAAAAGTTATTAATGGAAAAATTAACACCTATCCTTGAGTTTGTCTGAAGGCCGTACATTAATTCTTCCTGATATACATTTTTTGTGCCTTCATAATTGGTATATGACATATCATAACCAATATAACCCCTTATTGTACCATAAAGTTCCACTTTGCCTGTTTCATTTTCAAGCAGTGTAACTGCTGCATAAGCTGGCAGATTAACTAATAAAAATAATATGCAAATAGTTATTTTCCGCATATAATTCCCCCTGTTTTTTTGTTGATGCATCACAAGGGTAATGTATATTTTTTATGCTGATTATAAAAGTCCACCTAGATATGGTTTGAAAAGTCCAGATTATAATTTTTGTATATTTTTTAGAACAGTTTGCTTTATCGTTTTATTTTTACATTATTTTAAGTTCCAGTTTATTCTGAAATAAAGTACCAGTTATAAACTGTATTTTGATTTTATTTTTTTAGATATTTCTAAAAGACCATATTCTATATTTTCTAAAGTATCTATAAATGGGTTTAAATATATTTCAGAAACTGATGTTTTATCAAAAAAGTAACTGGAATGTACTGCAATATTACTTAATTCTTTTATTGTATCAAAAGTATTTACAGGTTTTTTAAATTTTAAATACTGGAAAAATATATTCGGGTTATTATTCCACTCTGCAATACCTGAAAAGTATTTTTCAAGCAGCATATTAAATGCATAAAGCCTTTCTTTAAATATTTTTCTTGATGTTTCTAAATATTCATCATAAAAACCGCTTTTAAGCATTTCTTCTACTATTATCTGGTTTATGGTACTTGTCATTATAGTATTCTGTGCTTTTGTGTCATTTACTTTTCTAATAACTATTGGTTCAGCTATAATGTAGCCTACACCTATATTTGTCCAGGCATTTAAAAATGAACCTATATATATTACCTGCCCCTGTTTATCAAAACTTTTAAGCGGTTTAGGGTTTTTTTTAGTAATATAAAAATCTCTTAATATATCATTTTCTATAATTGCTACATTATTTTTTATACAGGCAGAAAGTATTGCATCCCGCTTATATTTAGAAGTAGAAAAGCCTGTTGGATACTGGTTAACAGGGCTTAAATATAATATACCCTGATTATTTTTATTTTTATGCAGTGCTTTTAAAAAGTAATTTACATCAAGGCCGTCATTTTCAAGGGGTACATTTTCCAGATTTAAATCATAAGTATGAGCAAATGTGCATGAATTTAATATGCAGGGACATTCCTGATAATATTTCATACCAAACCTTGCAAATGAATGTAATACTATTGAAACTGCTTCCATAGGGTTTGTAGTAATTACAATATTTTCAGGGCTGCATTTTATGCCGTATTTTTCCACATGATGAGCTATTTCTTCGCGGCAGCTGTATAAACCTTGAGTATCTATATTATTAAATACTTTATTATCAGCAATTTTATTGTATATATTTTTCATTACTTTTTCTATCATTAATGAATAGCCAAAGTCATTGTGAACTGCTATGCCTGAAAGCCTTACCTTTGTATTTGAACTCATTAAAGATATTACATTATATATATCATTATGGTTTGGCAGAAAGTATGCTTTATCTAATATAGAAAACCATGTATCACTGAAATCATCAAAATTATGAAGAGTATTATCGTAGTTTACAATATTACCTGATTTTTCTTTTGCTATTAAAAGACCTTCTGATGCTAAAATATCAAATGCATCTGAAACTGTTTTTTTACTTACATTATATTTTTCTGCTATTTTTCTCTGGGAAAGCTTTTCCCCATTTTCATATTTTTTTGAAAGAATATTGTTTCTGATTATTCTTGCTAACTGGATATAAAGTGGTATTTTACTTTCTCGCTGCAGATGTTCCATTTGATTTTCCTGTTTTTATAAAATTATTCCTATAAAAATAGTATCAATTAAAATTTACTGCTAATATTTCATTTTTTATTTAATTAGTCAATAATTATATTTATTTTTATAACTTAATAGGCTTGATTGTTAATGTTTGAATGATAAAAAAAGTATAATTTATTATATAAATTATACTTAAAATTAGATTAATAATTAAAATTTATTTATTTCTACGGAAACATTTCTTTAAAAAAAGATTTTTTCTTTACTTCTTTTTCTGGCTTTTCTGCTTTACTTTTTTCTAATTTTTTATCTGATATACTGCTGTCTGCTGTATTCATATTTTCTCGCGGAAGCTCATGTAAAGATACAGATATTTCACTTTTATCTATTTCTGCTATTTCTGATAATATTTCCTGCAGACTTTCTATTAATTTTTTCTTCTGTGCCTGGCTTATGCTTGGTAAATCAACTGAAATATGTGCCATATATATTACCTTCTAATAACTTTTCCTATCTTTTTATAACTTTTCTCGGTTTTGCAGTGCCGTCACTTGGCTCTAGTATGCCACGAGCTTCCATCATTTCCACAATTCTTGCAGCTCTGTTATAGCCTATTTTAAACATTCTTTGTATCATAGAGATAGATGCTGTGCCTTTATCCATTACTGCATCTACTGCCTGTTGATAAAGCACATCTTCATCTTCATCATCGCTTCCTGCAGAGTTTCCTTCACGGACTTCCTGCACCATAGCCATATTATATTCTGGCTCACCATACTGTGCTTGAAGATATTCTACAATCCCCCTTACTTCATCATCTGATACAAATGCTCCATGTATGCGGAGTGCATCACTTGTGCCAGGTGGTATAAAAAGGCTGTCACCCATACCTAAAAGTGTATCTGCACCATTCTGGTCTATTATTACACGAGAATCATTTTTCTGAGATACTTTAAATGAAAGCCTTGCAGGCATATTTGCTTTAATAAGCCCTGTTATTACATTTGTAGTAGGTCTTTGTGTTGCAATAATTAAATGTATACCTACAGCACGTGCCATTTGAGCAATACGTGCAATAGACATTTCCACATCTTTTCCTGCTACCATCATTAAGTCTGCAAACTCATCTACTATAACTACTAAATAAGGCATTTTCTCTGCATCTTCATCATCTTTTATTATTTCATTATAGCCGTCTAAATTTCTTACTTTTTTCTCTGCAAGTAAAGTGTATCTTCTAGTCATTTCTGCTACTACATTTTTTAATACACTTGCTGCAAGTCGTGTATCTGTTACAACTGGTGCCATTAAGTGCGGTATACCATCATATATGCTTAACTCTACCATTTTTGGGTCTATCATTATAAACTTTACTTCATCTGGGGAAGATTTGTATAATATAGAGCAAATCATAGTGTTAATACCAACAGATTTACCACTGCCTGTTGTTCCTGCCACAAGTAAATGAGGCATTTTACGGATATCAGACATATAAGGCTTGCCGATAACATCTTTTCCAAGTGCCACTGTAAGCGGTGATTTACTGTTTTTAAACTCGCTTGTCTGTAATAACTCTTTTATAGATACTGACTGTCTGTTTTTATTTGGTATTTCTATACCTACTGCATTTTTACCAGGGATTGGTGCAATTATCCTTATAGATAATGCGCTCATACTTAATGCTAAATCACTTTCAAGTGATGCGATTTTAGAAACCCTTGTACCTGCTACAGGCTCAAACTCAAACATAGTAACAACAGGTCCAGGCTGGATTGCACGCACTACTCCAGATATGCCAAAATCTAAAAGCTTCTGTGTTAATATGTCACCTTGAGCTTTCATTTCTTCTGCACTGTCAAGACGCACATTATTAACAGGGTCTTTTAATATGCTTAAAGGAATATTATAGGAAGTAAAAAATGCTTTTTTAGCAGTTTCCATTTCTCTTATTTCTATTTCTTCATCATCTGCTGCTTTTATATCATTTTTTTCTGCACTGTATGCCTGCTTAATCAGTGGTTCTTCCTGCTTAGCTGCATACTCTTTATGCTCTATTATATTTTCTTCTGTTTTTGTTTCTGGTGCAGTTACTTCTTTTATATGCTCTTTTATTTCATCTTCATAGTGGCTTGTTTCTCTTTCAGGCTCAATATCTATTATATAGTTATCATCATTTTTTGCTGATAAATGCTCTTCTGAACTGTTTAAAAATTTAATACTTGATATTGCTTCAAGCTCGTCTTTATCAAGCAGTTTTTCAGGCTGTTTTTCATAAAGCTGTAAAGATGTAACAGGTTTTTCTGCTACTTCTTCTTTTTCTGCCTGTTTTTCTCTTTTAAAGAATGATTTTATTCTTTCTATTAATGATGGTCTTTCTTCGTATTCTTCATCATCACTTATTTCTTCATCTTCTTCTATGTATTCTTCTTTTTCATTTTTCTTATTAAAGAGCCCTTTTATGAAAAGCGCAGCCTTTTTAATATATGCAAAAAGCATTCTAAAGCCGTGCCCCATATCTGAAAAAGATATGGAAAAAAGCAGCATTCCAAAAGCTAAAGTAATAAATGAAAATACTATTATGCCGCCAACTCTTCCCATAAATGATAAAATAAAGCTGCTGCCAAGAGCTCCTAGAGTTGCACCTGCAGGCTGTTTTGTAAAATAGAAATCCATACCGCCAATAAGTCCGCTTATAATAGCAAGGCTTATTATCACACCCATACCATATACAAACCCTAAAATAGGGGAAAGCATAAAAGTAAGTCCTTTTTTATATCTGTATAAAAGCACTGATAAATATATAGAAAGAAATGGTATAAATAAAGCAGTCCACCCAAAATACAGTCCTAAAAAGTCAGCTGCATAAGCACCTGCTTTGCCGAAAAGGTTTTCTGCCCTTACATCGTTGTATTTTGAGAACTCTATTGTTGAATATCCTGGGTCCTGCTCAGAGTATGAAAGCAGTGACAGCAGGAAAAATATTGCTACTAATCCAAAAAAAAGCAAAAGAATATCGCTTGATATTCCTTTGTCGTCTTTACTTTGCTTAACTGTATTTTTGTTTACAGTATTTTTGCGTTTTTTCATAAGAAGATAACCACAAATAAACCTAATAATAAGCAGTATACAGCAAAGAATTTCAACTGAGCTTTTCTAATAAATGCCATCATAACACCTATTACTATAAAGCCTGATATAAAAGCTGCTATCATTCCGGCACCATAAGGTATAAGCATTTCTACACTTGTTATTGTTACATCTTTAAGCTGTAATATCATAGCTCCAAGAATTGCAGGCACTGAAAGCAGGAATGAAAATTCTGCCGCCTCATCTCTTTCTATGCCAAGCATACAGCTTACAGCTATAGTTGTGCCGCTTCTTGAAATACCTGGAGTTACTGCAAGCCCCTGTGCTATACCTATTATAACACTTTTGCCCATTGTAACTCTGCCTCTGCCGTGAAAATTATCTGATATAATTAAAAGAATAGATGTTACAATTAATGCATAACCTACAAAAACTACTGTTTCAAAATAAGCAAGTGCATATTTTTCAAATGCAAGTCCAATTATGGCAGTAGGAATGGAAGCTATAATAATACCCCATAAAAACCTTTTATTTTCAAAATAATCTTTTTGAAATCTTTTAAAAAATATACCAAAAAATGCTTTAATTATAAGAAAAACGCGCCTGCGGAAATATATTAATACTACAAGTAAAGTAGCTACATGAAGCATTACATCAAAAAGCATATTTGGTGTTTCAAAATTTAATATATGCTTGCCTATTGCTAAATGACCTGAGCTGCTCACTGGTAAAAATTCTGTAAGCCCTTGTAAAATCCCTAATATTACTGCATTTATTGTACTCATTATTATACTGCTCCGTTATATGTATTTATTATGCTTATATGCGGCCGCTTGCTGAACCGTTTTTTAAAAAATCTTTTAACTGTCTGCTCTGCAAACTCATTAAAATCTTCTTTCTCTCTTAGTAAGTCTGCATCTTTCTGACTGTATTCTATAATTGACTGTTTTAATATATTTATATACTCTTTTTCAATAGAAAATCCAATCAGCTGAATAATTATATTATTTTCATTAATATTTTCTACATTTTCTGCACTATTTACTACCACAACTGCCCCATTAATTGCAAGTTTTTTTCTATTTTTTAATTCATCATGGGTTAAAAATTCCTCTGTGTTTAAATCAACATATCTTTTGCCTGCTGGTATTTCCTGCTTTTCTATAAATATGCCGTTCTCAAAAATCATCTTGCTGCCTGCTAAAAAGAAAATAATATTTTCATCAATCATTCCGTGGTCTATGGCAAGTTTTTTATGTTTTACTAAATGCTGCACTTCTCCATGGATTGGCACTAAATATTTTGGCTTTAATATGTTTAATAAAAGCAGTGCATCTTCTTTTGCTGCATGGCCTGAAACATGTATAGGTAAGTCATCTGCAGTGATAACTGTGCCGCCTTTTTCATAAACATTATTTATAATATATATAAGCCTGTGTTCATTGCCTGGTATTATCCTTGAAGAAAATACAAATGTATCATCTTTTCTTACTTTTATATTAGAGTAATCATTTTCTGCTATTTTTGTTATAACACTTGCGCCTTCCCCTTGAGAGCCTGTAGCAATAAAACATATTTTATTATCTTCTAATTTTTCCACCTGTTTTCTTGATATTAATATATCATCATGAAAAGCAAGCCTGCCGTGTTTTCTTGCTGTATCTACATGCTTTATAAGTGATGAGCCTTCAAGGGCTACTTTTCTGCCGTATTTTAAAGCCATATTAAAGACTGTCTGCAGCCTTTCCGTATTAGATGCAAATGTAGTAAAAAATATGCGGCCTTTTGCTTTTTTAAATACTTCTTCTATGCCATTTATTACCTGATGTTCTCCTTTAGTAAAGCCGCTTTTTATAATATTTGTAGAATCTGCCATTAATAAATCTATACCGCCTTTTCCATACTCTATAAATTCTTTTAAAGGAAAAGGTGTGCAAGTTACAGGGGAAGCATCTATTTTATAGTCTGATATATGCACTGCTTTAAATTCTTCTGCAATTTTAAGCAGAACTGCATAAGTGCCGTGTATTGAGTGGCTTATTGGGTAGGCTGTAATCTCAAAATCGCCCCATTCAAAAGGTATAAAATCATCTATATATATTTGGTTAACTGATACATCATGTTCATTAAGCCTTTTATTTAATATATCCCATGAATATCTTCCGCATACTACTGCAATATCTGGATATTCTTTTATTAAATAAGGCACAGCACCAATATGGTCTTCATGGGCATGAGTTATTATCAGCATTATTTTTTTATGTTTTATGGTTTCTATATAGGAAAAGTCTGGAATAATAAGGTCAACGCCTATTTCATCGCTTTTAGTAAATTTAACACCGCAATCAACAATCACTGCATATCTATCTGTTTCATAGATATACATATTCATTCCTATCTCTCCGGCACCGCCAAGGCTGGATACAGATATTTTCATTAAGCTCCCTTAATTAATATTGATGAGGCAAGGGCTGCTATACCTTCCCCTCTGCCTGTAAAGCCCATTTTTTCTGTAGTTGTGGCTTTTATAGTTATTGATGTTGTTTTTATGCCCATAATTTCAGCTAATACTCGCTGCATTTCTGGTATGTATGGCATAAGCTTTGGCTCTTGAGCAATTATTTCTGCATCAATGTGAGAAATGCGCCAGTCATCATAATATATCATTTCAGCAACACGCTGCAGAAGGATTTTAGAATCTATATCTTTATACTTATCATCATTATCAGGAAAAAGCATACCTATATCTTTTCCAAATGCAGGGCCTGCAAGGCTGTCAATAATTGCATGAATTAATACATCTGCATCACTGTGGCCTAAAAGTCCTTTATTATGGGGGATTTCTATGCCACCTAAAAACAGTTTTCTTGTTTCATCAAACTGATGTGCATCAAAGCCTATTCCACACTTAATATCCATAGTCATACCATTACAAATTTATTTTTCTCATGCTACTGTGCTGGTTTTAATATGTACACTGCTTTTGGGGTTTTAAATATTTCTGCTGCTTTTAAAAGTGCATCTTTATTAATATGTTTTAATGTATCTACATATTTTTCATAGTAGTCTGCACCAAGCCCCATTGTTTCATAAAATGCCATAACCCATGCAACACTGCCGTTTGACTGTGTTTCCATAAGTGATGAGCCTATAATAGATTTTTTTGCTTTTTCTATTTCTTCATCTGTTATAGTTTTATCAAGGTTTAAGTTTATTTCATCTATTTTATTAATTGCTGATTCTACATTTTTATAATCAAGCCCCATGGATACAAAAAATCTTGATGCACAGTATCTTGTTGGATAGCCTGCACCAACTGCATAAGCATAGCTTGAGTTTTTACGGATTTCAGTAAAATATCTAGAGCTCATACCGCCGCCAAGAATATCTGTAAGCACTTTTAATGCTGCATAGTCTTCACTTCTTGCATCAGGTGCTGTGTATCCTACATACACTTTTGCCTGCTGTATTCTTGAATCTACTACTTCCTGCCTTCTTTCTTCTAAGATAGCCGAGTTACTGCAGTCATATACATAAGGTGAGCCTTTATCAAGCTTTGCAATAGTAGAATTTAATGATACTGCAAGTCCTTCATCAAATTTACCAGCAATAACTGCCACAATATATGATGCTTTTATATTATTTTTATAATAGTTTTTAATATCTTCAAAAGTTATTTTTTCAACACTTTCTATTTTACCTTCTACAGGCATTTCATATGGTGAGCCTTTAAATGCAAGAGCCATAAACCCATTTTGAGCTATTAAGTTAGGGTTATCAAGTGATGTTCTAAGCTCATCTATATGCTGCATTTTTTCTCTTTCAAAAATATCTTCCTTAAATTCCGGCGATGCTAAAAATGCAGCAAAATCATTATATACATTATCTATTTTATCGCTTGGCACAGAAAGCCTTACTTCTAATGCAAATGGTGATACTTTTGCACTTACGCTTCCCCCGTAAAATTCTACTGTTTCAAGCACTTTGTTACTTTTTACCCACACCCTGCTGAAAAGTGAGCCTATACCGTTATTTTCTTTATTTTCGGCAAATAAGCCGCCTTTTATCATTAACTGTATTGTAACTGTTTTTGTAAAATCTCTCTGCTTTGTTAAAACTGTGGCACCATTATTTTCTGCCATCTTACTGCCTCCTGAAAGGAATACCATAACTGTCATATTTGCAAGCACTAAAAGCACTATAACTATTATTAATATTTTAAGTTTTTTCATATTATTTATCCAATATTTCTATCTTTCTGCCAGATACTTTTAATCTGCCTGCTGCATATAATGCTACTGCTTCGCTGTATGCAGTATGCTCCTGCTCTAGTATTCTAGCAGATAAAGTATCTTCTGTATCATTATCATATACAGGCACTGTTTTTTGCAAGATTATAGGTCCAGTATCCATACCGCCATCTACAAAGTGGACTGTGCAACCTGAAACTTTTACGCCATAATCTAATGCCTGCTTTTGTGCATGAAGACCTGGAAATGATGGAAGTAATGCAGGATGAATATTGATAATCTTATTTTTATATGCTTCTACAAGCTCTTCGGTAACAATTCTCATATAGCCTGCAAGGCATATTAAATCAATATTATACTCTGATAAAGCATTTATAATTTCTTTATCATATTCTACTCTGTCACTTCTGTTTTTTGAAGGTATAACAATTGTTTTTATACCAGTCTCAGCTGCATATTCAAGACCTTTTGCATTTGGGTTGTTAGAAAATACAACTGCTATCTGGCAGTTTTTTAAAACACCTTTTTCTATGTTTTTAAGCAGGGCAAGAAAGTTGCTTCCCCTGCCTGAAATAAATACTGCTATATTAATCAAAATCTATCCCTTTAATTTTAACTGTATTATCGCCTTTTACAGCTTTTCCTATAACAAATGCTTTTTCGCCGCATTCTGCTGCTGCTTTAATAACATTATCTTTATCTTCTGGAGATACAACAAATATGTAGCCTACACCCATATTAAATACGCGGTAAAGCTCGTGTCTATCAATATCAGAAACTTCTGCAAATCTTTTAATTACTTTTGGCATTTCTACATCTGTAACATCAATTTCTGCAGAAATATCTTTTGGCAGCACCCTAGGTATATTATCATAAAAACCGCCGCCTGTAATATGCACCATACCTTTAACATTAACTTTGCTTACTACATTCTGCACTACTTTTGAATATATTTTTGTAGGGATAAGAAGTGCGTCTGCTACTGTTACATCATCATAAAAAATATCTGATGCTTTATACCCCATATCATTAAATAATACATTTCTAAGCAGTGAATATCCGTTGCTGTGAAATCCAGAGCTTGAAAGCCCTATAATAATATCGCCCTCTTTAATAGATGTGCCGTTTATTATTTTTTTCCTGTCTACAATACCTACTGCAAAGCCTGCTAAATCAAAATCTTTATTTGCATAAAGTCCAGGCATTTCTGCAGTTTCGCCCCCAAGCAGTGCGCAGCCTGCATCTTTACAGCCTGCTGTTACTCCAAGAACAACATCTTTCATAGTTTCTGGTATTAATTTACCAACTGCCACATAATCTAAGAAAAATAATGGTTTTGCTCCAGTTACAAGTAAATCATTAACACTCATTGCAACTAAATCAATACCTACTGTATCATATTTTTCGCTCATTAAAGCTACTTTTAATTTTGTGCCTACGCCGTCTGCACCAGATACAAGAACAGGTTCTTCCATATTTTTAAATTCTGCCAGACTAAAAAGCCCTGCAAAACCGCCGATACCGCCTATTACTCCATTTATTTTAGTGCTGTCTACTGATGATTTAATAAGGGAAATAAACCTGTTCCCTTCATCAATATCAACTCCGCTTTGTCTATAACCTGTTTTTTGTGTTTCGCCACGCCTACTCATCGTTTTTTAACCTTTCTATTTCTTCTTTAATATATTTTTCTGCAATTGCTGGCACAATATTTCTAACAATTTCTTTCATATTAGATGCAATAACTTCTTTTACTGCTTCTTCAAGGAAATGTTTATCTATTGCGTTGCCAAGCATTGCTATAATTTCATCTCTGCTGATAGTAACAGTTATGCCGCCAAACCTGCCTGATGTTTCAGGGCTGTATGTTTCTGCCTGTTTAATTTCTGACTGCTGAAGATTTGCAGGCTCGTTTCTAACTTCTTCCTGCTGCACAGGAAGTACAGGCTCTTCAACTGGCTCTTCGTTTACTGCCACTTCTTCTGCTTTACTTTCTGCCATATCAAAAGATGTTTCTTCTGCTGGCTCTTGCTCTGCAACAGTTTCTTCTGCAGCTTCTGCAGTTAAAGTTTCTGCAGTATCTTCTACAGGCACTTCATCTTCTGCTTGATTTGCTGCTGCATTATCTATTGATTCTGCCATAGTTGATACTTCATCTAATGACGGCATTTCTGGAAGCTCATCTGATAAAGGCTCACTACTAATAGTATCTTCTGCAGTTTCCTGCACATCTTCTACTGGTGCAGTTTCTTCATCAGATAAATTAAGGCTGTCCTGATTTTCTTCTTCTGTATTTTCTTCAAATAATGCAGGCTCTTCAAAAGATTCCGCTTCTTCTGGAATTTCTTCTGCTGATTCTTCCTGTATATCTTCCTGCACTGGTGCTTCTTCAATAAAAGTTTCTTCAACTGGTATTTCTTCTGCTTCTGTTGCTTCCTGTGCAGTAGTTTCTTCTGCTGATATATTTTCATCTGCAGTATTTTCTACATCAGCACTTTCTTCTGATAAATCTAACTGTGGCTCTTCTGCCTGCATATCTGCAGTATTATCGTCCTGTGCAGTTGGTGCATCTGAAAGCCAGTCATCATCATCTACAAGTAAAGTTTCCTGCTGATTTTCTGCTGCAGGGCTTTCTTCTTCATTTTCTGCCTGTGCTTCTTCCTGCACTGGTGATTCTTCGGCAAAAGTTTCTTCTGCTGGTATATCTTCTGTTGGTATTTCTTCTACTGCACTTTCTTCTAATATATTATCTGCTGGAAGCTCTTCTGCAGTATCTTCTTCTATAAGTGGAAGTTCTGTATTATCAGATTCTTCTTCCTGAATATCTGCAGTATCTTGACTATCCTGCATTTCGTCTGTGGAAATATCATCAACATCTGGAAAGTCTGGAAATTCATCAAGCCTTTCATTTGTGCTTATGCTGTCTACTTCTTCTAAATTATCCTGCATAACATATTCATCTGAAATATCTGCAGCATCATTAATATCTGGTAATACTGGGTTATGAACTGCCGTCATATTATCTGGTATTTCTATTTCTTCAGTATTAACTGGCGCATTTTCTTCTTCCTGAGCATCTGCTGTTAAAGGAATATCTTCTGCTGTTTCTTCAACTGCTGGCACTTCTTCTAATGCTGGCTCTTCAGCTATCTGTTCAGGTAATTCTTCAGCCTGTGTATTTTCTTCTGCTGGAATATCTAAAACTTCTTCATTATCTGCAGTATTTACTTCTTCTATATTTTCAGTTTCCTGTTCCTGCTCTAATGCTGGCTCTGCTACTTCTTCACTTACTGCAGGCTCTTCAAAAGATAGAGTTTCTACAGCTGCATCATCAAGAGATACACTTACTGGCTCTTCTTCCTTATTTTCTTCAACTATAATATCTTCTTCTGGGCTTTCTTCTATAATAGTGCTTTCTGCTGGATTATCAACTTCTGTCTGTTCTTCTGATTGTATATTTTCTTCCTGCCTTTCCTGAAGTGCTTCTTCTGCCTCTTTTGGAAGTTTATCAAATTCTAAAGATGGGGCAGCATCTAAATCTTCTGCATAGCCGTTATCTGTTAAATCATCAGGCTGCACTTCTTCTAAGTTTTCTAAATATTCTTTTTTAGAAAGACCGTCTATAACTTCACCAGTAGTTAAAGAGGCTGTTGGAGTAATATAATCATCATTATCTCTTGCAAAATCTGCTTCTGCTATTTTTTCAACAATACCTGCTGGCATCATATCTGCATCAGATGATAATTTTTCGTTTAATGACTGAGAATCAAAAGGCTTAACAAGATAATCATCAGCCCCTGTTTTTTCTAAATCACTTTCATCAAATCTATCAAATGCACCAACTAAAAGTATGATAGATGCTGACGGCTGTGCTGCTTTCAGCTCTTTTATATATTCTGATATGATAATATTATCAAGCTTGTTATCAAGCAGAATATAGTCATACTGTTCAGACTGCATTTTTAAAGCTGCATCTTCTTTGGAAAAAACTTTAACAATGTCATATCTATCTACATCAATAGAAAGGTCAATCACACGGTGTATTGTAACACTGTCATCAATAAGAAGTACTTTACTTTTCATTATGTGCCCTCGGGAAGTTATATTATAAGTTATAATAACATATCATTATATATGAAAAAAAGCAAATTTTATTTATAATGGCAAGCGAAAAAATACATTTTTTGATATATTTATTTTATTTACAGTAAAACTGCATGATAAAAATATTTTCAAGATTCTTCGTTTCTCTTAGAATGGCAGTGTTTAAGCAGATTTTATTTTCTTTTTATATACATAGCATCGCCGTAGCTGAAAAATCTGTAATTTTCCTGCACTGCCCTGTGGTATGCCTGCATTATTAAATCATAGCCTCCAAGAGCTGTAACCATTGCTAAAAGTGTAGATTTTGGCAGGTGGAAATTTGTAATCATATTATCTACGATTTTAAAATTATATGGCTCCATAATAAAGATATTTGAGCTGTTTTCTCCTGCTTTTATTATTCCCTTATCATCTGCAGCAGTTTCTAATGCCCGCACACTAGTAGAGCCTACTGCTGTAAGTTTTTTGCCCTTAGATTTTAAAGTGTTGATTTTTTCTGCTGCCTCATCTGATATAAAATACCTTTCATAGTGCATTTCGTGGTCTTCCATATATTCTGTCTTTACTGGTCTGAAAGTGCCAAGCCCTACATCAAGTGTTAACTCAATTATTTCCACCCCTTTATCTTTTAAAATGGAAAGAAGTTCATTAGTAAAGTGCAGCCCTGCAGTTGGTGCAGCTGATGAGCCTGTATATTTTGCATAGACTGTTTGATAATCCTCTTTATCCTGCTGAGTATCCATTCTATCAATATATGGAGGCAGCGGCACATGACCTTTTTCCTGCATAATTTTTTCTATATCACTTTCTGCCTGAATAATCCATAAACCATCAGTTAGTTTTTCAAGCAGAGTGAAATATACACCTTCTGCAATAACCTTATCTCCTGGCTTAAATTTACCGCGGACAAGACCTTTAAAGTGAGTATTATCCATAACATCTGTAACAAATACTTCTGATGCGCCGCCTGTTACTTTCTTTGCATGAAGCCTTGCATTTCTTACTTTTGTGTTATTTACAACTAAAAAAGATGTATCATCTAAAAGATTAACAATGTCTGAAAAGATATGGTTTTGAATACTTCTGCTTACTGTATCAACTACCATAAGCCTGCACTTATCCCGCTTAGAAGCAGGATAAAGTGCTATTAATTCTTTTGGCAGATTATAATCAAATTTATCTACTTTTGTTGCCATTATTTTGCATGCTGAGCAATAAAGCTTTTTAAATCCTGTAATTCAGGTGTTATTTGATATGAAACTTTTTGCCTTTCCTCTAAATCTCGAAGTCCTTCCGGCATTTCTGGCCATACTCCTAATACTTCATGTATTACATCTGGGAATTTTGCAGGGTGAGCAGTTGATAAGCATACTGTATTATCTGCAACTATTTCCATTTGCCTTGCTGCATATATACCGCAGGCAGTGTGTGGGTCTACAACATAGTCTGACTGTTCAAACACTTTTCTGATAGTGTCTTTCATATTATCATCAGATGCTTCTCCAGCAATAAAATCTCTCTGCAGCTGACCTAATAAGTGGCCTCTAATATCTATCTCTTTTTCTACCCTTAAAAGCTCCATTGCATCTGATACTTTTTCGCAGTTTTCACCATAGAGATAATAAAGATATCTTTCAAAGTTGCTTGCAACTTGAATATCCATAGCAGGGCTTATTGTAGGATGCACTCTTTCTATACTGTAATCTCCAAATTTCACAGCTCTTGTTAATATATTATTTCTGTTAGTTGCAATCATAAGTTTTGATATTGGCAGCCCCATTTTTCTAGCTAAATAGCCTGCAAAAACGTTACCAAAGTTACCTGTAGGCACTACAACATTTATTTCATCACCTACTCTGTGCACAGTTTTAAAATATATCCAGAAATAATATACAGTTTGTGCTAATATTCTTGCCCAGTTAATAGAGTTAACTGCACCAAGATTATATTCATCTTTAAATTCTAAATCGTTAAATGTGCGTTTTACTAAATCCTGGCAGTTATCAAAGTTGCCGCCAATCTCTAAACAAAATACATTAGGTGATTCTGTAGTAGTCATCTGCATTTCCTGCACCTGACTAACTCTATTAGCAGGATAAAGCATAAAGATATTTATATTTTTTTTACCTTTCACTCCATAAATTGCTGCACTGCCAGTATCGCCGCTTGTAGCACCTAATATATTTAACTGCTGACCTCTTTTAGCTAATATATACTCAAAAAGGTTGCCTAAAAACTGCAGTGCCACATCTTTAAAAGAATATGTTGGACCATGATAAAGCTCTGCTATACGCATACCAGCAGCTTTTCTAACAGGTATCATATTAACAGTATCATATTTTGCATAGCTTTTTTGAATAACAGCCATAAGGTCATTAGAAGGTATACCTTCCTGATATCTGTTAATAATCTCAAAAGCAAGCTTTGTATAAGGAAGTTCTGATAAATGTTTTAAATCTTTTTCATTTAAATTTGGTATTTTTTCAGGTATTAAAAGACCGCCGTCACTTGCAAGCCCCATCATAACAGCTTCTTCAAATGAAAGACCTGATACTCCGCCTCTTGTGCTTTTATAACGCATATTATTCTCCTGCATAATATTATATATCCATAACAATATATATGTATTTTTTTATTACTGCAAGAAATATATTATCTGCTTCACCCCCATTTTTTTGAAACTATAATTAAAAATACTAATTTATAATAAACTTAGTAATTATTATTTATGTATTTGTAGTATATTTTAAACTATCGAACCTGTGCAAATCTCATAAATCAAGTTTTCGTTATTTCATTTCTTATGCTCCAATTCCTTAAACATTCGCTGTTTTTTCTCCACAGCAACTGCAACTCGCTATCGCTCAGACAATCAGCTTGCTAACCGTTCCAAAAAAAACAGCTCATAAGAAATTAAG
>CALVEY010000004.1 GCA_944326705.1 uncultured Mucispirillum sp.
GGTGCAGGCTGGCACTTTGAATTGCCGGATTTATATATTAAATCTAAGAGATATGATGATGCTCTTGCCTTTGTGACAAAGCTGAAGAAACAGAAGCCGACTTATACACATAAAGCAGATACCTATATTAAAAAAATTGAAGAATTAAAGGCTAAACAGATAGCAAAGAAAAAGAATTGAGCAACTCATAACTACTCTTTCATAGCATCTAAATTAATTCAGAAATTTATATAATAAGAAAAAATTATCAATTAGAACTTATTTATAAAGATAAGACAGAAAATGTGTATGATATAGAATGTATAGATGATATTTATAAATATGCTGATGATATAATAAATGCAGCAAAAAGTTTCCTATAAGATATAAATGCAATAAAAAGCCCTGCTTAATACTATAAGCAGGGCTTATATATACTAATGGATTAAATTAAACAGTCTTGAAAATCTAGGTCCGTTTTCTCCCCATGACCAGTAGATGATAAATGCTTTACCGACAATTGCATCTTCTTTCACATATCCCCAAAAGCGGCTGTCTGCACTGTTATCCCTGTTATCGCCCATCATAAAATAAAAGCCTTCTGGAACAGTGAATTTTTCCACATTATCGGCTATTGCAAGATGATACCCTTCTTCAAAGCGTACATAATCAGGCTCTAATTTTTCGCCATTTCTATATACTATTTTATCTTTTATCTCTATAACATCACCAGGCACACCTATAACCCTTTTAATATAGTCTACTTTTGGATTAAGTGGGTATTCAAATACAACTATATCATCATGCTCTGGTTTAGAAAATTTATAAGAGAGTTTATTTACAAGTATAAAGTCGCCTATCTGCAGAGTTTCAAGCATAGAGCCAGTAGGGATTGTGTATACACCTAAAAAGAAAGTTCTTATAAATATAGCAATAACAAATGCAACAACAATGCTGTCTATAATCTCTTTTGAAGAGTTTTTAGGTTTTTCTTCTGTATTTTTATCTTTTTCTTTTTCGCTCATACTACTTATCTTCTCCTATACGCAGCACTGCTAAAAATGCTTCCTGCGGCAGCTCAACAGAGCCTATTTGTTTCATTCGTTTTTTACCTTCTTTTTGTTTTTCTAAAAGTTTTCTTTTACGAGATATGTCACCGCCGTAACATTTTGCAATAACATCTTTTCTAAATGCTTTTACAGTGCTTCTTGCTATTACTTTATTGCCTATTGCGGCCTGTATTGCTACTTCAAACATCTGCCTAGGGATAACTTCTTTCATTTTTTCAACTAATTCTCTGCCTTTATAGTCTGCCTGGTCTCTATGCACTATAATAGATAAAGCATCAACAGGCTCTTTATTTATAAGAATATCAAGTTTTACAAGCTTGCTTTCCCTGTATTCTGCAAATTCATAATCAAAAGAAGCATAACCTCTTGAGCATGATTTTAATTTATCATAGAAATCCATTACTACTTCCATAAGCGGCAGCATATATTCTAATATTACACGGCTTTGTGATAAAAACTTCATATTAGTCTGCCAGCCGCGCCTTTGCTGTAAAAGCTGTATTACTGCACCAACATATTCTGAAGGCAGTATTAATGTGGCAGAAATATATGGTTCTTCTATTTTTGTATAGTTATTAGGGTCCGGCAAATCAGCAGGGTTATCTACTTCCACACATGTGCCGTCAGTTTTATATATTTTATAAATAACAGTAGGGGCGGTAGAGATAAGGTTTAAGTTAAACTCTCTTTCAAGCCTTTCCTGCACGATTTCCATATGTAAAAGACCTAAGAAACCGCATCTAAAACCAAATCCTAATGCAGCAGAGCTTTCTGGTTCAAATGTAATAGCACTGTCATTTAATATAAGTTTTTCTATTGCATCACGCAAATCTTGATACTGGTTTGGGTCAATTGGATAAAGACCGCAGAAAACAACAGGTTTAACGTTTTTAAATCCAGGAAATGGGTCTTGTGTAGGGTTTTTTGCGTGTGTTACAGTATCGCCGATTTTTACTTCATGCACATCTTTAATACTTGCAGAAATAAAACCAACTTCCCCAGGTCCTAATTCTTCCATTTGAGTAGCCTGTGGCAGAAACTTACCTATTTCTATAACTTCATATTCCTTACCTGTTGCCATAAACTGCACTTTATCGCCTTTTTTGATAACGCCGTCCATTACGCGGATAAGGATAATAATACCGCGGTATGAATCATACCAGGAGTCAAATATCATAGCTTTTAAGTTTTTATCTGCATCGCCTTTTGGTGCAGGCACATGTTTGACAATAGCTTCAAGTATTTCTTTTGTGCCTATATTTTCTTTTGCACTTGCTGGTATTGCGCCGCTTGCATCTATGCCGATAGAGTCTTCTATTTCTGCTTTAACTCTTTCTATATCAGCAGAAGGCAAATCTATTTTATTAATAACTGGGATAAGCTCTAAATTCTGGTCAACAGCCATAAATGTATTTGCAATAGTCTGAGCTTCCACACCTTGAGAAGCATCTACCACAACTAATGCACCTTCGCATGCAGCTAAACTTCTTGAAACTTCATAAGTAAAGTCCACATGTCCTGGAGTATCAATTAAGTTAATTATATAGTCATTTCCGTCATCGGCTTTATAGTTTAAACATACTGTCTGGGCTTTAATAGTAATGCCCCTTTCTCTTTCTATATCCATAGAATCAAGCACCTGAGCTTTCATCTGCCTTTTTTCAAGTGCACCTGTGTATTCTATAAGCCTGTCTGCAATAGTAGATTTACCATGGTCAATATGGGCAATAATACTAAAATTGCGGATAAATTCAGTTTTCATTAAATATTCCTGTCCTTAAATTCTTTATATCTATGTTATTCTTAAAATATGTAACAGAAAATATAAAATTTAGCAATAAAAAAAGCCCATACAGTGTATGTATGGGCTTTAAAATATATTAGATATTTCAATTATGCGCCTAAAGTCTGTAATTTCTGCCTTGCAAGTGTTGCAGGTTTAGATTTAGGATATTTTTTTAATAAATTCTGGAATGTAGCAACTGCTTCCTGTTTTTTGCCCTGTTTTTCCTGTACATAGCCTATTTTCAGCATTGCATCAGGGATTTTATTTGATTTAGGGAATTTATTTATAACATCTTGAAATGCTTTCATAGCATTATTCATATCATTAACTGAGTAGTAAGTTTCCCCTATCCAGTATTGAGCGTTGCCTGCAAGCTGGTCTTTAGGGTATTTTTTAATAAATTCCTGAAATTTTGCTCTTGCTTCGTTATATTTTTTCTGTCTGTTTAATTCTATAGCATAAGAATAAAGGCTGTTTTTTGCAGCGCCAGAATCTTCTATAACTACTATCTGTGGAGCTTCTTCTTTTGGAGCTGCTGGAGCTTTTTCATCAAGAATAATAATATTATTTAATGGTGCAGAATTGCCTTTTGATGTAGTAGTAGAGCTTACATTTTTACTGTTTGTATCCTGCACAGGTGCTGCTGTTGCACCTTTATTGCCTTTTAATACTAATATTTCATTGTTAAGATATGCTATTTCTGAACGAAGCTCTGCAATTGCATCTGCATTTGTTGTAACATCATTTTGCAGGTTGCCGTTAGCTGACTGCACATCTTCCATATTCATTTGAGTATCTGTTAAAGATTTTTGAATAACAACAAGTTCTTCATTAATGTTAGTTAAACTTTTTTTAACAGCATCGTTGCCAGTGCTGGCACATGATGCAGCAAGTAAAGCAATTAAAGTAGAAAATAATACTTTTTTCATTAATATACCTCTATTTTATCGTTGAGCTATGTTTTTATGTATAATAGTGCCTTTATGGTCAAGAACAAAGTCATCAACCGCCTGTATTAAGTCACTTAAATCAGGTTTACCTATAAATCTTGATGCACCAATACTTAAAAGTTTTCTTTCATTTTCTATGCTTACCATAGATGAGAAAACTAATATAGGCACATCGTTAAATACTTCTTTTTCTCTAGTTTTTCTAACAACATAGTCACCACTGCCGCCAGGCATTTCAAGGTCTGTAATTATAAGGTCAGGTTTTTCTTTTCTAAGTCTTGTAAGTAAATCTATACCATTTTCAAAAGCAATAATATTATATCCTGCACGAGAAAAGCTGCCTTTTAAAAGTTTTCTAATAGTAGGCGAATCTTCTGCTAAAAATATTGTTTTACCATTTCTGTCATAGTAGCGTGACATATCTATTTCAGTAGTTTCTCTAACCATAGTAATAGGGTTAATTTCTGCAACTATTTTTTCAAAGTCAAGCATTTGAATAAGCCTGCCGTCAATAGTAACAACACCTAAAACAGAATCTACGATATTTAAGTCACTCATAGCAGAATAATCTTTAATATCACCCCATGTGATACGGTGAATACGAACAACTTCATCTACTAGAAAGCCATTATATGCACCATTGAAGTATGTAACGATTACTTTAGATTTACTGAAATCTGGGTCCTGCTGACGAACACCTATCCACTGACCAAGATTAATAATTGGCACAAGGTTTTGGCGTATATTTGCTGTGCCTATAATTGCAGGGTGTGCATCTGGCACTTGAACAGTAGTTTCTGGAAATACTATTACTTCACGCACTTTTGCAACATTTATGCAAAAATGGTATGGCATATTTCCATTATTGATAATAAATTCCACGATTTCAAATTCATTTGTTCCTGTTTCTAATAATATACCATGATTTAGAGCCATAAATTATCTCCATTTGTAAATACTATTATTTTTATCACATGTTTAAATCTTTTGCAATAAAAATAAAAACATAATTTACCAAAAATATGCATTTTTAAAATTTCTGGTGGTATTCCCGTTTTTTACAGCACACATTAAATATTTAAATTACCCGAAAAATTGAATAAGAAATACAAGAAGTTTATTTTATCCCTATTTTATATTATTATTTCTATTATAATAAATTTTAAAAGCAGTTCTATATAAAAATACTATTTTCTTAAATCATAATAACTACTTATAAAATATTAATACAGAAAAATGTGATGCTATCTAAAATTTTCATTGCAAAATTATCAAACATTTTGTAGAGTAATAACAAGTTATGGAAGAATATATCGGGGGGGGGGATTTCGCTGGTAAGTTTTAATATTTGATTTTTCAGTAGAAAATCTTCCCTTGTGTTCTTTTTGTCTTATAACACTATCTCCAATTTCTTTTTCCTTTTAACTTAAATAAGTATAGTATTATCTCAATACCATTGTATCTATATCTACAATTATATTTTTATATTGTTTAAATTACAGGAAAATCTGAAATTTATTTATTCATAATTAATTTTTTATAAAAATTAAATAGGAATTTCTCACTTATTTAGTTCTTTGGAGGATAATTTATGAGAAAACTAATCTTCATTTTACTGAGTCTATTGGCTGTTATGTCACTTACAGCCTGCTCAGATTCATCATCCAGCAGTGGTAGTTCTAATACTCCACCACCACAAACATCACCTAAAGGTGTTACTCCATTAAATGTAGTACCTGTTGCATCAAGTTTTACTGGTGCTGATGTTATTGATATAATATACAGGGTAGTTGATTTTGAACATGCTGGATATTCTTATTATCTTGTTGATAAAAATGGCACTATTCAGAATAAATTAAGTAATAATGTTAATGATGTCAATAATATGTATAATATTAAAGTAGGACCTGAATATACTTCTGATGCAGTAAGCGCAAATAGTGTTGTTATTAGTATACCATCTACACGTTTTACACAAGTAGGTGATGCTCAAAATGAGGCAAATATTCAATACGGCACTAAAATTACAGCAATAGATAGTAATATAGAAGTTATAGCAGGAACAACAAAACTTGCAGATATTAATGGAACAAAACCAAGTGTAGATTTATTAACATATGCAGAAATGACGCAAGGTTATTTCAGTGGATGTTCAGAAACAACTAATATATGTCGTAGCGAATTTACAAGATTTCCTGACAGTTCTGCAGTAGTAATAACACCAACAACAGCAGACACAAAATATGAAAATGGTGTTATATCATCAAATACTGATACTATTAACTTATCTGTTGAACTTACAGCAAGACCAGAAGAAAGAGAAGATGGATATACTTATCTTGGTGGCAGTATTATCACTCAAACAACAGCTACTCAAGTTGTATCAGACAATTCTATATCTTATAAAATAGAAAAAATAACACCAGAGATATCTATAAAAGATATGCTAAGGGTTCAAGTAATTAATAATAAAGCATGGAATGCTTATATAACACCAGCTATTACTGCTGATGAGTGGAAATATGATGTTACTATATTAAATTTATCAAATGAAGGTATAGAAATTAGCTCTGATAACACTAAAAATTCTCATGTATCTTTTTCCTTAAATATTTACAATAATGGAGATTCTGCTTTATGTTTAAATCTGTTGCCAATTAAAATAGCTGGCTCAACTGAAAATTATGCTGTTTGTAATAATGTTGATTTTGAATATATAGATTTAAAGCTTGATCCAAAATCAGCAGAAACGATATTACCACTTACAATAAATGCTAATGGGCTTGAAAGGGCTTTACAAGAACAAATAGTATATAGTATGACTGGTATAACAGAAGAGCAAATAAAATGTATAGATGTTCAATTTCAAATGTATAAAGCAAGTTCTGTAAATACAGAGCATCCTTTCTATGAAGGTAAAATAGCAGCAAAAGATAATAACTATTATGTTATGCTTGACCCAGCTAAATCAATAGATAGATTAGATTTTAAAGATGGAGAAGCTCCAGAAACCAGAATTAAAATAAAAAATATAGTAAATAATAATGTTATGTATTATGTTAATGATTTATCTCTTGAAACAGGAATCACAGAGTCTTTTATAGATGCAACAACCTTTACTGATTTATTTAAATGGGGATATGTAGAAGATGAGACAACTGCTGAAGAAGGTGCCCTTAGTGATAGATTTTATCTGTTATTTGTAAATAAAGATACTATTAATACTATAGGAACGCCTGTTGCTATTGATAATAGTAAAGTTATACTTGATGAATACAGAGAAACTAAACTATCTGAAACAGAACAATTCTTAAAAGATAATTTAGGCAGTTCTTTGGCTTTTAAACCTAAAGGTGCATATATTGAATTACCAGTATCCACAGAGTTTGTAACTACATCTGATACTTTTGACATAGATATTGATGGCACACAAAAAGTTACGGTAGTAAATATTATGTCAGATGGATATGAGAGCTCAGAGCAATACAGTAAAGGTTTATTTGGTTCTCTTAAAGAATATGACGCCAAAGGTACACCAGTTTTTAGTACTGGTTTTGGATTTAAGATAACAACATTTGCTGATGCAGGAAATGATCCTGATAGAGCAATCATTCCGCATCTTAATGATATAATAAATCCACAGATAGTTGATATTATTTACTAATTAATAAATTGAATTAAAAATTTTATAAAAAATCATCTACCATTAAGCAGGTAGATGATTTTGTAGGAGAAAAATGGTGCAGAATTGACAAATATGGGTACTATTAAAGCATATCTTTATGAAAATGTAGTAGATTTACCTAAAAATTCTATTAGATCATTAATTGTTGAATTACCATATCATGGAGAAGTCAAAGAAAATGTTGATTTATCTATTAAGATTGAAGCAGATGGTTTGGAAGAAGAAACAGTAAATGCCAAACTAAACTTTTATTCTACTATTCAACCATTTACTGTTAAAGATAATAAACTTGTTCCTGTTACTGATAATATTGATATTGCAACAAACAGCTCTATGAATATAGTTTTTCTAAAAACAGATGCTTACGGCTGTAAAAAATTCACTGGAAACAGCTACTCACCTCATGACAGTTGTCTTATTCTACCTTATGGAGCATTATTAGAATATAGTGATACATTGTTCGGTATAGAAGAAGGCACAGATAATATCACAGTTAATAATGTTAATATACCAGCTTGCAAGTTTAGTAGTAGGGGAACTGAAACTGGCAAACAAACTATTCGTCTTAAAAATAACGGTGCAGAAGACGTTTATCTTCCATTTGCACCATTTTACTGTTATGTTAATGTTTCAGCAAAGCAAGCAGCAGACGAAGGTAATCCTGCAGATATAAAATATAATATGTATAAGTATCTTTCAGGAACATTTACATTACCAGGACTTATGCCTACTACACCTATGAAATTTAATATTATTGACAGTGCTTCCACCAGCCAGCAATAGATACTAGAATAATAATATTAAAGTACAATATATGCTCTTAACTTGTATATTATCATACAGTTGAGAGCATTTTTAGTATTATATTTATTAGTAATTATTATTTTCTTAATCTATTTTCTTATTTGAAAAGATTATTTAATTTAAAGACTTTTAATACTTATTGTCTTTTTAATTATTTTTGAATATTACCAAAAATAGAGAAATTATAAAAAAATCATAGATATATTAAACTTTTTCTTGTAATATTATTGAAAATATGTAGTATTATGTATTATGATGAGAAAGTTATGTTTAGTAATAATTATCCTTATTATCAGCTTCAGCAGTTTATATGCTCAACAGCTTTTTTTAAGAAAGGATAAATATTTTACAGAAGTATATTTAAAACTTGATAAAAAAAATATCAAAAACATTGAAAAAGGCACAAATCAGGTAATTATATCGTTCCAAAACAGTATTAAGCAGCCTTTTTCTCAAGATATTAATGATGACTATGTATCAAGCATACGGGGCAGCGGCAGTAGTTTTGTAATCAATATTAAGCCTGATGCAGAATTTTCTATTGTTAATGATACTGCAGGGGTTAAGGTTGTAGCTACTAAATCTAAAACTAATGACGATACTCTTTCAAGCTATGGAGTTGCAAAACCGCTGCTTTCTACAAAATCTCAAGGTCTTGAAGATAAAAATATGCAGGATATGCTTGACCAGGCAGATAGATATATAGCTGCAAAACAGTTTGGGATGGGCGCGCAGGTGCTGCAGCAGATATTAGCTTCTACTCAAAATGAGTTTTATAAACAGGAAGCAATGTATAAGCTAGGTGAAACATATCTTTTAATGGGGCAGTATGACGGCCTTTATTATACAAGTGCTTATGAAATATTTGATGAATTTGTAAAACAGTATCCAGATAACTTCCGCACTCCAGATGCTCTTTTAAAATCTGCACAGGCAAAAGAAGATGCAAACCAACAGTTTGAAGCTATCAATACATACTTAAAAATATATAATACAGTGCCTGACTTAGAAACAAAAAGAGCTGCTTTGAAAAAAATGGCAGAACTTTATAAAAAAGTAGGTCAGGTTGATAAAGCAATAGAAACATATCTTTCATATCTTCGCAACTTTAAAACAGACCAGGATATTATTAACGGCGAAGTTGGGCAGATGTATTATGATATGAACGAAGAAAACTTAGCATTTGAATATTTTTCTACATTAAATCTAGATGAGCTTTTAAATAACCCAGATACTACTCTTGCACGGCTTAACTCTGTGGCAGATACTTTTTATAAAAAGAACAGGTTAGACCCTGCATTAAAGCTTTATACTCATATATATGAAAAATATCCAGATGATGCGTCAGCTAACACTGCAATTTTTAGAGCAGCTTCAATTCTGCATAATACAGGCAGGGAGACAGATGCAGACCAGCTTTTATTAAGGCTTAAACAGCTTTATCCAGACAGGGAAGGCGGTCAGAGAGCAACTATTGAGTATGCAGAAAAATACTTAAATACAAAACCTTATGAATACTGGAATAAGTTTTTTGAAGACTTATTTACAAGGCCTGACTCTTACGGACTTCATGAGCAGGCAAAATATATGCTTATAAAAACATTATATAAAGAAAACAGAATGGCAGAAGCTGTTGATATGATATCAAACTTTTTAGGAATGTATCCTGAAAGTAAATATTATGATGAGCTTAACACTATAAAAGAAGATTATATGTTTGCTCAGCTTTCAGATGTATATAATAAAAAAGATTATGTTACAGCAGAACCACTTATAAACAGGTTTAATGCAGAATATCCAAACTCTAAGTATAAACCTAGAACTGATATTATGCTTAATGAAATAAAATACGGCAAAATTGACGGAATTTATAAAAATAATGATTATAAAAGTGTAATCTCTTTTGCCGAGGCTCAGCTTGCATCCCCTGACCCTGCAAAATACGGGGATAAAGCAAGGTGGGAAGCTTTGCTTGATGAAGCAACATATAAAGATATTAATGTTATATACGGCTCTAAAAACTACCCAGCAGCAAGGGCAGAAGCTAAAGAATATCTTGATAAGTTTAAAAACGGTAAATATAGAAAAGAAGTTTCTGCTATATTAGAAAATTCTATGCTTAAGCCTATGGAAGAATCATACAAGGCTCTTGATTATCCATCAGTAGTGCAGCTTTATGATGCAAATTCTGACTGGATAGGCTCATGGAATAATAAAGCATTTCAAGATAAAGTAAAAACTATGGTTGCAATGAGTGTTTACAGACTTGGCTCTCCAAGTAAAGCAAGAACTTTTTATGCAGAAATTACACCAAACCCTGCAAATATGGACTATGCAGTCCTTGGTTATCTTTTAGGGGATAAAAACTTAAAAGCAGATGTAAACAGCTTTGATAAAGATACATTTAAATATATTATAGGCGAATTAGAACAGCTTGATACAGATATGGCGGTATCGCTGCTTGATAAATATACAAGGGATAAAAAATATGCACTCAGCTTAAAATATTCCCTTGCTAAAAATATACCTAGTGATGCAAAACGCCAGCAGATACTTATGAGCATATATGATACTATAAGACAGGATACTGGAGCAAGGTTTGAAGGCAGTAATAATGTTTATATGGATATAGGCTTAATTTTTTACAGGAAAAATGACTTTAAAAATGCAGTGCTTCCATTAAAACAGTTTACTGATAATTATAAGGAAAAAGATGACAGGCGGGCAGAAGCTTTATACTACCTTGGCAAATCATTTATTAATATGGGCGATGTTCAGCGTGGATATAATTATTATAACGATATAATATCAAATATTCCAACAAGTATATATGCAGGTATAGCAAAAGGCGAGATGGAAGAAGATGAATGGCGTAAAAACCTTAATAAATAATATAGTAATAAGGTGATAAATTGTCAGACATACAGAATATAGATGTAAATTTATTAAAAGAAGTTGTTGATGCAGTAAACAGAACAACAGAAAGTTTAAAAGAATCTTATGCTCTTTTGCAGAAAAAATTAGAGCAGACACAAGGGCTGTTAGATTCTGTGCTTGATAATACAAACTCTGCTATTATTGCTCAGGATAATAAAAACGGCGTGTTTTTAAAAAACAGGCGGGCAAAAGAATTAATAGAAGAGCTTGGATATGATAAAGTTTTTGGCATATTAAGCTCATTTCATACAAGTGGCGTTCATGATTATGATGATGAAGGCAGAAGATATTTCAGGCTAAGCGTTAGTGCTTTAAAATCAGAAGATTCTGAAGGCTTTGTATATGTAATGGATGATATTACAAGGCTTAAAAAGTTTGAGCAGGAAAAGCAGCGCAACGAAAGGCTGCGTATTATGGGTGAAATGGCTGCAAATATTGCCCATGAAGTTAGAAACCCTCTTGGCTCTATTGAGCTTTATGCATCACTTTTAGCAAGGGATTTAGAGCAGGACCCTGATAAAAAAAGGCTGACAACATCTATAATAAAAGGTGTCCGCACTATTAATGCAGTTATAAGTAACACACTGCTTTTTGCAAAGGAAATTAAAATAAACCCATCTAAGCATGTGCTTGTAGATATTGTTGATGAAGTAGTTCTTTATCTGCAGCATATTATAAGAGATAAAAAAGTTAGAGTTATAAACAAGCTTGATGAAGAGCATATTGTTTTTTGCGATGAAGATATGTATAAGCAGGTTATAATGAACTTAATTGGCAATGCAGTAGATGCTGTAAATGTTGGCGGCGAGATTACTGTTACTTCTGAAATGACAGAAAAGGAAACTGTTCTGCATATTAGAGATAACGGCTGTGGGATAGATGAAGATATGCTTTCCCGCCTTTTTATGCCATTTCA
The DNA here is from genome assembly GCA_944326705.1 of uncultured Mucispirillum sp. Taxonomy (GTDB): domain Bacteria; phylum Chrysiogenota; class Deferribacteres; order Deferribacterales; family Mucispirillaceae; genus Mucispirillum. The sequence goes on from CALVEY010000004.1 coordinate 12,128, forward strand.
AACAACAAAGGCAAAAGGCACTGGCTTAGGTCTTTCTATATCATATAAAATTATAAAAGCCCATGGGGGAGATATTACAGCAGAAAGCAACGGTAAAGATTATACAATGTTTACTGTAACACTGCCAACTGCTGAGTATGCTTTAACTGGTGGAGAAAATAATGATTGATAAAAATATTTTGATAGTTGATGATGATGACAACATGCGGGAAGCCATGAAAGAAACTGTATTAAGGCTAGGAGTAAGCGTAGATACAGCGGAAAATGGGCGTATTGGTTTTGAAAAAGCAACGAAGAAAGTATATGATTTAATCATAAGTGATATGCGTATGCCTGAAATAGACGGGCTTTCTATGTTTGAAATGTTAAAAGCTACAGGTATAAAAACACCAGTGTGTTTTGTTACAGCTTACGGCTCAGTAACAGGTGCTGTAGAAGCCTTAAAGATAGGTGCTTATGACTATATATTAAAGCCATTTTCACCAGAAGTTATAGAAGAGTTAATAAGAAGAACATTTGAGCTTGCAGGAAGTGAAAGCAGCGCCTCAGTAAATAAGGCATCAGAAGATAACAGTAAAAAAGGCACAGTTTACAAAAGTGCTTATATGGAGCATATTTTTACTTTGGCAAAAGATGTGGCAGAAAGCGAAGCTACAGTTTTAATTACTGGTGAATCTGGAACAGGTAAAGAAGTGCTTGCAAGGTTTATTCATGAAAATTCAGGTCATGCAAAAGGACCATTTGTTGCCGTAAACTGTGCAGCAATACCAGAAAATTTAATAGAAAGTGAGCTTTTTGGTTATGAAAAAGGTGCATTTACTGGTGCAGTTAATAAAAAAATAGGTAAATTTGAAGCAGCTGACGGCGGCACTATACTGCTTGATGAAATAGGCGAAATACCTTTGCATTTACAGGCAAAACTTTTAAGGGTGCTTCAGGAAAGAGAAGTGGAAAGGCTTGGTGCATTAAAGCCTTCTAAAATAAATACAAGGGTGCTTGCCACAACTAACAGAAACTTAAAAGTAATGAGTGAAGAAGGCACTTTCAGGGAAGATTTATATTACAGGCTTAATGTTATTAGTATGGAGCTTCCGCCTTTAAGAGACAGAAAAGAAGATGTGGCAGACTTATCATCATTTTTTATAAAAAAATATTCAGAGATAAATAAAAAACCAGTTAAGCCATTATCTGATGATGCTTTAAAAACACTGCAGAGTTATGAATGGCCTGGTAATGTAAGAGAGCTTGAACATACTATTGAAAGAGCAGTTGTTCTTTCAAAAACTGCTGAAATTACATCAAAAGATTTATTTCTGCATGGTATAACTATTGCAGGCTTTAAATCAAACCCTAAGGAAGAAATAAAAGATATTATAAAAGAAGAAAGGGCAGAAAAAGAAGTTAAAGAAGTAAAACATACTGCTGAAGAAAGCAAGGTAGATAATGCAGTAGGCAGAACTATTGCAGATGTGGAGCAGGAATTAATACTTAAAACTCTGCAGGACGTTGCAGGAAACAGAACAAAAGCAGCTGAAATATTAGGCATAACTGTAAGAACTTTAAGAAATAAGTTAAATGAATACAGAGATGCAGGTATTGATGTGGAAGAATATTTAAAATAATAATCATATACATATATAAGGAGTATATTCTTGAAAGAAAAACTTACATTAATCATTGATGAAATAGTAAAAGATATGCTGAATACTGCAGGGGTGTCAGAAGAAGTATCTTTTACACTTGTTATACCAGAAAAAGAAGAACATGGGGATTTTGCATGTAATGCAGCTATGCAGCTTGTGCGTTATTTAAAGAAAAACCCTAAAATGATAGCTGAAGAAATATGCACAGCATTAGTTGAAAAAATGAATGGTCAGGTAACTGTAGAGATTGCTGGTCCTGGATTTATAAATATAAAAATAGCAAAAAGCTTTTTTGCAGAAACTGTTATGGATATTATTAATGATAAAAAATATTTCCACAATAATACAGGTAAAGGAAAAAAAGCAATGGTAGAGTTTGTTAGTGCAAACCCAACAGGACCGCTGCATATAGGGCATGGCAGAGGGGCTGCTTATGGTGATTCTGTTGCAAGAGTGCTTTCTATGTCTGGGTATGATGTAACAAGAGAATATTATGTTAATGATGCAGGCAACCAGATGAATAATCTGGCATTAAGTGTATATTCCAGATATGCAGAGCTTTTAGGCAGGGCAGAAGAGGTGCCGTTTCCAGAAGCAGGCTACCATGGCGACTATATAAAAGATATATCTGCTGAGCTTTTAAAAGAAAGAAAAGATATATTAGATATTGATAAAAAAGAGGCATTAGAAATCTGTCTTGATATAGCTGTGAAAACTATTCAAAGTGATATAGATGATGATTTAAAAGAATTTAGAGTAGAATTTCATAACTATTTCAGTGAAAAAAGTCTATATAAGCAGGGCTTAATAGACAAAGCACTTGAAAAATTAAGCAAGTCTGGCAAAACTTTTGAGCAGGACGGAGCATTATGGCTTAATACTTCAAGTATGGGCGATGATAAAGACAGAGTATTAAGAAAATCTACAGGTGAATATACTTATTTTACTCCAGATATTGCATATCATCAGAATAAATATGACAGAGGATATGAATATTTAGTAGATATATGGGGAGCAGACCACCATGGCTATATTAAAAGAATGCAGTGCGCTTTAGAGTGCTTAAACCATGATTTATCTACATTTAAAGTATCATTAATCCAAATGGTTAATTTAATACAGAATGGGGAAAAAATCAGTATGTCTACAAGAAGTGGCGAATTTATACCACTTTCATGGCTTATTGATGAAGTTGGCATTGATGCAGCAAGGTTTTTCTATAATATGAGAAGTCATGATGCTCAGTTTGATTTTGATATAGATTTAGCAAAATCAAAATCAAATGATAACCCTGTATATTATATTCAGTATGCACATGCAAGGGTGCACAGCTTAATAGCAAATGCTGAAGAAAAAGGCATAAAATATGAAAGAGGAAAAGGCTTGGAAAAAGCTCTTGGCACAGAAGAAATACAACTTATTAAAAATATGATAAGGTTAAAATATGTTATTGAGCTTGCAGCGCTCCATTTAGAGCCTCATAGAGTTGCTTATCATTTACAGGAGCTTGCAGCAGCATTTCATTCATATTATTACAGTAATAAAATATTAAACCCTGAAGATAAAGAGCTTACAACAGGCAGGCTCTCATTATGTGAAGCTGTTGCTGTAACTATTAAAACAGGGCTTGAAATATTAGGTGTTTCTGCACCTGAAAAAATGTAGGTGTATCATGGCAGAAGATAATAAAAATTCATTCAGGGATATGATTTTAATCATATTTGTAGTGCTTATATGTTTTGGTATTACAATATATGGTATAGCATATTTAACAGGCAAAGTATTTTCAAGCAGTCCAGAGCCTGAGGTGGCAGCAAATGAAAGACCGAAGGAAGTAACAACTAACCCGCAGGAAGGTGACACTTTAACTTTCACATCAATGGGTGAGACAGCTGATGAAGTTATGCCTGATGGAGATAATATCCGCACAACAGTTACACCGCCAAAGCAGAATAATACAGAGATGGCTGCAGTAGAGCAGGATAGTGCTGCTCCAATCCCTGCACCAGTTGTGGAAGAAAAACCTGTGCAGACAGCCGAACCTGTTAAACAGCAGGAAATTAAAGAAACTGCAAAGCAAAAAGAAGAAGTGCAGAAAATTCCACCTGCAAAAAAAGTGGAGCAGGCAAAACCAAAACAGGAAGCAGCTCCAAAACCTGCACCTAAAAAAGAAGAGCCTAAAAAAGAAACTGTAAAAGCTGCACCACCTGCCCAGACTGGCGCTTATGTAGTTCAGCTTTTAGCTGTTCAGTCAAGAGATGCAGCAGAGAAAGAGGCAGCAAAATATAGAAGTAAATATCCAGATGTGTTTATAAAACAGGTGGTTATAAACGGCAAAACATGGTACAGGGTGCGTCTTGGTGTAAGTGCTACAAAAGAGCAGGCACAGCAGAAAGCTGACAGAGTAGCATCTGAATTTAAAATAAAACCAATTGTTACTAAAAATAACTAATATATGAAGAAATTATCAGTATTAATATTTGTTTTTGTATTTTACAGTGCAGCATGCAGTGAAACTATAATTTCCAGTGAAGATATATATTTAATCAATGGTGCACAGGTATTTGTCCTTGATGAAAGATATAATGGTAATCTTGATTTATTTTTCAAGGAAGTAAAATCAAAGGGTATTAATACTGTTTTTTTTAGAGTATTTCATAATAATAAAGACAGAAGCCACTTAAATATGCCTTTAAACTGCGAAAGTGGTGTCTATTTTGAAACAAAACACGCCTGCACAGTAAATAATCTTTTAAAAGATATGGTAGATTATGCCCATAAAAATAATATTAAACTTTATGCGTGGATGGCAACCCGTTCGCTTTCATTTTTAAAGACAGCAGATAATATGAGTATGAGCTTAAGTGCAGAGGGTTGCGATGTTACAGGCTATGGTGCAAATATATTTAAAAAGGAAGTGCGCGATACCCTGCTTAACCTTTTTGAAGATTTAGCAAAATATGAAATAGACGGCATACTTTTTCAAGATGATTTTATAATAAAATATACAGAGGGCAGTGATAAATATGCAGCTGCACTTTTTAAGAAAGAAACAGGGATAGAAGTAAAAAAAGAAAACTTTTTTAAAAGCATAAAAGAATATAACGGCAGAAAAGTTTTTTCAGAATATAAAGATGAATTTTATGTATGGGCAGAATGGAAAAGCAGTCAGCTTGCTTTATTGTTTAAAGAATTAAAAGAACGGGCAAAAACAGTAAACCCTAAAATAAAGTTTGCAGCAAATGTATATTATGAAACACCTGTTGATGAGGCGGCAGCTTTATCATGGTATTCTCAAAAACTTTCCACTTTAAAATCTGCAGGGGCAGATTATTTTGCAGTAATGGGCTATTTTGAGCAAATCAGCAGCGAGCAGAAATTAGACAGAGTAGAAACAGCATCACTTATTGGCAGTATTGCAGAAAATGCTGTAAAAGTAATGGGTAATGAAAAAGCTGTTATAATGAAGCTCCAGTCCAGGTCATTTTTAGGAAAAGGTATGCTTTCTTATGATGATTATAAACTTGTATGCAGGCAGGTAAAACTTGCAGGCAATATAAGCTATGCTGTGGTACCAGTGTTTTCTTCTGATGATATTTATATGTGTCCAAAGTAGATGATATAAGATAAAATTTGTCTTTGTTGAAGAAAATGTGATGAAAAATTTTTAGAATATTATTTTATTTATAATATATTTATAAGATTTCTAATAAAATAAAACACTTTTTTATAAAAATATTTCTTGCAAAATTTTAAAAAAGGTTTATTCAATAATAATAACGACAATATAAAAAAGGAGCAATCTATGAAAGTTGGGGTAATAGGTGGAGGTATTTCTGGTGTATCTCTTGCATTAAAACTTGGTTTATTAAAAGAACAGGGAAAAGATATTGATATTATACTGCTTGAAGCATCAAATAGATTAGGCGGCACAATAGATTCTGTTCATAAAGATGGTTATGTTATAGAATCTGGTACAAATGGATTTTTAGACAGTAAACCATTTACATTAGAAGTATTTGAAGAGGCAGGCTTAAAAAACAAACTTGTAAGAAGTAATGATAATGCAAGGATTAGATATATTCAAAGATATGGTGCATTACAAAGACTTCCTGAAGGAGCAGGTGCATTCCTTACATCAAAACTTTTAAGTTTTGGCGGCAAAATGCGCCTTGCAAAAGAGTTTTTTGTGCCACAGAAAAAAGATGACAGTGATGAAACTCTTGCTCATTTTGCAGAAAGAAGACTTGGCAGAGAAGCTCTTGATTACTTAATAGGCCCTATGGTATCTGGTGTATTTGCAGGCGACCCAGAAAAAATGAGCTTACAGTCATGCTTTCCTGTAATATATGATTTAGAAAAAACTTACGGCGGCTTAATAAAAGGTATGTTTAAAAAACCTAAAAAGAAAAGCGGCCCTGCAGGTCCTGGCGGAGCTTTAACAAGCTATGAAGGCGGTATGGGAGAATCTGTTAAAGATTTAGCATCTGTTGCAGAAAGCAAAGGTGTAAAAATATATTTAGAAAGCCCTGCAGAAAAAGTTGTAAAAAAAGACGGTAAATATATTGTAACAAGCAGCAATAAAGAATATGAATTTGATGTGCTTGCAATATGTGCCCCAGCTTATGCAAGTGGTAAATTCTTAAAAGAATTAGACAGCGAACTTTCAGATACATTATCAAGCATACCTTATGCACCAATGTTTGTTGCAGGTTTAGGATTTAACAGTGAAGATATAGAAGATGCTATCCATGGTTTTGGCTACCTTATACCTAAAAAAGAAAATATGCGTATATTAGGTGCATTATTTACATCAAGTATGTTTCCAGTGCAGGCGCCGCAGGGTAAAAAATTCCTTAGAATTATGGCAGGTGGCGATACAAACCATGAGCTTATGCAGAAAAGTGAAGATGAACTGCTTAGAATATGTATAGAAGATGTAACAAAAATATTAGGTGTTAAAAAAGACCCATATATGGTGCAGACATTTAAAGTAATGAAAGCAATCCCGCAATACCATGTAGGCCACCGCGAAAAAGTAGCAAAAATAGAAGAAGTTACTTCAAAATTAGGTAATATTTATATTGGCGGTAATGTGCTTTATGGTATAGGCTTAAACGACTGCACAAAAACAAGTAAAATGATTGCTGAAAAAATTGCAGAAAAATTATAAAATATTAGGGGGCATAAGCCCCCTTTCTTTTTATTAGAAAATATAAAATATCAATTTTATTGTAAAATAATCACTGTTCAATGCAGTTTAAAAAAATGGGGTAATCAGTTTCATTTCTGCTTGACATTTTCCATAAAATAAAAATAAATTAAAGTATGAATAAATTAAAAATTATATTATTAATAACAGTTTTATTATTACTTGCAGGTTGTGAAAAATATTTTTTCTTTCCAAAGCAGCAGCTTTTTTATATGCCTGAAACATGTGCACATAACCCTGAAAATATTATTGTGGAAACAAATGAAGGGAAACTGCTTCACGGCTGGTATTTTAAAACGAAAGTAAAAAATCCTAAAGGCACAGTCTTTTTTCTCCATGGTAATTCAAATAATATAAGCACAGAAAGTGTTGCTATGATGTGGCTTGTAGATAAAGGCTATAATGTGTTAACCTTTGATTACAGGGGATATGGCATATCTCAGGGAAAGCCCGATATAAAAGGTGTGCTGCAGGACGGTTTAGAATATACAGAAGCCATATTTAAGGATAATAAAGTAGATAAACGAAATATGGTGCTTTACGGTCAAAGCTTAGGTGGTGCAGTTGCTGCCCATATTGCAAGGTATTCTCCTTATGCAGATAAATTTAAAGTGCTTGTTTTAGAATCAACTTTTACTTCATGGCGCAGTATTGCAAAGGAAGTGGCAGCAAGTAATTTTTTTACATATATATGGCAGTATGCTGTTGCATGGAGCATACCAAAGGAATATTCTTCCCTTGATAATTTAAAATACAGTAAAATAAAAAATACAATTATAATACACTCAGAGGCAGATAAACTTGTAAAATTTGATAATGGAGATGCTATTTATCAAATGGCACATGAACCAAAAATTTTCTTGAAAGATAATATATCAAACCATGCACAAATTATGAGTAACCCACGGGTTAGAAAAGAATTTTTAAATGCATTAGATACTTATTTAAATTAAATTATTTATTTTAATGAAAAATTTAAAGTAAAACTTAAAATTTATATGTTTTTATATAATAACTTGACAAAATATATTCTTTATGTTAAACAAAAGTATAACATCTTTTATGGAGGAGTATATATGAAAAAAGTTTTATTAGTTTTCATTATTGTGTCAATGATGGCGCCAGCTGCTTTTGCAGGAGCAGTAAGAAATAATGTTGGCTGCGGTATAGGAACATTATTATTTGAATCTGTTGGTAAACCAAATGGGGGTTGGTTATTACAAATAACTGCTGCTTGGACTAATAATGCATTATCAAACACATTTTCTATGACTACTGGTACTATTAACTGTGATGGTAACATTAACAAAGCTGTAAGTGTAGAAGTTTATGAGTTTGTTACTGCAAATATGGACAACCTTGCTAAAGATATTGCTATGGGCCATGGGGACACTATCAATTCTTTAGGCACTATGCTTGCTGTTAAAGATGTAGATGCATTCGCAAGCAAATTACAAGCTAATTTCAGCGACATTTTCCCAAATGCTGAAGTTCAATCTGACTCAGTTGCTAATAAAATTATAGCACTCAGCTAATTAAACATAATGAGGGCATTTTTATGCCCTCTTTATTTTCTATGATATATAAGAAATTTCCACTAATTATTTTTGTATTTATTATCTATTTATTTCCAGTGTATTCTCAAGCAGAGCCAAGCCAGTATGGTAAAAAAATGGCAGAAAAAGCACTAAATGAAAAAATATACGATGAAAGAATGTGGCATGTGCTTATGCAGTATAAAAAGCCAGGGGGCAGAAAGCTGAGAAGTTTAGTAGATGATGAAAAATTCTTTCTTGCTGAAAATGGTAAATATTCCCCAAAAGATGAGCTGAAAGCAACAATATATGCTTTATTTGATGATGATTTATCTAAAAATGATGATAATAATCACCCAGTATGCGTTTTCTCTGGCAGACGGGAATGGTTAGTGGAAAGGTTAGGTATTGATAGAAATAAACTGCCTAAAAAATCATGTACTAAATATAATGAATTTAGGAAAAAGCTGGACCCTGCAAGTGTAACAGTAATATTTCCATTTATGTATCTTAAAAACCCTGCCAGTATGTTTGGGCACACTATGCTTAGGATAAATAATTCAAGAAACGACCCTCTTACATCATACAGTGTTACCTTTGCAGCAAATGTTCCAGAAGATGTAAGTTCTTTTGACTATATAACAAAAGGTCTTTTTGGTGGCTATTTAGGATATTTTACAGTTAAGCAGTATTATAAAACAATTTATGAATATGGGTATGCGGAAAACAGGGATATTTGGGAGTATGACTTAAACCTTACAAAAGAAGAAACTATCAAGCTTTTTAATCACTTATGGGAGATGCAGGGTATTGGCAGCGATTACTATTTTTTTGATGAAAACTGTTCATATAATATGCTTATGCTTTTAGAATCAGCACGGCCTGATTTATATTTATCTACAAGTATATTATGGGAAGCGCCAACTGACACTATTAAAAAGGTTAAAAAAAGCGGTTTGATTACAGATAAAAAATACAGACCGTCCCATATAAAAATATTAGAAATAAATTCTAAGGGATTATCAAATAATGCTGTTAATCTTGCGCAGGATGTGGCAGAAGGTAAGAAAACTATTGATGCTATAAATAACAGCAGCTACTCAGCTGAAGAAAAGGCTGCCATATATGATTTAGCCATTGAGGCTATGCGGTTTATATTTTTACAGCAAACAGTTTTAACAGAACAAATGGTAAAAGATTACCAAAAAAATACAATAGATATACTTGCAAACAGGGCTAGGCTTGGAGTAAAAAGCCATAAAAAAATAGAAGAGCCAGGCTCACCAGATGAAGGTCATGCTATCACTCGCATAAAAATAGGTGTGGGGGCAGAAAATTTTAAAGAGTTTTATACAGAAGCTGGATTTAAGTTAGGGTTTCATGGATTAGATGATATAGATAAAGGATTTATCCAGAACAGTCAGCTTGATGCAATAGATGTAAATGTCAGGTGGAATACACGTACAAATGAAGTTACAGTGCCGGAAGCTGCTTTATTAAGATATGCATCGTATTCTCCTATAAAACGAATGACAAAATCACTTTCATGGAAAATAGAGATAGCAGGAGAAGAAAAAGATTATAAAAAGGGCAGTTTTTTCACGCCGTATATAAGGGGTGGAGTAGGGCTTACTTTTGCAGCAGGTGGTTTTTCTTCATGGATTATGGCAGATATGGATTTAGCTTTTTCAGAAGGCTATAACCCTTACTGGACAGGGCTTGGTTTTGGGGGCGATATTGGTTTAATGTACAGCTTTATTGGGGGTAAATTTTTAGCACGCGGCTATTACAGATATTTTGTATTAGAAAATTTAGGGGCAGAGTTTGGCGGGAATTTTACATATACTATCCCTGTAACACAAAATAACTCAATAGAAATAAAATATGGCTATAAAAACCACTGGGAAATAGAAAACCATGATATAGGTGTATTCTGGCGTTTTTATTTTTAGCCTTGTATACTTATATTTTTATGAAAGGGTTAATAACATACATTTCACTTCCATTATAAAGTAAGCAGATACTCGCATATATCTTTCATTATCAGTAATATTATATGCTGCCTATATTATTATTTTTATGATAACCTTTGAATATTAATGGAAATAAGAAAGGAAACAGTTGTGCTGTATACATAAAAAACAGCTGTAAGCCTGTTTTAAAGATTATGCTTACAGCTTATTTTAGATATTAATTCTATTTAATTAATCATTATTTTTTCTTTTTAAATAAATTTTAACAGCAAAGAAAATTAAAGCCATTAAAACAGCAGCAGTAAATATCCATTTAATAATGCTTATGGCATAATTTACTGAAACAGCAGGCATATTAGGTTTTAAGCCGTCATTAGTTCTAATTACTGGGTTAAAATAAGCTATTGAGCCGTTATCAAAATAAACTGTTGCTCTTGCATAGCTGTCATTATCTGCAATATTATATGATGCTTCAGAAACATTATCGTATTCTGCCTTAACTACTCCATTATCTGCTGAAAAGGAAATTTTATCAACCTGTCTATTTAATTTAATATTTAAAGTGTTATCCTGCACCTGCATAGATAAAAGCTGTGGGTGAGTATCTAAGATTTTTACTTTTTCGCTTCTATCAAGCATAGCAACAGTATGAGGAACAGTTATGCCGTAAGCTGCACCGCTTTTTAATGTATCATATAATTTATCGGCTTCTGTATCAGGGTTTAGTGGTATCATAGTGATATTTCTGCCAATATCTGTGTTTTTAAATACATTGTGAGTGTCATCACTTGCCAGTAAAAAAGCAGGTCTTCCACTTGATAATGCAGTATCCCAGTGGGAAACAGAGTGAGCAAATGTATTTACTACTTCCATTAAGTCATAGCCTGTAAGCTTTGCCATATATTCTACTTCTATGCCGTTTAAAAATGCAGGGTGTGCAAGAGTTACTATATCATTATAAGGCTTAACTCTGTTAATGCGATATTGTATAGTATTTGCACCCTGCCATAAAGGCTGGTCAAAATATTCTTTTCTTTTAGTGCCTATAAGCAGCAGGTGTGTTTTAAAAATATTTACTCCGTATTCTTGAGCAGGTACATAAGGAAAATCGTAATATGGCGGCTTGCTTGTAATATGATGATAGTTAGAAACTGTTGCAAAGCCGTAATTTAAATCCCTGTATGCTTTAAACACATCTTCTTCGCTGTTTGCTCTACCGTTAGTAAGCCCCCCTCCAAGTCTTGAATGGCCATGGAAGTTTGCACGCACGTAGTGAGTGTTATCATAATTTTTATATGGGTTATAAAATTTGTTACCGTTAAAAGATATGCTTTCAGGAAATTTATATACTGGAGTAATACCCCACACAACAAAACATATTAATAAAGCAAATAAAATAATGCCAGAAAGAGTATAAAGAAAATATTTTAAAACTTTTTTAACCATAGCTTCTCCAAAAAATTTATTGAAATATTTTATCAAAAATGTTATAGAAAGTCAATCATATAACATTACAATTTCATATTTATTTCTTAACTAACAACACATATGTTACACTTTTAAAAAAATAAATCTTATTATATTATAAATCAAGCAATAATTTATTTTCCTCAGCAACCTCACAAGGAGATTTAAAGTTTAAGCATATTTTAGCTGTATTATTATATCTATCCTGATGTATTTTAACAGCATTAATTAATTCATTTTGCAAGTATAGAAAAATCAGTGTATGATAAATTATCTAAACGGACTACAATATATTATGCTCATCCTTATTGTTCATGGGAAAGGGGCAGTAATGAAAATAATAACAAGTTGATTAGAAAATTTATTAAAAAGAAAACTGATATTAAAAATTTTTCAGTTGCTTATATTAAAAAAATACAAGACTGGATTAATAATTATCCTAGAAAATTATTTAATTATAAATCGGCTAATGATATTTTTTATGAGAATTTAAACGACTGCTTAAAATGTTGCAATCGTTTTTAGATTTTATAGAATAAATTGTTTGCATATTGATTTGACAATATAAGTTATATGTGATATTTTTAGTCTAATTTAATAGCTGAATATCGGTTTGAAAGATTAAAAGGGAAGCAGGTGCAAATCCTGCGCAGTCTTGCTGCCGTGTTGATGAGAATGTTTTCACAGGTATTAAAAAGTGTATAGTTTAATACTTAGCCACTACTTGGGAAGGCGAAAACAGACTTTGATTCTTAGCCGGAAGACCTGCCGATATTTGCCGCATATATTTGAGGACTTATGCGGCTGATTATAAAAGCACAATGAATGCTTTATATAATTTGCTTTAATTGCTTATGCAGTTTGTCCTTTATGCTTTTTAAAGCACACTATTAAATAGGAGGTTATCGCTTATGATAACAAAAAATCTCTTTGCAGGTATTTTTCCTGCCCTTTTATCTATTATTCTCACTCTCCCAGAAAAATCTTATGCAATGCACATTATGGAAGGCTACCTTTCACCTGCCTGGTCTGTCTTTTGGATAGTTTTAGCTGTGCCTTTCATCATTTACGGCTTTTTTGCAATAAGAAAAAAAATCTCAGAAAATACTAAGTTTTTTGTTCTGCTTGCAATGTGCGGAGCATTTGCTTTTGTGCTTTCTTCTTTAAAAATACCATCAGTTACAGGAAGCTGCTCTCACCCAACAGGTGTTGGCTTAGGTGCTGTGCTTTTTGGACCTACACCTATGGCAGTTATAGGATTTATTATACTTTTATTTCAGTCACTTTTACTTGCTCACGGCGGACTAACTACTATTGGAGCTAATGTATTTTCTATGGCAGTAGTTGGACCATTTGCAGCTTACGGCGTATTTAAGGGCGTATTAAAAGCAGGTATTTCAAGCAGCATAGCCGTATTTTTAGCAGCTTTTGCAGGGGATATATTAACTTATGTAGCCACATCTATTCAGCTTGCTTTAGCTTATCCTGATGCAGTAGGCGGATTTATAACTTCTTTATGGAAATTTATGGGCATTTTTGCTTTAACTCAAATACCATTAGCTGTAAGCGAAGGTTTATTATCAGTTATAGTTTATAATGTTTTACTTAAATATTCATATAAAGAACTAAATCTTTTAAAAGCTGTATAGGGGGTATATTATGGCACTTTGGAAAAAAAATCTTATATTATCAATAATTGTAATAGCTTTGGCAGTGCTGCCTCTTGTTACATTAAAAAATGCAGAGTTTGCAGGAGCAGATGGATTAGCAGAAACTGCTATTACTGAAATAAATCCAGATTACAAGCCTTGGTTTTCATCAATTTATGAACCTGCAAGCGGTGAAATAGAGTCACTTCTTTTTGCTGTGCAGGCTGCTCTCGGTGCAGGAGTTGTAGGCTTTGTATTAGGCAGAATTACTGCTAAAAAAGGAGAATAATTTTGCTTGTAACTGACAAATACGCATACTCTTCAAAACTTGCAAAAAAAGACCCGTTAGCAAAAGTAATATTTACTTTTACTATGCTTTTTTTATGCTTAATTTTAAATAATGTATTTGTCAGTATATTTATATTAATTTTTTTTGCAGGGTTTACCATTATTTCAAACCCTGCTGTTTCTTTTATAAAATATATAAAATTTATGCTTATACCCTTTTCATTTTTAATTATGGGTATTATTCCTGTGCTTATTACTTTTGTTAAAGGTGACAGCATTATTATATTAATAGACAGGTTTAATATAGGTATAACTTATAATTCTTTATCTACATCTATAAACTTGTTTTTTAGAGCATTATCAGCTGTAAGTATCACTTATTTCCTTGCTCTATCTACTCCTATGACCTGCTTTTTTGAAAGCCTTTATAAATTAAAACTTCCAAAACTTTTTATATCTCTTATGGAACTGATATACAGATATATTTTTATATTAATAGATGAAGCAGCGGCTATGTATAATGCACAAAAGCTAAGGCTTGGATACAGCAGTTTTAAATCAAGCCTGCAATGTGTTTCTTCTCTTGCAGCTATGCTTTTTATAAGGGCTTACAAAAGGGCAGATTTCAGCTATCAGGCTCTTTTGTCAAGGGGTTATGATGGGGAAATTACAACTATTAATAATGAATATGAAAGGGCATATATATTTTATATACTAATGTTTTTTATTGCAGGCTTATGTATTATTTTAAAGGCAGTATTATGAGTGAAAGTATATTAAAGTGCGAAAATTTATGTTTTTCTTATGAAGATGAGTTATCATTAAATAACATATCTTTAGATATAAAAAGGGGCAGCGTTACAGCTGTGCTTGGCAGAAACGGAGCTGGCAAATCAACTCTTTTTTTAACATTAAACGGCATAAATATAAAAGATAAAGGCAGCGTATATTTTAATGATAAGTTAGTAGAGTATAATAAAAAGGGTATATCAGAAATCCGCAGGAATATAGGCATAGTTTTTCAAGACCCTAATGACCAGCTTTTTTCTGCAAGTGTTATAAAAGATGTTTCTTTTGGTGCACTAAACTTAGGCTTATCCCATGATGAAGCAAGAAAACGGGCAGAAAAAGCATTAAAAGAAGTTGAAATGTATGACTATATGAAAAGACCAACCCATGCTTTAAGCTTTGGTCAGAAAAAAAGGGTGGCAATAGCAGGTATTCTTGTTATGGAGCCTGAGCTTATTATTTTAGATGAACCGACAGCAGGGCTTGACCCAATGGGAGCAAATGAAATACTTGTGCTTTTAAAAAAGATAAATAAAGAAAAAGGCACAACAATAATCATAGCAACTCATGAAATGGATATAGTGCCACTTTACTGTGACTATGCTTATGTGCTTGATAAGGGCAGCGTTGTAATGCAGGGAAGTCCTGAAGAAATATTCTGCCATGCTGATGAATTAAGAAAGTATGATTTAAGACTTCCGCGGATTGCTCACCTTATGGAAATACTTAAAAAATATGATAATATTGCAGTAGATGAAAGTATAGATACTATTTCTAAAGCACGCAGAGCAATAAAAGAGCTGGTTAATGGAAAAAGTAATTAAAAAAGGCAGAAGATTAGAGCAGGGATATACAACAGGTACATGTGCGCAGGCTGCAGCAAAAGCAGCAGCCCTATACTTATTTACTGATAAAAAGCATGACTATGTGGAAGTAAATGTTCCAGCAGGAAAGCTTTTAAAAATAAAAATAAAAAGCTTAGAAAAATATGATGGTTATACAGAATGCTCTATAATTAAAGAAAGCGGCGATGACCCAGATGTTACTAACGGCATAGAAATAAAAGCAGCAGTATATAAAGGATATGATGAATTAATAATAGATGGTGGCAAAGGTATAGGCAGAGTAACAAAGCCGGGGCTTAAAGTGCCTGTTGGGGAAGCTGCAATAAACCCTGTGCCTAGAAAAATGATAGCTTATGAAATGGAAAAGATATGCTTAGATTTTGGATATGATAAAAGCTTTAAAGTGATTATTTCTGCAAAGGAAGGAATAGAAACAGCTAAAAAAACCTTTAATGAAAAACTTGGCATTATTGGGGGTATATCTATTCTTGGCACAACAGGCATAGTTGAGCCAATGAGTGAAAAAGCATTGATAGATACAATATATCTAGAAATTGACAGCCAGATAGAGCAGGGCAGGAAAAATATACTTTTAACACCTGGCAATTACGGCAGAAATGCAGCTCTTGAAAAGTTTGGCATAGATATAGAAAAAGGCATAAAAATATCAAACTATATAGGGGATACTCTTGACTACATTTTATATAAACAGCCAGAAAGGGTGTTGATTATAGGCCATGCTGGCAAGCTTTCAAAAGTGGCAGGTGGTATAATGAACACCCATTCAAGTTATGCAGACTGCCGTCATGAAATATTTGCTGCCTATGCTGCCCTTTGCGGAGCTGATAAAAAAGTTATAGAAGAAATATTTAATGCAGTATCTACTGATGAAATAGATTATATTTTAATTAAACATAATCTGCATGAAAAAGTATGGGATATAATTATAAATAAGATTATGGAAAATATTGAAAGACGGCTTCAAAATAAAATAAAATGCGAAGTTATGGTATTTACAAATAAAGAAAATACATGGAAATACAGCAGTAACGCATTAGAATTTATAAAATATTTTAAGGATATATAAAATGGAAAAAGGAAAATTATATGGTGTAGGAATAGGCCCTGGAGATAAAGAGCTTATTACATTAAAAGCAGTAAATACATTAAAAAATGCTGATGTAATAGCACTGCCAGACAGCCTTTCTGGTAAAAACAGAGCCTATGAAATAGTAAAAGAATATATTCAAGGTAAGGAAACAATATATCTGCCTATGCCTATGACAAAAGATAAAGAGCATTTAAAAGCAAGCCATGAAAGTGGAGCAGAGCTTATTATAAACTATTTAGAAAAAGGTAAAAATACTGCATTTGCTACCCTTGGTGACCCCTCTGTTTATTCTACATATATGTATGTGCACAGGATAGTAGAAAGCAAAGGCTATAATGTGGAAATGGTGCCAGGAATTACATCATTCTGCGCCAGTGCTGCACGCCTTAATATGTCGCTTTGTGATGGTGATGAGCCATTAATAATAATTCCTGCAAATTATAAAGATAATAAAGAGCTTTTAAAAATATCAGGAAATAAAGTGCTTATGAAAAGCGGTAAAAAAATGGGGAAAGTAAAGCAGGAAATAGAAGAATGTAATTTAACTGATAAAACATATATGGTAGAAAACTGCGGTATGGAAGAAGAAAAAGTATATAGAGATTTTTCTAAAGTATCAGATGAAAGCAGTTATTTTTCATTAATAATAGTAAAGGGGTAAATATATGGTGTATTTTGTAGGTGCTGGCCCTGGTGCTGTTGATTTAATAACAGTCCGTGGAGCAGAGCTTTTAAAAAAAGCAGATGTTATTATATATGCAGGCTCACTTGTTAATCCTGAGCTTTTAAATTATGCAAAAAAAGAATGTGTTATATATAATAGTGCCTCTATGACATTAGAAGAAGTAATAAATGTTATGGAAGAAAGCTATAAAAATAATAAAATGGTTGTGCGTCTGCACACTGGCGATATGAGTATATATGGAGCAGTAAGAGAGCAGTCAGACATATTAAAAAGTAAAAATATACCTTTTGAAAGTGTGCCAGGAGTAAGTTCATTTTTAGGGGCTGCTGCAGCTTTAAATGCTGAATATACTCTGCCTGCAGTTTCCCAGACTGTAATACTTACAAGAATGGCTGGCAGAACAGCAGTGCCTGAAAAAGAAGATATTAAACTTTTAGCATCACATAAAGCATCTATGGTTATATTTTTAAGTTCATCTATGCTTGGAAAATTATCTGAAGAATTAATATCAGGCGGCTACAGTAAAGATACACCTTGCGCCATAGTATATAAAGCCACATGGGAAGATGAAATAAAAGTAGTTACAACTTTGGAAAGTTTAGAAAAGGCAGGCAAAGAAAATAATATTTCTAAAACTGCACTTGTGCTTGTAGGGAATTTTTTAGGGGATATATATGACCGCTCAAAACTTTATGACGGTACATTTTCCCATGAATTTAGAAAAGGCACTAATGGATAAAATATACATAATATCTTTTACAGAAAAAGGGGCAGAATTAAGCTTAAAACTACAGAATATATACCCTGATGCTCTGCTTTACAGTAAATATCCTGCTGAAAATATAAAAATGCTTGAAAAAGATATAAAATCTTTTACAGCAGATATTTTTAAGGAAAGTAAAGCTGTAATATTTATATCAGCAATAGGAATAGCTGTGCGTGCAGTTGCTCCATTAATTGTATCTAAAGATAAAGATGCAGCAGTTATTGTGATAGATGATACAGGGACATATGTAATACCTGTGCTTTCAGGTCATATTGGAGGCGCAAACGAAATGGCATTAGAAATAGCTGAATATATAAATGCTGAGCCTGTGATAACTACTGCAACAGACAGGAATAATAAATTTGCAGTAGATGTGTGGGCAGAAAAAAATAATTTATATATTGATGATATAACTATGATAAAAGAAGTATCATCAAGGCTTTTGCGTAATGAAAAAGTGGGTTTTATTTCAGACTATGAAGTAAATGGAACACTTCCAGAAAATGTGATTGCAGATGTGCAGCGAGAATGCGGAATAGTAATAGCCGATAATATAGATATTTTACCATTTCCATATACAATGCAGCTGATACCAAAAGAATATATTTTAGGTATAGGAGCAAGAAAAGGGGCGGAATACAGTCACTTAAAAGATTTAATAGAAAGAGTATTAAAAGAAAATAACATAGATAAAAGAAAAATACTAAGTATTGCAAGTATTGATATAAAAAAAGATGAAAAAGCCATAAATATGCTGGCAGAAGAATTAAATGTGCCTTTTATAACATATTCTAAAGATGAGCTTGCAAATGTGCAGGGTGATTTTACATCTTCAAACTTTGTAAAAAGTATAACTGGAGTAGATAATGTGTGTGAAAGAGCAGTAAAATGTTTTAATGACAGTAAGATTATAGTAAAGAAAATATGTGAAAATGGATTTACTTTATCAATAGGTTTTATAAAATGGCATGGAAGTTTTTAAAAAGAGGATAGTATGAAAGGAAAAATATACTGTATAGGTACAGGGCCTGGAAAAGAAGACTTAATATCAGAAAGAGCGTTAAAAGCTATAGAAGAAAGTGATGTTATTGCAGGATACGGAGTATATACTGACTTAATATCTCACTTAATAAAAGATAAAGAGTTAATAGTAACACCTATGAAGCAGGAAAAAGCAAGGTGTGAAAAAGCATTAGAAAAGGCAGAAGAAGGTAAAATAGTATCTCTTATTTCAAGCGGCGATGCAGGAGTATACGGCATGGCAGGACTTTTAATAGAAGTTGCAGAAAAAAGTGATGTGGAAGTGGAAGTAATACCAGGAATCAGCGCTGTTTTAGCAGCTGCTGCAAAACTTGGAGCACCACTTACTCATGATTTTGCAGTTATATCATTAAGTGATTTGCTTACTCCATGGGAAAAAATAGAAAAAAGGTTAATAAGTGCTGCTTCTGCTGAATTTATTATTGCAATATATAACCCGTCCAGCAAAAAACGGGCAGACTATTTAAGACAAGCATGCGAAATTATGTCCCCATATATAGATGAAAATACCTTATGCGGCTATGTGAGAAACTGTGAAAGAGAGCAGGAAGAAAAAGGTATTTTAACATTTAAGGAATTAAAAGATTTTCAGGCTGATATGTTTACTTTAATTATTATAGGCAACAGCACTACAAAGTTAATAAAAAATCAAATGGTTACACCAAGGGGATATAAAGGATTATGATACGCCCCCTTATTTTTGCAGGCACAACAGAAGGCAGAGAGATAGCAGTATTTTTTAATGAAAATAAAGTAGCAGCTGATGTTTATACTGCTACAGAATACGGTGTGCAGGTGCTGCCTGATATGGAATATATAAATACTCATGCTGGCAGGCTTACTTATGATGATATAAATAATATGCTTAAAAGCAGAAAAGATGAAAATATAATTATTATTGATGCAACTCACCCTTATGCAGCATGTGTCACTGAAAATTTATATAAAAGTGCAGAAAATAATAATATTAAATATTTCAGACTTTTAAGACCGTCTACTTATACAGGCGGTGGCATAATGTTTGAAAGTATAGAAAAGGCAGCAGAGTATTTAAAAAATACTACTGGTAATATATTACTTGCAACAGGCAGTAAAGAGCTTGCAAAGTATAAAGAGATAGGGGATATGACAAGGCTTTATCCAAGAGTGCTGCCAGATGAAAATGTTATAAAAAATATATTAGATTTAGGTTATCCCATTAAAAATATTATATGTATGCAGGGACCTTTTTCTAAAGATATGAATACTGCCACATTAAAGCATATAAAGGGAGAATACCTTGTAACAAAAGATACTGGTAAAACTGGCGGATTTGATGAAAAATTAGAAGCTGCAAAAGCAGCAGGTGCAGAGCTTATTATAATAGGCAGACCAGAAGAGAAATCAAAGGGTTATACGATTAATGAGCTTAAAAAGATAATGCAGGAAGAATATATATAAAAGAGATAAATCATGGCATATTTTCCAATATTTATAGATATAGAAAATGTAAAAGTATTAGTTATAGGCTTAGGAAATATTGCTGCAAGGCGAATAGATGTGCTTAAAAATTTTGGTGCAGAAATATTTGTTATTACAAAAGAAGTCAAAACTAATGTGGAAAATATAAATATAGAAATAAAAGAATTTGAAGATGATGATATTAAAGAAATATATGATATTGTGATTGCTGCAACAGATAATGATGAAGTAAATAAAAATATTATAAGAAAAGCAAAAGAAAAAGGCATTAAATATTATAATAATATAAGTGATAAAAATGATAATAACTTTTTCTTTCCAGCAGTTATAGAAAATAATGAAGCAGTATGTGGTTTAATATCTAAAGACGGCTTAAATCATAAAATTGCAAAAAAATATGCAGATATTTTAAGGAATACATTATGAGCGAAAAAAAAGGCAGAGTAATATTAATAGGTGCAGGTCCCGGAGATATTGGGCTTATTACTGTAAAAGGGCTTGAATATTTAAAACAGGCTGATGTTGTGGTATATGACAGGCTTGTATCCAGCGATATACTATCATTAAGTCCTAAAGGTGCAGAGTTTATAAATGTGGGCAAAGTTATGAACCACCATAATATTCCACAGCCTGAAATAAATAAAATACTTTTAAATAAAGCATTAGAAGGTAAAAATGTAGTCAGGTTAAAAGGCGGCGACCCATTTGTGTTTGGCAGGGGAGGCGAAGAATTAGAACTTTTAATAGAGCATAATATAGAATATGAAGTTGTGCCAGGTATTACATCTGCCGTTTCTGCTCTTGCTTATGCTGGTATCCCTGTAACTCACAGAGATTTTGCATCATCTATCCATTTTGTAACAGGCCATGCAAAAGATGGACTTGTAGAAAATATTGATTTTAAAGCCTTAGTTGCTTCAAAAGGCACTATCCTTTTTTATATGGGAGTATCTACCTTAAATCAGTTAATTAATGGACTTATTGATGCGGGTATAGATAAAAGCACACCTTGCGCTGCAGTAGAAAACGGCACAAGAAGCAATATGCGCACTCTTATTTCAACAGTTGAAAATATGGTATCAGATGCAGAAAAATTTCAGCTTAGAAGCCCTGCTGTTATTGCAGTTGGCAAGGTATGCTCTCTTGGTGAAAAGTTTGAATGGTTTACTAAATCAAAAATATTCTCTAAAAAGATTATTGTTACAAGACCTGTTGTATCAAATAATATTTTAATAGACAGGCTTAAAAATTTAGGTGCAGAAGTAATTGATTATCCATGTATAAAAATAAATGAAATAGAAAATAATGAAAGTCTGGATAATTTAACTAAAAACCTTGATAAATATAATATGCTTGTATTTGCAAGTAAAAACAGTGCTGCATATTTCTTTAAAGCACTTAATAAAAGCGGAAAAGACAGCAGAGCATTAAGCCATTTAGTAATAGGTGCATTAGGTAAATCTACTTATGATGAGCTTAAAAAATACGGGATATATGCAGATATTATACCTGATGAATATACATTTACTGCTTTTGCAAAATCTCTTAAAAAAGCAGAGATTAATGGCAGAATAGCAGTGCTTGAAGCTGTGCAGGATAAAAGGCTCTCTGATGAATTAAAAAATCAGGGTTTTAATGTTACATCATATAATGCTTATGATATAAAATATCTGCCATTAGATTATATAAAACCATTGCAGGAATATATAGATAATGGAGTAATATCAGCCTTTACCAGCAGTGCAGCAGTCCATGGGTTTGTGCGTGGCAATAAAATAGAAGATTTAAGTAAAATAAAAGCAGTATGCATTGGAAAATTAACTTACGAAACGGCTTTAAATTATAAAATGCAGGCTCATATGGCAGCAAAACCAACCATAGACAGCTTAATAGAAAAATTAAAAGAAATGGAGTAATAAAATGAAAGGAATATTAATTATAGCTCACGGCAGCAGAAGAAAAGAGACTCTTGATACAATGGAGCAGGTATTTAAAATGGTACAGGATAATATGCCTGATATAATAGTAGAGCATGCATATATGGAATTCTGCGATGTAAATTTAGAAAAAGGCCTTGATTTATTAAGAGAAAAAGGTGTAACAGAAATAGTTGTAGTGCCTTATTTTCTTTTTGACGGTATGCACATAATAAAAGATATACCAGAAGAAATTGCAGCATATCTTGAAAATCATAAGGATATGAAAATATCTATGGGTAAAACTCTTGGTGCAGATAAAAGAATAGCAGATGTGCTTTGTGATAGAATAAAGGAAGTGTTATAAAAAAATGCAGAATCTATATATAATTGGTGCAGGAATGGGGCATATTTCTGATTTAACAGAGTATGCAGCAGATATTATAAAAAATGCAGATATAGTTTATGGAAGTGCAAGACTTTATGAGCAGTATAAAGTATTAACTACAAATATTTCTGCCCCAAAATATTCTGAAATAGAAAGTGTGCTTGAAAAAGAAACATTAAAAAATACTGCTCTTTTAGTATCTGGCGATGTTCTTTTTTACAGCATTGCAAAAAAAATACAGGAAAAATTTAGTAATAAATATAATATAGAGCTTGTACCTGGTATCAGCTCTATGCAGTATTTTCTATCCAAATTAAATATTATAAATTATGATATAAAAGCAGTATCAATGCATGGCAGAAATAATTCATGTCTTGGACCTGTAAGCTATAACGAATATACTTTTATGCTCACAGGCGGCGATAAAAAGGCAGATAATATTATAAATGAATTATATAACGCTGGACTTGATTATGTATATGTTTATGTAGGGGAAAACCTGCACTCTGAAAATGAAAGAATAGTATCTGGTAAAATTTCAGATATGCTTGATTATAAGTTTTCAAGTTTAACAGTGCTGCTTATTCATAATAAAGAATATGTAAACCCTAAAACTAATTTAAGGGATAATGATTTTATCCGCGGAAAAGCACCTATGACAAAAGAAGATATCAGGTGGCTTTCTGCCTGTTATTTAGGAATAGATGATAATGATATAGTATACGATGTAGGAGCAGGCACAGGAAGCTGTGCCATAGAATTTGCAGGTCATGCAAAAGACGGATTAGTATATGCAGTAGAAAAAGAAGATGAGGCATTTGAGCTTATAAACATAAACAAAAAAAATCTTAAAAGGCATAATGTTATAAGTATAAAAGGTGCTGCTCCAGAAATACTTACAGACCTTCCTGCACCAGATAAAGTTTTTATTGGCGGAAGCTCTAAAACTATGAAAGATATCTTTAAAATAGTTTATGAAAAAAATAACCATGTAAAAATAACTGTTACAGCTATCACTTTGGAAACAATTGCGTCAGCAGTTGACGCTTTTAAAGATTATAATATAGAGCCAGATATTGTATGTATTAACAGTGCAAAATCAAAAAAAGCAGGGCCCTATCACATGATGATGGGAAATAATCCTGTATATATTATAACAGGCAGGTTATAAGTGAATAAAAAAATAAGTCGTATTTTAATATCAGCTTTCAGCAGCGGCAGCGGAAAAACCACATTTACTATGGGGCTTTTAAGGTTTTTACAGAAAAAAGGCATAAAAGTTTCATCATATAAATGCGGACCAGATTATATTGACACCATGTTTCATGCAAAAGCATTAGGTATACCTTCAAGAAATATTGATTTATTTTTATCTAATGATAATACAATAAAAAATATATTAGCAGATGCAGAAAATTTGGCAGTAATAGAAGGAGTTATGGGTTTTTATGACGGCATAGCTTTTACAGATGCAGCTTCAGCCAGCCACATAAGCAGCATAACAGATACCCCATGTATATTAATAGTAGATGTTAAAGGAAAATCTGCCACATTAAAAGCACTGATTACAGGTATGCTTCATTACAGAAAAAATAATATAAAAGGAATTATTTTAAATAGAATATCAAAAGCATCATACCCAGTATATAAAAATATGATAGAATCAGAGCTGCCTGTAAAAGTTTTTGGGTATATGCCGGAACTTAAAGACTGCACACTTAAAAGCCGCCATTTAGGGCTTATAACAGCTGAAGAAATGGCAGATATTAATAATATTATAGACAGAGTAGCAGAAGAACTTGAAAAAAGCATAGATTTAGAATGTATTATAGATACAGCAGAAAAAGCACCTGATTTAGAATATGATACGCAGGAAATAAACCTTATTGGCAGATGCAGGATAGGTATAGCTTATGATAAAGCATTTTGTTTTCATTATATAGATAATATAAAAGTCTTAGAAAAAATGGGAGCAGAAATAGTATATTTTTCCCCACTTGAAGATAAAGCACTTCCAGAAAATTTAGACGGGCTTATATTTTACGGCGGATACCCTGAGCTTTATTTAGAAAAATTAAGCAGCAATAAAAGCTTTATAGAAAGCCTTAGAAAAGTATATAATAATAAAATACCACTTATTGCAGAATGCGGCGGGTTTATGTATATAAGCCAGAGTATAGATAATGTGGAAATGGCATCTTTAATTAAAGGCAGTTGCACAATGACAAATAAACTGCAGAACTTTGGATATGTAGAGATTACAGCCCATAAAGACAGTATGCTTTTTAAAAAAGGGGAAAGTTTCCCTGCTCATGAGTTTCATTATTCTATAATTGATGAACCATATTCCGACTGCATTATGAGAAAACCTAAAAGCTTAAAAAGCTGGCAGGGAGTATATTTATCAGACCATGTATATGCAGGATATCCACACTTATATTTCTTATCTAACTTAAAACTTGCAGAAAGATTTATTATAAAAGCAATCCACTATAACAGAGAGATAGAATGATATATTTAATATCAGGGGGCTCTGGCAGCGGTAAATCAAAATTTGCAGAAGATGAAGCAGTAAAGTATAAGGGCAGAAAGTTATATATTGCTACAATGGAAAATAAAAGCAGCAGCGCAAAAAAAAGAATACTAAAACATAGGAATATGCGGCAGGGAAAAGGTTTTGATACAATAGAAAAAGAAAAATCTTTCAGAAGTATAGATTTATCAGATTATAAAATAGTGCTGCTTGAATGTCTGCCAAACTTAACTGCAAACCATATCTATGGTGGCGGAAATATTAATATGCTCTATGATGATGTAGACTATCTTTTAAAAAAGGCAGAAAATTTAATAATAGTAACAAATGATATTTCATCATGTGCTTTGCATTATGATGAAGAAGTATATAAATATATGAAAGTATTAAATAATCTTGCATGCAGTATAGCAGAGCATGCAGATAAAGTAATAGAAGTAACAGCAGGTATTCCAATATATCATAAAGGTGAAAAATGAGCCTTATAAAAAGTTTTTTTATATGCTTATCAATGTATACAACAATACCCGTGCCACAGATTATATGGGAAGAAAAAAATATGAAATATATTTTTTATAACCTTCCATTAATTGGCATAATGCTTGGGTTAGTAGAGTATTTATTATATATTCTTTCATTATATCTGGGCTTTTCAAGTGTATTATATGCTGCCCTTTCTGTTGCTGTGATTGTGCTTCTAACAGGGGGTATCCATTTAGACGGATATGCTGATACAATAGATGCAGTATTCTGCCATGGAGATATTGAAAAACGCAGGCAGGTATTAAGTGATGCTCATACTGGAGCTTTTGCAGTAATTTATACTATTCTTTATTTTATAGTGCTTTTTGCCTGCTTTGAAAATATGTATGATAAAAATTTACCAGTATTTATTTTTATACTTATTTTTACAATCAGCAGAATTTTAAGCCTTTTTTTAATAGCTTTAGTGCCTTCATCAGTTAATCGTGGACTTTTATATATTTTTTCATCAAAAGAGAATAAAAAATCATTATTAATATATGCTTTTTCTTTATCATTAGTATTTATTTTTTTAACTTATATATTAATTAGTTATAAATTTATAATAATCCTTTTATTGATTTTAGTAATAATATCTATTATACTTATAAAGTATTTTAATAAAGTGTTTGGTGGTATTTCTGGAGATTTAGCAGGCTTTAGTATATGCATATATGAAATATCTGCACTTTTATTGTACAGTATAAGCAGGCTGGTATTGTGGAATTAATTATTGGCGGAGCATATAACTCAAAACTTAATTTTGCTTTAAAATATTATAACTTAAAGCAGGAAGATTTTCAAAATGGTGCAGAATGTGACCTAAATACTGCGTTTAGTAAAAAAGGTATATACAACCTGCATTTGCTTATAAGACGGTTTATCACATCAGGTATTGATGATTATAATAAAATTATAGAAAAGATACTTTCATCAAATATAGAAATTATAATATGTAATGAAGTGGGAAACGGTGTTGTACCACTTGATGAAATAGATAGCCAAATGCGTGAATATGTGGGCAGAATACTTTGTCTGCTAAGTGAAAAAAGCACTAGAGTAATAAGAATTTATTACGGTATACCTTCTGTAATAAAGGGGATGGATATATGAAAACGATTTACTTTATCCGTCATGGTCAAACAAAATATAATGTAGAGGGCAGGTTTGTTGGCTCTACTGATTTACCATTATCTGAAGACGGAAGAAAACAAATTTTTAATAAATGGGACGGTATGCAGGCCCATATTGATAGAGATATTATTTTTACAAGCCCTATGAAAAGGTGTGTAGAAACAACTGGTATTATATTTCCTTATGATAGTTTTGAAGTGCTTAAAAATATGCGGGAAATGAACTTCGGCATGTTTGAAGGCAAAACCCACGATGAATTAGAATATTTAGAAGAATACAGACATTTTAGAGAATCAAAAGGCAAAGCAAAAATACCACAGGGAGAAAGTGGTATAGAATTTAGTATGCGGGTATTAAAAGCATTTTTTGAAATGATTGCATACATGGATAAAAAAGATGCTAATAATGCAGTGCTTGTATGTCACGGTGGCGTTATTATGTCACTTTTTTCTATGCTTTGCAATGAAAGCGATGATATTTACTATTACCATGTAGATAACGGCTCAGGATATAAAGCACACTATAATCAGTATACAAAAGAATTAATTATTATAGAAAAATTATAGCACAATAAGTGCAAGGCGAGTTTATATGAAAATAGGTTTTATGCTTATTATAGCTTTTATTTTAGATTTAATATTTAAAGACCCAAAAGGTATTCCTCACCCTGTTGTAATGATAGGTAAAATAATTAAATATGGCGAAATTTCACTGCGTAAAATATTTAGAAATGGTGCAGTTTCTGAAACTATTGCTGGGACTGTGCTTACCTTATTTGTTGTTATAATATCATTTATTGTGCCATATGTTATTTTAAGTATATGTTACAGTGTTAATATAATACTTGGTATTTTAGTGGAAGTATTTCTCTGCTTCCAGATACTTGCTCTTGGCTCATTAAAAGAAGCTGCTATGAAAGTATATACAGAACTTTCTACAGGCTCACTTAATGGGGCAAGGAAAAACTTAAGCCATATAGTTGGCAGAGATACAGAAAATTTAGAAGAAAAAGGTGTTGTAAAAGCAACAGTTGAAAGTGTTGCAGAAAATACAAGCGATGGTGTTATTGCTCCGCTTTTTTATATGCTTATAGGCGGCGCCAGTTTTGGTATGCTTTATAAGGCAGTAAATACTCTTGATTCTATGATAGGTTATAAAAATAAAAAATATCAGTATTTTGGAAAGGTTGCAGCAAGGCTTGATGATATATTAAATATTATTCCTGCCCGTATTACAGGGTTTTTATATGTGCTTGCAGCACTGCTTTCTGGGTTTAATTATAGAAAATCTTATGAAATACTGCTTAGAGACAGGTGGAACCATTCAAGCCCAAACAGCGGATATCCAGAAGCTGCTATGTCTGGAGCATTAGGTATTCAGCTTGGCGGCCCTGCATCATATTTTGGTGAAGTAGTTGATAAAAAATATATTGGTGATGATGATAAAGAGCCAAATATGGAAGATATACCAAAAGCATGTATGCTTATGACTATTGTATCAGTGTTTGCATTAGTATTAATGATTTTAGCAAAGTTTGCAGTTTTAACAATTATTAATTACGGCTTATAATCCTAATGAGTAAAACATATACCCATGGTGGCGATATATACAGCTATTATGAAAAATACGGCAGATATCCTGTAGATTTTTCCAGCAGTTTAAACCCCCTTAATGCACCTCTTGAAGTAACTAATGCTTATGTAGAAGCATATAAATACAGCTTTGCATACCCACCACATGATTATAAAGAATTAAGGGAAAAAATATCAGAAAAAGAAAATACTGCTGTTGAAAATATATGTGTATCAAATGGTGCAGGGGAGCTTATAAGGTATATTCCTGTTATTTTTAAACCAAAAAATGCTTTAATTACAGCACCAGCTTTCAGCGAATATAAAAAATCACTTTTAGAATGTAATGTGCATGAATATTTATTAAAAAAAGAAAATAATTTTTTAATAGAAAATAATTTTTTAGATAATATAGCTTTTAAAGATATAGTGTTTCTAACAAATCCTGATAACCCGATAGGCAACCTTATCAATTTAGACTTTATAGAAAAAACAGCAGCAAAATGCAGGAAAGAAAACTCATATTTAGTGCTTGATGAATGTTTTATTGATTTAGCAGAAAATGGGGCAAGTGCAGTCCCTTTAATAAAAAATTATAATAATCTTATTATTATAAAAGCATTTACTAAAACTTATTCATTTGCAGGACTTAGGCTTGGATATGCTTTAGCAGATGAGAAACTTATAGATATGATAGATAATATGCTCCCAGAATGGCGTGTATCTATGCCTGCAAATATGTGCGGAATAGCTGCATTAAGTGATAAATCTTTTATCCATTCATCTCTAGAGTATATCAAAAAAGAAAAAGCATATCTTATAAATAATTTAAAATCCTTCGGTTTTACTATATATGGCTCTAAAGCTAACTATATCTTTTTTTATGCTGATATTTTTAATTTAAAGGAAAGGCTTGAAAAGCATAATATATTAATAAGAGACTGTTCAAATTATAATGGACTTTCAAAAGGATATTATAGAATTGCAGTAAAAAAGCATGATGATAATAAAAAGCTTATAACAGCATTAAAGGAAATATTAAATGGCTAAATGTATAATGGTGCAGGGCACTTCATCAAATGTGGGAAAAAGTCTTATTAGTGCAGGCTTATGCAGAATATTTGCTAATGCTGGATATAAAACTGCTCCATTTAAATCACAAAATATGGCACTTAATTCATATATTACAAAAGACGGACTTGAAATAGGCAGAGCGCAGGCTGTGCAGGCAGAATGTGCTTATCAGCATATAGATGTTAGGTTTAATCCAATATTATTAAAGCCAACAGGAAATAAAACAAGCCAGATTATAATAAACGGCGAAGTATACGGCAATATGACAGCTAAAGAATATTTTACAGAAAAGCATAAGTTTATTAAATATGTAAAAGAAAGCTATGAAAGTTTAAATAAAGAATATGATATAATAGTAATAGAAGGGGCAGGAAGCCCTGCAGAAATAAACTTAAATTATAAAGATTTTGTAAATATGGGTATGGCATGTATTGCTCAAGCTCCTGTGCTTTTAGCAGGGGATATTGACAGGGGCGGCGTATTTGCATCACTTTATGGCACAGTAGAGCTTTTAAAAGAATATAAAAATTATTTTAAAGGCTTTATTATTAATAAATTCAGGGGAGATAAATCTATATTAGAGCCTGGGCTTGTGCATTTAGAAAAAATAACAGGCATAGATGTATTAGGAGTGCTGCCCTATGAAAAATTTAATATAGATGAAGAAGACAGTCTTGCAGAAACATTAAAAAATACAGAAAAAGGATTAATAGATATAGCAGTTATTAAACTTCCAAGAATATCAAATTTTACTGATTTTGCAGTATTTGAATATTATGAGGGAGTAGAAGTCAGGTATATTAACAGTATTTCAGATTTTGGCGAGCCTGATTTATTGATTATTCCAGGCACAAAAAATACTATTGATGATATGCGTTATATCCGTTCATCTGGGCTTATTACAAAAATAATGCAGTATGCAGAAACTGGCAAAGGTATTATTGGTGTATGCGGCGGTTATCAGATGCTTACAAGCAAAATATGCGACCCAGATAATATGGAATCTGGCGGCAGCGTGCAGGGGCTGGGATTAATAAAGGCAGAAACTGTATTTGAAAAAGAAAAAATCAGAACAGTAGTGCAGGGAAAATTTAACAATATAAAAGGCTATTTTTCATTTTTAAATGGTGCATGTTTTGCAGGCTATGAAATACATATGGGTAAAACTTATTCAGAGAACAGTAATATTTCTGAAATAAAAGATGCTTTTGGAAGAAGTAAAAATGACGGACTTGCTGAAAATAATATATTAGGCACATATATTCATGGCATTTTTGATGAAGGTGATGTGGTTAAAAGAATAATAGATAAGTTAAAGCAGGAAAAAGGAATAGATACAGCTACAGAAGAAAAAGATATAAATGAATTAAAAAATAAGGAATATGAAAAACTTGCAGATATGCTTATGAATTATTTAAATATTCCTAAAATATATGAAATACTAGAAAAAGGAGTGTAGTAATATGGCAAAAGATAAAGGTCTTATACATATATACTGTGGAGAAAATAAAGGTAAAACAACTGCAGCAGTTGGGCTTGCTGTCCGCAGTTTTGGAAGCGGCTTTAAAGTTATTTTTTCCCAGTTTTTAAAAACTTCCCCAAGCGGCGAATTAGTAAGCTTTGAAAAACTTGGTATAAAAGTATATAGAATCACAAAACCAAAAGGATTTACCTGGGAAATGAATGAAGAAGAGCTTGCACTTTTAAAAGAAGAACATAATAAGTTATTTAAAGAAGTTACTTCTTTAGTGGAAGGTGATGGGGATAAAACACTGCTTGTATGCGATGAACTTGTGGGCGCTTATGCGGGCGGTCATATTGATAAAGAAATGGTTATGGAGTTTTTAAATAACAAGCCTGCTAATTTAGAAGTAGTATTAACAGGCAGAAACCCAGGTGAAGAATTAATGGAAATTGCTGATTATATTACTGAAATGAAAAAAATTAAACACCCTATGGATAAAGGGATAAACGCAAGAAAAGGCATAGAAATGTAAGGTGAAGTATGCAGGAAATATTAAAACCTATGGATATAGAAAAAAGAAGTTTTGAAATAATATCAAGTGAGTTAGGCGAGACAGATTTAAATGAAAAGGAACTGCTTGTTTTAAAGCGGGTAATACATACTACTGCTGATTTTGATTACAAAAAAAATCTTGTTTTTAAAAACAATCCAGTAGAAAAAGGCATAGAAGCCTTAAAAAATGGCTGTGTTATTGTAACAGATACTAATATGGCTCTTGCTGGTATTAATAAACCGTCACTTAAAAAAGGCGGAAATAGTGCAGTATGCTATATAGGTGATGAAGATGTGGCTCTTGCTGCAAAAGAAAAAGGTGTTACAAGAGCTCAAACAGCAGTAGAAAAGGCTGCCAGATTAAATGAGCCTGTTATTTTTGCAATCGGTAATGCACCTACTGCTCTTATTAAAATAGATGAACTTATAAATAAAGGCGAATTAAACCCAGTATTAATAATTGCATGTCCTGTTGGCTTTGTAAATGTGGTGGAAAGTAAAGAGTTAATCTTAAAACATAATATTCCAAGTATTACAGCATTAGGGAGAAAGGGCGGCTCAAATGTGGCTGCATCAATAATTAATGCTATGCTTTATCAGGCATTTCCAAGGTGATATATGAAAGAGCTGGAAAAAATAATAAATGAAATAAAAGGTGCTGATATAAAAGCTATCGAAAAAGCACAAATAAGGCAGGATAATCTTTTAAAACCAAAGGGGAGTTTAGGCACTCTTGAAAAAATAAGTATAAAACTTGCAGGCATCACTGGTAAAATAAATAATAACGCAGATAAAAGAATACTTTTTCTTTTTGGAGCAGATAACGGCATTTATGAAGAAGGGGTGGCAGCCTCGCCACAGTATTTTACTAAAACATTAATACTAAGCTATGCTGATAATGTGGGAACAGGGATTAATACTATCACAAAAAGCTGCAATACAGACTTAAAACTTATAGATATGGGTATTAAAGGCGGCGTTAACCATAAAAATATAGATAATAGAAATTTAATGATTAATGGCACAAATAACTTTATGAAAGAAAAGGCAATCCCCTATGATATTGTTATAAAGGCAGTAAAAACAGGCATAGAGTATGCAAAATATGCTTGCGATAATGGCTACAATATTATAGGCAGCGGTGAAATCGGTATGGCAAATACTACAACTGCTGCAGCCTGTATTATGTCTTTCATAAAAAGCAGCGATAAACAGCTGATAGGCAGGGGAGCAGGGCTTAAAGATGAACAGCTTGAAACAAAGCGAAATGTGATAAGACATGCTTTAATGGATTATGATTTATTCCATAAAGAGCCTTTTGAAGTACTTTCTTGTGTGGGCGGACTTGATATTGCTGCTATGACAGGCTTATATCTTGGAGCAGCATATTATAGAATACCTGTTGTAATAGACGGACTTATTTCTGCAGCTGCAGCACTTGCCGCTTATAATATAAATAATAAAACGGCTGATTTTATGTTTACATCTCATTTATCAGAAGAGCCTGCATATTTAAAGGCAGTGCAGGCATTAGATTTAGAGCCTATGCTGAATCTTCATATGCGGCTTGGAGAAGGCAGCGGCTGTCCTGTTGCTATGCAGATTATACAAAACGCATGCGATATTATGAATAATATGCAGACTTTTCAAGATATTAATCTAGAAGAAGAATATAGAAAAGATATAAAAATGAGCTGATAAAGTTATAAAATAAATGGACAGGCAGCAGTATGTGGTATGTTGTAGTCTGTCCATATTTTCTACTTTAAAAATATATTTTTAAAAATAAAAATTTTTTGATATAAAATTATTTTTTCTGAAAAAATAATAAAAACTAATTTCAAAAACAAATAAAAATATCTTTTTATTATATTCTTTAATACAGGCTTTATTTCAACAGTTTTGTAGTCTTTTATTTCCTTGACATTAATATAGAATATTTAGTATAATGCAAAGATTACAGTTAGTTGGAGGCCTGTATGAAAGGGATTATTTTAGCTGGTGGCTCAGGCACAAGGCTTTACCCACTTACCTTGACTATATCTAAACAGCTGCTGCCAGTATATGATAAGCCAATGATTTTTTACCCATTATCTACACTGATGCTTGCAGGTATTAAAGATATACTTATTATTTCTACGCCTAATGACCTGCCAAAATTCAGAGAGCTTTTAGGTGACGGCTCTTCTTATGGTATTAAATTATCTTATGAAGTGCAGCCAAGTCCAGACGGGCTGGCACAAGCTTTTATAATAGGTGAAAAATTTATAGACGGCGATGCATGTGCTATGATATTAGGGGATAATATATTTTACGGCAACGGCTTATCAAGGCACTTGCAAAGAGCTGCAGGTCAGTCAAATGGTGCTACAATATTCGGCTATTATGTTGATGACCCAGAAAGGTTTGGTATTGTAGAGTTTGATGAAAATGGCAAAGCAATATCTATTGAAGAAAAACCAAAAAATCCTAAATCCAACTACTGTGTTACAGGGCTTTATTTTTACGATAACAGAGTGTGTGAATTTGCGAAACAGGTTAAACCATCAGCTAGAGGCGAGCTTGAGATTACTGATTTAAATAATATGTATTTAAAAGACGGCTCATTAAATGTGGTAACTCTTGGCAGAGGGTATGCATGGCTTGATACCGGCACAATAGAAGCTCTTGCTCATGCTGGAGAATTTATTAGAGTTATAGAAAAACGCCAGGGAATACAAGTGGCAGCAGTTGAAGAAATTGCATACCGCCAAGGATGGATAAGTAAAGAAGAATTATTAGCATCTGCTAAAAAATACGGAAAAAGTCCTTATGGAGAGTTTTTAAAATTAGTAGCAGATGGAGCATATTTAGGGTAGGTAATAAGATGAATGTTATTAAAACAGCAATAGAAGATGTTTATATACTCGAGCCAAAAGTTTTTGGAGATAACAGAGGCTGGTTTATGGAAAGTTACTCTGAAAAAAAAATGAAAGAACACGGGCTTAATTATAATTTTGTGCAGGATAACCATTCTTTTTCTGCCACAAAAGGCACATTAAGAGGGATACATTTTCAAAAAGGAGATTCTGCACAGGCTAAACTTGTCCGCTGCTGCAAAGGAGCAGTGCTTGATGTGGCAGTTGATTTAAGAAAAGGCTCTCCTACATATAAAAAATGGGTAGCTGTAGAATTATCTGCAGATAATAAACGACAGCTTTTAATACCAAGAGGCTTTGGGCATGGGTTTGTTACATTAACTGATGATGTGGAATTTTTATATAAAGCTGATAACTACTACGATGCAGCAAGCGACAGAAGTATATTATGGTGCGATGAAGAACTTGCAATAAACTGGAGTGTAGATAACCCAATAATTTCAGAAAAAGACAGCCGAGCACCAAGGCTCTGTGACAGTGATGTAGATTTTAAATATTAATATAACGAGGGAAAAGTATGAAGATAATAGTAACTGGTGGTGCTGGTTTTATTGGCGGCAATTTTGTCCACTATATGCTTAATAAATATAATGATTATAAAATAATCTGCCTTGATGCATTAACTTATGCAGGCAATATGGAAACATTAGAGCCTGTAAAAGATAATCCTAATTTTAAATTTTATAAGGCAGATATTGCAGATAGAGATGCAGTTTATGAAATATTTGAAAAAGAAAAACCAGATATTATTGTAAACTTTGCAGCAGAAAGCCATGTAGACCGCTCTATTGATAACCCAGGTATATTTTTACAGACAAATGTTATAGGTACAGGTGTATTAATGGATGCCTGCAGAAAATACGGTATCACAAGGTATCATCAGGTATCAACAGATGAAGTATATGGCGATTTACCGCTGGACAGACCTGATTTATTTTTTACAGAAACTACTCCACTGCATACTTCAAGCCCATATTCTGCATCAAAGGCATCTGCTGATTTATTAGTGCAGGCATATCACAGAACATTTAAACTGCCTGTTACTATATCAAGATGTTCTAATAACTACGGACCATACCATTTTCCAGAAAAACTTATACCGCTTATGATTGCAAATGCATTAGCTGATAAAGAACTGCCAGTATACGGCAAAGGTGAAAATGTCCGCGACTGGCTTTATGTGGAAGACCATTGCTCAGCTATTGATTTAATTATACATAAAGGCAGAGTTGGTGAAGTTTATAATATTGGCGGCCATAACGAAAAAACAAACTTAGAAGTAGTAAAAATAATATTAAAAGAGCTTGGTAAAAGTGAAGATTTAATTAGATATGTTACAGACAGACCAGGCCATGATATGCGTTATGCAATAGACCCAACTAAAATTCATAATGAATTAGGCTGGCTGCCTGCTACAAAATTTGAAGATGGCATTAAAAAAACTATTAAATGGTATCTTGATAATAAAGAATGGTGGCAGCATATAATAAATGGAGAATATAAAGACTATTACGAAAAACATTACAGCCAAAAATAGTCTGCAGTATAATTATTATTCATAAATATTATGAGTTAGTTATAAAAAGAGGCATATAAAATGAAAGTATTAGTTACAGGTGTAAAAGGCCAGCTAGGATTTGATGTTTGTAAAGAACTTGATAAAAGAAATATAGAAAATAAAGGCATAGATAGAGATGACTGCGATATTACAGATGAACAGGCAGTATTATCTTATATAAAAAATTATGCACCTGATGTGGTTGTTCACTGTGCTGCTTATACTGCTGTTGACAGGGCAGAAGATGAAAAAGAAATATGTTATAATGTAAATGTAAAAGGTACAGAATATATAGCCCGCGCCTGCAAAGAAATAGATGCAAAAATGGTATATATTTCAACAGATTATGTATTTGAAGGCACAGGTGATAAAGCTTATGAAGTGCAGGATAACACAGCTCCAGATAACACATATGGCATTACAAAATATCAAGGGGAAGAAGCAGTCAGGAAAATATTAAGTAAATATTTCATTATCCGTATATCCTGGGTGTTTGGTATTAACGGGAATAACTTTATTAATACTATGATGAAGCTTGGTGAAAGCAGAAGTGAGTTAAATGTAGTTGCAGACCAGATAGGAAGCCCAACTTATACTTATGATACAGCTCCATTAATATGTGATATGATTGCAACAGAGAAATACGGCACATACCATGCAACAAATGAAGGTTACTGCTCATGGGCTGATTTGGCAGAATATATATTCTCTGTAACAGGGCAGAAAGTATTAGTTCATCATATAAAAAGTGAAGAATATCCTACAAAAGCATCAAGACCAAAAAATTCAAGGTTAAGTAAAGCAAGTCTTGATAATGCTGGTTTTAAAAGACTTCCAGACTGGCAGGATGCTGTTAAAAGATATATAAATGAAAAATTAGGCAGATAATTATGGTATTAGTAACAGGCGGTGCAGGATATATTGGTGGTACAACTGCAAGATATTTAATAGAAAAAGGGGAACAGGTAGTTATTTTAGACAGCCTTGTTTCATCTAATATAGAAGATATACCAAGTGGGGCTGTATTTTATAAAGGTGATGTGGCTGATACTGCATTAGTTACTGAAATAGTAAAAAAACATAATATAGATGCATGTCTTCATTTTGCAGCTTTTATTGAAGTGGCAGAATCCTGCCAAAATCCATATAAATATTTTGAAAATAATACATCTAAAGCACTTATTTTATTTAATACATTAAAAGATAATGGTGTATCAAAAATAGTTTTTTCTTCTACTGCAGCTGTATATGGTGAGCCAGAATATACTCCAATTGATGAAAACCACCCATTAAAACCAGTTAATCCTTACGGCATGAGTAAATTTTTTACAGAAAATATTCTTTCTTCTTTTGATGCGTCATATAATGTCCGTCATGTAGCGTTAAGATATTTTAATGCATGTGGTGCCTGGGGCGGAAGTGGTGAAAAACATAACCCAGAAACTCATCTTATACCGCTTATATTACAAGTACCACTTGGCAAAAGAGAAAAAATATATATTAACGGCACAGACTATAATACAAAAGACGGCACATGTGTAAGAGACTATATTCATGTTTATGATTTAGCCCGTGCTCATTATGCAGCATTAAATTATTTAAGAGCAGGGGGCAGAAGCGAAAAAATAAACTTAGGCACAGGAAAAGGCTTTTCTATTAAAGAAGTAATAGAAGTATGTGAAAAAGTGGCAGGCAAAGAAATAAATAAGGAAATACGTGGAAGAAGAGCAGGTGACCCAGCAGTGCTTATAGCATCAAATAAAAAAGCAAAAGATATTTTGGGATGGGATATATCATATAATAATTTATATGATATAGTGCAGTCAGCATATGAATTTGCAGTGGCAAATAATGATTGACAGTATATATCTATAATTGTATATGATAGAAAAAGCAATGATAATTAGTTAGATATTAAGATGTGATATGAAATTATTAGATAAATTTCGTATCGCTTTAAAATATAATGTTGAGAGATATTGTAAAATGTTTAAATATTATTTTTTATTGCAGCAGCTTGTAGCAAAAGAATTTAAATTAAAGTACAGGGGAAGTATACTTGGTATTTTATGGAGTGTTTTAAATCCATTATTAAATATGTTAGTATTAAGTATTGTATTTGGGCAGGTTTTTAGTGCTGTAGATAACTATAAACTGTACTTATTGTCTGGTATTATAATGTTTTCTTTTTTTGCAGAAGCAACAGCAAGCGGTACATGTGCAATAACTTATAATTTTGGTCTTATTAATAAAATTGCTTTTCCAAAAATAGTTCTGCCATTATCAAAAGTATTTTTATCATTTATAAACTTTATAATGTCATTTATTGTATTTTTAATATTAGGAAGTTTTATAGGATTGGAGTTCTGGGCTGGTGATTTTGCTCTTATTTTACCTATAATTTTATTACTAATGTTTACAATTGGTTTTTCATTAATACTTTCTGTTGTTAACGTATATTTTAGAGATACTCAGCATTTATTCAGTGTTATTCTTACTATATGGATGTATGCTACACCAATATTATATCCATTAAAACTTATTCCTGAAGAGTGGCAGTTATTATTTTCAAATAACCCAATGTATTTATTTATAGATATGTTTAGAACTATTTCTATGAATAATATGATGCCTGAAGTTTCAAGTATTTTAATGTGTTTTGGCTGGGCATTTGGAATGTTAATTGCAGGTATTGTATTTTTTAAACTTAATGAAGAAAAATTTATTTTTTACACATAAAAGGTGAGTATGGTTATTGTTAAAAATGTATCAATGGAGTATCGTTTACACACTGGAGGCTCAACAACATTTAAAGAGTTTCTGTTTGCTAGTAAACAAAATAAAGTGCCTGTAACAAGCATTAAAGCTCTTGAAGATATAAGCTTTGAAGTTAATAAGGGAGAAATATTTGGCATTATTGGTGGTAACGGTGCTGGTAAATCAACTTTATTAAAATTACTTGCAGGTATAATGAAGCCAACAGATGGCTCTATTAAGGTTGATGGAACAATTGCTCCAATGATAGAGCTGGGTACAGGATTTGATTTTGAATTAAGTGCCATAGAAAATATATACTTAAGTGGAGCTATATTAGGTTTTAGTAAAGCATATCTGACTGATAAGATAGTTGATATTTTTAATTTTTCTGAATTATGGGAATTTAAAGATGTCCCAGTGAAATACTTTTCATCTGGTATGCTTGCCAGACTTGCTTTTGCAATATCAACAACAGTTGTACCAGATGTTTTAATTGTTGATGAAATTCTTTCAGTTGGTGATGTTGCATTCCAGAAAAAAAGTTTAAGGCGAATGAATGAGTTAATGACAAGTGGAGCTACTGTTATATATGTATCCCACAATATTGATTCTGTGAAAGAATTATGTGACAGAGTTATGTGGTTAGAAAAAGGAAAAGTAAAAATGATAGGTGCTTCACAAGAAATATGTGATACATACTTAAAAAATATATTATAGAGGATAGATATATGAAGATATTAGTAACTGGTGCATCAGGTTATATTGGAAAACATGTTATAAATCAGCTTATAAATACAGAACATAGAGTAATTGCAAATGATTTTTCTAATCCTGGTATCGATTGTGATAATGTGGAATATATTGGAAAAAATTTGTTTGAATCAGAAAATCCATATGAAGATGCAGACAGACCAGATGTATGTATCCATTTAGCATGGAAAGATGGATTTGTACACAACTCTAATGCTCATATGGAGTATTTATCAGACCATTATAAATTTGTTGATAGAATGCTGTCTGCAGGTCTTAAACAGATAGTAATAATGGGTTCTATGCATGAAGTTGGTTATTTTGAAGGTGCAATTGATGAAAATACACCTTGCAATCCTTTATCTATGTATGGTATAGCAAAAGACTGTTTAAGAAGAAGCTCTAAATTATTAGCAGAAAAATATAATGCTGTATGGCAGTGGATTAGAGCCTATTATATTTATGGTGATGATAAAAGAGGTAACTCAATTTTTGCAAAAATTCAGCAGGCTGTAGAAAATGGTAAAACTACTTTTCCTTTTACTACTGGTAAAAATAAATACGACTTTATTCATATTGATACATTAGCTGATATGATTGCTTCTGTTGCAACACAAAAAGAAGTAAATGGCATCATTAACTGCTGTTCTGGTAAACCAGTGTCTCTTGGTGAGCAGATTGAAAGCTATATAAAAGAAAATAACTTAAATATATCATTAGAATATGGTGCTTTTCCTGACAGGCCTTATGATTCTCCAGCAGTATGGGGAAATGATGATAAAATAAGGAAAATATTAAATAATAAATAGGCGTATAATGGATAAATTACTTTTATATGTATCTAAAAATGAAAAAATACTGCAGAAAAAAAATGATGGTATAACTGTATACAATGCAGTTATTACTCCAGAAAAAAAAGAAACTAGAGCAAATATATTTACAGGGGATAATGAGTATATACTGCAGCAGGTTATAGAAAATAATCTGCTTTTTGATGAGATAATCATTGATAATTATGAAGATATATCTACAGAAAGCGATAATTATGTATATGCTTACATTAAATGCCTTAATAAGACAGGTATATTTACTGTTAACAACTTATCTTCTGCAGATTTTGTACAGTATAGTAATTTATATACATTAAAAGAAGATGGCCAAAATATAGTAATTAAGCATTTGCAAAAAGAAGAAACATCTAAAAGTATAGAAGTAATAAATTTTTCATATAAATATAAAGTATTAGCTGATAAACCATGTATGGATATAAGAGATTTAATATTAGAATTACAGAAACAGAAAGCCTATATTAATGAACTAGAAGAACAGTGTATTAATTTTAATAAATGGTATAAAGACTTGGAGAAAGGTGCAAAAAGCACATATGAAGAATTACAAAAATCTCAAGCTTATATTAAAGATTTAGAAAATATTTGTAAAGCAAGTGAAGAAAATAAACAGCAGTATCAAAAATATGTAAGTGAATTAGAAAATATCTGCAAAACGAATGAAGAAATTAAGTTACAGCAGCAAAGCTATATCAAAGAGCTTGAAAATATCTGTAAAAACAATGAAGAATATAAACATCAGCAGCATAATTATATCAAGGAATTAGAAGACAGTGTAAAAAATGTATATAATCAGCTGGACGAAAAATCAAAATATATTAATGAATTAGAAAATACATGTAAAGAGCAGGAACAAGTTATACAAGATAAAGATGAATATTTTAATAAAATGAAAGACGCACATGAAAACGAAATTACACAGTTAGTAGATGAAAATATTAGAAAAATTGAATCTACTAATAAAATACATGAAGATGCTGTTAAAAAATTATTAAAAATAGAAAATTCTATTTGGTATAAATTTATTAATAAATTTATTAAATATTAATTTATCAGATAAATATATTTAATTTGGGAGACTAATTTAATGAAAAGAGTTGTAATATATGCTTATTATGAAAAAAAAGGTAAAGTATATGACTATGTATATAAAATGCTAGAAGAATTGCGATTGTATAGTGATTATATTGTATTTGTCTCAAATGTATTTTTACAAGAAAATGATAAAATAAATATAAATAAAGTTGTTGATCACTGTATAGAGAGAGATAATATTGGATATGATATAACTGCTTATAAAACAGGTATAGAATATATTGGATATGATAATATTCTTAAATATGATGAGTGTATTTTAGTTAACTCATCATTATTTGGACCAATTTTTTCATTTAAAGATATGTTTGAAAAAATGCAAAGTTTAGATATAGATTTTTGGGGCATAACTAAACACCATAAAGTTGATTTTGATCCTTTTAGAACATGCAAGTATGGTTATATTCCAGAACATATTCAATCATCATTTATTGTCTTTAGGAAAAAATTTATGTCTACTGATTTCTTTATATCTAGATGGAAAGATTTACCCGCAATAAAAAATTATGCAGAAGCAATCGGTTTATTTGAGGTAATATTCACTAAGGAAGCAGTTGAGGCAGGATATGAAGCAGATGTATATATTAATACAGATGATTTAGAAGGATACACTAGATATCCACTAATGATGATGGCTGATGAATTAGTTATTAATCGTAAATGCCCGGTAATAAAGATAAAATCTTTTTCTCAAAATTATTATGATATACTTACAGATACTATAGGAAACTGTACACAAAAAATGTATGACTATATAAATAAGCATACAGATTATGATGTGAATCTTATTTGGGATTATATATTACAAAATTTTAACATGGCGGATATAAAAAATATAATGCATTTAAATTATATTCTGCCAAAATACAGTTTAATAGATGACATTAAAATAAATCAGAAAATCGCTTTGATAGTTCATATATATTATGAAGATTTGCTTGAAGATACAATTAAGTATATAAACAATATGCCTAAGACTGCAGATTTAATCATAACAACTCCAAAAAAAGAGCTGGTGCAGAAATTAAAAGAAAAATGTTCAAAATTAAATTTTAATGACTATAAAGTGCTGCTGATTGAAAACAGAGGCAGAGATGTTTCTTCTCTTCTTGTAGGGGCTGCACCTTATATTAATGATTATGATTTAGTATGCTATATGCATGATAAAAAAACTACACAAATGAAACCTTATGCTAATGGAGTAGGTTTTAATTATAAGTGTTTTGATAATTTACTTGGCAGTGAAAAATTAATATATAATATTATTGAAACATTTGAAAAAAATCCAAGATTAGGTATGCTTATGCCTCCACCACCTAACCATGGTAACTTTTATCAAATCATAGGGACTGAATGGGCAAGTAATTATGCGAATACATCAAGTTTGCTATATAATCTTAATATAGAAATTCCAATAGACTGGGCAAAAGAGCCAATTTCTCCTTTAGGAACAATGTTTTGGTTTAGACCAAAAGTATTAAAACCATTATTTGATAAAAATTGGGAATATACAGATTTTCCTCAGGAGCCAAATGCAAATGATGGAACATTACTCCATGCAATTGAGCGTTCTTATGGTATTGTCTGTCAGTATGAAGGATATTATCCAGCATGGGTAATGAATGATGAATATGTAAGAATTGAAATTACAAATCTTTATTTCATGGTTAGGGAATTAAATTCTGTATTATTTAAGCACTATTATACGACTAATTTACTTGATATGACAGAAAAAATGAAAAATAATATGTATTTTAAATGGGATATTCATACATCTATGAAATATAAAGTAAAAGCATTTATTAAAGCAATACTTCCAAAACCTGTCTTTAAAGCAGTAAGAAAAGTGTATAGAAAGGTAGGAAAATATGAATAGAAAACAGTTATTATTTGGTCAATGTGCTCTTGCTTTGTTGAGTATATATCCAGTGTTATCTCTTTATATAAATAATATAAATGAAGTGCGTATAATAGAGATTATATTACCTATTTTGATGAATATTACTATTATAGAAATCATTATGTTTCTCATTAAATTTATAACAAAAAATTATATATCAAGCATTGTTTATGCTTGTATAATTTTTTATATAATAATGTATTTTAAATTAATAGATGAAAATCAAATGTCATCAATTCCTTATTGGAATTCTGTACCTTTAGTTCTATACATAACTATTGTATTATTATTTATTATTCATAAGACAAAACTAAGAAAGGTACTCGATAAAATACTATTATTTTCTGTAATTGGTAT
Source organism: uncultured Mucispirillum sp. (assembly GCA_944326705.1). Lineage (GTDB taxonomy): Bacteria > Chrysiogenota > Deferribacteres > Deferribacterales > Mucispirillaceae > Mucispirillum. Next base: position 55,931 of record CALVEY010000004.1, read on the forward strand.
AATCGCATCATTATTAGTTTCTATTATTAATAATATAGACCAAATAAAAATTTTATCTAGCAATGAAACATTTAGTGATAACAAAGTAGAATTTATTGAAGATAATAATAGTATGGAATTTTATAAAAAGAATGAATTGCCTAATATATATTATATAATATTAGATGAATATTCATCATTTAAACAAATGAAAAAATGGTATGATTATGATAATAAAGAATTTTACGATTTTTTAAAAAAACATAATTTTAATATAATAGAAGATAGCCGAAATGAAAGTATGAATTCTTCAACAATGTATATAACTACTAATTTAATAAATATAAGTTATGTATCTGTGGACAATAATTATATAAAGGCAAATAAATTAAGAGAACAACCTTTTTTGTTTAAATTACTTGATAAATATGGATATAATGTAAATTATCAAGGTGGTCCACAAATAGGATGGAATAATTCTAAAATAAAAATATCAAGTACAACTATAGAAGGTTATACTTTATTAGATATAATATATGGGAATAATATTCTATATCCATTGTTTGAAAAAAATATAAATGTTATGCAACAAAAAGAATTAGACTTATACAATTATCTAGAAAATTATATAAATATTGTTAAAAAGTCATCATTTTTATATATACATTTTAGAGCTGGACATGTTCCTCTAATATTTAATGAAAATACTATAAATACACCTGATAAATTTTTTAATAATATAGATAAATCTCTATATATAGGACAAATAAAGTATACTAATAGTAGAATAATGCAAATGGTATCAAACATAATAGAAAAAGATCCAGATAGTATAATAATTATACAAAGTGACCATTCTCAGAGAAATTTACGAAATGCAAGTAGAAAAAAAATAATACCTGTTAAAGATTCTCAGCAGGTTTTTAATGCAGTATATTATAAAGGCGAAACTTTAGAGTTTGATAATACTTTATCAGGCGTTAATACAGTTAGACTTGTAATTGATAAAATCTTAAATACAAATTTAGGAGTGATAGATGTTCCGTAAAAAATATTTTATTTTTACAACAGTTATATTAATACTCTATCTTACAACATCAAATTTTTATATGTATAAATTATTTGATGATACAACTGAAAAAATAAAAAAAATTAATATTGAACACTATAATGAGATTTCATATTTAGAAAGTCATAAAGGTTTATATTTTTGGTTGTTAAATCCTCAAGAAAAATACAATATGATATCTGTTAATATTGATGGAGGATTCTATGATAAAAAGTCATGTGAAAATATAAAGTATGATAATATGAGTTTATATTTATTAGGTAAAACAAACTATATAATAGAAAGTTATAATAGATTCTCTCCATTTCTTACAAGAACTAATGATATATCAGGCTCATATAAGGGGTTTAATAGCAATTTTAATACTTTTATAGTAAAAGATGGTGTATATAGTTTAGGTATAATGGATCAGGAAAATAATATAATTAAATCAACTGAAAGAAAAATATATAAAAGAGATAATAAAGTAATGCAGACTGCATATGACCTAAATGATGATGAAGTAAAAAGATTAATGACTAATAATTATAAAAATATAAATAATACAGAATTAACACTGATTAATCCAACTAAAATAAAAAGAATAGATAAAAATTTATATAATATATCAGGAATATTATTTATCAAAAATGAAAATATAGATTCGTATGACAGTGTTGCATATATAAAAATAATGACAGATAATGAAAGTAAAATATATAGAATTCCAATGTTATATAATGAATGGATGGAAAAAAATATTGGAGAATATTCAAGAATATCTATGTTTATAACAAATGTGTATATAGAGGATTTTGACGAAGCAAATATAGAATATATGATAGTAAATAATAATCAATTATATAAAAATGATAAAATATATTACTACCAAAATCAAATTGATAATGATAATTTAACATTATCATTTACGCATCAAGGGTATAATATTAAGTATAACCCTGTATATGATAATATGTTGCGTGAAAAATATATAGGAATAGATAAAGATAATAAAAATTTTATTTTTAGAGGTTCTTTATATAAAGAAAATGACGAATCAAGCAGTTATGATATAATAGTAGAAATTAGAAATGAAAATGGTAATTTCAGTTATAATGTGCCAAAAACATACAGTAAGTATATGGCAGATATCGAAGGAGAAAAATACGCATATTCTCATATATTATTAAATTTATCAAAAGAACAATTATCTAATAATGGAGTAATAAAACTATATCTGAAAAAAGGAGATAATTATTATACAACAGGAAGAGAGTATGAATATTTTTATGATAATGAAACTTATATAATAAAAGATGATGTAGATAATAAAAGCAAAATAGGTCAGAAAAAAGATATTTTTGAGGCTACTGAAGGAACAACATATAAAAGTGGCGTAAACGAACTAGAGACTGCATATGACCTAAATGATGATGAAATAAAAAGATTAATGACTAATAATTATAAAAATATAAATAATACAGAATTAACACTGATTAATCCAACTAAAATAAAAAGAATAGATAAAAATTTATATAATATATCAGGAATATTATTTATCAAAAATGAAAATATAGATTCGTATGACAGTGTTGCATATATAAAAATAATGACAGATAATGAAAGTAAAATATATAGAATTCCAATGTTATATAATGAATGGATGGAAAAAAATATTGGAGAATATTCAAGAATATCTATGTTTATAACAAATGTGTATATAGAGGATTTTGACGAAGCAAATATAGAATATATGATAGTAAATAATAATCAATTATATAAAAATGATAAAATATATTACTACCAAAATCAAATTGATAATGATAATTTAACATTATCATTTACGCATCAAGGGTATAATATTAAGTATAACCCTGTATATGATAATATGTTGCGTGAAAAATATATAGGAATAGATAAAGATAATAAAAATTTTATTTTTAGAGGTTCTTTATATAAAGAAAATGACGAATCAAGCAGTTATGATATAATAGTAGAAATTAGAAATGAAAATGGTAATTTCAGTTATAATGTGCCAAAAACATACAGTAAGTATATGGCAGATATCGAAGGAGAAAAATACGCATATTCTCATATATTATTAAATTTATCAAAAGAACAATTATCTAATAATGGAGTAATAAAACTATATCTGAAAAAAGGAGATAATTATTATACAACAGGCAGGGAATATATCTATAATTTTGAAAATGATACATATTCCATTAAATAAATATTGATTAAATTTTTATATTTAATTAACCAAAATAGCTCTGCTTTAGGGAGAATATTATGAGTGATTTTAGAACATTACAAAAAAACAGCCGTAAAGAGTGCGATGGTGCAAAAGTATCTGTTTGTATAATGGGGGATGTTGCTACACAGTTTTTAGCACAGGCGGTTAAAGGTTATGGTTACGAATGTAACTTAAACTTAAATATTACAGATATAGATTATAATCAAATAGATATGCAGACAATGGACGCTGATTCTGAGCTGTATGAATCTAAAAGTGATTATGTGCTTATATATATGAGTGCAGAAAAACTGTATGAAAAATTCTGCCACACAGATATTTCTTTAAGAGATAAATTTGCTGAAATGCAGGTAGAATATATTAAAGAAGTGCATAATAGAATAAACAGCAATGTAAATTCTAAAATTCTTCAGTTTAATTTTATAGAAATAAATGACGGCGTATTTGGCTCATACAGTAATAAAGTACCTGTTTCTTTTGTATTTCAAATAAAAAAATTAAACTACCTTTTAAATGAATATACAGTAACAGCAAAAAATGTATTTATTATAGATTTATCATCATTAGCAGTTAAATACGGCTATGATTTTATATTGAATGAAAAATATTTTTATTCTGCAAAAATGGCTTTAAGCATAGAAATACTTCCACATGTGGCTAAATCTGTTATAGATGTAATAAAAGCAGTTTCTGGTTCAATTAAAAAATGTGTTATATTAGATTTAGATAACACATTATGGGGTGGAGTAATAGGCGATGATGGGCTTGGCGGTATACAGATTGGTGAGCTTGGTGCAGGCCATGCTTTTTCTGATTTTCAAGCCTATTTTTTAGAACTGAAAAAAAGGGGCATTATTCTTGCAGTATGTAGTAAAAATAATGAAGATACAGCAAAAGAACCATTTAACAGTCATCCAGAAATGGTGTTAAAGCTAAGTGATATTGCAGTGTTTGTGGCAAACTGGGAAGATAAAGCAAGCAATATAAAATATATTAAAGAAACATTAAATTTAGGATATGACAGTTTTGTTTTTATAGATGATAACCCATTTGAAAGAAACCTTGTAAAATCTGTCCTTCCAGATGTTACAGTGCCTGATATGCCTGAGGACCCAGCATTATATTTAAGTTATATTCGCTCATTAAATTTATTTGAAACAGCATCATATTCCAGCGAAGATATAAGCAGAACTGAGCAGTATCAGGCAGAAATTGGTCGTAAATCATTAGAAGCGTCATACAGCAATATTGATGACTATCTGCAAAGTCTTGAAATGCAGGCAGAAGCAAAAGCATTTGATGAATTTCATTATTCAAGAATTGCACAGCTTACACAAAGGTCAAACCAGTTTAATTTAAGAACTATAAGATATACAGAAGCAGATATAGAAAAAATCAGTAAAGATGATAATTATTTAACAATATATTTTACTCTTAAGGATAAATTTGGCGACCATGGACTTATCAGTGTGGTAATTATGAAAAAAGTTGATAATGAAACACTTTTTATTGATACATGGCTTATGAGCTGCAGGGTTTTAAAGCGCGGTATGGAAGAGTTTATAGTAAACAAAATGATTGACATAGCTAAAAAGAATGGATATAAAACTGTACAAGGCGAATATATTAAAACACCAAAAAATGCTATGGTAGAAAAAATATACTCAAAACTTGGCTTTCATGATAATGGCGATAATTCCTACACAGCAGATGTTAATGCATTTATAAATAATAAAACACTTATCAAGGAGATTTAATATGACAAAAAGCGAAGTAATGGAAAAAATAAAAGAAATTTTAAATGACCTATTTGATGATGATTTTGATGTTACAGAAAGCACTGTAGCAGATGATATAGACGGCTGGGATTCATTAGCTCATCTGCAGGTAATCTCTGCAATGGAATCAGGCTTTAATATACACTTTACTCTTGGCGAAATCAATAATTTTGCAAATGTAGGGGAAATGGCTGACAGTATTCTTAAACATTTAGGATAATGGTTAAATTTAATCATTATTCTGCTTTTTTCATAAAATTTAATTTCATAATATAGAAGGGTTGCATGGCTTTTACTTCAGTTAGTTTTGTTTTTCTTTTTCTTCCAATAACTATAATATTATACTATTTACTGCCTAAAATTGCTTATAAAAATATTCTGTTAGTGATATTATCATTACTATTCTATGCCTGGGGCGATAAAAATTTTATTTATCTATTTATCATAAGTATATTTGTAAACTACTGTTTTGGGCTGCTGTTTGATAAATATAAGAATAAGTTTATTAATAAAATTTTTGTTTTCCTAATGATTGTATGGAACTTTGGAATATTATACTATTTTAAATACTTAATTTTTACAGTAAACAGTATTAACAGCATTGCAGATTTAACTCTTACAGTTCCAAATATTATTACACCGCTTGGAATTTCATTTATTACTTTCAGGGCTGTATCATACTGTCTTGATGTATTTTTTCAGGCATGCTCGGCAAGCAGAAATCCTATAAATGTAGCTCTTTATATCACATTTTTCCCGCAGGTTATAATGGGGCCTATTACAAAATATTATGAATTTGAGCCGCAAATTAATAAAAGAGAGTTCAGTTTAGATAATTTTACAGAAGGTATTGAACGTTTTATTATTGGTTTAGCAAAGAAAATCCTTATAGCTGATAATATTGCTCCAATGGTTAATACAATATTTACTATGGAAGCATCAGAAAGAACAATTGTTCTTGCATGGATTGGTGCACTAGGTTATTTAATTCAGCTGTATTTTGATTTTTCTGGATATTCTGATATGGCAATAGGCATAGGCAAAATGCTTGGATTTAAAACACCAGAAAACTTTAATTATCCATATATGTCCAGGTCTGCAGTGGAATACTGGAGCAGGTGGCATATTACACTTGGCACATGGGTAAAAGATTATATATATGTTCCTGTATATAGAGCAATGTCTAATAAGCAGAATATATTTACACATGAAAAATTTTCTGTTACTGCATCAGATACTGCTGCTTTATTTTTGGTATGGCTTTTTATTGGTTTTTGGCATGGAGCAGGGTATGCATTTTTACTTCATGGTATGTATTGGTTCTTTTTCATATTTTTAGAGAGAAGGTATGATGCATATAAAAAAGCAAAAAGGAAAAAGTTAAAAATTAAACGTCAGGCACTAACAAGAAATGAAAAGATACTTGCACATATATATTTCATAATAATACTTTTCTTTTCCCAAACATTATTTAGAATAGCAGATGTTACTGAATGGATAGATTATTCTAAAAATATGATAGGCTTAATGGGTGCAGGCTTATTAGATGATTATGCAGTAATAAATCTGATTGATAATTTAGTATTAATTATTGCAGGTATATTCTTTTCATTCCCTATAGGAAAATATATAGCTGATAAATTTAAGGAAAAAAATCAGACTGCATTTATTTTTTCTAAATATACGGTATTACTTATACTATTTTGTTTTTCAATACTATGGGTTATTTCTGGCACTAATAACTCGTTTATTTACTTCCAGTTTTAGGGGTATTCTTTATGTATAAGAGAATTAAACAGGCTTTTATAGTAATATTCTTTGCTTTAATTTTTATACCAGTGCTTTTAAGTGATAAAACTGGTGGTGCAAAATCAGAAACTGAGAATAGGTATTTAGCAAAAATGCCATCTATTAAGGAATTAAGTATTGGTTCATTTAATAACTGGCTTAATGATAATATTGCTTTCAGGCAGGATATTATAGGAATTAAAGGATATATTGAATATCATTTTTTACATAAATCTCCAACTGATAAGGTTATTTTTGGAAAAGATGGATTTATGTTTTATACCTGGGATGATAATATAGCAATTGCACAAAACAAATATCCACTATCAGAAATAGAGCTTAGAAAAAGTATAAAAAATTTAAGGCTTGCTAATGATATTTTAGCAAAACATCATAAAACATTTGTTTTTTCAATAGCTCCAAGTAAGGTGGGTATATATCCAGAATATTTATATGTAAAAACAGCAGATGAAATAAAAACTCCTATAGATATTTTTGATGAAGCACTAAAAGATAAAGTAAATTTTGTAAATTTAAAACAGGCACTGTATAAAGAAAAAGAGAAAAACAAAGATATGCTTCTTTATTATAAAACAGATACACATTGGAGACAGTATGGAGCATATATTGGCTATAAGCAGATATTAGATGAATTTAATTCCATAGGTGTATTTGGTAATAAAAAAGAGCCTTATATGGAAGTTGAGCTAGTAAAAGCATTATGGACTGGTGAATTTGCAAATATGATGGGGGCATCATATATATTAAAACCAGAAGAAACTTTTAATACAGTAATAGTAAACTCAAAAATAATGCCAGATGACTTACCAGAATTTATAAATAATTATCAGCAAAAGTATAATCCATTTAGAGTATTTGCTTTTAAAAATTATAATCAAGATAAAAATAGAAAAATACTTGTTATTGGAGACTCAATGTTTGGCGGCTGGAATTTACCCCAATTAATAGCTAACCATTTTAAAAATTATTATCATATATGGCAGCAGAAGTTTGATAATCAAACTGTTATGAATAGTGGGGCTGATGTAATATTATTTGAAATTGGAGAAAGATATTCAAGACTTGTTGGCTATGTATTAAATGATTTTGTACAGAAAAATTATAGACCTAAAGCAGTTATTTCATCAGATGATATTCCAGAAGTAATGGAAAATGGAAAAACGTATTCATTTAATATAACAATAGAAAATAAAGGTGAATATAATTTGGGATATGATTATATGACAATAATAGGTGTTTCATTAGATTCAAATTCGTATGATAATATAGACCAGAAAATTAGATTTCAATTACCAAAAGATACTGTTATTAGACCAGGCGAAAAGTTTACATATAAAATTACAAATTTTACTCCTGATTATAAAGGAAAATTTATTACGTTTAAGTGTGGAGAAGAAACTGTAGACTGGATATCTAATTCAATTAAAGTTAACTTAAAATAAATGGAAGGTAGATAATGGTTTTTTCATCAACAATATTTTTATTTTTATTTTTACCAGTTGTACTTATTATATATTATCTCCTGCCTAAAATTAAGTATAAAAATGTTTTTCTACTAATTGCATCTCTTGTATTTTATGGATATGGTGAACATAAATTTGTATTTATAATGATTTTATCTATTATTATAAATTATTTTCTTGGTTTTATTGTAGAGTATGCAAAAAAATATTCATTAATATATAGAAGAATAAGCTTGTTATTAGTAGTTTTAGTAAATGTTGCTTTATTATTCTATTATAAATATTATGATTTCTTTATAGAAAATGTAAACAGTGTTTTTGGACTTGAACTGCCGTTAAAACATATTGTTCTTCCAATAGGTATATCTTTTTTTACATTTCAAATTATGTCATATTTATTTGATTTATATTTAAATAAAGTAAAACTTCAAAAAAATCCATTAAAATTAGGGTTATATATAGCACTTTTCCCGCAGCTTATTGCTGGACCAATTGTCAGATATATTGATATTGCAGAACAAATTGATAACAGGACTCTTTCTGTGGATTATTTTGCAGAAGGGCTTAAAAGGTTTATAATAGGTCTTGCAAAAAAGGTATTGATAGCAGATTCATTTGGAATTATTGCTGATTATGTTTTTGCATTATCTCCAAATGATTTATCAACTATGCTTGCTTGGGGGGGGGCGATAGCGTATACGCTGCAAATATATTTTGATTTTTCAGGTTATTCAGATATGGCAATAGGGCTTGGCTATATGCTGGGATTTAAATTTATTGAAAATTTTAACTATCCATATATTGCCAAAAGTGTGCAGGATTTTTGGAGAAGATGGCATATATCATTATCAAGCTGGTTTAGAGATTATGTATATATTCCTTTAGGCGGCAATAGAACTGGTAATGTATATGTAAACTTATTAATAGTCTTTTTTGTAACAGGTTTATGGCATGGAGCTTCATGGAATTTTGTATTATGGGGTATGTGGCATGGTTTATTTTTAATTATAGAGAGACTGCTTAAAAACTCAAAACTTCAAAATATTAAAATTCCTTATATAGTTACATGGTTTTATACAATGATAGTTGTAATAATTGGCTGGGTAATGTTTAGAGCGTCAGATATGACATATGCTTGGGAATATATAAAAGTTATGTTTGTATTTAATAATATAGAATTAGCGGATAATATATTCATATTTTTACTTAATGACAATATATATTTATTGGTTTTAAGTTTAATAGCTGCAACTCCTGTATATAAATATTTTAATAGACAGAGTGAACATTATAAAAGTTTATTATATATTTCTACATTTATAAAACCAATTTTTTTAATTACTCTATTTATTCTAGTCACAGCATATGTTGTGAATTCAACATATAATCCATTTTTATATTTTAATTTTTGATGGTGCAGTTATGATAAATAGGTTAGCAAATTATACTTTAGTTATAATGTTTATGAGTGTGTTACTGTTTTTTTCTATAAGCAATATTAATTCAGTGAAAAAAACAGTAAAGGAAATAAATAAAAGTATAGATACAAAGACAAATATTTCTTTATACTTAAAGCAGTTTGAGCAGATATATAAAAAAAATTTTTATAAAAGAAAAGAATTAATAGATATATATGGTATGGCTCTTTTACTACAGAGTAAAAATACTGTTTTAAACTTCAATATGATAAAAACAAATGACTTTGACTTTGTTGTTTTAAATGAAAAAAATATAAAACTCGATAATAATAGTTTGAATAAAATGGTTGGGAATGTATTATCTATTTATAAAATTGCTCAAAAATATAATATTCCTTTTATATATATACAGCCACCATCGGCATACCACAAGGTAACTCCAGAAGTTGCGGCTCTCTTAAAAATGAAGCAAAATGTTGTATTTAATACAATAAAAAATGAGTTGTATAATAGAAATGCAAATTATATAGATATGTATGAAGTACTGAATAATCAAAATATTTCGCATGAAAATATATTTTTTAGAACAGATGTTCATAATACAACATTTACAGAATGGGAGACTGCTAGAGAAATAATAAAATATTTAGAAAATATAGGGCTTAAGTATGGTAAAGAAGAAAAAGAAAAAATATTTAATACTTTGAACTATGAAATAATAAAAAATGATTTATATGGCAATACAATTAGGTCTGCAGGTGATTATTTTACCAAAAAAGATACTTTTGAAACATTTATACCACTTTATGAAACTCAAATGAAACTTAAAATTGAAAATCAGGAAAAAAGAATAGGTACATTTCAGCAAGTAGTAATGAATGGTTATGAAAAATTGCAGAAAAAAAGATTGTATTATATCACAAATTATGGTCAGTATGGAAAAAGTATCTATACATATGAAAATTTAAGTATAAATAATGAAAATAGTATTTTAATTATCTGCGATTCACTATCAATGAGAACATTTTCAATACTAAGCTTGCTAAATAGAAAAATTACTGTATATGACCCAAGATTTAATAAATCAGAATATGCGTTAAAACAAATATTAGAGTCTAGTAAATATGATGCCATATTATTTTCTGCAGGAACACTTGGTATATTGCAAGCAAAAAATTATGGTTTGAAAGATTTATATGAAAATAACAAAGTTATAAATAAAGTTAATTAAAAATATACTTATAATAAGATAAAGAATAAATATGACAAAATTTATCATTGAGATATAAATAATAGATTTTACTGTGTATCTTAAAGACTTAAATATTGAAATAGAATACAAAAATATCATTAGTAAAATATATTGTTGATACATTATAATATTTTCTATTTATTTTGTATGTAATTAAGTATTAATACTACAAAAATCTTATAAAATAAGATTGCAATAATTATGTTTATATGATACTGTCTAAGGAAAAAGAGAGGTTACTGGAATGAAATCAATAGTATATTTTACATTAGTTATTACATTTGTTATGAGTGGAAGTGCATTTGCATATTTAAACCCAAGTTCTGGTACTGGTTTAATAGCATTTTTAGTTGCAATTGCTGCAGGTTTTGTATTCTACTCTAAAAAAATATTTTATGGTATAAAAAATCTTTTTAAAAAAGATAAAAATAAAGAAGAGCAGTAAAAAATAAAAGGGTATAATCATAGATATTATTCTACATATATTATACTTAATTTTTATATTTCCATTTGAATTTGTTTTTGCAAATATCATGCATTTTTATCTTGCCCATTTTCAAGTAGGGTATGCTCTTTTACTATTATCTTTAACTGTTAATATTTTAAGCTATCCTATGATGCGCTGGGCTGCAAAAATAGAAAACAAAGAACGGGCAAAACAGTTTCAAGTTAATCAAGAAGTTATAGCTGTTAAAAAAGAGTTTAAAGGTGAGGAAGCATTTAGAAAGATAGATGCAATTTATAAAAAATATCACTATTCAGCACTGCTTGCATTTCGTGCAGATTTATCCATATTTTTATCTATTCCATTATTTGCAGCAGCTATTAAAACATTAAATGATAACAGTATATTTGAAGGTGTTTCATTTGGTCCTTTAACAAATTTAAATGCTCCAGATGGATTATTATTTGGTATAAATTTTTTACCAATCTTTATGACTCTTGTAAACTTATATGCAATTAAAATGTACAATGGAGAGCAGAAGTTTTTTGATAGAGCAAATATTAAACTTATTATTATTGCTGTATTATTTTTAATTTATTTATATGATAAATCATCAGCATTAATGGTATATTGGACAAGTAATAATATATTATCCGCTCTAAAAATCACTTTTGGAATGGTAAATAAAAGAATAAGATAGAGGTAAAGATGGCTTTAGTTAGGAATGTCAAACAAGAAGATTATGATTTTATATACAATAGTATAGAAAATTTTAATCATGGTACTTTTTTGAGGGGTTATGTAAAATATGCCATGGACGATATTATTAATCAAAAAAATTCACAAACAATAGTTTATGAAGAAGATGGTATTCCCAAGGCATATTATACTTTACAAACTTATCCAGCAAATTTTATGAAAAGATTTTTCTCAAATATGACTATTACAAAAAAAATATTGTACGACATCAAGATGTATCTTAATCAGTTAGAAAATAAAACAAATAATGCTAATATTGAAATTCCACAAGAATATCAAGATATTATAAATAATATATACAAAAAAGACTGTAATTGTGCTAAAGGATTATTTGCTTATTCCATTGCAAAGAGAGCGATATTACCCATACTTATAAATTTATCTATAAAAAAATTGGAATCGAATTTTAGATATTTTCTTTTTTTTATAAAAAAAAGCAATCAAGTATCATTGATTATGCATCAGATAAGCTTTGGTAAATTTATGAAGCAGTATGATTATGATAAAGAATCATATATGTATATTGTTGATATAGAAGAATATAAAAATAAAGTTCCTAATTTTGAAAATGATGATATTATAATAAATATTTGATGGAGGAAAAGATGAATATTGTAGAAGAAATCATATATCCTGTATTACAGGAATTTAAAGAAACTGAAGGATTAGATATTGAACTATCGCCTGAATTAGTAATTTTTGGAGATGGTTCTGAATTTGATTCATTAACATTAGTGAGATTTATAATAGGAATACAGGAGCAAATATTAGATTTAACTGATAAAACAGTAGTATTAGCAACACCACAGGCTATGTCAAGAAGTAAAAGTCCTTTTAGAAATGTTACAACTTTAGCAGAGTATATTGAAGAACTTTTTGCAGAGGCAGAATAAGTATGGATAAAAAAGTAACCCTTATAACAGGTACAAGTAAAGGTATTGGAAAAGAGTTGGTGCATTACTATGTTAATAAAGGACATATTGTGGTAGGATGCAGCAGAAGTCCAATAGACTGGCAATTAGATGGATATACACACCATTTGGCAGATGTTTCAAACGAAAAAGAAGTATTGCAAATTTTTAAACAGATAAAAAAAGATTATGGTAGATTAGACCACCTCATTAATAATGCAGGTATTGCTTCTATGAACCATACATTATTAACTCCTTTAGCAACAGTGGAACAAATATTAAAAACTAATTTCGTAGGCACTTTTTTATTTAGCAGGGAAGCTGCTAAATTAATGCAAAAAAATAAATATGGGAGAATAGTAAATTTTAGTACAGTAGCAGTGCCTTTAAAATTAGAGGGGGAAGCAATATATGCAGCATCTAAAGCAGCTATTGTATCTTTAACAAATATAATGGCAAAAGAATATGCAGAACTTGGGATAACTGTTAATGCTATTGGACCAAATCCAATATTAACCGATTTAATAAAAGGAGTTCCTCAAGAAAAAATGAAAGCACTAATTAATGCTCATGCTATAAAAAGGTATGGTACTTTTAAAGATGTTATAAATGTAATTAACTTCTTTTTAAAGGAAGAAAGTGATTTTATCACTTCTCAAGTAGTCTACTTAGGTGGTTTATAGGGATTCGTATGCATACAGATTTTCTAAAAGAAAGATTTCATGAAAGTAAAGATTCTTTAGCATTTATTATTGATGATAAAGAATATTTTTATAAAGATGTAATAAGCAAGTATAATGAAGCATATTCTTTTCTAAATGAAAAAAATATTGTAGAAAATTCTGTTGTAGCAGTAGAGGCAGATTTCTCTCCAATGTCTGTTGGTATGATATTAGCTCTTGCTGATATGAATTGTATTATCATTCCATTAACAAATGCTTTAGGAAATGAAAAGAAAACATATTGTGATATTGCTCATGCACAATACTATATTAAACTTGATATTGATTCAATATTGAGCTGTGAAAAACTTGATGGTGATGGTTACCATGATTTATATAATTTGTTAAAAGAAAGACAACATTCTGGTATTATTTTTTTCACATCAGGTTCAACAGGCATAAGTAAAGGTGCAGTTCATGATTTTGTATTATTTATAGAAAAATTTAAAGTTAAGCGCAAAACAAAAAAAATGATTACATTTTTAATGTTTGACCATGTAGGTGGTATCAATACATTAATGCATAATTTATCTGGATGTGGATGTACAATAGCTTTAAGTGATAGAAAACCTCAGTATGTATTATCTATAATTGAAAAATACAAAGTACAAGTTCTACCAACATCACCAACATTTATAAATCTTATTTTAGTATCAGAATTATATAAAAAATATAATCTTTCATCATTAGAAGCAATTTCATATGGTTCAGAAGTAATGCCAGAATACACTCTGAAGAAATTGAATCAATTATTTCCAAGTATAAAAATTGTTCAAAGCTATGGTATGTCAGAATTAGGAGTATTAGACACAAAATCTAAATCAAATAATTCATTATGGGTTAAACTTGGACGAGAAAGTAAAAATGTTAGAATAAAAAATGGCATGTTAGAAATTAAAGGAAATAATACAATGCTTGGTTATCTTAATGCACCAAGTCCTTTTACAGAAGATGGTTGGCTTATGACTATGGATATGGTGGAGCAAGATGGTGAATATTATAAAATTTTGGGAAGAAAATCAGAAATTATTAATGTTGGTGGCGAGAAAGTATATCCAGCAGAGGTTGAAAGTTTCTTTTTAGAAATGCCAGGAGTTGAAGATGTTGCAGTTAGAGGCGAACAAAATCCATTAATGGGAAATATTGTTTTTGCAAAATTTAAAATTTCTACAGATGAAAGCAAAAAAGATTTTCAAAAAAGAATGAGAGAATTTGCAAAAGGTAAACTTGTTGGTTATAAAATTCCACAGCAAATTGAACTTGTTAGTGAAGAAGATATTCATAGTGTAAGATTGAAAAAGGATAGAAAATAATATAGAATGAGTCTACTAAATTTTTTTAAAGCAAAAAAAGTAATTAAAAACTGGTCAGAAAAAAGTATTGTTATTTTTTCAGAAGGCAGAATATATTATACCACAAATAAACCTGTCATTGATGAACTGATTAAAGAAATTGATGTATTATATATTACTATAGAAGAAAATGATGAACTACTTTCTTTTAAACATGAAAGATTTCATTCAGTATATCTTGATTTTGATTTTTGGGGTCAACTTCTAATGGCTACTATTAAGGGTAAAGTTTTGGCTACTACGACTTATAGTTTAGATGTGCTTGCCCTTAAAAAGTCAAAATTTATGAAACATTATTCATGTTTACTTCATTCTTGCTGTGATATTCATGCTGCACAAAAATATTCATTTGATTATTTTGATAGTGTTATCTGCTTTGGTGAGTTTCAAAAAATACCATTAAAGTTATTAGAAAAGAAAAGAAATATGCCAGTAAAGGAAAAACCAGTGTTAGGGCTGCCTTTTTATGACATATATTACAAAGAATTTAATCATGCTGTAAGCAATAATAGTGCAGGGAATAATAGAAAATATGTTCTAGTAGCTCCATCATGGGGAGTAAATAATTTTTTCAATCATATAGATTTTGATATTTTTGAAATAATATTTGAAGCAGGATATGATATAATCTATAGACCGCATCCAATGACATTAAAATTAGAGCAGGATTTATATAACAGCATAGTAAGCAAATATGCAAATGGGTATAAAGATAAAGAGTTTATTGTAGATACAGAAAAAAGCAGCCATGCATCTGTTACAAAATCAGTTTGTGCTGTATCTGCAGTTTCTGGTTTTATGTATGATTATATTATATTTGCACAGAAACCGTTAATTTATTTTGATATTTCAAAAAGGGATATCAGTAAATTAGATGAGTGTGATTTGCAGGAGCTTGAATTTTGGGATACAAAAATGTTAAAAGAAGTAGGATATAAAGTATCAACTAAGGAAGATATTTTTAATTTTTTTAACAATCAATTAAAAAATGATAATAAAAATGAATTAAGAAATACTTTTAGAACTGATATAGTTAATCTTGGCGATGCTTCAAAACATATTGCTCAGTATCTTATTAATAAAATGAAGTAGGTGAAATTATGGCTCATGTTATAGGAATTATAGGCGGGGGGGGGATTGCTGCCACAAATAAATTGTTAGAAATCATAGAAGAGAAAATTACAATGTCTGGAGCATATAGAGATGTGCATCATCCAGAAATGATTATCTATCAAGCCACAAAAGCTCCATCAAGAAGTATGTATATTGAAGGACGCGGAGAATCTTTTGTGGAAGATTACATTAATGTCGCTAATAAACTACACAGTATTGGTGCAGAAAAATTATGTATGAACTGCAATACAGCACATTATGCAATAGAAGAAATATCTAAAAGAACAAAGCTTTCATTTATTAATCTAATAGAAGAAGTTGCTATCACCATAAAAAATAGACATATTCAATCGGTAGGTTTAATGGTTACTGATGGCAGCAGATTATGTAAAATATATGATAAATATATCACTCAAATATGCTCAAATGTTAAAATTATTTATCCATCAGAAGAGATGCAAAAAAAGGTTACTGAAGGAATATGTAATATCAAAAATATTAACAGATTTAATGATGAGAATAGTCCAGCTCGACCTAAAAATATATTTAGCAGCGTAAGTGAATATTTAAGACAAGAGGGTGCAGAAATTGTAATATCTGGATGCACTGATATAAGAGTTGATTATAAATCAAAATATAAAAATGATATTGATTCTTTAGAAGTATTGGCTGATGCTATAATTAGAGAAAGCGATTATAAAAATTAAGGTTTTAATTTCTCTGAAATTATATCTTTTACTAAAGTTGATGAAATAAATTCTGTTCTAGGTAGAGTTATTATCTCTTTACCATGTTCATTACAGTATTTAATAGCTTTTTGAAAACCCTCATGAATTTGATCTGGACCTTTTGCCCATACATCAAAATCCATATGCTCAATATCTTCACCTATGCTTTTATAGACTTGAACATCATCAACACACCTAAGTTCTTTTATCATAGAGACTCTATCTTCTGTTGAATACATAACTTTACTATCTGGTTTAAATTTAAGAATATAGTCAGAATCCTGCACATATACTGTTAAAAAAACATCTTCATTAAATTGTTTTTTAATATTTTTAAATAATCTTAAATGCCCAAAATGAAATAAATCAAATACACCAACAGTAATCACTTTTTTCATATATCACCAATAATAATTATAAAACTATATGAAGTAATAATATATTACTGTATTTTTATTACAGTTAAAATATCTATTATATACAGTCTTTTTATAAAAAGTATAATACATAAAGCACAAAAAGTAAAATAAAAAAAATTCAAACATTATAATTTTCTCCGCAGTAACTGAAAGTATATCCATTATATTCAGCAGTGTATACCCACAGTCTTTCTATAGCGTGAGCAATAGTTCCATCTGCCTGGCCTTTTTCATTAGGGAAGTTATCTGAAAGTTTGTTTGTAAAAAGCGGGAGAATAGCATCAACCCTTGCCCAGAACATATTGCCTACAGGTAAATAATATTATTAATAGAAATTTTCATATCCTGTTTTATGTGCCTTTACTCCCATAATGCACACATTGGCACTGCCTGCATATTTTCTCCAAAAGACAGAGTATTTTTACCTGTATAGAGTATAATACCTTTAAACTCGCAGTTTTTTGCAATATTATCCTTAAACCATTTAATATGTTTAAAATCATCTTTACCTATATTGCTGCCTGCTTTTACTTCTATTGCATATAGATTATTATTTTCATTATCCTGCAGAATAAAGTCTATCTCGTGTCCTGCATTATCTCTAAAATGGTAAAGGCTGTATTCTCCATTATAATAATCTACATTCGCTGCCAGCTCATGGTATACAAAAGTTTCTACAAGTTTACCAGTAATATCCTGTTCATATCTGACTTTATCCATAGTATAGTTTAAAACTGTTGTAATAAGTGCAGTATCTGTCATAAATAATTTTGGTTTTTTAGTAACTCTTTCATAATCTGTTTTTGTAAATGCTGGAAGCTGTTCTATAATATACATTATATCAAGCAGTGTAAGATATTTAGTAAATGTAGGTTTTTCAATAGATAATGCACTGCCTATTGCATTTTGTTCCATATATTTAGAGCTCCATGCAGCAGTAGTTTCTACAAGCTTTTTCATATCTTGGTGGTTTCTAATTTTTTCTACATCCATTAAATCTTTTTTTAAAATAGCATCAATATAATCTTTACACCAGTTTTTAATATCTTTTATATTATCCCCTAATGTTTCAGGATAACCGCCTTTTAGAGCAATCTCTAAAATTTCTTCCTTGCCATTATATTCATAATTTTGTTTAAAGTTTAAATTTTTAAGATTTTCAATAAAGATTGGTTCTTTTCCTAATATTTCTCCTTGAGAAAATGTGCGTAATAATACAGGGCCAATTCTTCCTGCCATAGATTCATTTACCTGTGGGAGAGCCTGTATATTTGCACTGCCAGTAATAATATATCTGCCCATTCTGTTATCTTCATCAACAATTTCTTTTAATGCAGTAATTATAACAGGTGCTTTTTGAACTTCATCTATAATCATAATGTCTTTATTATGTGTAAGGAAGTATTTAGTATCAGCATTGCAGGCTGCAAGGCTGGTACTGTTATCCATTGTATGATATATACAGTCATATTGTGCTGATATGTTTTTAGCTACAGTAGTTTTTCCACACTGTCTGGCACCAGTAATCTGTACAATTCTTCTTTTTTGTCTTAAATATTCAATATTTTTTTCCTGCCATCTTTTAAGAATCATAATGCCGCCTGTATAAATATATTATAAATTTCTTAGCAAGTATAATATAATTATGTCAAAAAGTAAAATAAAATTATGTCAGAAAGTAAAATAGAATGATGTTGAAAAGTAAAAAAACTTATTTCTCTCCGCAGTAACTGAAAGTATATCCATTATATTCAGCGGTGTATACCCACAGTCTTTCTATAGCGTGAGCAATAGTTCCATCTGCCTGGCCTTTTTCATTAGGGAAGTTATCTGAGAGATTGTTTGTAAAAAGCGGGAGAATAGCATCAACCCTTGCCCAGAACATATTGCCTACAGGGAAAACTATATTATTTACAGGAAGTTTTATATCAATATCCAGTTTCTGCAGCACATTTTCAGCTAAATCTTTATTTAAGCCCCAGTGTATAGCATTTTCAAGATTATGAAATGGTTTTGGAAAAACTATTCCTAACCCTTTATTCATTTCAAGATTTTTAATAATATTTTCTATATTTTCTTTACTGCCAAAAAGTGAGCCAAAAAGGTATTCTCTCCAGTTATCTCCAAAAATATCTATTTTAGATTTTTTAGTATGCAGGTGGCATATAAATTTATATTTTGTAACATATTTGCTCATTTGAGCAATGAATGGGTATACATCTCTGCCTTTATTATCATAAATCTCTACTATAATATTTACTGCATTAGAATGGCTTTTAAAGTAATTTCTAATATATTCTGCTTTTTCTTCATTGTCGGTAGATATATAGCAGTCAAAAGCATAAGGTATTTTATTGATTTCTGTAACAATTTCTTCAAGTAAATCGAGGTAAAAAATATGTATCTGCAGACATATTTGAGCTTTGCTGCACATTTCTTCCGGCATATTTTCTTTATATGATGAAAGTTTTTTGCCGTATATTTTTTTATTAAATACTGCCCGATACATTGTATTTAAAAATGCGTATCCAGTCCCTTTTTCTGGTACAATATGGCTGTTTTCATCCCAGTTGTTAAAAGAATCTATAAATAAAAATCTTTCTTCTTCTTTAAAATTATCCCTAAGAAAGCCGCACTCACTTTTTATCCAGTTATAAAATATATTAAGGCTGTATTTATAAAATGATGCTTCGTTTTTATAAAGAGTGTCTTTTCCATTGATTACTGTTTTATAATATGGTTTATCTGATTTTACAGGGTGGTTACTGAAAAAATGTGCTATATAGTCATAGCTGTATAAAAAGCCTTGTATTTTTTTATTAATATAAGCAATGCCATTTGCTGAAATAGAAGGTATTTTATCAATATCAGCTGAATAAATAAACCGTGATACTTTATCGCTTTTAAAATCAGTAGTATGGAGTATTCTGCACCATATTTGAAAATCCTTAATATTATGGGATATAATACTGTATGCAGAATTAATAAAGTTATCAATATCTTTATAGTTTTTAAGCCTGCGAATATCTAATATAATAATATATTTTTCATCAAGTTTTATCATTTTAGATAAATCTGTAATATTTAATACAGTATTTATATCATCAGATGTAAGACAGGCATCAAGACTTAAGCAGAAAGGGTATGTTTCATCGCATAAGTTTAATGCACTGATAAAATTTTTATATTTATTAGTGTCGTTTATTTCATAGCAGAAAGCATATATATGGTATTCTTTTGCAAGCCTTATGTGATAATTTATTCTTTCGTTTATATTGTTACTGTATACAAGTGGAATTCTTGGAGTGTAATGGTTTAAATAAAGCTGCTTTCTTGAAGCAAGTGAAGCAATATCAGTTTGCGTAATGCTGTAAAATGTTATAGGTTTAATATCTGTATTTACTGTGTTTGATGGTATATATTTTGCCTGATAAAAACAGTCAAAAGCATATTTGCTTAACTGCTTACTGGCGATAATATTTTTTATGAATATATCAACTTTTTTATAAGTAGACTTAAAGCCAGTGTATTTAAGTGAGAAAAAAAATTTTTTTATTAAATCATAATACCTGTTATACATAATACCACAATAGCAAAGACACTTTTATATTCAACTACACACTAAATTATTGCATATAATTTATTTATTTTCAATGATATTTTACATTAATAAATATTTGCACCTGAAATTTATATGTGTTATAAAAAATAAAATAAATTTTAAGGTGATATATGTCAGAAAGAAAAGATTATAAATATCTATATACTATGGAATATTATAAATCAGGCTGCGGTACAGATTATACTAAAAAAGATATCTGGGTTCCTTTTTTTGATAATATGGCAGAAAGAATTATAGAAAAATATGCTCCCGTTACAGTTCTTGATATGGGCTGTGCTTTTGGATATTTAGTATCAGCCTTAAGAAATAAAGGAGTGCAGGCTTATGGTATAGATATTTCTGAATATGCGCTCAGTCAGGCAGATGAAAAAATAAAGCCTTATGTAAAAGTTATGTCAGCATTGGATGAGCTTCCTGATAATTTTCCTAAAAAATATGATTTAGTAGTTAGTATAGAGATGATTGAGCATTTATATGAAGATGATGGTTTAAAAGTAATTAAGAAAATGACAGAATATGCAGACAGAATACTTCTTTCATCTACTGATAGTGATTTTGCAGAACCTACCCATGTAAATGTGCAGCCAAAGGAATACTGGTGTGAAAAATTTGCAGAGCATAATTATTTCAGGGATTTACATATTGATTTAAGATATATTTCCCCTAACGCTTATCTTTTTGAAAGAAAGGATAACATAACAATAGGCGAGCTTGTCAAAATGTATGAAAGTGTTATAAAGATAGAGCCTGTAAAGGCAAGCATGGTGCGCAATGCAGCCAGCCATATTTTAAGGGGCAGGCTTTCTTTTATAAAAAAGTTAATAAAGAAAGTAATAAAATAATATGTTATGCTTAAAATAAAAAGTTTATGGCATATGTCAAAAATAGTTGTTGCAATTATCTAAAAAAAGAGTAGTATAACTTAAAAGCGAAAGTATTTTATATGCATAGTAAGAGGTTATAATATGTCACGCCCTAAAAAGTGCCGTAAAGTATGCTGTATGCCTGTTGTAAATATGTTTGCTCCATCCCCTTATGAAGATGGCGGAAGCAGGGAAGTAATAGTTATGACAGTAGATGAGTATGAAACAATCAGGCTTATAGACAGGGAAGGTCTTTCGCAAAGTGAATGCAGTAAATATATGAATGTTGCCCGCACGACAGTGCAGCAGGTTTATAATAATGCGCGTAAAAAAATTGCAGATGCGTTAGTATTAGGTCTGCCATTAGAGATTAATGGCGGCGATTATACAATATGCGACAAAAAGGATAAACCTTGTAGTTTCTGCGGCTGCAACAGCATATTTTTTAAATAAAAATAAATACAAATTATTATAAGGAGCTAAGATATGGGTAGCGATAGTTGTTCACATAACTGCAGCGGATGCGGAGAGGACTGCGGAGATAGAAGTGAGGAAAGCTTATTTGAAAAGCTTAACGAATTCAGCAGTGTAAAAAAGGTGATAGGAGTAGTCAGTGGTAAAGGTGGTGTTGGTAAAAGTTTAGTAACATCATTAATGGCTGTAATGGCTCAGCGTAAAGGTTTAAATGCAGCAGTATTAGATGCAGATATTACAGGGCCGTCTATTCCAAAATCTTTTGGTATTAATGAAAGGGCAAGAGTGAGCCCGCAGGGTATGGTGCCATCAATTTCTAAAAAAGGTACACAGATTATGTCACTTAACTTAATTGCTGAAAACGAAACTGACCCTGTAATATGGAGAGGTCCAGTTATAGCTGGCGTTGTTAAGCAGTTTTGGACAGATGTTATCTGGAAAGATGTAGATATAATGTTTATAGATATGCCGCCAGGAACTGGTGATGTGCCTTTAACAGTATTCCAGTCTATTCCAGTAGATGGTATTATTATAGTATCATCACCACAGGAGCTTGTTGGTATGATTGTTGAAAAAGCAGTGAATATGGCTGCTATGATGGATATACCAGTATTAGCACTTGTAGAAAATATGAGCTATTTAAAATGCCCAGACTGCGGCAAAGAAATAAAAATATTTGGCGAAAGCAATATTGAAAAAATAGCTAAAAAACACAATGTTTCACTTGTTGCAAAAATACCAGTAGACCCAAAAATAGCTTCTCTTGTAGATGCTGGTAAAGTGGAAGATGTGGATATTGATAATTTAAACAGCATTTTAGAAAGCATTATTGCAAAATAGGTGAGGTGCATTATGAAAATAGCAATCGCTGTAGAAAATGGTCAGGTTTGCGGCCATTTTGGTCACAGTCCATCTTTTTCATTTTATGAAGTGGAAGATGGTAAAATAGTATCATCAGAAAATATTCAAAGCCCAGGTGCAGGTCATGGTGTTCTGCCAGACTTTATTGCATCTAATGGAGCTAAAGTTGTTATTGCAGGCGGTATGGGAGCAGGTGCTGTTAATGGCTGTAATGCAAGAGGTATGCAGGTGATTACAGGTGTTACAGGCAGCCCTGATGAAGCAGCATTATTATTTGCAAAAGGCGAGCTTGTATCAAGCGGCTCAGTATGCTCTCACCATGGCGACCATCATCATGGTGAAGGTCACGACTGCTCACATCATGGCAGCTGTGGTCATTAATATATAATATTTCATATACATATCCCCCTTGTTTTATAAAATAGTTCTATTTTTATGAAAAAAGGGGGATTTTTTTGATTTTTTTGTGATTATGCTTGAAGTATTTTTTATTATAATTTATTATAATAGAATATACATGAAAAAGGGGGCGTAATCTATGTTATTTGAATTTCCAAAGAAAGTTAAAGAAAATAATAACAAGCTGTTTAAAAAAACATCTTATGATATAAGGGCGTATGTTGGTGAACCTGGAGATTTTTTTAATGAAAAGGCAGTATTGACTCCAGAGGCTATGGAAACTGCAGGTATGCTTACAGCAGGTATGGTGTTTAATACTCAAAACGGCGGCACAGTTTCTTTAAAAGAAGGCGATACTATTGTAGTAGGTTACGATAATGGTCCTACATCTAAAATATTAGCAGAATCATTTGCAAAAGGTGCAGCATCTCAAGGTGTAAATGTATATGACATTGGTATTTCTTCATCTGGGCAGGTATATCAAAACCAGGAACAGTTATCTGCTCAAGGTCACTGCCAGATTACAAGAAGCCATGTGGAAGTAACAACAAATGGTGCAAAATTTGGCATAGGCACTCAGGGTATTCATACATATTTACTAGGTCAGATGAATGAGACGGTAGCAGATGACAGCTTCAATCCAAGAAATACTAAACCCGGCACTATTACAGATAAAACAAAAGAAGGCAAAAAAGTATATTTTGAGAAAATGAAAAGTATTTATAAAGATTATTTTTCTAAAAGAGATAATTCTATGGTGGCAGTAAATGTGTTTGGCGGCACAGGTGTGCAGTATGTGGAATTATTTAAAGATATATTTGGTGAAAATGTAACAATATTAGGCAAAGATATAAATGTCAATGCTGGTGATTTGCTTGCAGATCCTACAAGAAAAGAAATGCTTGAAAGAGTTCCAGGCTTACAGGAAGCATTAGATAAAGGCTTAAGAGTTCATTCTTTTGATTTAGATGCAGACAGAGGCTCTATAACTGAAGGTAAAGATGCATTAACTTTAAATGGGGAAGGTCACTATTTAGGTGATAATCTGGCATTTATTTTAGCAGGCTATAAGCTGATGATAGCAGTGCCTGCATTAAAGAAAAAGTTAGAAGAATTACAGGTTGCAAAAGAAAAAATAGATGAAATAGTAAAAATTGCAAGCATTATTTATGTAGACCCACGCTATACATCAAGTGTAAAAAGCTATGTGGAAAAAGAGTTACATGGCACAACGGAGTTTCACAGAAAAGGTCATTCTTTATGGAAAGAAACTATTACAGCTAATATGAATAAAATGGCAGCTCTTGCCGGCTTTTCATCTATAAAAGAGTTTGTTGCAAAAACAGGCTACAGGGATATACAAATTGAGGCATCGCTGCATATGTTTTCAACTGATACTATGGACGGCATACCAAGAGATGATGCTGTTGAAAATATATTTCTGCTTGAAAAAGTATTAGATGAAATGAATATAAAAACATTAAAACCATTTTTTGATAAAATGCCAAAACGCTTTATTACAAAAGAAATCCGCACAACTTCTATATCTAATGAGGCAAAAGATGCAATAACAGCATCTATTTTAGATAGTTTAAGAAAAACATTTGAAGGTAAAAAAGGTTTTTCTATAGTAGAGTTTGACGGACAGATTAGGGTTGACTGGTCAACAGGCTTTTTAATGTATGGCATGAGCAACACTTCTCCAAAGCTTACATTTATGGCAGAGGGTGAAACTGTAAAAGAAAGAAATATGGTGCTTGCATATATTATGGCACTTCATAACGAAGCAAAAAAACGAGAAAAAGATGATTTACCTATGGACGTATCAGAAAATCCGTTTTATATTAAAGATGCAAGTTATGAAATGAATAAACCTGATGAAGTTGATTTTAATGATGAAAGGGTAAAAGAATTTATTAAATTTATTGGTTAATATATATTCTGCCCTGTTTATTACAGATATTTATAAAATATATAAGCAGGGCAGAAATTATTGTATAGTATAAGGTTGCTTATAAGGAGTTTTACTATGCATAATTTAATTCATTACAAAGAACATTACGGCCGTATATCATATTCTGCCAGTGATAACAATTTTACAAGCAGTGTAAAAGGCGTAAAGGCAGGAAATAATGTATCAGTCAAAGGCTCATCTGAAGAAGAAGTAAAAAAAGCCTTTAAAGATTACATTGATGAAATGACTAATACAAATAACACTAAGAAATTATAGTTTTAAGTCATTAAAATTAATAAATGGTGCTGGCGGGGTAGTGTGGTTTCCTATAATTTTTTCAAGCCATAGTATATCATGCCATGTGTTGTGCTTATATCCGCAGTTGTGAAAATGGGCTGCAACTTCGAACCCAAATTTTTTATGAAAAAGCACACTTTCAGTATTTGCATAAGTAATACATGCATATATATTTAATATATTCTGCTTTTTAATATAATCAAAAAGAGCAGTATAAAGTTTTGTGCCTATTGATTTATTTAAATATTCATGGTGCAGATAGATTGTAGTTTCGCATGAATAATCATAAGCTTTTCTTGTTCTCAGAGGTGCAGCATAAGCAAAGCCTGCCATTTTCCCATTTATTTTAGCAGTTAAGTATGGATATTTTTTCTGTATATTTTCTACTCTTAATGAAAATTCATTTATATCTGGTATTTCTATTTCAAAAGTAGCAGGTGAGTTTAAAACATAGTATCCGTAAATATCTAATATATCTTTAATATCACTTTTTTCAGCAATACTTATAATTACATTATCCATATTAATTATCCTTTAATCTGTCAGTTAATTTATTTAGTAATTTTTCATATTCTATGCAGCCTTTATCAAAATTCAATCTGCATGATTTATTAAAATATTCCAGTGCTTTTTTAGCATCTTTTTTTACTTTTAAGCCCTGCTGATATATTATACCCATATTAAAGCATGATGGAGCATTCTGCATACTGCATGCTTTTTCATAGAGTTTTCTTGCTTTTGGAAGTGATTTTCTAGTTATATTTCCTTGATAATAAAGGGCAGCAAGCTCAAAACAGCCAGACACGATACTATTATCACAGGCAGTATTAAAAAGTTTAACAGCTTCTTTCTGCATTGTTTTATTATAGTCATTTTTATATATTTTTCCAAGGTTTAGGCAGGCTTCATATATTTTATTATCGCATGCTTTTTTATAAGCAGTAACAGCAGAAATCATAAGCCCAGTATCCTGAAGAAGCTGGCCTGCAAAAAAGCATGAAAGGAAATCGTTATTACTGCATTCACTTTCAAGCTGTTTAATGCTTCTAACAGGTATATCAGTTTGAGTAAAGCCTAAGCCTGAAAATATTAAAATTATAGATAATATTAGTGTAATTTTTTTCATTTAATTACTATATCTTGAAAAATAATTTTATGGAAGAAAAATATAATATTTTTATACATAATAAATATAATTTATTTTACATTATGCTGTTACATAAGGTGATGGCATTATTTAGAAATAACAATTAAAGCATAATTATATATAGTGAAAAAGAATATATTACTATCTTATACAAATGTAAAAATATAGCTGATAAAATTAAAACATATCTAGCATTTTTTATAAAATTATGAAATAATAATAAATATATAACGAGAGAGTAAGAGGTAGAATATGCCAAAGGTAGTTTATGGCTTTCGTAAAGGTGAGCGTCTTGATTTTAGGAATGTTCAGGAGCAGGACAGACCAGAATCACCATTTATCTTTCAAGATGATGTAAACGGTAAACCTGTAAAGCTTGTTATTAGCTGGCATGGATTTTTAGTATATGATGAAGGTATAGATATTGCTGCTGCTATGTGTGAGTTTATGCGGTATGTAAGTGAACATGGCTGCTGTGGCAGGTGTATTCCTGGTAAAAACGGCACAACTCTTTTAGCTGATATGATGGAAGAGTTAAGGCAGGACCCAGAGCTTGCAAAAATGCAGGAAGCTCTTGATTTAGCAGACAGTATTCAGGCTACTTCAAAATGTTCCTTTGCACCATCATCTGTCAGCATTGTTAAATCATTTTTAAAAGAATATCCAGAAAAATTACATAAATATCACAACGCACCAAAGTTAGATTATCATTTTCATATGTCGGCACCATGTACTTCTGCATGTCCTGCCCATATACAGATACCAGAATTTATTGATGAGCTTAGGACAAAAAGATTTCTGCCAGCCTTATCTATTATCAGGGAGCATATGCCGCTTCCTGGTCTTTGCGGCAGAATATGTCCGCATCCATGTGAGGCTGTATGCAGGCGTGGTGAAGTAGATGAGCCAATAAATATTATGAATTTAAAGCAGTCTGCATGGAATTATGAATATTTTAGAAACCATGTGCCAAATATTCCAGAGAAAAAAGCACCTACCGGCAAAACATGTGCAGTAATAGGGGCAGGACCTGCAGGGCTTTCTGCTGCTTATTATTTAGCGCTTATGGGGCATCAGGTGGAAGTATTTGATAAAATGCAGGAGCCTGGTGGAATGACTGCTGCTGGTATTCCAGATTTTAGAGAACCAAGAGAGCATCTACAGTATGAAGCAAATATTATAAGAAGCTTAGGAGTAAATATTCATTATAATAAAACATTAGGTAATGAAATCACATTAGAATATCTTACAGCTTCTTATGATGCGGCACTTTTAGCTATTGGTGCATGGCTTCCACAGGATTCACGCATTGCAGATATAGAGCAGGTGGAAGGAGTATGCAATGGTATAGACTACTTAGAGCGTGTATCAAAATATGAAAAGCCTGTTGAAAACAGCAAAGTAATAGTTGTAGGTGGTGGAAATACTGCTATAGACTGTGCAAGAACTGCTATACGCTTTAATAATGATGTTACTATATTATACAGGCGCACGCGTGATGAAATGCCTGCAGAAGATTATGAAATAAAAGATGCAGAAGATGAAGGTGTAAAATTTATGTTTTTAGCTGCACCTGTCAGGGCAGTAGGCGAAAATGGCAGGCTTAAAGGTATAGAGTGTAATAAAATGCGGCTTGGTTCACCTGATGCAACAGGCAGAAGGAGCCCTGAAGTTGTAAAGGGTGAAAACTTTATTTTAGAATGTGATTATCTTATTCCTGCAATAGGTCAAAAACCTGATATGAGTTTTATTCAGGCAGAGGACGGCTTAGAAATTACTAAATGGAATACAATAGTGTGTGATAAAGTATATTTTACCACATCTATAAAAGGTATTTTTGCAGCGGGGGACTGTATTGATGGGGAAAATACAGTTGTAAGAGCAATAGGCAATGGAAAAAGAGCAGCCCAGATGATGGATAGATATATGATGAGCGGCAGCCCTTATTTAGAGCCTTCAGAAGTTATGGAAAAATATTTATATGATAATAAAATATTCAGCTATGGGGAAGCACCAGAGCCGCCTAGACCAGTTATTAAAAGGTATGAAACAGAAAAGCTTCCTGTAGAAGAGCGTATTACAAATTTTCATGAAGTAGAGCAGGCTTATGATGAACATACTGCAGCTTTGGAAGCAAGACGCTGCCTGCGGTGTATGCGTGTAGGTATGTTTGCAACAGGAGAGAAATAATGGATAGATACATTACAATTAATGATAACAAATACCCTTTTAAAGAGGGAGAAACAATATTAATGGTTGCAGAACGCAATAATATCCATATTCCTGTTCTTTGTTATATTAGGGATATTGCTGAAACTGGGGCATGCAGAATATGCCTTGTGGAAGTAGAAGGAGTGCCGCAGCCTGTTGCATCATGCTCTGCTTTTGCAACTGACGGTATGGTTGTGCGTACTGATACTGAAGAAGTAAAAAAACATAGATTAAAAGCTTTAGAATTTATTCTTTTAAAGCACCCTTTAAAATGCGGAATATGTGAAAATGCAGAAGACTGTGTTTTAAGAGAGCTTGCCCGCCAAATGGGGTTAAGCGAAGTAACAGATGTGGAAGAAGTTGAGCATCATCCACTGCAGGACTGGAATATGCTTTTATATGACAGAGATGCATGTGTGCTTTGTATGAGATGTGTTAATGTGTGCAGAGATGTGGCAGGCTGCGATGCTATAGATGTGGTTGCTCGCGGTAATAATGCTCATATTGAGCCAGTAAGTGAGCCATTAAACTGTGATTTTTGTGGTATGTGTGTAGACAGCTGCCCAGTTGGAGCTATAAAAGACAAACCTTTTACAGATTCTTTAAAAGTATGGGAGTTAGAATATATTAATACTACATGTTCTTTCTGCTCTGTAGGCTGCAAGATTAATTATGGTGTTCATCAAAACCAGATACACAGAACAAGGCTTTCCTGTGGCACATCTATCTGTTCTAAAGGACGCTATGGGTTTAAGTTTTTAGATATTGAAAAAAGAATAAAATCACCGCTTGTAAAAAAAGATGGTGTTTTTATAAAAACAGACTGGCATGATGCTATGGATAAAGTATATCACGGCTTAACTGAATATGGAGTAGAAAACAGCCTTATTATAGCAGGGGGCTGGCTTTCAAACGAAGAGCTTTTCAGTTATAAAGCATTAGCAGATAAAACAGGTATGAAGTTTATTACAGAAGCAGAAGTTTATTTTGGCAGGTTTGCCAGACTTTTTAAAGAAAAATTTGGTCATTATGAAAGTGTAGGCACACTAGAAGAAGTAGAAAATTCTGATGTAATATTTGTTATAGGGGCGGATTTTGCACGAGAAAATGTTGGTGTAAAATGGAGCGTGATTAAAGCAATCCGTAAAAATAATGCAAAAGTAATAACAATAGGGCTGCAAAGGTATGATTACGAAGAAAGGACATATTTAAGCCTTATTGCAGACTATGCAGATTTTGCAGGAGAATTTGAAAAAATTAAATCATCAGATAAAAATATATATACAGCTTTAAGGAAGCAGATTTCATCTAATGCAAAAATCTCAATAATAGCAGGCAATGAATATTTCTGCGGAGAAAGGCAGCTGGAATCTATCTTATCATTTGCAGATTATATAGGACAGGATAAATTAAGGGCATTTATATTAACTTATGATAAATTTAACTATGTGGGAAGTTTATATGCAGGCGGACTTACTATTGATGAGGCAGTAAAAGCTTCCCCTAAGGCAGTATTTGCTTTGGCAGTAAACCCATCAACTGGCAAAAATGAAGAGCTTATGCACATAATAGAAAATGCAGAATTTTATGCTACACCAGATATGTTTTTAACAGGCACAGTAAATAATGCAGATGTGGTACTTCCTGTTATGGCTGTATTAGAAACAAATGGCACAGCAGTAAGTCTTGACGGCAGACTGCTGAGAACTAAAAAGGTAGTGCAAAGCCCTGTAAACAGCAAAAGCAATCTGGAAATAGCCCATATTTTAGGCGATTATTTTAGGAAAAAAATAGATAAAGATGCTGAAAATGTATTTAAACAGATTGCTGTAAGCTTAGGTTATAATGCAGATGATTATGAAAGCACAGAAGAAGTATACAGAGTAAAGGATAAAATATTTAATAAAACAGAATATACATATACTGAGCCTGTACAGACAGAGCGTATAGTATATGTAAACCCAAGACACCATGAGGGAGTATTAACTAAAATAATATTTGCTCATGAAGAAGAAAATTATCCTAATTTTCCAGAAATAGAAAAATATATTTCTCCAGGCTATGCCCGTTCAGGAAGTATATTAGATAATTTAGCAAAAGGAGTAAAATTAATACCTAGATAAAAGCCGCAGGCAAGGGGGCAGGTATGTATATTAAATTAGTATTAAGTATTATTTTATCAGCAGTAATACCATTATGCAGCTATGCACAAAATGTATCTGCACTGGCAGCAGAAATGGTGGATAATTTAAAGGCACATAATTCAAAAAGCGTTATTATACCAGGTGATAATGGAGTATTAAATGTGTATTTTGAAAAAACAGGCGCCCAGAATGTATCAGTTCATAGTATGGAGCTTATATATAACGGCATCAGGTCTACTTTTCAAATAGGTACAAATATTGCCATAACCCAAAACGGCAGGCTTGTTTTTGCCCGTAATAATGATAAAGTGTATGTACATACTTCCGGGGGCTGCAGGGAAGACTTAAAAATCACATTAAGTAATATAGAATATATCTACCAGAAAGAATATGTAGAAGTAAAATATAAAGATGAAGAGTTTAAGTTTCAGGAAGCAGTATATGATAAAAATAAATCATCTTTTCAAGTATATAATAATGGCAGATATATAAAAACAGTTAAGCTTAAAAAGCAATAGTAGTTACTTTTCCATAACTGTTATTGTTACAGCTCCAAAAACTAGAGATTTAAATGTTATATTTTTAAACCCTGCATCTTCTATCAGCTGCCTGTATTCTTTACGCTTTGGGAAGTGGTAAACTGATTCAGGCAGATATTTATATGCTTTTTTAGATGAAAATATGCCGCCTATTACTGGCAGTATATACATAAAATAAAGCTTATAGAAAAAGCCTGTAAATGAGTTTTCTGGTTTTGTAAGCTCTAATATACATACTTTTCCACCAGGCTTAATTACACGGTGGAATTCAGAAAGCCCTTTTAATTTATCAGTAACATTTCTAAATCCGAAAGCAATAGTTAATCTATCAAAAGAGTTATCTTTATATGGCAGGAAATGGGCATCAGCTGCAGAAAGTGGGCATGAAGGTATTTTTTCTCTGCAGTGGTGCAGCATATTTATGCTGAAATCACCGCCAAATACATGGCATAAAGGGTGCTGTTTTTTTATTTCTATTATCATATCCCCTGTGCCGCAGGCTAAATCCAGCACTTTATGTTTATCTTGAATATCTGCAAGCTGTATAGCTTTCTGACGCCATTTATCATCCATGGCAAAGCTTAATACGCCGTTTAAAAAGTCATATTTATCTGCAATATTATCAAACATACTTTGTATGTTTTTAGATTTTTCTTCATTTGTTATATTTTCATTATTAGGCATGTAAAATCGTCCTTTTGAAGACTTGTATCAGTTACAAGCTCTTTATATAAAGATTCTGCTATATCTTTTGATTTTTTCTCAGATAAAGCATTTACTAAGCAAAGCAGGTCATCAAGAGAAGAATATTCTATTAGACCATCAGTATATACAAATATTATGCTGTCATCTTCTATTTTTATGGATTTTGATTTATAGTCTTCCAGCATAATTCCCATAGGCATATAGTCAGAAGTCATATACTCTATTTTATTATTTTTTGAAAGAACAGCAGCTGGGTCATGGCCGCATGAAATATATTCAAGCTCTTTAGTATCGCTGTGATATACTCCAAAAAAACTTGTAATAAATCTGTCACCAAAGTTTTTGGATATTAAAAACTGGTTTAAGCCAGATACTTTTGCAGTAAGCTCATCGGAGGATTTAAAATGTGACATAAATACACTAAGAACAACTGTTAAAACTGCTGCAGAATACCCTTTACCGCATACATCAGCAACACAGAAAATATAGTCGTTGCCTACCTGCATAAGGTTTACAAAGTCGCCCCCTGCATTTCTTGCAGGATAGCTTATTCCATATATTTTATCGTTATTATCAATCTGAATTGTGCGTTTAACAAATTTATTTAAAATATCAGCAGTATGAGCTATCTCTGTTTCTTCTATTTTAAATTTTGTAAGTGCTTCGTGGTTTAATGCATTTTCTGTGGCAATAGATACAATGCTTGAAACAAGTGATGAAAAATCTTTATCAGGCACTATATCTACCATTATATTAAAAAGAGCAAACCTTAAATCTGATGATTTATCATATATAAAGAAAGTATTTTTTATATTAAACTTTGAAGAAATAACTTCGTTTTCTACAAATACAGTTTCTTCATTATTCATAAAGTAATCTTTAAGCGGCATATCATATATGGTGATGTTTTCTATTAAGTCTTCTTCGTTTACGCCTATACCATGAAATTCATTTTTATATATGGCACAGACTGCATCAGCAGAAAAAACATCCATAAAAAATGAAATAGACATAGATATAACTTCTTCTATTTCAAGGCACATAAAAATAATACTTGCTCGTTTAATAAAATCTACTTTTTTCTGATAATCTATATATAAATCCATCTGCCTTTCTTTTGAAAAAAGTTCTACTGAGCGTTTGCCAAAATAAGGTGCTACAAATTTAATTTTTTCTTCTATATCTTCAGGAAGCTGTTCTTCAAAAGTAATAATATGGGTAACTCTTGAATTATGTGATAAAAATATTGCAGAATCTATATGATAGGTGTCATTGAAGTATGATATATCAAGGTTAATATTTTTTAAGAATACTTCATCTTCTTTAAATCCAAGCTCATAAATATCAAAAGTTGCATAAATATCTGGATGGATATACTGGCATGGCTCGCAGATATTGCCTGCTACATCCCAAATATAATAGCCTTTTAGTGAGCATTGAATAAAAAACTCATTAATCTGCCTGATAAAATCTTCTGTTGTATCAGAAGAAACAATATTTAATAAGTTTAATATGTTATCCTTAGTTGCCATCTGTAGTATCGCTTACAATAGTTTGTATAGAATCTTTTAATGCATCAATATCATGTATTGGATATTCTGCATTAAGCTGGTAAATGTATTCATCAATATTTTCTTTGTCATGGTCAATACTGTTTGCAGCAGCAACAATTCTGCCGTATAATTCAGGCCCTGCATCATGGTGAGTTTTAACAGCATCTACAATAGCAGGGGCAACAGACCACTTATTCAAAATAACTGCTGCAATCTCTGCATGGTCACACCCTAGCTGCTCTCTTTCGTCCTGTACACATTCTACTTCTTTAACAAGGAAATCTGCCATAATAACTTTGCCTATATCATGCATAAGTCCTGCCATATAAAGAGCGTCACAGTCCTGCTGTAAATATTTGCCAATTTCTGAAGAAATTAATGCTACATTATATGCATGCTGCCACATAGCCTGCCCAGTAGTTTTATACATATTAAATGGTTTTTGGTAATACTGGTCTAAAGAGATAGCAAGAGCAATATTTTTTACAGAGCTGAACCCTAGAAGCATAGTAGCTCTGTCAATAGAAGCTATCTCTTTGCGTACCCCATAAAATGGGGAGTTAACAAGTTTAATTACTTTAGATGATATACCCTGGTCCATTTTAATTTTAGAAGTTACCTGTCCTATTGCTGCCTGAGAAGTATTGCTTGTTAATTTTATTAACTCTTGAGCAATAGTTGGCAGAGTAGGTATGTTTTCAGCTTTTGCAATAATTTTAATGCGAAGTGTTTCATAATCTCTTTCATTAACTGCTGCATCCTGAGTCTGTGAGCGAACAAGTTTAGACATTATAGCATCAGCATTTAATGGTGGAAAAAATATTCCAGAAATTCTGTATTCTTTAATATTAGATATAACAGTTTTATTAGGAGTAGTCAGATAAAAAAATACTGGCACACCAAAATTGCGCTTTGGTATTTTATAAAGCACTTCTAAAGAAGATATTTCAAATATTAAAGCATCTTTTGCATCAGCTCCATTTGAAACATTTGCTTTACCATTCAGCAGTTTTTTAAATGTCTGTAATCCGTTTTCACTTCCAATAAAGCGTATATTCATAAGTATACCATACAATATAAATTATTTTACAAAATTATCTATTGATTCTACAAGTTCTTTTGGGGAAAAAGGTTTTGTAATATATTTATCTGCACCTGAAGCAAGCCCTATCTTAATGTCATCTTCACTTGCATTAGCAGTTAAAAGTATAATAGGCGTTTTAGCAAATTCTGGCAGTTCTCTTATTTTTTTAGTAGCTTCAATACCAGTCATACCAGGCATCATCACATCTAATACTATTGCATCCGGCTTATTTTCTTTTGCCAGTTCAATAGCGGTTTCGCCATTTCCTGCTTCTATTATTTCATAACCACATTTAGACATATAAAGAGCAATAACTTTACGCAGTCTAAGTTCATCATCTGCAATTAAGACTTTCATTATGCAAACCTCAGTGTAAGAGTATCAAGTGTATATGTAAATTCTATATTAAATTCGGCAAAAAACCTTGCAAAGATTTTATATATTTCTGGGTTTTTAGTTTCTGCTGTTTTTTTAATATATAATACATTATCTATTGAAGAAATAGTTATTTCGGCAGTGCATTTTCTAATTTCTTCGCATAAAATAAGTTCCAGCAGAGTTTTAGCCACATAGCTGTTAGTTTCACATGCTTTCATATCTTCAAAGAAGCAGGAAATATTAATATTCTGCTCTTTAATAGTGCTTCTTAAATCTTCTATAACTTTTCCTGTGATTTTAACAGGGTCAAAAGCTTCTTTATCATTGCGTATAGGTTTACCTAATATATAGTTAAATAATACTTCCATACCTTTATCATATACATCAAGAAAGTATGATGATTCTACAATCATATCTGCCATACTGTCAGTATCGTCACTAAGACCAAATTTAAAAAGGCTGACAGTAGCTACAACCATAGCAGTAGATGTACGCAGGTTGTGAGAAAAATATTCTCTTACAACACTAAGGTCATTTATAAGTGTATCTGAATTCATAACACCGCCTTATATTATACTTTATTAAACAGCATATAAAATTAATGAAATAAAATCAACTAAAATAATAAAGATATTATTCTTCAAAACAAAATATAAAATTTTTATTTACATCTGTCTGGTAAAATATATATATCTGTATAAAATTTTTTTAAATTATAAAATGAAAATGTATTTATCTTATATACTTTTTTATATTTACATATAAAAATTTGTATAGCATACTATATATTATTTATCAAATATGAGGTGTATAATGGAAAGTGATTGCATATTTTGTAAAATTATTGCA
This sequence comes from uncultured Mucispirillum sp., assembly GCA_944326705.1. Taxonomy (GTDB): domain Bacteria; phylum Chrysiogenota; class Deferribacteres; order Deferribacterales; family Mucispirillaceae; genus Mucispirillum. The sequence goes on from CALVEY010000004.1 coordinate 92,464, forward strand.
GGGGAAATTCCTTCCTGTAAGGTATATGAAGATGATAATTTTCTAGCATTTATGGATATTAATCCTGCTGTTCGCGGCCATACTCTTGTTATACCAAAGTATCACTGCCGCAACCTGCTTGATACGCCGGATAATGTTGGGGAAGGTTTTTATCCTGTGCTTAAGAAAGTGGCATTAGCTGTAAAGGCAGCTTTTAATGCAGAAGGAATATATATGTTCCAGCAGAATGAGCCGGCTTCTGGTCAGGAAGTATTCCATTCCCATGTTCATATTATCCCACGATATAAAAATGATGATTTTGGTAAACATACTCCGCCAAGATTAAAAGTGGAAATTCCAGAAATCGCAAAAGACGCAGAAAGTATCAAAAAACATATATAATTTTACATAAATTATGTGTTTTGCTTAAAATTTATGCAGAAATACAGGCAGATATTGGTATAGATGAAATATCTGCCTTTTTTTTAAGCAATTATAAAATATTGACCAGTTCAATTGAAAAAAAACCGCAAAATAAAACCTAATAAAATAAAGGCTGCTTTTTGATTTTACAAAATTATTTTTAAAAATTTAATTTTTTTAAATTATTAATAAATAATATTATTTAAAAAATAACTGCTTAAAATTTAAGCAAAAATACAAGAATTTTAAAAAATGCAAAAATAAGTGGTTGACATAATTAAAAATAATGACTATATTACACTCATAGAGAATAAGTAGAATAATAATTATATAAGTATATAAAGTATATTTTAAGTATATAAGTATTATAAATATATAAAGTATAAATAAATTAGAGAGTATTAAATAATAGTAGTAAATACAGTATATATAGTAGTAATTTTAGTAGTGTTACAAATAGTAGACGGAAAAGAGGGTGCCTTTTGGTATCCTCTTTTCCGTATACTGCCAAATTATTCATATGATTTATTCCTTTTGATTATATAGTTTTGATAGCTGCTTATCTTTAAAACATCATCAGGTTATTTTATATGTTGAAAATTTTTATGTATATTAACCAATCTTTTGGGTAGGTTTTTAATATTATCTTAAATTTTTCTGGAGGGTAATATGTTTTCAAAAAAAATTCAATTAAAGCATTTCCTTGTTTTTGTATTATCGCTGGTGTTCAGCATTTTTGTTTATGGCTGTTCTGGCTCTGGCTCAAGTTCTAGTGGCGGTGGAGATACTCCCCCTGCAGTCGTTGAAAGTATAAGTATTACAAATGCACCTGAATATTTAGATTTTAACACAGAATATCAGCTTAAGACAGATAGGCCTGAATTAAATATTATGTGGGAATCAAGTAATCAAGATTTGCTTGAAATTGATAATAATGGTTTAATTCGTGCCAAAGATGTTGCTGAAGGTATGGTAGAAATTACAGCAAGTTATGGCGATATAAAAGATGTTGTATCTATTTATGTAAAAGCACCAGAAACTCCATATACTCCTGTTAGTTCTGTTAATATAGGTGTGCAGGAGTTAAAGTTTGATGTTTTAGCAGGGGAACAGCTTCATATGACAGCAGAAGTTTTGCCAGAGAATGCTACAAATAAAACTGTTATATGGGAAGTAAGTGATATATCTCTTGCCACCATTGATGAAAATGGCGTTTTAATAGCAAATGGTGAAAATAAAAGCGGTAAAGTTACTGTTACTGCAAAGGCAGGAAACCAGACTGCCAGTGTGAAAATAACAATAAATCCTCAAGAACAGGTGATACCTGTGCAGGAAGTAATAATTACTGGCAGTGCAGAAATAATGAGAGGACAGGAGCCTGTGCAGTTTGTGGCAGAAGTAATTCCAAGTGATGCTACATTTAATGAAGTTACATGGAAATCAAGTGATGAATGGGTGGCAGTAGTAGATGAGATAGGAAAAGTTTCTGCAAGTGATAAACCAGGTGCTTATTCTGGCACTGCTGTAATCACAGCAACAGCAGGTGGAGTATCAGCATCTTTTGAAGTTACAGTTAAAGAAGTGCCTGTAGAACAGGTAAAAATTACAGGTTATGAAAATGTTACTGTTAATGGAAAAACAACTCTTGGAATACATGATATACTGCAGCTGCAGGCATCTATTTTACCAGCAGATGCATCATGCCAGGATATACTGTGGACATCTAGTAATATGGAGGTTGCATTAGTAGATGCTAATGGCAGAGTAAAAAATGGAAATCAAACAGGACCTGTTACTATTACAGCTGCAGCCGTTGATAAATCAAATCAACCTTGCGGAGAAAAAGCAAGTGTAAGTATTGATGTAGAGTTTGTACCAAACGGCATAGAAATACCAGTATCTGAGATAAAAATTAAAGGTTATGATGAAATGGGTGTTGAAGGGCAGGTTACTTTTAAAGCAGAGTTTTTCCCAGCTAATGCTACAGATAATAAAGTAACATGGTCATCAAATAATGATACAGCAGTTTCAATAGAGCAGGATAGTATAACAGGAGATGCAATTATTACAGCTTTGGCAGAGGCAGAAAATGTTGTAATTACTGCAGCAGCAGGTGGTAAAACTGCAGAATACACTATTAAAACAATAAGAAAAGTGCTGCTTGGATATGAGCAGGACGAAAATGGTGTATATTTGATATATAACAGACAAGGGTTTTCAAACTGCTTTTATAATATAGAAAATAAATCATTTAAATTAATGACAGATTTAGATTTCAGAGGTGATGAAACAGAACACGCTGGTGAAATTTTTGATGGCACTTTTGATGGAAACGGTCATATAATAAGGGAATATAAAGTAGATCACCGTGCAAGTGTCCATTATGGTTTTGTAAGTGTGCTTGGCGGTACTATTATGAATGTTACATTTGATACTCCTGTTATAAGGTCACTGGGGATAACACACAGAGAGACTTATACTGGTGTTGTTGCTGGTGAAAACAATGGTACTATTAAAAATGTATCTATTAATAATGCTGCAGTTGAGTTGCAACAAGTATATGCAGATTTGTCTGCTAATGCTGGTCTGATTACTGGGCAGTCTACAGGAGTAATTGATAACTGCACTGTTGATACAGGAAGCCTTGTTATAAAATTTGCTACTTCAAAAACTGTGCTTGGCGGTATAACAGGTATTAACAAAGGTAAAATAATCTCATCTGCAGCAAATAATATTAATCTTACAAACCTTCCTAAATCAGTAGATTACACAACAGCAACTGGCGGTATAGGCGGTATAGCTGGAGTGTTTTCATCTGGTTCTTATGTGAAAGGCTCTTATGCTGCTGGGCAGATTACAGCTGATGACTATGCAGGTGGAATTGCTGGTGTTGTGGAGCAGGGTGCAGCTGATGTTTCTGCATCTATTTTTATAGGCGTAGTAAATTCTACTGGTTCAAATACAGGATTAGATTACGGCAGTTATACATCTATAACAAATGAAGAAGAAGTATATGTAAAAAGTGTGCCAGCAGAAAGTACTCCAAAAATAAAAAGCCCTGTTACAAAAATAATAAGAAATAATGAGCAGCTTCAAGATTCTTTAGCTGAGGCATCACAAAATATGAATAACTTGCTTAAAAAAGATGCAGATATTCATTACCTTTTTAAAGCTGGAGATAACGAATTTGAAGATATTGAATTGATGCCAAAATTAAATTAATTAAATAAAAGCAGGTATATATTTTATACCTGCTTTTTTTATAAATCAAAAACCTTGTTTTTTTATATAAATTCTTAACTTATTAATATAAAAGTATAATTTTTTAATCCTAAAAAAATTTCGCCAAAAATTAAAAAAATCGCTACCAAAATTTAAATTTATATTATATATTGCGAATACTTATGAGGATTTTATAAAATAATTAAATATAATGAAGGGTAAAATGTCGATACTTGAAAGAATTAAACAAATTATTAAGAAAAACAAGACTGCACAAAATCAAATAATCATTAAAGAGATTTCAAAAAAAATTGCACAACAAGAAACAAATAAAGCAAGTCAGTCAGTATCACCAGAAAACAAACATGCAGAAAAAAGAAAAAGCAGCAGAAATATTTCAAATAAAGCTAAAAGCAGACAGAGTAAAAATGCTGAGCTTAAAAATATTAATATGGAAGATGAAGCAGCAGATTTTGGAAACTGGGATATAAATGAATTTCAGGTGGAAGAAAAAGAAGGTATGCTCCGCTTCCATGATTTAGGGCTTTCTCCTAAACTTATGAAAGGCATATATGAGTGTGAATATAAATACTGCACACCAATTCAGCAGCTTATTCTGCCAGAAAGTTTAAAAGGTAAAGATGTATCAGGTAAAGCTCAGACTGGTACAGGCAAAACTGCTGCATTTTTAATTACATTATTTACAAGACTTATGAATAATGAATTAAATAACAGGAAAAAAGGCACTCCAAGAGCATTAATTATGGCGCCAACAAGAGAGCTTGTTATCCAGATAGAAAAAGATGCAAGAAATATTGGCAGATACTGCGGTTTAACTATACAGTCAGTTTTTGGCGGTATCAATTATGAAAAACAAAAACGCCAGATAGAAAATAAATTTATAGATATATTAGTTGCTACTCCTGGCAGACTTCTTGATTATAAAGACCAGGGTGTGCTTGATTTAAGCGAAGTGGAAATACTTGTTATTGATGAAGCAGACAGAATGCTTGATATGGGCTTTATTCCAGATATGAAAAAAATTATCAGTGCAGCCCCATCTAAATCAAAAAGGCAGACAATGCTTTTTAGCGCCACATTAAATCAGGATATTTTAAGACTTGCTGCTCAGTGGACAAAAGACCCATTAAGCTTTGAAGTAGAATCAAAAGAAATAACTTCTGAAAATATTGAGCAGATTGCTTATATTGCATCAGACAAAGAAAAGTTTGCAATCATATATAATATTATTTCGCAGGATATGTTAAGCAGAGTAATTATTTTTGGAAACAGGCGGGATGAAGTTGCCCGTCTTACAGATATGTTTAAAGCCTGCGGACTTTCATGTGGTCTTTTATCTGGTGATGTTACTCAGTCAAGAAGAATTAAAACATTAGAAGAACTTAGAAACGGCACAATACGCATATTATGTGCAACAGATGTTGCAGCTCGTGGAATACATGTAGATGGTATTACCCATGTATTTAACTATTCACTGCCTGAAGACCCAGAAGATTATGTTCACAGAATAGGCAGAACAGGCAGAGCTGGTGAAAAAGGTGTGTCAGTTATCTTTGCAACTGAAGAAGATTCCTATCTTATCCCTAAAATAGAAAGCTATACAAAACATAAGTTAAATTATATAAACCCAGAAGAAAGACTTGTTGTTATACCTGATGATTTAAATAAAATATTAAAACAGTTTAAATCAGGCAGAGGAAGAAGAAAAACAGGACATTTAAGAGAAAAAAGGGTAAAAAACAGAAAAGAAGTGTCAAATAGACGACCTGTTAAAAGGAAAAAATAAAAAGGATATAATTACTGGTGGTACCCCATTTTTTTATTAAAAAATGCTATAATTATTTGATAATATATGTAAAAATAGAAATAATCTCAGGTAACTGTCATTCAGAGCCTACGATAGTAGGCGAAGAATCTTATAATGTTCTAGTTAGTAAAAATTATAGACTCTTCGGCTCCGCTAGCACTTCGCCTCTGAGTGACATAAAATGTTGTAAAAAATGGGGTACCACCAAGTATAATTACTGCTTCACCCCCATTTTTTTATAATAATACTAATAACTATATAATAATTAAAATAAAATATTTACTAGAGTTA
>CALVEY010000005.1 GCA_944326705.1 uncultured Mucispirillum sp.
TTTAAAAGTCTCTTTTTATACTTATAAAGCACTTTCTTATTTATTATTAAATAGTTATAAATATTCTTACAAAAAAAATGGGGTACCCCCAGATATTTTTGATTATTTTTAATAAAATTTATTATTTTTTTATGAAAATAAGCTAAATAATATATTATTTTCAGATTTATTTTACAAACTGATTTATAGTTTTTAAAAGTACATTAAAATTAACAGGCTTAGTTACGCAGCCATTCATGCCAGCTTCTACTGTTTTTTCAATATCTTCTGTAAACGCATTAGCAGTTAAAGCAATAATCGGAAGTTCTGCTGTATCTTTTCTACCAAGTTTTCTAATTTCTTTTGTAGCAGTATATCCATCCATTTCTGGCATTAATATATCCATTAAAACTATATCTATTTCATACTCTTTTGAATTTTTTATAATTTCTAAAGCTTCTTTACCATTCCATGCTTGTATAATATTCATCTGCTTTATTTTAAGAAGTTCATTTAATATTTCCATATTTACTTTATTATCTTCTACAATTAATACTGTTTTTCCATGTAGTTTTTCTTCATTAAACTGGTTTTCTTCATTATGGTTTTCTAAAGCATCATTTTCAGCATCTTCTTCTGTATATCTTTCAAAAGGAAGTGAAACAGTAACAGTTGTTCCAACACCTAAGCTGCTGTCTACACTAATATCTCCATTCATAGAATGAACTCTCTGCAATACAATAGCCATACCAAGCCCTGTGCCCTGCATTCTTTTATCGCTGAACATTTTTTCTCTTGCAAATGGCTCAAAAAGCCTGTCTAAAAATACTTTTGACATACCTATACCAGTATCTTTTACTATAAAATTATAATAAAGAGATTTTGTATCTTCTATTTGATTAATAGTTAAAGATATACTGTCATTTTCATGAGTATATTTAAAGGCATTTGATAAAAGATTATTTAAAATGTGGCACAGCTTATGATAATCACCTTTGATTTTATTATTTTTAATATTAAATGACACTGTAAAACTTTTATTTTCAGTTTTAGACTGTACCTTAAATATTTCAACAAGGTTTTCTACATCATCTTTAATATTAAAAACTATCTGGTTATCATCTTTTATACCTTTTTTATCTTTTGCTTCCACTAAAATATCATCAATAAGCTCTTTTAATAATTGGGCAGTAACTTGTATTTTATTAGAATATTCCTCTATTTTTTCTTTATTATCAATATTATATTTTAATAACTCTACAAAACCCATAATACCATTAATAGGAGTTCTCATATCATGGCTTATATTTGAATAAAATAAACGGTCTGATTGAATATTATCCTGCATATTCTGCACATTATCTTCTAAAAGCTGCATACTTTCCAACTGCTTTTTCTTTTCATTATCTACATTACGGAAACACATAACTGCATCATTTGCTATATTATATGTATCAAAAAGCACACTTACATTCATCCAGCAGTTTTCACCATTTACAACCCATTTAAAATCACCGCCAAACTCGTTTACAAGCTTTTTAGATAATTTAATCATATTTTCTATAGAAAACTGTTTATTAAATTCTGCTTTCGTTTCTTTATCCATTACCACATTTAATGAATTTAGTAATTCATTATAATTTCCGTTTGGTTTAGGTAAAATATAAGAAAATTCTGCCTGCTTAATATTGGTATATCGCTTAGTTTTCAAATTAATTCTATACAGCGCAGCATAAGAGTTGCTTAATGTTTTTATAGACTGGTTTTGGTACACTACCATTCTTCTTAAAACTCTGACTCTTAAAATAATAACAAATAAAAGAAATATTGCACCAATTAAAAATTCAATATGCTTAGAAAAAAAAGTAATAACATCATTTTTTATCATATTTAATGACTGTTTATATAAAACAACCTGAGAAATAGTTAATATAACAATCATATTATTTTGGGTAAAACTATAAAAAACACTGCGTTTTTTATCTTCTAAATCAATAATATAATAAAATACAGAATTATATTCGTTATTTCCTAAATATATTTTACTGACAGTTTTTTTAATTGCAGAACGGAAATTATCAAACGGCTGATTAATGGATGACTGCATTAAAATAATTTCTCCATTACTGTCTGCTAAAAAATAAGAAGAATTTTCTGGAAGTGTGTTATCTAAAAGCCATTTATTGCCTATAGTTTTAGGGAAAATATCAAGGGCTAAAACATCTCTGCCATTTTCTAAAGCTGTAGCAAGAGTAAATACTTTTTCCCCATTTACAATATCTGTATAAACATCAGTATAAACAATTTCACCCTTACGCTTACGAGCATTTGTATACCACTTCATCTGATTTACAGGCATAGTAACAGAACCAAGCCTGTTTTGACCAGATACAAGCTTACCATTTATTATACCGAAAACATCAATACCTTCTGTGCCAAGAGTTTTTCTAATATATTCAATATAGTTGCTCATCCACTGCTGCACATCATCTTCTGAATGATTTTTAGTCATAAAAAATGAAAGACTTGCTGCACCACTTTCTAAAACAAGCGCATGTTTATTTACTATAGACTGTGCAGACTGAGTGTAAGCATTGATGTATTCATAACCAATTTTTTCTGCGTTATCTACAAGTTTATAAAAAAACATAAAAAGAAGCAGTATAAAAATAATAACCATAAGTATAATGGTAACTGCCCTTGTCATTGTTGTAGATTTTAAAGTGATAGATGTTTCCATTTAACACCACTATAAATATAGATGATTATTAATATTATATTTTTTTAGCTTAATATGCAACTATTTTTCTATGAATAATAAAAAAAATCCCTTACTCCTTAAAAATTAAGGAGCAAGGGGTACTACTTATTATATATATACTAATTTATTTAATAAACAGCATTTCCCTGTATTTAGGAAGCGGCCATAAAGTATCAGATACTACTTTTTCTAACCTGTCTACTACGGCTCTTAATTCTGCCATTGCTTCAAGGATTTCTTCATGAAGTCCTGTAACAGCTTTTTCCATTTTTTCAGTTTTTTCTGTTAAGTCTTCAAGTCCTTTACCTAAAAGTTCTACATTTCTTTTTAATGCATCAACACCAACTGTAATACCAGCATCTGTTGCAGATTTAACTGCAGAAAGTTCTGTTTTAAACTCTTCAATAACAGCAGGTAAAATGTTATTACGCACTATATTTAAAGCAATTTCACCTTCTATGCGTATTTTACGGTGATATTCTTCTAAAAATACTTCAAAACGTGATTCAAGTTCTTTTTTAGAATATACGCCGTATTTATCGAAAAGATTAATATTTTTTTCATTTACTAAGCAGCGAAGTGCATCCATTGTAGTAGCAGCATTTGGAAGCCCTCTGCGTGCTGCTTCTGCTTTCCATTCTTCAGTATAGCCATCACCATTAAAAATAACTCTTTTATGTGTTTTAATAATATCTTTTAATACTTTTTGAAGTTCGCTGTTAAAAGCTTCTTCATTGCCAACAAAGCCTTCAAGTTTCTCTGCAATATAATCAAAAGAATCTGCCACAATAGTGTTTAATACTGTCATTGGACCAGAACAAGACTGGCTTGAGCCTGGTGCTCTAAATTCAAATTTATTACCAGTAAATGCAAAAGGGCTTGTTCTGTTTCTATCTGTAGCATCTTTTGGCAGGTTTGGCAGAGTATCTACGCCTATCTGCATTACACCCGCTTTATGTTTAGAGCTGTTTTCGCCTTTTTCTATATTTTCAATAACTTCATTAAGCTGGTCACCAAGATATATAGAAATAATTGCAGGTGGTGCTTCGTTTGCTCCAAGCCTGTGGTCATTTCCTGCATGAGCAACAGATGCTCTAAGCATATCTGCATGAGTATCAACAGCTCTAATAATACCGCATAATACAGTTAAAAATACTGCATTCTGCTGTGGATTATTACCAGGGTTTAAAAGGTTTGTATTTCCATAATTAATAGACCAGTTATTATGTTTACCGCTTCCATTTACTCCAGCAAATGGTTTTTCATGTAAAAGGCATACAAACCCATGTCTGTCTGCCACAAGACGAAGTGTATCCATAATAAGCATATTGTGGTCAACTGCTAAGTTTAAATCTTCAAACATTGGTGCAAGTTCGAACTGACCTGGAGCAACTTCATTATGGCGAGTTTTTGCTGGCACTCCTAATCTCCATAGTTCATCTTCCACTTCATTCATAAAGTTAAGAACTCTTTGCTGAATAGAGCCAAAATAATGGTCTTCTAACTGCTGATGTTTTGGTGGTGTTGCACCAAATAAAGTTCTGCCTGTCTGTAATAAATCAGGTCTGTGAAGATAAAACTTTTTATCTATTAAAAAGTATTCCTGTTCAGCACCAAGAGTAACTGTAACTTTTTCTTCTTTTAATCCAAAGCATTTCATAAGCCTTTGAGTAGAAGAAGAAAGGCATTGGATAGAGCGTAAAAGTGGTGTTTTTTTATCAAGAGCTTCACCAGTATATGAACAGAAAGCAGTTGGTATACATAAAGTAGCACCATTTGCATGGCGTTTAATAAATGCAGGGCTTGTAGGGTCCCATGCTGTATATCCTCTTGCTTCAAATGTTCTTCTTAAACCACCAGATGGGAAAGATGAAGCATCAGGCTCACCAACAATTAAGTTTTTAGCAGAGAATGCAAATATAGCATTATCCCCTTCTATTTCTAAAAAGGAATCATGTTTTTCAGCAGTTGAGCCAGTTAAAGGCTGAAACCAGTGTGTAAAGTGAGTAGCACCTCTTTCTATTGCCCACTGTTTCATACCATGAGCAACATCAGCTGCTATTTCTGGGTCCAGCTGTGCTCTATTATTAATAGTGTTTAATAATTTCTCAGCTGATTTTTTAGGTAAATATTCTCTAATTGCTTTTGCATTAAAAACATCTTCACCATAATGTTCTAATGTTGCTTTTTCTGCTTTTGCATACTCTTTTGATTTATTTTCTGCAATAGCGTTAATAGTTAAGTATCGTTTTGAAAAACTCATACTGCCTCCTTAATTTTATCACATAAAAATTTTATATTTTAATTTCGCTTACTATTAATGCAATATAAATGCCAAAATTTTTTTCATTCCAGATAATACATAAAACTTCCTTATTTTAAAAGAAAAATTAATAAATTAGTAAAAATTTTCTAACAGCTGATTTTTTACAAAATTGTAAAAGAAAAATACTGATTTTACAATTTTTACCAAAAAATTTTATAAAAATCCTTATTTTTACATTAAAAAATTATGGCATAGTTTTTGATTATAGTAAATGCGAAGGAATAAATATAGGAGTGTTTAAATGTATCCTGAAAACATCGGGCTTTATGACAGCCAATACGAAAAAGATGCCTGTGGTGTGGGGCTTATTGCAGATTTAAAAAATATACCAACACACCAGACTGTAGAAAATGGTATTACAATTTTGAAAAATTTAATGCACAGAGGTGCAACAGGCGGCGACCCTGAAACTGGTGATGGTGCTGGTATTCTTGTATCACTGCCAGATGAATTTTTTAGAAAAGTAGTAAAAGAAAAACTGCCTGAATATGGCAAATATGGTGTTGCCGTTATTTTTGGCGGAGAAAGTATCGAAGATGATATTGAAAAAATAATTACAGAAAAATGCGGCGAAATTATCTGCTGGCGTGATGTTCCTGTGGACCTTAATGCAGTAGGCAAAGCTGCAAGAACTACCTGTCCTAAAATAAGACAGATATTTATAAAAAGTAAATATGATACTCAAGCTCAGTTTGAAAGAAAACTTTTTATTGCAAGAAGGTTAATAGAAATTAAGCTTTCAAATGTATACATACCTAGTATGTCATCAAAAAGTGTTGTATATAAAGGGCTTTTTATGGCAACTCAGGTAGAAAACTTTTATCAGGATTTAAAAGATGCTTCTTTTAAATCACCTATTGCATTAGTTCACCAAAGATACAGCACAAATACATTTCCAACATGGGAGCTTGCTCACCCATTTAGATATATTGCTCATAATGGTGAAATAAACACATTAAAAGGCAACTTAAATAACCTTGCAGGCAGAGAGCCACAGTTTTCATCAGAGCTTTTAGGGGAAGATTTAAAAGAAATTCTTCCATTAATTAAAGAAGGTCAAAGTGACTCTGCATCTCTTGATAATATGTTTGAGCTGCTTGTTGCAAGCGGAAGAGATTTATGCCATGCGATGCTTATGCTTATTCCGCAGGCATGGGGACCAAAATACCACATGGGTAAAGATGTAAGAGCATTTTTTGAATATCATTCTGCATTAATGGAACCATGGGACGGTCCTGCTGCTGTTGCATTTTCAGATGGTGTGAATGCTGGTGCTATACTTGACAGAAACGGACTCCGCCCTGCAAGATATACAGTTACTACTGATAATGTATTAGTGCTTGCTTCAGAAACTGGTGTACTTGATATTCCAGCAGATAAAGTTCTTAAAAAAGGCAGACTGCGTCCTGGTGAAATTATATACTGTGACTTAGAAAACCATAGAATTATATCTGATGCAGCCGTTAAAAAAACTGCTGCTAGAAGCCTGCCGTATAGAAGATGGATTAATGAAAACAGAATATATGTACATGGGCTTTTTGAATCACTTTCTCCAGCTGAGCCGTCAAGAAATATTATTAAAAAACAAAAACTCTTTGGATATACTAAAGAAGATTTTGATTTTATCATTAAACCAATGGCAGAAAAAGGTGCAGAACCTGTAGGCTCTATGGGAAATGATGCAGCACTTGCAGTATTAAGTGAAAAACCACAACTTTTATTTAACTATTTTAAACAGCTTTTTGCTCAGGTTACTAACCCGCCAATAGATTCTATCAGGGAAGATTTAGTTATGAGTCTTATTACATTTATAGGTAATAAAGGCAACATATTAGAAGACGGCGCATACCATGCAAGAGTAATTGAGCTTCCAAGACCTATCATTACAAATGATGAGCTTAAAAGGCTTAGAAGTATTAGAGAAGAAGGCTTCCAGTCTGCAGTAATTAATATATCATTTAAAAATGATTTAGAGCAGTCATTAAAAAATATTGCAGAAATAGCAGTTGAAAAAGTAAAAGAAGGCTGTCCTATATTAATACTCAGCGATAAAAATATTGAAGATGGATATACTCCAATACCATCTCTGCTTGCTGTAACAGCAGTAAATAAAGCATTATCAAAAGCAGGTATTCGCCCAGAATCTGCAGTTATTTTAGAAACTGGTGAGGCAAGAGAGATTATGCACTTTGCTCTGCTTTTAGGCTATGGTGCAACAGCTGTATGCCCTTACCTTGCACTTGAAAGTATATCTGCCCTTGTTGATGATAATGAAATAAAAGCAGATAAAGTAAAAGCTACAGAAAACTATGTGAAAGCTGTTGATAAAGGGCTTTTAAAAGTAATGAGTAAAATGGGTATTTCCACATTAAGAAGTTACAGAAGCGGCCAGCTTTTTGAAGCAGTTGGTTTAAACAACGATATAATCAAAGAATTTTTTACAGGAACAGCAAGCCGTATTAATGGTATAGACTTAAAAGAAATAGAACATGAAGCATTAATGAGAAGAAAAGCAGCTGATGAACATAATGATGATATGCTTGCTTCAGGTGGGCAGTATCATTATAGAAAAGATGGTGAAAACCATTTATGGACACCAGAAAGTATGACATTATTCAGACAGGCTGTTCAAGGCAATAATAAAGAAAAATATAAAGCTTATGCAAAACTTATTAATGAACAGTCAAAACATTTATGCACATTAAGAGGACTTTTTGAATTTGCAACAGCAGTGCCTGTACCTTTAGAAGAAGTTGAAAGTGCATCATCTATTGTTAAAAGGTTTGTAACAGGTGCTATGTCACTTGGTTCTATCAGCCCAGAAGCTCACGAAACAATAGCTATTGCTATGAATAAATTAGGTGGTATGAGTAACTGCGGTGAAGGTGGCGAAGACCCAGAAAGATATAAACCTAACGAAAAAGGCGAAGTAAGAAGCAGTGCTATTAAACAAATTGCAAGCGGCAGGTTTGGTGTTACTATAGAATACTTAACTAATGCAAAAGAGCTGCAGATTAAAATGGCACAAGGTGCAAAACCTGGTGAAGGCGGTCAGCTTCCAGGACACAAAGTAGATGCCTTTATTGCAAAATTAAGACACTCTATGCCTAATGTAAGCTTAATATCTCCTCCTCCACACCATGATATATATTCTATTGAGGATTTAGCTCAGCTTATATATGACCTGCGTAACTCTAACCCTGAAGCAAGAGTATCTGTAAAACTTGTTTCAGAAGTAGGCGTTGGAACTATTGCTGCAGGTGTTGCAAAAGCTCACTCTGATGTAATATTAATAAGCGGACATGATGGCGGAACTGGTGCTTCCCCACTTACAAGTATTAAACATGCAGGGCTTCCTTGGGAATTAGGGCTTGCAGAAGCGCAGCAGACTCTTGTTTTAAATAAACTTCGCGGCAGAGTTAGACTTCAGACTGACGGTCAGTTAAAAACAGGACGAGATGTTATTATTGCTGCCCTTTTAGGTGCAGAAGAATTTGGGTTTGCAACAACAATTCTTGCAAGCTTAGGCTGTGTTATGATGAGACAGTGTCACTCAAATACATGTCCTGTTGGTATTGCTACTCAAGATAAAGAGTTAAGGAAAAAATTTGCAGGCAAACCAGAATATGTTGAAAACTTCCTTATGTTTGTAGCAGAAGAAGTTAGAGAATATTTAGCTGCTCTTGGTCTTAGAACTCTTGATGAAGCTATCGGCAGAAGTGACTTATTACAGGTTAATAAAGCAATAGAATTTTATAAAACTAAAAATCTTGATTTCTCAAAAATACTGCAGACTGTAAGCGGTAAAGAGATTAAATACAGCGGTAATTCCGGCTATGAACTTGAAAACTATGATAGAGAATTTCTGCTTGATACATTTAAAGAAAGTATAGAAACAGGTAAATCAAAAACTGTTGATTTAGAAATAAAAAATATTAACAGAACTGTTGGAACAGAGCTTTCTCATAATGTAGCTAAAAAATACGGCTTAAAAGGTTTAGATGATGATACTATCAATGTAAACTTTAAAGGCTGTGCAGGACAAAGTTTTGGTGCATTTTTAGCTCACGGTATCACATTTAACTTAGAAGGTGAAGCAAATGACTTTGTTGGTAAAGGTATTTCAGGTGGTAAAATCATTGTAAAACCAGCAAAAAATGCAACCTTTAAAGCTTCAGAAAATGTGGTAGCTGGTAATGTTATTGGATATGGCGGCACAAGCGGTAAAATATTCTTAAATGGTCAGGCTGGTGAAAGGTTTGCTATTAGAAACAGCGGATTTATTTCAGTTGTTGAAGGTATTGGCGACCATGGCTGCGAATATATGACAGGCGGTAGAGTTGTAATACTTGGAAATACTGGTGTTAACTTTGCAGCAGGTATGACTGGAGGTATTGCTTATGTTCTTGATATGAGTAACGATTTTGACTTACGCTGCAACACAAGCTCTGTTGACTTAGAAAATATTGAGCCAGGAAGTGATGATGAAAAAGAGCTTTTATCACTGCTGAATGAGCATATTAAATATACAGACAGCCAGAAAGCAAAAGAAGTTATTGCAGACTGGGAAAATTATAGAGATATGTTTGTTAAAGTCTTTCCTGTTGATTATAAAAAAGCATTACAGGCATTAAAAGAAAACGGCAGCAACTAATTTTTGAGGATAAAAGATTATGAAAACTATACCAAGAATACAAAATATATACAGACCAGAAGCTACTCGTGTAGAAGACTATAATGAAGTAGAAAGAAAATTTAATACAGATGAATTAACTATGCAGGCTTCAAGATGTATGGACTGTGGTATACCATTCTGCCATGGTCTTGGATGCCCATTAGGCAATGTAATACCAGAAATGAATGAAGCTGCAAGAACTTTAAACTGGAAAAGAGCATGGGAAATATTAAGCGAAACAAGTAATATGCCTGAATTTACTAGCAGAGTATGCCCTGCCCTTTGTGAAAATGCCTGCACTAAAAATATTGAAAATGTGCCTGTAATGATTAGGCAGCTCGAAAAAGCAGTTATAGAAAATGCTTTTGAAAATGGATATGTAAAACAAATTGTGCCAGAAAGCAAAAGCGGCAAAAGTGTTGCTGTAGTTGGTGCAGGTCCTTCTGGGCTTTATATGGCTTTTGAGCTTTATAAAAAAGGACATAATGTTACAGTCTATGAAAAAAGAAAATATGCAGGCGGTCTTTTAAGATATGGTATACCTGATTTTAAACTTGAAAAACATATTATTGAAAGACGCATAGATATTTTAAAAGCATCTGGAATTGACTTTCAGTTTAATACAGAAATAGGCAAAGATATTTCTGCTGAATATTTAAATAAAAAATATGATGCAACAGTGCTTGCAATAGGTACACCTGTGCCTAGAGATTTACAAATCAAAGGCAGAGAATTAAAAAATATCCACTTTGCATTAGAGTTTTTATCTGGGCAGAATATGTTTATAGGCAAAGAAGTAAGCAAACTGCCTATTGATGTAAAAGGTAAAGATGTTGTTATTATTGGCGGCGGCGATACAGGAAGTGACTGTTTAGGTACATCTATCAGACAAAAAGCTGCAAATATTACTCAAATTGAGATTATGCCTGAGCCGCCAAAAGAACGCTCTGCTTCAACTCCTTGGCCAGACTGGCCTTATGAGCTTAAAACATCATCAAGCCATAAAGAAGGCGGCACAAGGCTCTGGGCAAAAGTTGTAAAAGAATTTCATGGAACAAATGGTGCTGTTTCAAGTATTGATATTGTTGATGCTGCATGGGAATTTTCTCCAGACGGCAGACCTTTATCTTTTAAAGAAGTAGAAGGCACTCTTACAAATATTAAAGCAGATTATGTGTTTATTGCTATGGGCTTTTTAGGTGTAGATAATAACTCATTTATTAAAGATTTACATTTAGAAGCTGATAAAAGAGGCAGAGTGGAAGGTAATCCATCTCAAGGTATCTTTACCTGTGGAGATATGAAAACTGGTCAATCCCTTGTTGTAAGAGCAATGGCTAATGCTAAAGAAACAGCAAAAGAAGTTGATAAATATTTAAAAGGAATTTAAAAATGGCAAAAATTAACTCTAATTATTTACTGCTTCCTAACAGCTATCTTTTTGCAGAAATTGCAAGAAAAATTAAAGCATATCAGGAAGCTAACCCAAAAGCAGATATTATTAGAATGGGGATTGGGGATGTTACCCGCCCCCTTACTAATGCAGTAGTTAGTGCAATGGAAAAAGCAGCAAAAGAAATGGCTGAAAGCTCAACTTTCAGAGGATATGGACCTGAGCAGGGGTATGATTTTTTAATCAATGCTGTAATTAATGGAGAGTATAAATCAAGAAATATTGATATATCACCAGATGAGATATTTATCAGTGACGGCTCAAAATGTGATGTAGCTAATATTCAGGAAATATTTGATATTAACTCTACTGTTGCTATTGCTGACCCAGTTTATCCTGTATACCTTGACAGTAATGTTATGGCTGGAAGAAGCGGTAAATTAAATGATAAAGGATATTTTGAGAAAATCATTTATATGCCTTCTACAAAAGAAAATAATTTTAAACCTGCTTTTCCAGACAGACATGCAGATTTAATATACATTTGCTCACCTAATAACCCAACAGGTGCAGCATTAACAAAAGCAGACCTTAAAGCATGGGTAGATTATGCACTGGAAAATAACTCTATTATTTTATATGACAGTGCATACAGTGCATATATTCAAGAAGAAGATGTATGCGGCTCTATATATGAAATACCTGATGCTAAAAAAGTAGCAATAGAATTTAAATCATTTTCAAAAACTGCAGGTTTTACAGGTATAAGATGCGCTTTTACAGTTGTGCCAAAAGAGTTATATGCTTTTGATGATATGGGTAATAAGGTTGCACTTAATAAACTGTGGAATAGAAGGCAGACAACTAAATTTAACGGCGTATCTTATGTTACTCAAAGAGCAGCCGAAGCAGTATATTCTGAACAAGGTATGAAAGAAACAAAAGAAGTGGTTAAATACTATATGAATAATGCTAAAATAATCTTAGATGGATTAAAACAGGCAGGTTTTGAAGTATATGGCGGCGTTAATGCTCCATATATTTGGTGGAAAATACCTGATGGTATTAAGTCGTTTGATTTTCTTGATATTTTACTTGAAAAATATCAAATAGTAGGCACACCAGGCTCTGGCTTTGGTCCATGTGGCGAAGGATATTTTAGATTAACAGCATTTGGCAGCCAAGAAAAAACTAAGGAAGCAATGCAGCGAATATCACAAGGCAGCTTCTAATTAGTTTATTCCTTCACACTTCCCCCTGAATACTTCAGGGGGTTTTTAATATGTAAGAATATTAATTAAAATTAATATTCTTATTCATATTTAACTAGTTTTGTATTAATGTCAATATTACGAGCTAATGGATGTTTTGGAGAACCATTTTTGTTTAAACCTAAACAATATAAATTTAAACCAAGTGATTTTAATTTTTCACATACTTCAATATCACGATTTAAAAGGTTACCATCATTTCCCCATGCAACTACGATTATTTTAGATTTTTTTGTGATTTCATCAATCCAATAATCATTATCAGGTCCAACAGGATTATTATGTATGTATAAATCTTTCGGTTGTGATGACCTTAATGCAAATAGGTTAATAACATATATGCCACTACAATTCTCTTTTTTTGCTAACATAACACACTTACGAATAGTTGGGTCATCTTTTAGAGCATCTGCTTTACTTGGGTTGAGCATGATAAATGTCATCATTTCATTATTAATATCCCATGTCCGCTGTAAAAAATATCTATATGTTTTGCATGAAGAAATTTCTGCGTCGGAAGTAATATACTTCACTGTCCTAGCACCATCCATCGTTGCCAATTATTGCAATTATCTGTAGGATATTTTTCATTTCCATTCCAAGACCTTTTATTATAGCATTTACCTTTATGATTATCCATATATTCCACATTATCAAACCAATTATCTGGTTCACGATGACCAGACCAATATTCACATGTTGCACATTGTTCTCTTTGTTTGTTACATGATGCCATAAAAACTCCTTCTTATTTAATTATTTAAATATTATCAGCTGATTTTAAAAAATATCATGGGGGGGGGATTTGTCAATAAAAAAATAATATTTTCTCTTTACAATTTTGTAAAATTTAATTATAACCTATTATTCAAAATAATAAGGATTATAAATGGCAGGCAGAAAATCTAAACAAGAAGAACATTCATTAAGTGCAGAAATTACAGTATTACAAGAAATAAGCTACGCTATCGTTCATAAAAAAAATGTCAGCGAGCTTTTACACCAGATATTAGAAATATTAAGCTCACGGCTTAATATGATACGCGGCACATTCACTATTGTAAAACATAATAAATTATATATTGAAGCTACTCATGATTTACATGAAGCTGAAAAAAAGCATATTTCATACAATATAGGTGAAGGAATAACTGGCCATGTAGCAGAATGCGGCAGACCTCATTTAATTGAAGATATCGTTCATGACCCTAGGTTTTTAAACAGACTTGGCGCAAGAGATAAAGATGAAAAAATTGCATTTATATGTGTGCCTATTATTAATATGGAAAGAGTTATAGGCACATTAAGTGTTGATAGAGTCATGGATGAAAATGCTGACCTGCAAAAAGATTTAAAATTTTTAGAAATTGTGGGCAATATTGTAGGTGAAGCATTAATGGCTGTAGTGGCAGAACATGAAGAAAAAGAACAGCTTATACACGAAAATAAACAATTAAGAGATATGCTTGATGATAGTAACCCGCCTGCTTTAATTGGTAACTGCAAAAGTATGCGTGATATATATGCACTAATCAAACAGGTAGCAGCAAGTGATGCAACAGTGCTTCTTCGTGGAGCTTCTGGTACTGGTAAAGAAATGGTTGCAAGAGCAATAGTGTCACTTAGTGATAGAAAAGATAAACCTTTTATTACATTAAACTGTGCAGCAATCCCAGAAAACCTTGTAGAAAGTGAGCTGTTTGGTCATGAAAAAGGTGCATTTACTGGCGCTGTTGCAAGGCGTATAGGTCATGTAGAAAAAGCAAATACAGGCACATTATTTCTTGATGAGGTTGGAGATTTATCACTTGCTTCACAAGTAAAGTTATTAAGATTTATTCAGGAAAGAACATTTACAAGGCTTGGCAGCAGCCAGACTTTAAAATCAGATGTGCGGTTAATTGCTGCTACAAGTAGAAATCTTGAAGAAATGATTGCAAATGGTCAGTTTAGAGAAGACTTATATTACAGGCTTAATATTTTCCCTATCACTATGCCTGATTTAAATTCCAGAAGAAGCGATATTATACTTTTAGCAGAACATTTTATTGAAAAACATAACTTAAGATATAAAAAAAATATAAAAAGGCTTTCCACCCCTGCTATTAATATGCTTATGAGTTACCACTGGCCTGGCAATGTAAGAGAGCTTGAAAACTGTATAGAAAGAGCAGTTATTACAGCAACAGATGACTGTATACATGGATATAACCTGCCTGCATCTTTACAGACTGGTAAAACATCTAATTCTTCACTTTTACCTGATGGTGCAGCTTCATTTAATACTCTTGTAGATTCTTATGAAAGAGAATTAATAGTAGAATCATTAAAAAGAAACCACGGAAATATGTCTGCAGCTGCTAGAGATTTAGATTTATCACCAAGAGTAATACACTATAAAATAAGACGGCTTGGTATTACTCCAGAATGGTATCAAGATAAGGTATAAAAAAAATTACTTTAAAACAATACTTAATCTTACTTAATTAAATCCCAATAAATTTCTTATATTTAATCATAAAAAAAGCCCATAAATAATATGGGCTCATACTATCAAAAAAGTTATTGATTATTTTAAACTTATAATAAGAAATATTATCTGCATTAAAATTAATCTGTTTAACTAAACTTGGAGCGTGTATCCAAGTTTAGTTACCCTTATAGCCTAATAAAATGCGGCGAGTGTTTTTACGAGGACACTTTTTCCCGACTGAATAAGGAGGAATATGAAAAAGTGGCTGGAGAGCATTATTAGGCTGGCAAAAGACTGTCGAAAAAATATATTTTTTCGACAATCTGAAGCCCATAAATATGGGCTTAAATCAATTATATTATAATGTAAATTATATTTATTATTAGAACTGCATAACAGCCATAGAACTTACAGGCGGCACTGTATAAAGCGGACTGTTTTGAGCATACATAATATGTGACATATCAAGCTTATCAAAATATGATTCAGCAAATTCTAAAAATGCTGCAACATCATCTTTTTTCAATGTTTTAGGTGTTGCTACAAACTTTAATGGGTTTAACCATTTGCCGTTTTTTCTTATGCGGTAATCAAGGTGTGGACCTGTTGAATAGCCTGTTGAACCAACATAACCAATAATCTGCCCCTGCTCCACATGGCTTCCCTGTTTTATTGCTCTGTTAAAGCCATTTAAATGAAGATAAAAAGTTTCATAACCATTAGGGTGACGAATTGCAATATAATTACCATTGCCTTTTGAGCGTGATTTGATTTTTACAATGCCACTTGCTGTTGCTTTTACTGGCGTGCCTGTTGGTGCAGCATAGTCAACACCATAGTGCGGTCTGTGGTATCCTAATACTGGATGCAGCCTTGATGTAGAATATCTTGAAGAAATGCGGGAATAGTTTAATGGAACACGAAGGAAGCCACGTTCCAGCCCTTCCCCTTTTTCATTATAATAGCCTTTATTTTTACCGCCGTCATTATAATAAACTGCTCTTTTTAATTTACCTTGATTATAAAAATCAGCAGCTACAATTTTTCCATAACCTGCATATTTATCTTTAATAAATTTTTTCTCAACTAATACTATAAACTTATCCCCTGGGCGTAAATCTTTGAAAAAATCTATTTCCCATTCAAAAATACTTGCCAGGTTTGCTGCCAATTCTGCATCTTCGCCAGCTTTATACATTGCATCAAATAAGTTTGTTTCTATAGTGCCTCTTACAAGCACATTCATCATTTCATATTGATATTCATTAATACTTACTTTTGTTGAGCCGTCAAGCATACGCTCTATAATAATATCTTTATCAAGGGCAGCATTTAAAGTAACTTTATTAGGTTCTAATGTTAATTTCATACCAGGTCTTAATATAAAACCTTTATAATCTTTTTTTATCTGTGCATTTATTTCTGCCATTTCCTGTGGAGTAAATCTATCTGATAAAATACCATAAAGAGTATCTCCTGATTTTACTTCATAAGTTTCTGCATATACAGTAAATGCTGAAAATAAAAATAATAATACAACTAAAACTCTATACATCTATACACCTGATTATGAGATTGTTTCCCTTTTTTTACGATATTTATATATTATCACATAAATTATTACAAGCAAAATTAATGCCGGAAATACAAAAACCATTATTTTATCAACATTTTCTTTTACTATATCAATATTATCTCCAATAAAATATCCAATATAGGCTAAAATTGTACACCAAATACCAGCACCCAGTGCAGTATAAAATATAAATTTCTTTAAATTCATTTTTACAAGACCAGCAGGGAAAGATATGTACTGTCTAATAACTGGAATAAGCCTTCCTACAAAGGTAGTTATTTCTCCATGAGTATTAAAAAATACTTCAAATCTAGCAAATTTTTCATGGTCTATGAAAAAAAATTTAGAGTGTTTTAGTAAAAAATCTCGTCCAAATCTGCAAGCTATCCAGTAATTTACTAATGCTCCTAAAACAGAACCAAAAATACCTGATAAAATCACAAGAAATATATTCAGCTTCCCAGATGATGCTAAATATCCAGCAGGTGGAATTACAACCTCACTTGGAAAAGGAATAAAAGAGCTTTCAACTGCCATAAGTACAATAATTCCAAAATATCCTAATCTTCCTACAGTATCTACTAAAAAAGTAACAACTACTACTCCAATACCTAGTATATCATGAAATAAGCCCTTTATTGTTTCCATTAAATACTGCTCCTGTTTATCATATCTTCTGCCTGCTGCATTGCTGTAGGCGTTGCTTCACCAGAAATCATTGTTGCTATAATATTTATTTTTGATGCTTTGTCAAGTTTTAATATATTTGTAGAAGAAATTCCATTTTTATCTGACTTTGAAATGTGGAAATGGCTGTCACCCATTGCTGCAACTACTGGTAAATGAGTTATAACTATAATCTGCTTTCTTTTGCTTAACTGTTTTAATTTTTTTGCAACAGCTCCTGCAGCTTTTCCGCTTATACCTGTATCTATTTCATCAAAAAGCATTGTGCTTACATTATCATAATCAGCAAATACTTCTTTTAATGCAAGCATAACGCGTGATACTTCACCACCTGAAGCAACAGTTGCAAGTGGAGCAGTTTTAAAGCCTGCATTAGTTGAGATAAAAAACTCTGCACTAATACCGCCAGAATAATCTAAGTCATTATTTTCTTTAAAAACAACTTCAAATTTTGCAGAGTTTAATTCTAATTCATGTAATATATTTTCTGTTTTTTTACTTAAATCAACAGCCGCTTTTTTTCTTGCTTCATTTAATATTTTACTGCTTTTTAATGCTTCATCTTTTAATAAAGCCACTTCTTTTTCAAGTTTGGAAGTAATATCTTCCTCGCCGTCAATACCTGCTAAATCTTCTTCTAATTTATTTTTATATTCAATAACACTTTCAAGTGAGCCGCCGTATCTTTTTGATAAATCC
This sequence comes from uncultured Mucispirillum sp., assembly GCA_944326705.1. Classification (GTDB taxonomy): domain Bacteria; phylum Chrysiogenota; class Deferribacteres; order Deferribacterales; family Mucispirillaceae; genus Mucispirillum. The sequence goes on from CALVEY010000005.1 coordinate 17,841, forward strand.
TGTAGTTTATATTTCCTGTCTATTAAATTATTTAATTCTTCTGGGGTAATTTCCTGTTCTTCTTCACTTAAAAGATTTGTTATTAATGATGATGCTTCGTTAATATTTTCTAATGCAACCTGCAGGAATTCTTCTGCCTTTTGAGCATCCTGCGACATACTGCTTAAGCTGTTTATTGCTCTTGATGCTTTTTCAATTAATTCTGATGCCGTAATTTCGCCATCACTTAAAGCATCCATAGATAAAGTTACTGCTTCTCTAACTTTTTCTATACTTGATAAAAACTTTATTCTCTCTTCTATAGCTGCATCTTTTTCTAAATCAATATTATAAGACAGGATTTCATTATACTGCATTTTATACATTTCCTGCATTTTTATAATATTTTCTCTATTCTTTTTTAAATCTTCTAATTTATCAAGTTTTTCTCTATAAGCCCTGTATTTAATGCTGAAATCATCTTTTAAATTATTATCTACAAAAAAATCTACAAAGGATAAGTGTTTTGCAGGGTTAAATAAAAACTGATTTTCATGCTGGCCGTGAATATCTATTAAAGACTCTGACACATCTCTCAGTCTGTTAACAGGGGCTGCTTTACCATTTATAAAAGCCTTATTTTTACCATTTTCATCAGTTTCTCTTGATATTATAAGCTCATCTTCTATTTCATACTGCTCTATTAATTCAGGCTCAATATTTAAATCATCACAAAATATACCTTCTGCAGAGAATTTTTCCTGCGGATTTCTAGGTGTTACTCTGCCTAGTCTGTCCCCTGTTAAATATTTTAATGCTCCAACAAGCACAGATTTACCAGCACCTGTTTCACCTGTAATAACATTTAATCCTTTTTCAAATTCCAAGCTTACTTTTTCTATAACTGCTATATTTTTTACGGCTAGATATGTTAACACGGCATACCTCCCCAGCCAAGTTTATCTCTTAATATACTATAGTAATTTCTATCCTGTGATACAGCTAAATGTAAATCGCATGATGAACGGACTACTCTTAATACACTTCCGCTGTTAAATGGGCGGACAATCTGTCCGTCATAAGTTGCATAACATTCCACATTACTTGTTTCTATGCGTATATCTACACTGCTTGTTTTTGGCAGAACTATAGGGCGTATATTTAAAGCATGGGGACATATTGGAGAAAGTATGATAGAATCTAAATCAGAATGGACAATTGGTCCGCCTGCTGAAATTGTATAACCTGTAGAGCCTGTAGGTGTAGAAATTATTGCACCATCTGAACGATAGCGTGTTACGAAGCTGTTATCAATAAAAATACTTAACTCTATCATTCTTGATGGAGCACCTTTATTTATAACAATTTCATTTAATGCTTCCTCTTCAAAAACATTTTCACCATTTTCTAATATTATACCAGCAACTTTCATGCGGCGTTTAATTATTAATTTCTTTTCTATAAAATCATTTATAATTTTTTCAAAATCATCAATATTATATTCCATTATAAACCCTAACCTGCCAAGGTTAAAGCCAAGCACTGGAACAGTTAAAAATCTAAACATTCTAGAAGCATATAAAAGAGTGCCGTCCCCACCTAAAACTATTACTAAATCAGCCTGAGAACGCATATCACTAATAGAATAGCTGTCTTTATCTATAACAAGCCTTTCAATAGTTTCTTTTTCAAGCATTGGAGTTATACCTTTTGCTTCTAATATTTGTATAACTGTTTCTACTGTATTTTTTACTTCGCCTTTTGGTTTTACAATTAATGCCGCTTTCACTTACAATGTAACCTTTTCTATTATATTTTCTATATTATTATTTTCATGTATTCCTTTATACACAAAATAGGATAAATATTCAATATTACCTTTTGCTCCAGTTATACATGATTTTGTTATATCTATAAAGGAAAAATTATATTCTTTTGCAAAATCTATAACTTTTTTGATTACTCTTTTATGGATATTTTTATCACTGACTATGCCGCCATCTTCAACTTCATAACGCTCTGCTTCAAACTGAGGCTTTATAAGTGCTATAAATATTGTCCCCTGCCTGCAAAAATTAACTGCATTAGGAATAATAGAGCATAATGAAATAAATGATACATCTGTAACTATAAAATCACAGTATCTGTTTATTTTTTCAAACTCAAAATATTTAAAATTAGTATTTTCAAAAGAAATAACTTTTTCATTATGTAGAAGCTTATTATGCAGCTGAGCAGTGCCAGAATCAACTGCTACAACACATTCTGCCCCTTCCTGAAGGCATACATCAGTAAATCCGCCAGTTGATGAGCCTATATCCATTACAAAAGCATTCTGCATATTTAACTTAAAAGTATCTACTGCATGCTTAAGTTTTAAACCGCCGCGGCTGACATAGGGCAGCCTGTCTTTTAGCCTGACAACAGCATCAAAAGGAACTAAATCGCCAGCTTTATCTATCCGCTTATCATTTGCAACAGCAAGCCCTGCCATTATAAATCTTCTTGCTTCATCTATACTTACTGCAAGCCCTTTTTCCACAAGCAGTTCATCTATTCTTCTTTTCTTCATAATATATTAAATTATTAAGCCTTACATGTGCAGTCTTTTATAGTATTATAAATACTTTCCCAGTCAAGCCCTGCATATTTTCGTAAATCTGTAACTGTGCCGTGCTCAAAAAATTCATCACCTATACCAATAGTTCTGCATGGTATATAAATGCCGCTGTTATTCAGCAGTGAAACAATCATTTCTCCAGCACCACCCATTAATGCACCTTCTTCAATTACAACTACAAAAGATTTATCTTTTAAAATATTTAATAAACATTCTTTATTAAGCGGTTTTACAAACCTAAGGTTAATAAGTGTAACATCAATACCTTCATTATGAAGTTTTTTATATGCAGTATAAACTTCGCAGAATATATGACCAACAGAGATAATGGCAGTTTTTCCTTTATCAGAAATAACTTCTGGTTTTCCAAGTTCTATTTGATTAAATGGCAGTTCATTATTATCATATACACTGCCCCTTGCATATCGTATAACAACAGGTTTATTTAATTCATAGCTTAAATCAAGCATAGCTTCTAACTCATTTTTATCTTTTGGAAGCATAATATTTAAATTTGGAATAGTTTTTAAATATGCAATATCATATATACCATGATGAGTTGAGCCGTCTGCTCCAACAAAACCGCCCCTGTCCACACAAAGTGTCACTGGAAGCTCTGCTATTGCAATATCATGAATAATCTGGTCATAAGCACGCTGTAAAAATGTAGAATATATTGCACAGTATGGTTTCATACCAGCAACAGCAAGCCCTGCTGAAAAAGCTACCGCATACTGCTCTGCTATACCCACATCAAAAAATCTTTCTGGAAATTTTTCTGCAAACTTTTTCAGACCAGTGCCGTCACCCATTGCTGCTGTTATGGCTGCTATATTGTTATGATTTTCTGCCATAGACAATATTTTTCTACCAAAAACATCTGTCCATGATAAAGTATCACTTTTGCCTTTAGCAAGACCAGTTTCTTTATCAAAAGCTGATACACCATGAAAAACATCTGGACTTTTTTCTGCAGGCTCATATCCTTTACCCTTTTTAGTTGCAATATGCACTAAAACAGGTCTTTTCTGCAGTTTTGCATTAGAGAGAGCTTTTTCTATTTCTTTTATATTATGGCCATCTATTGGACCAATATATCTTATACCTAAGTTTTCAAAAAATGCACCAGGGGATAACATACCTATCATTACATTTTCCATTTTCTTAGCTATTTTTAAGACAGTATCTCCAAATGGAGCTTCTTCTGCTGCATTTTTAAAATCATAACGCATCTTTGTTGCAAGTGCACTTGTTAACGACTTAGAAAGATATGATGAAAAACCACCAACATTTGCACTGATAGACATTTCATTATCATTTAAAACTATAATAATATTTTTTTTAAATACACCAATATTATTTAAAGCTTCTAAAGCTATACCGCCAGTTAAAGCACCATCGCCAATAACTGCCACTGCTTTTCCTTCTTTATTTAATATTGAATTTGCAAGAGTAATGCCTATTGCTGAAGATATAGATGTGCTTGCATGACCAGAAATACATGTATCATATATACTTTCTTCTGGTCTTGAAAATCCACTTATACCTTTATACTGCCTAAGTGTATGAAAAGAATTAAGTCTGTCCGTTAATATTTTATAAGCGTATGACTGGTGACTTACATCCCATATTATTTTATCTTTTGGTAAATCAAAAACACGCAGTAATGCAATGGTAAGTTCTACTACACCAAGGCTTGGTGCAATATGACCACCATTTTTAGATGTTACATCAATAATTAATTCTCTTGTTTCTTTTGCAACTTTTTCTAAATCGTCATAAGACAGGTTTTTTATATCCTGGGGAAGACTTAATGATTGAAGAAACTCTGCATTATTGTTTTCTATGATTTACGCTCCGTAATAAATTTAGCAATAGAAAGCAGTGTATCAGCTTTATCTCCAAAACTTTCTAAACTTTTACATGCTTTATCTATATACTGTTCTGCTTTTTCTTTTGCACCAGCAAGTGAATAAACAGCAGGATATGTTGCTTTATGGCTGTTTATATCTTTTTGAACATTTTTACCAAGTGTTTCTAATGATGAAGTAATATCTAAAATATCATCTACTACTTGAAAAGCAAGCCCTGCATATTTTCCAAATGAAATAAGCTGCTCCATCTGCTTATCATTTGCTCTGCCAGCTATACCGCCTAAATATACGGCACATTCTATTAAAGCTGCAGTTTTATTTTTATGTATAAACTCCACAAGTTCTGCTGTAGGTTTCCTGCCCTCTGCTGCAATATCAGCATACTGACCACCAACCATACCTAAATCGCCTGCAGCAAGTGAGAGTTTATATATGGCTTTTACACGAATATCATCTGGAATATTTGGAGTGACAGTATAGTCAGACATAATCTCAAATGCTTTTGTAAGAAGAGCATCGCCTGCTAAAATAGCCTGTGCCTCCCCAAAAGCAATATGGTTAGATGGCTTGCCGCGTCTCATATCATCATTATCCATAGCTGGCAAATCATCATGGATTAATGAATAAGTATGAAGCACTTCAATAGCTGCTGCAAAAGGTGTAACATATTCATAATCACTTGAGAAAATACCATAAGATGCATAAACTAATGCAGGACGCAGCCTTTTACCGCCTGCAAAAACGCTGTATCGCATACCTTCTGTTAATTTAGCAGTATAAACAGCAGAATTTACAAACCTGTTATCTAAAAAATGCTCCACTCTTTCAGAGCTTTCTTGAAAAAAAGATAATATATTACTCATTTGGTTTTAAATCACTTGTAATTATGTTGCCGTTACTATCTTCTTCCATAACTACTTTAACAGAGTCTTCAACTTCTTTTAAAGCTTTGCGGCATTCTTTTGAAAGGTTCATACCTTCCTGAAAAAGTTTAACAGTTTCTTCTAATGACTGTTCTTCTTTTTCTAAAGCTGACACAATATCTTCTAATCTTTTTAAATTATTTTCAAAATCTACAACAGCTTTCATTATAACACACATCCTAATACTTTTTCTGCATGACCGCTTGCTTTTACTTTATAAAAAGCTTCTTCAATAATACCTTCTTCATTTATAATAAATGTAGAACGAATTATGCCTTTATAAACTTTGCCATACATTGTTTTATCGCCATAAGCAAAATAAGCTGCTGAAACAGTATTTTCTGGGTCAGATAATAAAGTAACTTTTAAATCATGGTCGTTGATAAATTTATGGTGTTTTTTCATATTATCTGGGCTTACACCAAAAATCTGGATATTTTTATTTTTAAATTCATCTATTAACTGGCTGAATTCTATTGCTTCTTTAGTGCAGCCAGATGTATTATCTTTTGGATAAAAATATAAAACATATTTAGAACCTTTTAAACTTTCGCTTGATACTGTGCCACCATTGCTGCTTTCAAGTTCAAAAGATGGTGCTTTATCTCCTTTTTTTAACATATTATTCTCCTTTAAGTTACAAATTTCCTGCACCTTTATAGTCTGCTGCAAGCTGACCACAGGCACCTGCAATATCCTGGCCTAATTTTTTCCTGATAAATGCAGTAAGGTTATTATTTATTAAATATTCTTGAAACTGTAATACATTTTTTTCATTTGGAGTTTTAAACTCAGAGTAAGGCGAACCATTATATGATATAAGGTTTATTTTAGCTTTTATTCCTTTAATAAGCTGCACAAATTCTTTAGCATGAGCTAATGAATCATTTACCCCGCCAAGTAAAACATATTCCAGTGTAATGCGTTTTCTTTTATCTAAATCTACATTTCTTAATGTTTGTATTAAGTCATTTAAATGATTTTTATTTGTTACAGGCATAATAGATGCTCTTATTTTTTCATTTGGAGCATTAATTGATACAGCAAGATTAACAGGTGTTTCCATTTGGAAAAACTTTTTAATGCCGCTGATTAAACCTGATGTGGATACAGTGATTTTTCTGTGAGAAAATCCAAAAGCTTCATCATCTAATAATATGATAAGTGCTTTTTGTAAATTATCTATGTTATCAAGTGGTTCGCCCATACCCATAAAAACTAAATTTAAAAGCCTTTCTTCAAAAAGCTCTTCAGCACTTTTTCTTAAAGCTGCAACCTGAGCTAATATTTCCCCAACAGTTAAGTTACGCTTAAATCCAACAGCCCCAGCTGTTGCACAAAACTTGCAGCCCATACGACAGCCTACTTGAGTGGATATACAGCCAGAAATTCTGCTGCCGTCACTTAATAGAACAGACTCTATACTTTCACCGTCTTCTAATCTAAAAAGAAATTTAATAGAGCCATCACTAGAAGTAAGTCTTTTAACTTCCTCAAAATAGGTAAACTCATATTCAGATGATAATTTTTCCCGCAGGGACGCAGGAATATTGGTCATCATATCAAATGATGTAACATTATTGTGATAAAGCCAGTTATATATCTGTTTACCGCGGAAAGACTGTTCTGAAAAGTTTTCTACAACTTCTTTTATTTCTTCTGCAGATAAACAATCTATTTTTTTCATATACTCTTTTACCAAAACTTTCTTATTTTAAAAGTTTAGCTTTGGCTTCTTCATCATCACCAACAATAGTAAAAAGCCTGTTTAAGTTAGTATGAACAAATATTTTATAAATATCATCGCTAACATTAGAAAAAATCAGACTTTTGTCTTTTTCTTTTAATACTTTAAATAATTGAATTAACTCCCTTAAACCGCTTGAGTTTAAATATGTTATATCAGAAAAGTTAACAACAACACTATCAACTTCAGCAGATATACCCTCAATATAGACTTTTAACTCTTCACCATTAAAAGAGTCAATCTCATGAACTGGGAAGATAAATTCAACTTTAATACTTCCACCCACTGTTTCACGCTGACTATTAAAAGACATTTTTCCTCCTAAAATTATCTATTAATCTTTCTTTATTATATTGACGTTGAAAAACACACCTTATAATTTTATCTCTAGCAGATTCTGTTAAAGATGTAAACATTATTCCAACAGCGTGGCCTTCTTCTTCCACACCTATATATCTTATTACTTTAGCACTAACATTTTCAAGACCTTCTACAAGGCCGCTTAAATCTATTTCCAGCACATCATCTTTATCTAAAGGCACGGGACTGATTAGTTTCATACCGCCGCCAGAAAGGTCTGTGCATGTCATTGTAATTATATCATTTTTTTGGTAATCGGTGCCATTAAGCCCGTTTGCTACCTTAACAAGTTTAACAGGTATACGCCTAAGCATCTCAACCCTGTAAAATGCCCGCATTTCATTTCGTTGTATACTTGCAGGCAGCTCAATAGCTAAAAGAGTAATATTCTCTTTTATAATACCTATTGGTTTAGTTGTAAAGAAATACTTACCGCTTTCTATTGTAAACATAAACTCTAGTTCAGTTTTTTTTGTTACAATAAGGTTTTCACCATTATCTGTTGGCGGAAGTATTGTAAATGATGTATCATAAACATCACTTACTTTTGTAAAAAACAGCCTTTGTGTACCGCTTACTGCCACCCAAAGCTTTAAATCTGGTTTAATAAGTTTTTTGACAGCAGTAATTGTTTCCATAGGCTTATTTCCTTAACTATTTTGCAAAAACACGGCTTCCAGGTTTAACACAAGGAATACCTTCTTTACACATTGGACATTCTTCTGCATTGTAGCTTTTTACATCAACAGCTGCAAGGGGATAAAAAGGCACAGTAAAGCCAGCAGTGCCAGAGCTTCTATCAATAATAGATGCAATACCTACAACAATGCCGCCAGCATCTTCTACTGCTTTCATACATTCTTTAGTAGATTTGCCAGTAGTAACTACATCTTCTGCAACTAAAACTTTCTCACCTTTTTGCAGTGTAAAACCACGGCGGAAAGTCATAACTCCATCAACCCTTTCTGTAAAAAGAGTTCTTTTATTCATTTGAGATGCAAGTTCATATCCAAATCTAATACCGCCTATTGCAGGGCTGACTATTGTTGTAAAATCTAAGTCTTTTAATGCATCAACTAAACCGCTGATAACTTTTTTTGCATTAGCAGGGTCCTGCATAATAAGTTCAGATTGAAGATAAGCATCAGAATGAAGACCTGATGAAAGAAGAAAATGTCCTCTTAATAAAGCTCCATGTTCTTCATAATTTTTAACTACTGCATCACTATTCATTTTATTCATTAATCTCCTTTAATATTGCTTCTGCTGCATAAGCTGGGTCATCAGCTGCCGTAATAGGTCTGCCAATAACTATATAATCAGAGCCAAGATGTAAAGCATCTTTTGGCGTAACAACTCTTTTTTGGTCTGTAATATCAGCTCCTGCTGGTCTGATACCTGGTGTTACAGTAATAAAATCACTGCCTAAGTTTTCTTTAATGATTTTAGTTTCTTTTGCACTAGAAACAACGCCGTCAAGACCGCATTCTTTAGCAAAACCTGCTAATTTTAAAACATAGTCGGTAGCTGAAAATCCATTTATACCATATTCTAATAAATGACTGTCATCTAAACTTGTAAGCACAGTAACGCCTATTAATAATGGTTTTACAAGGTTTTTTCTACTGCATTCATTTTGCAGTTCTTCCACACATTTCTGCATCATCTGCCTGCCACCCTGAGTGTGAATATTTATTATATCCGCACCATAATTGGCAGCTGCAGAAACAGCACGGGAAGCAGTATTTGGTATATCATGAAATTTTAAATCAAGAAATACTTTTTTATTTTCTGATTTCAGCCAGTCTATAATAGCAGGACCGCTTGAAACAAAAAGCTCTAAGCCTACTTTATAATAAGAAATATTTGAGCCTACTTTTTTTACAAGCTCTTTAGCTTTATTAATATTATCAAAATCTAATGCTGTAATTATTTCCATATTAAACCCCGTTAACCCATTTTTACTACACTATCATATTATTTTAAAAACTTCAATTTATATTTATATTTTTATTGTATCACTTGGACACACTTCTTCACACTTACCACAGTTAATACACTTATTATAATCAATAGATGCAAGAAAATTATTTACATGAATTGCATCATATTCACAAGCTTTTTCACATAATTTACAGCCTACACAGCCTGTATTGCAAAACTTTTTCTGCAGACCGCCCTTTTCTGTTGAAAGGCAGGCAACATTAACTTTATGCTCACTTTCTAAAAATATTAAGTGTTTAGGACACTCTGCAACACATAACCCGCAGCCTGTACATTTTTCATAATCTACTTCTGCAAAACCATTTTTTCCAACATGTATTGCATCAAATGGACATGCTTTTTCACATGTTCCACCACCAACACAGCCATATTTACATGCTTTTATACCGCCATCATACTGACTCATTAAAAGGCAGTCATTAGGTCCAAAATATTCATATCTGTTTTGGCAGCTGATACCACCTGTGCACCTGACATAAGCTTTTTTCTTTACACTTTCAGTGCTTTCAAGTCCTAATAAGCTTGATATATTTTTAATTTCATTTTCTTTTAAAGCAGCGCACAGACTTACTGGTGCAGTGCCTTCACAAATTGCTTTTGCTAATGCTGCACAGCCTGCATATCCACATGCTCCACAGTTTGCTCCTGATAACATATCTTTTACTACTTCTATTCTTTCATCTTTTACTACATAAAAATATTTAGAAGCAAAGGCAAGCCCGCTGCCTGCAATAAGACCTATAATACCTAATACTAATACTGCCTCTATCATACTATTTCACCATACCTGAAAAACCCATAAATGCAAGAGAAAGTATACCTGCCATAATAAAAACTATAGGCATTCCTTGAAAATATTTAGGTACTGCAGAATAAGCTATTCTTTCTCTTAAGCCTGCAAATAAAATTAATGCAAGCCCAAAACCTGCTGCTGTTCCAAAGCTGAATATAAGCATCTCTATAAAAGAATATTTAAACTGTACATTTAATAATGCTACACCTAAAACTGCACAATTAGTTGTAATAAGCGGCAGATATATTCCTAAACCTGAATAAAGCTCCGGCAGAGTTTTTTCTATTACCATTTCTACAAACTGAACAAGTGATGCAATTATTAATATAAAAACAATAGTTCTTAAATATTCAAGAGATAATGGCACTAATATATATCTATCTATTAAAAAAGATACAACAGCAGATATTGTCATAACAAATGCTACTGATAAACTCATACCAACAGCAGTTTCTGTACTTTTTGATACTCCCATAAATGGGCATATTCCTAAAAATCTGCTTAAAACTATATTATTTACTAATGCGGCACCAACAAAAAGAAGAAGTAAATGTTCCATTATTTTTCACCTTTCATTCTGCTGTCAATAAACTGTTTGCCTGCAAATAAAAACCCTAAAAATAAAAAAGCTCCAGGGGGCATAACAGCAATTAAAAGCGGATTATAAGAAGAAAGCATTACTGGCATATTAAAAAATGTTCCTGCTCCAATAATTTCTCTAAAAGAGCCAAGTATAAACAATGCTATTGTAAATCCTATACCAACACTAAGTCCGTCAATTAATGAATATAATGGATTATTTTTTGATGCAAACGCCTCTGCTCTGCCTAATACAATGCAGTTTACAACAATTAATGGTATAAATATTCCTAAAACTTTATGCAGGGAATAAAAATTTGCTTTCATCATCTGGTCAATAATTGTAACAAAACATGCTATAACAACAATATATGCTGGTATTCTTACATTTTTAGTAATATACTTTGCAATTAATGATATAACTAAATTAGAGCCTGTTAAAACTGCAGTAGTTGCAAGCCCCATACCAAGAGCGTTTACAGCACTTGTTGTAACTGCTAAAGTAGGACAAAGACCAAGCATCTGTTTAAAAATAGCATTATTACTATATAAACCATTTGTTATAATATTTTTTATCATATCATTTACCTATTGCACTATTTATAACTTTTAAACTGTCTTTAACACCTGCAGCTACAGCTCTTGGGCTGATTGTTGCTCCGCTGAACTGCTCAATTGTGCCGCCGTCTTTTTTTACAGCTATTTTATCATTTACAGTAAAGCCTTTAAATAAATCTAAAAATGATTTACTTGTTATTTTATCCCCAAGACCTGGTGTTTCAGAATGATAAATTACAGCAACACCAGATACTGCGCCTTTGCTATCTGTGCCTGTTAAAATTGATACAGCACCGCCATATCCTTGAGTATTTATTACATTTACAGCATAGCCTGTAATTGTGCCGTTATCTTTAGCTATAAATATTTTTTGGTTATTTATTATTTCATAATCCTTATCAGGCTCATTATTATGATAAGGCAGTATAGATTTAAAAGCATTTAAAATTTCCTGCCTTTCCTGATAAGCTATCTTATCTTTTGTAAAAGAATATGATAAAGCAAGCATTATACCTGCTAATACTGTTATTATTGTTATGGTAAATACAGATTTAAAAAAGCTGTTCATCTCTATCTCCAAACACTTTTGGTCTAAAAAATTTATCAAGAATAGGTGTAAACGCGTTCATAATTAATATTGCAAACCCTACCCCTTCAGGATAGCCGCCATAAACCCTGATACATACTGTTAAAATACCGCAGCCTATACCAAAAAGGATTTTGCCTGCCCAGTACATAGGGCTTGTAGAATAATCTGTCGCCATAAAAAAAGCACCAAGCAAAAGACCGCCGCTTATAATATGATTATAAGGGGAAATAGTAATGTTAGAATCAATACTATTTAATATAAATGTAAAAACAAAAACAGTGCCTATAAAAGATACGGGAATATGCCATGAAATTATTCTTTTATACATTAAAAATAAACCACCAATAATTAAAGCAAGTGGAGAAATCTCACCTAATGAGCCCCCTGCAGAAATTAAAAGCTGATGATAATCTATATTTATGTGGTTAATAATGCCGTAAGCTGACAAATCTGTTTTTGCATTTCCAAGCATAGTTGCACCACTTAATGCATCTATATTAGAATAAAGGGGCTCTTGAAAAGATGTCATAAGAGCTGGAAATGATATTAAAAGCACCATTCTGCCTGTTAAAGCAGGGTTAAACGGATTCTGCCCAAGACCACCAAACACCATTTTACCTACTATTATTGCAAAAAATACACCAATGAATGCCGTCCATAAAGGCAAGCCTGGCGGAAGAGTAAGAGCAAGTAAAAGTCCTGTTAATACTGCACTTAAATCATTTATTGTAGTTTTTCTGCCTTGAATTTTACAAAAAATATGCTCTAAAAACACAGCAGAAATAATACACACTGCATATAAGGTTAAAGCATATAAGCCGTAATTTATAATAGATATAATAACAGCAGGTAAAAGTGAAATAATAACAAAAAGCATTATTTTAAATGTATCCATACTGCTTCTTATGTGAGGAGCAAAAGTAACATTCATTAACTGTTTCATATTATTTGTTTTCCTTTTTCTTAGCAAGAAATATAGTGGCTTTTTTCTTACCTGCTTTTATAGTTTCTGCTAAAAGCCTGCCTGACGGACAAATATATGAACAGCAGCCACATTCTATACAGCTCATAATTTTTTCATCAACATTTTTTTCAACCATATTATGTAAAAAGTTCTGCTCTAATTCTCTAGGAATAAGCCCCATTACACAAACTTCACTGCACTTTCCGCACCTTATACAAGGCAGTATTTTATGTTTTTTCTGGTTTTTTAAAAGCAGCACTCCACCAGTAGTTTTGATTACAGGAATATCAAGAGAAGCAACTGAGCCGCCAGTCATAGGGCCGCCAAATATCACTTTATGCCCTTTTTTATATTTATTGCCAGTTCTTTCTAAAAATCTTTCAACAGGCACACCTATTGGCATAAGATAGTTTGCTGCATTTTCAACTTCACCTGCTACTGTTACAATCCTTTCAAAAAGCGGTTTTGAAAAAACTGCAGCTTCATATAAAGCATTTACAGTTGCTACATTCTGTATTAATACTCCAATATCTGCAGGCAGCCTGCCAGATGGCACTATGCGGCCTAATACAGAATATATTAGCTGTTTTTCTCCACCCTGCGGGTATTTTGTTGGCAGAGAAATAATATCTATATTATATTTTTGAGACTGCTGCTTTAAAAGGGCTATACAGTCTTTTTTATTATTTTCAACTGCAATAATACATACACTTGCTTTAACATGCTCTTTTATCATTTTAGCACCAGCAAGTATATTTTCACTTTTTGCACGCATTAAAGCATGGTCGCACATTAAATAAGGCTCACACTCTGCTCCATTAATAATCACTGTATCTATTGGCTTATTAGGGTTTAATTTTATATATGTAGGAAAACCTGCACCACCAAGACCAACTATCCCTGCAAGGCGTGCTAAATCGGATAAATCATTTCCACCATCTAATTTTTTAAAATTAGATGTGTCATCATTTAATGCTTTTATTGTACAGCCACTGACTTCACCTATTGCTGGGTGATAAACTGTTGATATATCAATTATTTTACCATTTACTGGGCTGTGTATTCTAGAAGATAAGCCGGCACCACATTCTGCTAAAAGCTGACCTCTTTCCACTTCGTCGCCAATATTAACGACCGCAGATGCAGGCGAACCTATATGCTGAACAAAGGGGATGAAAAAATCATCCCCTTCCATAATTGTAAAATCTCTAACAGACGATATATCAGATGTTTTATGAGCATCTGGATGAATACCGCCTTTTAAATTAAATTCTGTCATTATTTTCTTTTTTATACTGCAGTATGCGAATATCTGTATCTTTTAATAATTCATCTGCTAAACTGTCTTCATAATATTCTTCATAGACTATCTTTGCTATTTTTGCATTGATAATCATTTTTGTACATATTGAGCATGGCTTTGTTGTGCAGTAGAGAACTGCTCCCTCTGTTGAAACACCATAAAGGGCTGCCTGAATAATTGCATTCTGCTCAGCATGAAGCCCTCTGCATAATTCATGGCGTTCTCCACTAGGCACATTAAGTTTCTGCCTAAGACAGCCAGTTACTTCGCAGTGAGTAACACCAGCTGGTGCTCCATTATAACCTGTCGCAATAACTCTGGTATCTTTTACCAAAACTGCTCCAACATGACGGCGTAAACAGGACGAACGAGTCGCTGTCAGTTTTGTCATTTCCATAAAGTAGTCATCCCAGCTGGGTCTTTTCATATTAGTATAACCTTCCTTTGTATAAAGGGTATGCAGCACAAAGTTCTTTTACTTTGCCTTTAACTTCTGCAATTTTATTATCGTCATTGATATTTTCAAATACATCAGCAATATAGTTACCGATTAATTCCATTTCTTTTTCTTTCATACCTCTTGTAGTAACTGCTGGAGCACCAATACGTATACCGCTTGTTACAAATGGAGATAATGTTTCAAAAGGAATAGTATTTTTATTAGTTGTAATATTTGCTTTATCAAGAGCTACTTGACAGTCTTTACCAGTTAAGCCTTTAGATTGAACATCTATTAAAACAAGGTGGTTATCTGTACCACCGGAAACTATACGGAAACCTCTGCTTTTAATAGTTTCTGCAAGCTGTTTAGCGTTTTTAACAATTTGAGTTTGGTATGCTTTAAATTCATCACTTAATGCTTCTTTGAAAGCAACAGCTTTACCAGCAATTACATGCATTAATGGACCGCCCTGCATACCTGGGAATACTTGAGAGTTAATAGCTTTTTCATACTGAGCTTTTGCAAGTATCATACCGCCTCTTGGGCCTCTTAATGTTTTGTGTGTTGTAGTTGTAACAATATCTGCATAAGGAACTGGGTTTTCATGAACTCCTGCTGCAACAAGACCAGCAATGTGAGCCATATCCACCATTAATACTGCACCTACAATATCTGCAATTTTTCTAAACTGAGCAAAATCAATAGCTCTTGGATATGCACTTGCACCTGCGATTATTAATTTTGGTTTATTTTCAACTGCTAATTTTTCAACTTCATCATAATCTATAGTTTCTGTATCTTTAGTTACACCGTAAGGGATAACATTAAAGAATTTACCAGAAAAGTTTACAGGGCTTCCATGAGTTAAGTGGCCGCCGTGAGATAAGTTCATACCTAAAATAGTATCACCGCTTTGTAATACAGAAAAATATGCACCAAAGTTTGCCTGGCTGCCTGAGTGCGGCTGCACATTAACATATTCTGCACCAAAAAGCTGTTTTGCTCTGTCGATAGCAAGCTGCTCTGCAATATCAACAAATTCACATCCACCATAATAGCGTTTTGCAGGATAACCTTCTGCATATTTGTTAGTTAAAACAGAGCCAACTGCTTCTAATACAGCAGGGCTTACAAAGTTTTCACTAGCAATAAGCTCAATGTGCTCTTCCTGACGGTTTGCCTCTTTCATTAAGGCATCGTAGATTTCTGGGTCAAATTGTTTTACATGTTCGTAAAGACTCATTGTTTTCAAACTCCTTAAAGCGAAAATTATACTAATCTAAATCTAATTTGCATATACGGCGTTCGTGTCTGCCGCCTTCAAATTCTTCTTTTAACCATTCTTTTATCATTTCTTTAGCTATTGGTAAAGCTACAATATTAGCTCCCATTGCTAAAACATTTGCATTGTTATGCTGACGGCTTAATCTTACACTGTATATATCTGAACATAAAGCAGCTCTTATACCTTTATGTCTGTTTGCTGCAATAGATATGCCTATACCTGTGCCGCAAATAAATATACCGCGTTCTGCTTTGCCTTCTAAAATAGTAAGGGCTGCAGTATTTGCATAGTCTGGGTAGTCACATGATTCTTTTGAATAAGTGCCACAATCTATTACATTATGGCCCTCTGATTCTAAAAATGCTTTTACATCTTCTTTTAATGTAAAGCCTGCATGGTCTGATACAACAACAATATTCATATTAACCCCAATATTTTCTATATTTCTGTTTCAGGATATACTTCACTAATTAGTTTATATTCTCTTATAATATTATCATCATCTATTGTAAAGGAAAAACCATTAAACAATATATTTCCTTTTGTTTCCACAGTAAATCTGTGGGGAATCTGCGTAATAAATCTTTCTATAACACTTTCTGCTTCCATACCTAATACTGAATATTCAGCTCCGCACATTCCTGCATCAGTTAAATAAAGTGTATTCGTATCTATCATTTTTAAATCATTTGTCTGCACATGGGTATGAGTGCCACATATAACATTTGCTCTGCCTTTTGCAAAATATCCAAATGCCTGTTTTTCGCTTGTTGCTTCCCCATGAAAATCTACTAAAATAAAAGCATCATCAGGTATCTCTTTATATATATTATTAAATGCTTCAAATGGACAGTTACTTGTATTTAAAAATACTCTGCCTATAAGATTAATTACACATATTTTCTTGTTTAAAACATCAAAAATTTTATACCCTGCCCCAGGGAGTTTATCTGATAAATTAGCAGGTCTTATAAACAAATCCCAGTTATCTATAAGAGATATGGTTTCTTTTTTATCCCATGTATGATTGCCTGCTGTCATAGCATTTATTCCTGTATCTTTTAATTCATGATACACTTTATCAGTTATACCAAAACCTGCAGCAGAGTTTTCCACATTACCAATAATAAAATCATACTGATTATTTGATAAATGGTGCTTAACAGCCTTTCTTCCGCTTCTGCCTACAATATCACCAATAAAAAGCAGTTTCATATATTTTTTATTCCTCAGGTATTAACCCATGATTATAAAACTGACGCTCTAATATTCTGTCATACTGGCTCCAGCCGCCTTCTTCCACATTTTCTCTTTCAAATGCCATATTAAATGAATTTATTCTTGCATCTATATTATCAACATAATGCAGTATAAAAGCTTCTTTTGTTTTTGGACGTTTTGGTGAGCCGTATTCCAATAAACCGTGGTGGCTTGCTATTAAATGGATAAGCAAATCACGGGCTTTTTTTGGAAAATCAGGTATACTTTCAATATATTTATCTACCATATTTATGCCAAGCAGTAAATGGCCTAAAAGTTTGCCTTCATCTGTATATTCAAAAGAGTTATCTATATCTATTTCCTGAACTTTGCCTATATCATGAAATAATGCACCCATAATAGTAAGCTCTTTATTAACATTTTCTTTGCCGTAAAAATCACATATTAATGCTGATAATTTTACCATAGATAATGTATGCTCTAATAAACCGTGTATATATGCATGGTGAACGCTTTTAGCAGCAGAACATTTTGTAAAAAGATTATATACATCTTTATCTGCATAAAAAGCATTGCAAAGGCTTTTAAAATAAGAGCTTTTAATATGCTTCTGCAGCACTGCTTTTAGCTCATCTTCCATAGCTTTCGCATCTTTATCAGATTTAGGAAGAAATTCATTAGTATCTTCCCCTTCTAATAAAGTCATGTCGCTTACTTTTAACTGAGTTACACCATTATACTGCTGCAAAGCTCCAGTAACTTCTACTACCTGACCTCTTGCTGGCTCAAATGAAAGCTTGTTGCTGTCAAACATGATAGCATTCATACTTCCACCTTCCGTATCTGTAAGTGTCATACGAATAAATGGCCTGTTATCTTTAGTAGTATTTGTAATAAGGTTAAAAATCATATATTTTTTTGTAATGCCTAAATCCATTTATATCTCCCTGCCCTGCAGTGCAAATTCATCTACATTCTCAGATTTATCAACTATAATATCTGTAATTGATAAACCTTCCTGCTGCAATGCCTGCATTACTTCTAATGTAGTTTTATACATAGAGTTTGTTGTAAATACAGCACAGTTGCATGCTTCTTTATCAATAGTGCGTATAAGCCCTAAACCGCCGTAAGAATCTAATATAGAATTTACAATAATAATATCTTCTTTATTACATGAAAAACGTATTCTTATTGTATAAAACTCTTTATCCACTACTCTATACACCCAAAATTCATTAATATTACATCAACATTTTCAAGCTTAGCAGCAATAGGCTCTATATTAAAATGTATTGAGTTTTCAAGATATATTCTTTCAAGTTTTAAATCTTTAACCATATCTAAAAAAATATGAGGATTTCTCTGCACTTCTTGAAAATCTAATAAAAATATACCTTTTTCAAAAAAGATATTATCTTTTTTAAGATATATTTTTGTATCAAACTCTAACCCTTCCAAAGAAGAAGACACTGCACCATGAGAAAAGAAATCTATTCTGCTGGAGCCGCCCCTTGGACGGTTATTTACAAAATCATAATCAATTATTGCAGGGCTGTATTCTACCTGACCAAAATCAATAATAAGTTTTTCTTTATTTTCTTCCATTATCCAACTCTATGGAAAATTTATTTTTTACATTTTCCAAAATACCGTTTACAAAAGATGCAGATTTTTCATCTCCATAGTTTTTTGCTAAAGTAACATAGTCATCAATAACTGCATAGTATGGAGCATCACCTTCAAAAAGCTCTGATATACCAAGCCTTAAAATACATCTTTCTATTGCTCCGATTCTGTCAATAGTCCAGTTTTTGTTTATAAGCTCAGATATAATAGCTTCATCTTTTTCTTTATTTTTATATGCAGTTTCAAAAAGTTTATCTGCAAAATCTAATACATCTTCAGCTTCATCTGCATATTCAAGTCTGAAAGATGATTTTGTTTCACTAACTGAGTTATCTGCCAAAGTAGCGCTGTAAAGCATTTGTATGGCGTAATCACGCCCTTGTGTTCTTTTTCTTTTCATTATATGCCTTTATAAAGGTTTATCATTTCTAATGCAGCCATAGCAGCATCACTGCCTTTGTTACCTGCTTTTGTTCCTGCTCTTTCAACAGCCTGTTCAATAGTATCTGTAGTTAATACACCAAAAATTACTGGAATATTATACTGCATAGAAACTGCTGCAACACCTTTTGATACTTCTGCAGCCACATAATCAAAATGTGGAGTAGAGCCTCTGATTACTGCGCCTAATGTGATAACAGCATCATATTTGCCGCTTTTAGCAATTTTATTACATACTGATGGTATTTCAAAAGCTCCTGGAACTCTGTATAAATCTATATCATCAGTATTAACATTATGGCGGAGTAATGTATCTTCTGCGCCGCCAATTAATTCTTTAGTAATAAATTCATTAAATCTTGAAGCAACTATTGCAATTTTTAATCCTTTCCCGTCAAAATTTCCTTCAAACACTTTCATTTTATCCTCTCAATATTTTTTATATATCTAAAATATGACCTAATTTTTGTTTTTTAGTCTGCATATATTTCATATTTTCGCCGCCTATACCGCACTGAATTGGCACTCTTTCCACAATTTCAATACCGTATTTCTCAAGACCTGAAAATTTTCTTGGGTTATTAGACATAAAACGCATTTTACTTACTCCCAGCTTTCTTAAAAGCTGAGCACCAAAAGAGTAATCTCTTTCATCATCTAAAAATCCAAGCTTAATATTAGCTTCCACAGTATCATAACCTTCATCCTGCAGTTTATAAGCTTTAATTTTATTTAAAAGCCCTATACCTCTGCCTTCTTGAAACATATACAAAATAACGCCTCTGCCTTCCTGCTCTATCATCTGCATAGCAGTATGCAGCTGGTTGCCACAGTCACATCTTAAAGAAGCAAACCCATCACCTGTTAAACATTGAGAATGAACTCTAACAAGCGGCGGATTACCACCTTCAATATCACCTTTTATTAACGCAACTGCTTCTTTACCGTCTGCCTTATTTTGGTATCCTTCTATTCTAAATGTTCCAAATTCTGTTGGAAGAATAGCTGATGATACTTTTTCTATTAAGTTGTCATTTATTTTTCTATATTCTATTAAGTCTTCAATAGTCAATATTTTTAATGAATGAGTATGAGCAAATTTTTCTAAATCATTCATTCTTGCCATTGTGCCATCATCATTCATTATTTCGCATATTACTCCAGCATGGTTTAGACCTGCAAGGCGAGCTAAATCAACAGAGCCTTCTGTCTGACCTGGGCGCACTAACACTCCGCCTTCTCTTGCCCTTAAAGGAAATATATGACCTGGCCTTATTAAATCGCTTTTCTTAGAAAGCGGGTCAGCAAGCACTTTGATAGTTTTTGCCCTGTCAAAAGCTGATATGCCAGTTGTAACACCTTGTTTTGCTTCAACTGATACTGTAAATGCTGTTCCAAACCTGCATGCATTATTCTGCGACATCTGCTCTAAACCAAGAGCATCGCATCTATCACCGCTTAATGCAACACATATAAGCCCTCTGCCATATGTGGCCATAAAGTTAACTTTTTCAGGTGTAACAAAATCTGCAGCAAAAACTAAATCACCTTCGTTTTCACGAGATTCATCATCCGTTAAAATCAGCATACCGCCGGATTTTATTATATTTACTGCCTCTTCAACACTGGCACGAACACTCATATCCATTTATAACTACCTTTTAAAACCTAATATTAATGATTTTAATTTATTATCTTTTTCTTCAGAATAAACCATTTTTTCTACATATCTGGCAATAATATCTGATTCTAAATTAACTATATCGCCATTTTTTTTATACTTTAAGTTTGTATTTTCATAAGTATGTGGAATAACTGCAACTTCAAAGCTGTCATTTTTTACATCAGCAACTGTTAAGCTGATACCATCTATTGCTACAGAGCATTTTGACACAATATACTTATCAATATGCTTAGGACAGCTTATAAATAATTTATAAGAATCACCATACTTAGTAATATTTAAAATTCTTCCTGTGCCATCAACATGGCCCTGAACAATATGACCGCCAAGCCTTGATGATAAAGTTAAAGCTCTTTCTAAATTTACAATACTGCCGATTTTAATATTATTAAGTGATGTTTTTGCAATTGTTTCATAGCTTACATCAGCTTCAAAAAAGCTGCTGCCAAAACTGACTGCCGTTAAACAGACACCGTTAACTGCAATAGAATCACCTAAAAGCAAACCTTCAGTTACTTTATTACATTCTACTTTCAACTTTAAACTTTTATCGCCTTTTGTTAAGGCGCTTATTTTTCCAAGCTCTTCTATTATTCCAGTAAACATATTATTCTACTTATAATTTTTAGTAAATTCTACAGCCTGTGCTGCATAATCATTTATTCTTGCAGATATTAATATATCTTTGCCGCATGTATTTATTTCATAGTCTTTGAATACTAATGCTTCATTCATATTATCAATACCTATGCCGCCTATTGATGAAATGGCATCTTTTCCACCAATTATTTTTGGAGCAATAAATGCTTCCAGCCTGTCTACAAGCCTGTTATCAAAAAAAGAGCCGTTTACTCTGCTGCCTGCTTCAACAAATACATTCATATGTCCTAATTCATATAATGAATGAAGCACTTCTTTTATATCAAGCATTCCATTTATGCAAGGAACGTTTATAACTTTTATATTTTTATCATTAAGCTGCATAATTTTGCTGCTGTCAGCATTTTCTGAAGTATAAATAATTACTGGTGCATCTGCTGCACTATTTACCATATTGGCATTAATATCTATTTTTAAGCTGCTGTCAAGCACTGCTCTAACTGGCTGCCTTGCAGCATCTTTTCTTCTATCAGTCATTAATGGGTTATCTGCTTCTACTGTTCCAATACCTGTTAAAACTACATCTGAAAAACCACGCATCTTATGAACAAGTTCTCTAGCATTATCGCCAGTTATCCATTTAGAATGGCCTGTTTTACATGCAATCCTGCCATCTATACTGCTTGCAGTTTTTAATGTTACATAAGGTAATTTTACTGTCTGATATTTAATAAAATCTTCTATTAATAAGCTGCATTCTTCTGCTAAAATACCATATTCTACTTCAATGCCTGCATTTTTAAGAATATTTACACCCTGCCCTCTGTGTTTTGGGTTAATATCAAGCACACCTATATAAACTTTTTTAATACCTGATGAAATAATTTTTTCAACACAAGGTGGCGTTTTTCCATAGGTAGAGCATGGCTCAAGTGTAACAAAAAGCTCGCAGCCTGCAACATCTTCACCTGCATTTTTTATAGCATTTACTTCAGCATGATGACTACCGTATTTTTCATGGATACCATAAACTGCCTGCCCATTTTTTATAACAGCAGCACCAACTAATGGGTTAGTTAAAGTAAATCCTTTAGCATTACGGGCAAGCTCAACACACCTGCCCATAACAGCTTCTTTATTCTGCATCTTTTTCTTTTTTCCTGACAAATCTGTTTTCTTCGCCTTTTATTATACGCACAATATTTGAGCGGTGTTTAAATATTACAAAGAAAACTATAACAGCAGTAAGCACTTTAAGTGCAAACCAGTCACTCATAGCACATACTGCAATAAGCAGTGTAAGAGAGCCTAAAATAGAGCCTGCTGACACCATTTTTGTTGCAAGAAAAACTATTATAAATACAATAAGCCCTATACCTATCTCTACAGGAGCAAGAGCTAAAAACACACCTGCACCAGTTGCAACACCTTTGCCGCCTTTAAATCCAAGAAATACTGTATATGTATGACCAAGAACAACAACTGCTGCTGTAACTAATGTAATAATAGTCTGACCATAAAAATGAAGTGATATAAATACAGGAATAAATCCTTTTAATGCATCAAGCACAAATACACTTATAAAACCCCATTTTCCAAGAACCCTTGCTGCATTTGTAGCACCAGCATTGCCACTGCCAACAGTTCTTATATCTATTTTTTTAACAAGCTTAACTATAATATATGCAAATGGTATTGCACCAATAAAATATGCTGCTATAATTAATAATATCTGTGGTATTGTCATAATTTATGCAATCTCCCCTTTATTTTCATTTCTAAAGTAATCTCTATAATATACAAATGCTGAATATATAGATAATACTAATGCTGCATACATAAGAATAGTTCCTATTAAGAACCAGTTTATGCCAAGCCATGTAATTTTAAATGAAAGCATACCTATTGCTACCATTTGAAAAGTTGTTTTTAACTTACCCCATATACCTGCTGCAATAATTACACCTTTGCTGGCAGCAAGATTACGCAAAGCTTCCATTGCAAAATCTCTTGCAAGCATTAATACGGCTATCCACCAGTAAAGCCTGTCTAAATCTATTAATGCAATTAAGGCTGCTGCCACAAGTATTTTATCAGCAATAGGGTCTAATATTTTACCTAAATCGGTAACCATATTATACTTTCTTGCAATATAACCATCAAGGAAATCTGAAACACCTGCAAATATAAAAATAATTGTTGCAGTCACATTACTCCAGTCTTTATTTATGTAAAGCACAATAAGATAAAGAGGTATAGCCACAACTCTTACTATTGTTAACTGGTTAGCAATATTAAGCTCTAATTTCATAATCTCCTCCTGTTAAAATTATAGGTTATGCATCTATAAATTCAATTTTAATAATTTCATATTCAGTTTCACCTTTTGGTGCCTGAACAGTGAAATCATCACCTTCTTCCTTACCCATCATAGCTCTTGCAAGTGGTGACATAATAGATATTTTACCATTAAAAATATCTGCTTCATCACTGCCTACAATAGTGTATGTTTTTTGTTCTTCTGTATCAATATTTTCAATAGTTACTGTTGCACCAAAAGCAACTTTATCACCAGACATTTGTGATATATCTATAATTTCAAAAAGGCTCATTTTATATTCAAGCTCGTTAATACGGGCTTCAATCATACCCTGCCTTTCTTTTGCTGCATCATATTCAGCATTTTCACTTAAATCCCCATGTCCTCTTGCTTCTTGAATAGCAAGTATTACTTCATTCCTATCTACATTACGCAGTTTATCAAGCTCTGCTTTTAATTTTTCATAACCACCGCGTGTTATAGGTATTCTGCTCATTTACATCTCCTTGAAATCTATATTTTTTTTATTTATCCCATTTTTATACCTTTTATTCAGGTATTTTTAAAATATCTTAAAAGCATATCATATTTTTTTAAAAAGCGGTATAAAAAAAATACTATTTTAGAATTTTTTCTATATTGTTTTCTTCTATGCTGTTTTTGCTGCTACTGCTGTGTATTTTTTCTGGATATGCACTAACTATTCCATCTTTTAATGTTATAGTAAGCTCTTTATCCATTTCCACTTTATTAACTGATGATATTATTTTGTCTTTTTGAGTTACAACAGCATAACCTCTTTCTATAACATTTTGTGGGTCAAGCAGACGCAGTTTACTTTCAAGCATGGAAACATCAGCATTTTTATTAAATCTGTAATCAATCATATACTGGTCTAACCGTCTAAAATATTCTTTTAACAGGCTGTTTGAAGCTGCATATTTTTCTCTTACTGCTCTTAAAAGAGCTTTTTCTATTGTATCAAGCTTATATTTATAACTGTCTAACTTTTTAGCAGGGTTAAATAAGCTTATTTTATTAGTATAAAATTCTAAACGGGCAGCTTTCTTTTCAAGTTTATTTGATACTGCTGTTTTTATATTTTTTTTATACATTATCTCTTTTTGGTTATAGTTTGAAAGTTTAACAGCCATATTTGCCAGCAATGTTTTACGGCTGTTAGCTATTCTTACTTTATATGCTTCTATTAAATTATTAGGATTAGAGGCAGCAACCACGCTTTCATATTTTGCAAGCTTTTTATTTAGTTCATATAATCTTTTATTAAGAATATTTTCTATCATATTATTAAAGCCGGCAATTTTATGATTAAGCTTTATAAGTTTATTCTGTGGCGATTTACTTTCTAATTTTAATGAAGCCATATCAAGCTGCTGATTTTTTTTCTCAAGCATATTTATCATATTTTTATTTAATACAAATATATATTTTTCAAGCAGCTGCTGAGCGGCTTTATAGTTAGATGATAAATATGCAGCTGCTGCAGTTGGAGTTGCTGCTCTATAGTCTGCTACATAGTCTATAATGGTAAAGTCTGTTTCATGACCTACTGCACTAATAAGAGGAACTTTTGAAGCAGCTGCTGCTCGAGCTACAGCTTCCTGATTAAAAACAGCTAAATCTTCCATACTGCCGCCACCGCGCATAACAACTATTACATCATATCTTTCTGTATGACTTCCTGCTTTTAAGATTGTATCTGCAATAACTTGTGCATTTTCTATATTCTGCACAGGAATATTCCACACATCTATTAAATATCTGCCTTTTTCATTTTTAGTAGTAACTATAAAATCTTTAATTACAGCACCAGTTAATGCGGTTAATACAGCCACTCTGTATGGATATTTAGGAATTGGT
Organism: uncultured Mucispirillum sp.; assembly: GCA_944326705.1. Classification (GTDB taxonomy): domain Bacteria; phylum Chrysiogenota; class Deferribacteres; order Deferribacterales; family Mucispirillaceae; genus Mucispirillum. The sequence goes on from CALVEY010000005.1 coordinate 43,637, forward strand.
CTTTTTCTTGATTCATCAAAAAGGCCTTCTGCAAAAAGTTTCTTTTTCATTTCTTCAAACTGCTTCCATAAAAGCCCTTCTGAATCATATTCTATTTTTTTTACATTTATCTGATAACTGCTTGATTTATCATAAGTTTTTATATCACCATACACTTTTACTTTATCACCAAGTTTAGGCATAAAATTATTAGATGCATGATAATATTTAAAATAAGTTGCATTTAATATAGCATCGCCTTCCTTTAATGTAAAATATATATGGCCGCTTGAATTCTGCTTTGATACCTGCGATATCTCACCTGTTACTGCAACCATCTCTGGGAAGGCATTTTTTAATATACTTGATAATATCTGTGATATTTCTTTAACACTAAATTCCTGCATAATATACTCAATTATTTCTTTTCTTCTGTAGTTTTATTATCTTCTATAATATATACATCTTCGCCCATTTTCTGCAGACCAAGTTCTCTTCTTATAATCCCTTCTAAGTATTCCTGATTTTTAATGGCAAGCTCTAATTCTCTTTCTTTTTCTGCTATTTCTTTATCCATTTCTCTAAGCCTTTCTTCATAGCTTTGACGAACTGTTACAAGCTCATTATATTTAAGCACACCATTATGACCAAAAATAATATAAAATACAATAGCACATATAATTACTGTAAATATTATTGCATACCTCATAACAAGCTCCTTTTTCCATTAATCAAATCTATTAAGTTATTTTCAAGCAGCAAAACATCATCATACATAACTACATTTTCTTTATTTCTAAACCAGGTAAACTGTCGCTTTGCAAAATGCCTTGTTTCTTTTGCTATCTGGCTTATAATATGTTCTTCACTTCCGCCATTTATAATATAATCAGCAATTAATTTATAGCCTATTGCTCTAAATGATGGACATTCTGTATTATACCCTGCATTTAAAAGGTTTTCCACTTCCTGTTTCCAGCCTTTTTTCCACATTTGCACAGTTCTTTCGTTTATTTTTTCATAAAGCCCTTTTCTGTCCTGCCATAAAACTGCACAGGTATATTTATATTTTGGCTCTCTGTTGTATTTTTTATGCGCTTCTGTAAAAGAGATACCAAGTCCATAATATATTTCTAATGCACGAATAATTCTTGCAGGGTCATTACTGCTGATTTTAACTGCATATTCATTATCTACCTGCATAAGTTTATTATATAATGCACCTAAGCCGTCAAGTTCTGCTTTTTTCTGCAGCTCCTGCCTGATATTGCTCTCAATTTCTGGGCAGTTAAATATACCATCAGTTAATGATTTAATATAAAGCCCTGTGCCACCTGCTATTACAGGTACTTTACCTCTTTTTATTATATCATCAATAAGCTCTTCTGCCTGCTGAACAAATATGCCTGCAGAATAACATTCATCTGGCTGCATAATATCTATAAGATGATGTTTTACCTGCTGCATTTCCTGCTTACTGACTTTTGCTGTGCCAATATCAAGCCCTTTATATACTTGAAAAGCATCAGCACTTATAATTTCAACAATTCCTGTTTTTAATGCAGCATTAAAAGCTGTTCCACTTTTGCCGGAAGATGTAGGGCCTGTAATAATAGGTATTATCATCTGTAAAATTTCCTTGCAAGCTCCTGCACAGTCATCATATATATAATTGGTCTGCCGTGTGGGCATGTACCAAAATTATCAGTATTAAAAAGCAGTGTAACAAGATACTCCATTTCTGCATAAGTTAATTCATTACCTGCTTTTATGGCAGATTTACATGAAAGCATAGCCCGCGGAGCTTCTTCCTGCTTTGATTTACCAGTTAAGCATAAGTCTACTGCTATATTTGTAAACTCTTTTGCTATATTTTTTCTTATAATATTATATGGCACTCTTAAAATTTCAAGCTTATCTATACCTGTAATTTTATAAGCATATCCAAAAGATTCTATAATAACTTTATACCTGTCAATATTTTCTATAATTTCATCAGTCATTACAACTTCTACTGCATCATGCAGAACTATGGAAGGCTTTGGTTTAGCAGCATTATCTGACTGTATTTTTTCAAAAAGTATTCTTTCATGTGCTGCATGCTGGTCAATAAATAATATTTCTTTATTCGGTGTTTCTATAATAATATATGTTTTATCTACCTGACCTACAACTCTAAATTCTCCACCTGCTATACGGCTGTCAAGTGTATCTGCATTACTATTTAATGCTTCTTTATTATCATTATTAACTACTGGAATATCTTCAAGTGTTTCATCAAGAGATAAAGTATATGCAGGCTGTGGCATTTTTATTTCAGAGCTTTCTTCTGCAGCTGCTTTTGGACTGTTATTATAAGAAGTATTGCTACTGCTGCTTTTATACTCTGAAAAAGTTTTATAACTATTATCTTTATTAAATACAGGTTTATTTTCAACTGGTTTTTCATATTCTACATTACTCTGCTCTTTATTATCTTGTTTTTCATTAATAGTATAACCCTGCTGTATATAGTTGCCAGTATATCCAGTATTTACGCCTTTGCCTTTAAAAGAATTTGCTACAGCGTCACTTACAAGAGAAAACATTTCTCCAGCATTTACAAATCTTACTTCAAGTTTTGCAGGGTGCACATTAGCATCAACTATGTCTGGACTAATTCTAATATCTATAACTGCTGCAGGAAATCTGCCATCTGGTATAAGCCTGTGATATGCATTAATAACTGCCTGCACTAAACTTGTATCTTTTATAAGCCTGCCATTAACACCAATGATAATAGCGTCTCTTTTTAACCTGTCACTAGCTGATGGCAGTGTGGCGCAGGCTATTATTTTTTTACCAGCATACTCAGCCACTCCTTGACAGAATGCTTTACCACTGAATACTTTAGCTGCTCTTACTGCTGTATCATCAGTAGATAATGCATGATATACTTCTTTATCATTACATTTTAAAGTAATATCTATATCTGGATTAATAAGAGAAAAATGTTTTATAAGCTTTATAATTTCTGCTTCCAGACTTTTAGAGCTTTTTAAAAACTTACGCCTTGCAGGCAGATTTTCAAATAGTCTGTCAGCTTCTATAATTGTGCCTTTTACTGCTGCAGTTGGCTTAATTTCTCCAATTTTACCATACTGGCATGTGATAGTATATGCTTTGCCGTCTTTACCACTTGTAATTTTAAAATCACTTACAGAAGATATTGCAGCTAACGCTTCTCCCCTGAAGCCAAAAGTAGCAGCAGAATAAACATCTTCCACTGTTTCTGCCTTACTTGTTGCAAAACGCTCTAATGCAAGTGGTAAATCATCTTTATCTATTCCTTTGCCATTATCAGTAACTTTTATTTTATTTAATCCGCCTTCATTAATTTCAACAATAATTTTTGTTGCTCCAGCATCGCATGAGTTTTCTATTAATTCTTTTACAACATTAAAAGGTTTTTCAACCACTTCACCTGCTGCTATTTTAGAAGCAACTTCTGGGGACAGCCTTTTTATTACAGACATACTTTATCCTTATATTTATTTGAACAGTATTTTACTAGATTTTTTATTTTTTTACAATAGGGCAAAAAAAATTCCGCCAAATAATATGGCGGAACTAATGATTATAATATGGTTTATTATTTAATATTATTTAAAGCTTTTAAGATTAAACCTTCATTATATCCAGAAATAGCTTTACCATTAATATAAAATGCTGGTGTAGCATCAATATTTAATTTCTCAGCTAATTTTTTTGTTCCTTCAATTTTTGCTTTAATCTCATCAGAATTAACTAATTCTTTAAATTTATCAGGGTTATCTGTTTTAGCTGCAAAATCACTAATAATTTGATTATTTACATCATTAACTATTTTAGTCACTGTTTCTTGATTCATTTGAACGCCTGATTTTTGTAATTCTGCAAGTTTTGCTTCTATGATTTTTATATAATCAGATTCAAACAGGTCATTTTTAAAATTAAATCCCATTTGCATACCAGCTTCAAATACTTGTGCCATAATTGGGGCATTTGGGTGCATATCTAATGGTAAATGAACCATATATAACGCATAGTCTGATTTACCTTTTAATTCACTTTTAAATAAGCTGTTTGCTTTTTTACAGTATGGGCATTGAAAATCAGTAATTTCAACAATAACATTTTTAGAGTTTTTGTTACCACCTGCAAGTGTCAGGTTAGTTGTATCTATTGTTTCCACTTTAGCAAATTCAAACTCTAATTCATCTTTTAAAGATGATAACGTGTTAGAGTCAATTATATCTTTTGCAAAATACTGTCCGTTTGTAATAACTCTTTCAGTATTAACAAGGTTATCTTTATTATATATTTTTATTTCTGCAAATGAAAAACCAGGAAGTGTATCTTTAAGATTTTTAAGTTCACTAACTTGAACTTTTATATCCTGACCAGTTTTAGCAAAAGCAGCCTGTAAATTTTTTTCTAATATTTTTAAATCAGCATTTGATGCCTGGTTAATATTTGCTTTAGAAGTGCAGCCTGCAGCTAATGCAGCAAGTAAAACAACCAGTATAATTAAACGTTTCATATTCAGCTCCTTAAATATAAATAGTGTCAATATTTAACACACTTAAATATATTATTCAAATATTCTAATATATTCTATACATATTTTATACAAATTTATTTAATAATGCTGTAGCATGAAGTAATTTCAGTGCCACCATCTACTTCCCTAAGCTGGAAATAATATTTTTCATTATCAACTATCATTTCTATATTAGCTTTTTTACCTTCTTTAATATGTATTTTTTTCGGTAAAATTTCATAGAACATTGATACTGTAGAGTTATTTACATATTCCTTATTTACAAAATACTTTTCATTAGAATCCGGCAGGTATCTTTTCCAATATTCTGCATATTTATGGTTTGGCACAAAATAAGCACCAAATTCTTCATAAGCTTTACCTATTCTTTTATCTTTAAAAAAATATTTAAAATATTCTTTACATTCAGCTGAATTTACAGACTTTTCCATAATTACAAAATCACAATTTGGGCATGCTTTTTCATATACTTCAGCATATGCAGAAATATTTAATACTAATAGTGAAATTATTATAACAAAAATTTTCATATATAACCCCATAAATTTTTGCATAGTTTATTATAAAAAGAGAAAAAAGAAAAGAGAAAAATAAAAGAAAAGGCGACGTCCGGATTTGAACCGGAGTACAAGGCTTTGCAGGCCTCTGCCTAACCACTCGGCCACGTCGCCATATAAAAAAAGCGGGTGACGAGACTCGAACTCGCGACCTCAACCTTGGCAAGGTCACGCTCTACCAACTGAGCTACACCCGCGTGGGAATTATTATATATAATATTTCCTATATAATGTCAATAAAAAATTTTATATTTTTTTATTTTTTTATTTTCTTTTTATTATTAATAAGTTAGTTATCTAATATTAATGGTTTTTCTTGATTACCCTGCAGTTGTAATGAAACACCATTATCTGTCATAATCATAGAAAGCATATCTTCCAGCACAACTTTTTCCCCACCTGTTTCAATTAATGTACTTAAAGCATTATCTGGTATCTGCATTATTTTAGTGCATGGTTTTGGCACTCCTGCTATATTGTGTGTGCAGCCAGAAATAGATGCATTTATTAAATCACTTTTTGTAATGGCAGGATTTCCATTAATAATTAAATCACTGCCTTTATCAGATTTTAGCTGAACTATACCATTGTGAGCACATATAACTTTATCATTTTCTAATAATGGTTTCATACAACATCTCATGTTTAATGCAAAACAATAATATGTTTATTTTCATATTATATTATATCTATTTTCAATAATAATTTCATAATTTAGCAATAAATATATTTAACTAATTAAATTATATTAATTAAGATTAGCAGATATGATATATTTGATATAGATATAGATATAGATAGAGAGAGAAAGAGAATTATTTTAATATTTTTATAAATTTTACATAAAAAACCCTGTGTATAAAATACACAGGGCAAAAAAAGTGGGTAGGTATATTATAAAATTATTTAAGGATATTTTTTGCCATTCCGTCTAACATACCTTGAGTGCCTTTAATAAATTGATGTTTATCAGCACCTTTATAGTTTTTAGCTATGTCAGTTGGGTTTACATAAGAAAAATATACTTTGCCTTTATCTTCAAAAATGTATATTTTTAAAGGTAAATCAATACCAGCCTGTGGATAATCTTTCATAAAAGTAGCGCCAAAAGCAGGGTTGCCAAAAATAAGTAATGTGCCTTGGCCCATTTCAGCATTTAATTTTTTTGCATTTTCGCCATGGTTAATAACTGCAAATAATGTTGCTTTTTTATTTGCTTTAATAGCATTAATTGTTTTTTCTACTGTTGTTTTGTAATCATATTTACTTTCTATTGCAGTAGTATGACCTGCAGCAAAAGAAACAGCTGCAAAACCTAATACAAATACAGCTACAGTTAAAAACTTAAACTTTTTCATACTATTTTACTCCTTTTTATATTTTTATAAAAATTAGCACACAGTAATGAATATGTCAACAATCTTAACCAAAAAAACATAATTTCTACATAATTAGTTTTGATTACTATTATTAATAAAGATTAATTAATAACAATACTTAATTTTAGTGGATGGTCTGAACTTTCACATCTTTCTGCTGCTGCAAGCAGATTGCCTTTATTATCCATAATAAAAAAATTACTGCCCTCATGCTCTATTGGAAAAGATAAAAAAGAATCTCTCTCTGGAGAAACACCATTTTTTATACGTTTAATAAAACTGTCTTTAACAACAGCCCTGCCCCAGTCTAATACATCGTAAACAGGAATAACAGCCTGCGACAGCTTATTTTCTTCAGAAAGTTTTTCAAGCTGAGATATTTTATAAGATTTGTTAGACTTAAATACACCATTAGCTGAACGAATAAGACCACTCATTAATGCACCAGTTTCTAAACGCTCGCCAAGAGTATTTATAATACTTCTTATATATGTTCCTTTCCCGCATGATACTTTAATAATACCTAATGGATACTCATAATGTAAAAGGTCAATAGAATATATTTCCATTTCTTTTTCACCAGCATCTTCTATCTCACCTTTTCGTGCAAGTTTATAAGCTCTTACACCATTTATTTTTTTGGCAGAATATGCTGGCACTTTTAATGAAATCTTACCTGTTAAAGAATGAAGAACATTTTTTAAATCTTTCTCGCTGACAATTTTATCGGATACTTTTTCTATTTCTGATGTATTATCATAACTATGGCTTCTTTCACCAAGTTTAAGTTCTGCAATATATTCTTTATCTACACTTGATAAATAATCTGCAAATCTTGTTGCATAACCTACTAAAACAGGAAGAACACCTTCTGCCATAGGGTCAAGTGTACCAAGGTGGCCGCATTTTGATACATTAAAAAGGCGGCGTATTTTTGCTACAACATCAAAAGATGTCATACCTGCTTCTTTATATACATTTACAATACCATTCATTAATGGTTTTCCTTTTCTATTAAACTAAGCAGGTTATCTATTCTATCTGCTTCCTGTCTTGAATCATCAATAACAAACTCTAACTTTGGCACTTTTTTCATGCGAACAGATTTTAATATTTCTTTACGAATAAAACCTGCAGAACGCTCTAAACCTGCCTGTATACCTTTTACAGCATCATTATTATATGTAGTCCAGTATATTCTAGCTAAATCTAAATCTACACTTACTTTAACGGCAGTAATAACAACATCTTTTACCTTAGGGTCATGAACACTGTCCCTTATTACATTTGATACTTCCTGCCTGATAAGCTCAGCTACTCGTTTTGTTCTTAATGTTTCCTGCATACTATTTCTCGTTTTCGTCTTTTGCTACATCTTCAAGTGTTCTTTTTTCTTCAACTACTTCATATACTTCTAAAACATCATTTTCTTTAATGTCTTGATATTTTTCAATAGTTAAGCCGCACTCATAGCCTGCCACAACTTCTTTTACATCATCAGTAAAGCGTTTTAATGAGCTTAATTTGCCATCAAAAATTACAATAGAATCTCTAATAACTCTAACATTTGAGTTTCTAGTAACTTTACCATCAGTAACAAAGCAGCCAGCAATTTTACCAACTTTTGGTGCAGAGAAAATTTGTCTTATTTCTATATGACCTATAATATTTTCTTTCATTTCTGGAGAAAGCAGACCTTCAAGAGCAAGTTTTACATCATCTATTGCTTTATAGATTACAGAATAAAGCTCAATATCTATTTTTTCTCTTTCTGCAGCCTGTTTTGCTTTTGCATCAGGGCGCACATTAAAGCCTATGATAATAGCACTTGATGCAACTGCAAGAGATACATCTGATTCATTAATTGCACCTATACCATCATGAATAATGCTTACTTTAACTTCTTTATTAGAAAGTTTTAAAAGAGATGAAGATAATGCTTCTAATGAGCCTTGAGCATCTGCTTTTAATACAATATTTAATTCTTTTAACTCGCCGTCTTTCATTTTATTAAAGAAATCTGCAAGAGAAAGTTTACCTCTATCAGCCATTTGCTGTTCTTTTGCAAGTTTTGCTCTTAATTCTGTAACTTGTTTTGCTGTTTTTTCATCAGTTACTATAAATTTTTCACCAGCTTCTGGAAGCTCGCTAAAACCCATTACTTCAGCAGGAATAGAAAGACCTGCTTCTTTTATAGATGAGCCTTTATAGTTAAACATAGCCCTTACTTTACCAAACTGAGAGCCTGAAATAAATGTATCGCCTTTTCTTAAAGTACCATTTTTAACAAGCACTGTTGCTACAGGTCCTTTTTGTTTATCAAGACGGCTTTCAATAACAACACCTTCTGCTGGTCTGTTTGGATTGCCTTTTAAATCAAGCATTTCTGCTTCAAGTAATACTCTATCTAATAAATCATCAATATGCAGGCGTTTTTTTGCAGAAATTTCCTGGAATTGATAATCTCCACCCCATTCTTCTGGGATAATGCCGTATTCTGCAAGCTGTTGTTTAACTCTGTCTGGATTTGCTCCATCTTTATCTATCTTATTAATTGCAACAACTATACGAACACCAGCTGCTTTTGCATGGTCAATAGCTTCTTTTGTCTGAGGTTTAACACCATCATCTGCTGCAACAACTAAAATAACTATATCAGTTAATAATGCACCGCGGGCACGAAGTGTTGTAAATGCTTCATGACCTGGAGTATCTAAAAATGTAACAGTTCCGTTACTGCATTCTACTTCGTATGCACCAATATGCTGAGTAATACCACCAGCTTCACCAGCAACCACACTTGTTGAGCGGATAGCATCTAAAAGAGATGTTTTACCATGGTCAACGTGTCCCATAACTGTAACTATTGGCGGACGTTTTTCTAAATCTTCTTCTTTATCTTCATAAACTGGCAGTAAATCATCTTCTGTAATAGTTTTAACTGTTACATCTACACCATATTCAATACCTAAAAGCTGAGCACTTTCAGCATCTATTGACTGGTTAACACTTGCCATTATGCCCATAGAGAATAATTTTTTAATAAGTTCAGTAGTTTTTACACCTATTAAGCTGCCAAATTCAGATATAACAATATGCTCCCCTATTTCTACTTTTTCAGGGCGGACAAATGCTTTTACCTGAGATTTATCTTGTTTTTTATTCACTTTTTTATTTAATTTATTTTTATTATAGTTGTTATTTTTTGGCTGTCTGTCTGGGTCAACATCTAATAAATCAGAAATATCAATATTAGGTGAAATAGTTGGTGTATTTTCTACTTCACTTTCAATATTAAGTTCATCCATACCTTCATTAATAGTTTTCATCCAGCTTTTAGAGCGTTTACCATCTTTTTTACTTTTTGGTTTTTTATTTTCTTTATCTTTATCTTTATTTTCGTCTTCTTTCTTTTTAACAATACGCTTTCTATCTTCATCACCAGTCATAAATACATTTTCATTATTCATTCTCTGCTGACTGCCAGCCTGCTGATTTTTACCGCCTTTATTATCGCGGAATCTATCATTTGAGCCTTCTTTATCTCTGTCCTGAAAACGTTTATCACCTTTATCTTTGTTAAAAGGTTTATCAGATTTCTCATTTCTATCTTTAGAGAAATTCTTATTTTTATCATTTGGTTTATTTTTATCTTTATTAAATGGTTTATTATCTTTACGGTCGTCTTTTTTCTGTTCTTTTGGACGGTCCTGATTTTTATTTTGAGAATTTTGTTGGCTTTGAGCATTTTGGTTGTGGCTTGGTTTTTGAACATTTTTAGCTGCTTCATTATTATTAGCTGCAGCAGCAGTAGGTTTTACATCGGCAGAAGCAGTAGTATGCATTTCTTTTGCTTCCTGTTTTACAGCAGTTTCTTTCGCACTCTGCTCACTGTTTTGCTGTTGAGCTGCTTTTTCTTTATTATACTGAATTCTGTCTTCATCTACTTTTTTAATTTGCTGTTCAACTAATTTTTTACGTTTTTTAAGCTCTTCTTTGCTTAATTTAATATTAGGACCTTCCTGCTGACTGCCAGTGTTTTTATTATTTACAACTACTTCTTTAATCTTAACACCTTTTTTATGGCGTTCTAATGCTTTTTGGAGCATTTCCTGCCTTCTGTCAAGCTGTCCTCTTTTGTCAAGCCCTGCTGCTGTTACATCTTCATCTTTAACAGTATCATTACCATTAGATACATGCACACCTGAAGCCTGTAATACTTTTAATGCTTCTTCAACGCTGATACCTGCATTTTTTGCCACTTCGCTAACTTTTTTTAATGCCATTTAATTCTCCGTAAAATAAACCATCAATGTTTGTAATCAAGTTTTTATATTTTATTAATTTATCTGCTGTATATTTATCATAAACAATACAGAATCTTTTACTGCCATTATAAACTGCCTTATCTAATAATATACTATTGCTGCCTGCTGATACATCATATCTGCACAAAATTAACTTATCAGTATTTATATCAGCATCACAAACACCATATTTATCAAACAACTTATTAATATGATATATAGTATTATTTTTTATACTAACTTTTAGTTTATCATATAATAAATTTGTATTTAAACTTTCATCTAAATATCTGTATACAGTTTTCTTTTTAAATACTTTGCTTATACATGTATTTTTTTCACATACATAAAAACTTCTGCTTTGCATATTCTGCCAAAAATCAAAAATAATTTCCGGCAGAGTAATTCTTAACAGATTTGATTTATGCTGCCTTATTCCACAAAATGCACAAACTCTGTATTCTTTTGGCTTAGACAATTAATAAATCCTATTCTTCGTCATCAAGCTCATCAAGTTTTGCAGTTAAATAATCTATTGCAGCATTGATTATACCAACAGCAGCTTCTTCAGAGATTTCTAAATAAGATACTATTTCATCAACACTTGCACTAGAAAGTTTTTCTATATCGCCTATACCATGTTCCATTAATTTAGAAATCATAGCATGATTTAATACTTCTAAGTTTTCTAAATTATAAAGTTCATAGAATGCTTTTAATTCCTGCTCCTGCTCTTCTAAACGGCTTGTTCTAATTTCTGCATATTCGCTTTCTTTTAATACATCTAAACGCCATTCAGTTAATATAGCTGCAAGGCGTACATTTTGACCTTTTTTACCAATAGCTAAAGAAAGCTGGTCATCAGGAACAACTATTTCTATAGTTTTATCATCTTCAATAATATTTGTTAATAAAACATTAGCAGGGCTGATTGCATTACATACATATTTAACAGGGTCTGGTGACCATTCTACAACATCAATTTTTTCTTTTTTAAGTTCATCAGAAATAGTTGATATTCTAGCACCTTTTACACCAATACATGCACCTACTGGGTCAATATTAGAGTTTTTAGAATATACTGCAACTTTTGCTCTATCTCCCGGCTCTCTTGCAGCACCCTTAACTTCAATAATACCTTCAAATACTTCTGGTATTTCTGCTTCAAATAATTTTTTAAGGAAATTAGGATGTGAACGAGATAAAACTAACTGCGGCCAGCCTTTTACAAGCTTAATATCTAAAAGTAAAGCACGCACATAGTCATTTCTATTAAAAAATTCACCTGGTATCATTTCTTTTTTAGGAAGAATAGCTTCAGTTTTACCAATATTAATAATAATATTATCTCTATCTGTTTTTAAAATAGTTCCGTTAACTATTTCGCCAAGTTTGCTTTGGAAATCATCTAATATAACTTGTTTTTCAGCTTCTTTTAATTTTTCAATAAGTTTTTGTTTAGCAACAAGAGCTGCCTGCCTGCCTAAAGCATCAAGAGTAGTTGGCACCATTAATATATCACCATACTGTGGGTTTTCTTTAAACTCTTTTGCTTCTTCCATAGTTATTTCATACCAGTTGCTTTCTTTTGATTCTGATACTTCTTTTGGTACTAATATATTTATAAGCCCTTTATCTAAATCAACAGTAACTTCTGGCTCTAAATATTTACCAATACGCTTAACTGTAGCAGCTACAATCGCTTCATGAAGAGCGTCTGCTAATATTTCTCTAGATATACCTTTTTCTCTGCCTAAATCTTCCACAGTTTTTATGATTTCTTTACTGCTGCTCATTATTCCTCCTAAAATTCATATTCAATGCGGGCTTTTGCAATGTCTGAAATAACAATATCAAATTCTGCACTTTCTTCTTTTGTGTAGATATGGACAATGCCATTTTCACATGACATTACTTTACCTTTATATCTTTTACGCCCATCTGCGGCTTTTGTTTTTGTTTCAAAATAAACTATTTTATTAATACAGTTAATAAAATCCTGCTCTGTGCGCAGTTTTCTGTCTGGTCCTGGGCTTGATACCTCAAAATTATATGATGAACATTTAATATCATTTTCATGATTGTCAAGCCATTTAGAAAGCTCACGGCTTATATCTGCGCATATATTTAAGGAAGTATCATCACCATCAATAGTGACACGCAAAGTGTGAGATTTCTTTTCAGGTTTTAATGTAATATCAAGCACTTTACAGTTATATTTGCTGGCAGTTTTTTCTGCATATTCTGCAAATTCTTTTGGTATTGTTAAACGCAAATCTATACTCCTTAAACAAAAAAATAGGCGGGAACAACCCGCCTAACTACATCTTATAATATGAATAAATATTATAAGAATAATTACAACAAGAAATATCCTGCATAACAAGATATTACTAGCATCATAAATAATTTACTATCTATGAGCGGAAATAAGGTATACTCCTTATAAAGTTACCATTCAAATAACTTTTGCATTTTTTATCATATTTTTTATGTAATAGCAAGCATTTTTTATAGTTTTTTACTTTTTTTACAAATGAGTTGACAGAGTAAATTTTTTTTAATAATATTCCAGGCTGAAAAAAAATTATAATGAAAGGTTATATATGTCTATTTCTGAAAAAACATTTACTTTACCAGTTATTACATTAATTCTTTTAAGTTTTTGTCTTGGAACAAGTGAATTTATTATTGTAGGTATTCTGCCGGATATTTCATCTGGCTTAAATGTATCTATTACTATTGCAGGAAGTCTTGTTTCAATATTTGCAATTGTCTATGCAGTAGGCACACCATTTGCTGCCGCGCTTGCAGGACTTTTTAATAAGTTTAATTTAATTATTGCATTAACTGTCATATTTATTACTGGCAATTTTTTATGTATAATTGCACCTAACTATTATACATTAGCTGCTGCAAGAGTAGTTATTGCCATAGTTTCAGGCACACTTCTTTCTGTTTCAATGGCTTTTGTGCCAGATATTGTATCAGAGAAAAAACGGGCATCAGTTGTTTCCTGGCTTTATGCTGGCTTTAGTATAGCTTCTGTTTTTGGAGTACCAATAGGCACACTTATAAGCCACAGCTTTGGCTGGCGATATTCATTTATATTTATTACTGCCTTTTCACTGATAATGTTTATTCTTATGATAATATCACTGCCACGCAATACATTGACTGTAAGATTAAATGTTATAGGTCAGTTTGTTATTTTTAAAGATAAAAGGCTGTTATTAAGTATATTTACTGTATTTTTTGGGGCATCAGCTTCTTATGTGCTTTATACATATTTAGCGCCTGTATTTGAAGAAATACTGCATATTCCAGCAAAATATATAAGTGTTGCACTGCTTGCTTTTGGAATATCTGTACTTTTTAGTAATATTTATTCTGGTAAAATGGCAGAAAAAAATGGAGTTTATAAGTTAAGGTTTAGTTTTCTGGCTCAGGCTGTTTTTATGTTTGCACTGCCGATAGCTTTTTATAATAATATTGCAGGGATAATATTTATTTTTATACTTGGCTTTTTAATGTATCTGCAAAACTCTCCAATACAGGTAAATGTATTAAATATTGCTACAAAAGAATATCCTGGAGCAGTAACTCTGGCAGCTTCTATGAATTCATTTGCTTTTAATTTTGGTATAGCTTTTGGCTCTATATGCGGCAGTTTCTTTGTAGATGATATAGGTATGCGTTATGTAGGTACAGGCGGCGGTATACTTGCTGTATTTGCATTAATATCCGCAGTTTTACTTTATAAATATTCTTCTGCTAAAAATTAATTAAAAGTTTATTTTATACTATTGCAATAAAATTTATTATGTATATAATAAATAAAATATTAATTAACTGGTGAAACTTATGGAAAATATAGATAATTTAATAGAAAAATATTTTGATAAAGCTGTGCAGGATATGCAGGATTTAATTAAAATCAATTCTCAGCTTGATAGAGATACTATTGATGATAAACATCCATTTGGAAAAGGTGCTGCAGAGTGTTTAAATAAATTTATTAATATTGCAGAAAATGATGGTTTTACTGTTAAAAATATTGATAACTATGCAGGGTATGCAGAATGTGGTGATGGTGACTTAATAGGTATTTTAGCTCATTTAGATGTAGTTCCTGCAGGCAATGAAAGCTTATGGCAGTATCCGCCATTTGCAGCAGAAATACATGATAATAAATTATACGGCAGAGGTGCAATAGATGATAAAGGACCATTAATTGCAGCATATACTGCTGTTAAAATCTTAAAAGAAGCTGGAATAAAACTTAATAAAAGATTTAGAATAATTGCAGGCTGTGACGAAGAAACATCTATGCGCTGCTTAAAAAAATATAATGAAACTGAAGAAATGCCTGTATTTTCATTTTCTCCAGATGCTAATTTCCCTGCTGTATATGCAGAAAAAGGTCAAATGCAGATAACTATGAAAAGAGATTTCCCTTTGCAGGGTTTTGAGCCAATTAAACTTTTAGGGCTTACATGCGGTGAAAGAGTAAATGTTGTGCCAGATACTGCATACGCATACTTTGCAGGTGATTTAGCAAAAATAAAAAGACAGCTTGAAGAAATAGCAGGCGATGATTTAGAAATAGATTATTATCAGGATAACTATTTACAGGTAAAAGCAACTGGTAAATCTGCACACGCCATGAACCCAGAAAAAGGTGTAAATGCAATGTATAAACTACTGCATTATCTTGCACACCCTTCACTAGATTATGGCTCATGGGAACTTATGCTCTGGATTAGACAGGTTGCTTATCTTTTAAACGATGACAGCGACGGCAAAAACTTTAATATAGACTGTCATGATGATATTTCAGGAAATTTAACAATAAATCTTGGAATACTTAGATATAAAACAGAAGATTTAACATTAAAATTTGATATTAGATATCCAGTTACAATGAAAAGCTCTAAAATGGAAAATAAAATCAATAATCTTGCTGCAAAAATGATGATGCTGACACAAATCAGTAAACATATTCCACCATTATATGTTGATAAAAATAATCCATATCTGCAAGAGCTTTTAAAAGCATATCAGGAAGTAACAGGAGATAAAAGTGAACCTGTTGCAATAGGCGGCAGAACTTACTGCACTATGATGCCTAACTCTCTTTCCTTTGGTGCAAATTTTAAAGAAGATGAAGAGCTTGCCCACCAAAATAATGAGTATATAGGTTTAGATAAATTTAAAAAATTAATTAAAATATATACTAAAGCATTACTAAACTTAAATAATATGTAAAAAAGAAAAAGGCGAAAATGTATATTTTCGCCTTGTATTTTATTTAATTTTTTGTTCTTTCTTCTGATTTTGCAAGCATCCAGTATGTAACACCTAATACTAAAATACCGCCAAGCATAAGTATCATAGTCTTTGTATTGCTTGCATCATGTTTCAATGTCATAATTAATACTTCACGAATAAAGGCAATCAACACTACACCAACAAATATGCTTATCTTAAACTTATCCCCTTTCAGCATTTGTATTTCTGAGTTTATAAGCTCTATTAATACCCATAAAACAAGCAGTGAACCTAATGCAGTAACAAATAACTTATCTGGTTCAACTCCCTTTAAATCCCACAGGCTCCATATAAAAAATCCAACACCTGCAATAGTCATTATCATTAAAAATACAAGCAGCATAGAATGAGTAACAAGAGATGCTTTTTCTGCCCATACAAGTATTTTATTTTTCATTTTTGATGTATGGCTTGTAGATTTATCTCTTGGAATATAAGTATTCATAGTAACATATATTGCTGCATTTATCACTTTTGTATATGCCTTTAATATACCTTTATAATCCCATTCACATTCGCTTATTTCTATAAGTTTATTTTGAAACCATATACGGATAAAGCTGAAAAGTTCAGCAATTCGTTCCCCAGAAAAAGCTCCTTTTGGCACCTGCTGCAGATTAAATTCACTTACAAATTCACTAAAAGAGCCATTCAGCCTGCCAGAAATAACTGCATTATACCAGCTTAATAGTTTTTCTGTATTTAATTTATCTAAAATATTTCCATATTCTGACATAAATAATGAATCTTTTTGAAGATATGATAATACATCTTTTACAAAAGCTGTCTCAAACTGCTGCATCTGCTCTTTAATAGATAGAACATATTCCATATCTGATTCAGCAAAATCAAATCTTTCTAAAATTTCAGTATAATATACCATTATATTTTTACTCCAAAAACCAGTTTATATATTTTAATTTTAAATATTAAAATTTTCAGTATATACAATTTTATTAAAATAGTATCATTAAAAATTAATACACTGCATTAAAAAACATCAGCCCGCATAAGCGGGCTGAATTAATAATTATATTTAATTTATAACTTACAGTATTTAACTGCCTTAGGGTGATACGTCAGCTCATCTAAAAAGGAAAGATGCGGTATCGTTTCTGCCATTTTTTCTTTAGATGTAGGGAAGAAAAGCCCTTTGGAAGCAGTAATTATTTTACCGTCCATATCAGTAATCTTACCCTTTGTAGAAAACATACCACCACGCTCTGCCCCAACAAATTCTGCTGTTAAAAGTAACGGCTCACCAATAGGTGCATTTCTTTTATAGGTAACACTTAATTCTCTAGTAAAGAGAAATGTTTCTATATCAGAAAATATAAAGGCAGACCAGCCCATAGCTTCATCAAGTATTGATGACAACACACCACCATGAGTTATATGGGGAAAACTGTTAAAGTGTGGTGCAAAATTTAAGTCAACTTTAACACTGTTATCCTGCACATAAAACTGCACCTGCAGACCATGAACATTATTATGACCGCATACAAAACAGCCATCAGAATATGGCAGATATAATTTTTCACTCATATTACGCCCATTTAGCTTTATTTAATTCAAATGGATTTTTTAAGAACCTGTGGAAAGGTGTTACTAAAAATCCAACTTTTAATTTACCAGAACGAGTTAAAGTGTATGATGCACTAAACATATCGCTGTTTTTTTCCTGGTTTAAGCGGATAAATTCAGGGTCTTTTAAGCTGCCGCTTTCGCCATCATATTCAACAACAGCAAATACACCTAAATGCTCAGCAGCTGTTCCGTTAGTATTAACCTGTGCTTTAAATTTCACTGTTTCTCCAGGAACAAAACCTTTTGGAGCATCTACTTCTGAGCTGATAAATGATACGCCGTCCCATCTGTCTAATATTTGGTTATGCCAGTCAAGATATTTTTTAGCTTCTTCATAGTTATTTGCATTAAATTCTTTCTGCAGTTCATGAAGCGGCACATAATACTGGTCAGCATAGTCCATTAACATTCTTGATGTGTTAAAGTAGCTTGGCACTGTTCTTAAGTTTTCTTTAACCATTTTCAGCCATTCTCTAGGCATACCAGATTTATCTTTTGCATAGAAAACAGGAATAATATCTTTTTCAAGAGTATTATAAATTTCCATACTTTCCACATAGTCTTGATAGCCGCTGTCTGGGTATTCTTCACCAGCACCGATTGCCCAGCCATTTTTAGCATTAAAGCCTTCATCCCACCAGCCGTCTAAAATAGATAAGTTTAATGCACCGTTGGCACTGGCTTTCATACCAGATGTACCAGATGCTTCCATAGGTCTGCGTGGGTTATTAAGCCATATATCTACACCGCGAGTCATATAGCGTGCTACTTCTATATCATAGTCTTCAATAAATACTATATGTTTGCGGAATTCCGGTTTTTTAGCTATATGAATAATTTTTTTGATAATTTCTTTACCTTCATTATCTTTTGGGTGAGCTTTACCAGCAATAATAAACTGAATAGGTCTTTCTGGATTGCTGAAAAGTCTTTTTAACCTTTCTTCGTCCATAAATAAAAGATAGCCGCGTTTATATGTAGCAAATCTTCTTGCAAAGCCTATAGTTAAAGCGTTAGGGTTTAAAATATCTTCTGCTGCTAATAATTCGCTTGCACTGCCGCCATTTTTACGGATAGTTTCTTTTGTAGTCCTGCGGATAAATGATACAAGGCGCTCTCTTTGGTTGCGTTTCATATCAAATAAAACATTATCAGGAATATTATTAACTTTTTCCCATATATCAAAATCATAAGGCTTAGACGCCCAGTCTTCTGATACATAGCGAGAAAGCATATTTTTCATTTCACTGGACATAAATGTTGGAAGATGCACACCATTTGTAATATGACCTATTGGCACTTGTGATAAAATAGCCTGAGACCACATAGAGTGGAACATTTCTCTGCTGACTTCACCATGAAGTTTACTTACACCATTTCTATAAGTAGAAAGGTTGATACCACATACTGCCATATTAAATGGTTCATTAGTATTGCTTCTATCTTTTCTGCCAAAGCTCATAAGCATATTTAAGTTAATACCTACAGGCTCATAAATACCGCTTAAATATTGTTTAATTTGCTCAATACTAAAAACATCAAACCCTGCAGGAACAGGTGTATGTGTAGTAAAAAGAGTGCTTTTACGAACAATTTCTGTTGCAAGGCGGAAATCTATACCCTGCTCTATAAGCTGTTTTAAACGCTCAATAGAAACAAATGCAGGGTGACCTTCGTTTAAATGATAAACTGTTGGCTGTAAGCCCATTGCAGCTAATGCTCTAACACCAGCTACACCAAGGACAATTTCCTGACGGATACGCATATTGCTGTCGCCGTCATAAAGTTTACCTGTAATAATTCTATCATCTGGGTGGTTCTCTGGAACATCAGTATCTAAAAGAACTATTTCCATTAAACCTACTTTTAATTTCCACACTCTGATTTTAACATCTCTTTCACCGATTTTCATTTCAAGAGTGATTTCTTTGCCGTTTTTATCTTCTGCTCTTGTAAGAGGCATAAGATAAAATTCGTTATATGGATAGCGTTCCTGCTGCCAGCCGTCTGAGCTCATATACTGGTGAAAATAACCATTTCTATAAAGAAGACCAACTGCTACAAGCGGTATGCCCATATCAGAAGTTGATTTACAATGGTCGCCAGATAAAATACCTAAGCCGCCAGAATAAAGCTGAACAGATTCATGTATACCATACTCTGCAGAAAAATAAGCAACAAGCATATCTGATGCGTCTTTATGGGCTTTAGTAAACCAGCGAGGCAGTGACATATACTGTTGAAAATCATCGTATACATCATTTAAGCTTGCCATAAACACATCATCATCCATTAAGCGTTTACAGTCGTCCATAGTAAGTGCTGAAATAACAGCAAGTGGATTATGCTCAGATTCTTCCCAGAGTTTTTCATTAATATTTTTATAAAGAGCTGTTGCAGGAGAATTCCATGCAAACCAAAGATTATAAGCCATTGTTTCCAACGGTTTCAGCTCTGCAGGGAGCTGCACTTTCACTTCATACTCACGAATATTCATTCTTCCTCCATATTTCGCAATTTATATTATTTTATTTATTTACCTGTATGACCAAAACCACCTGCACCTCTTACAGTTTCTGATAAAGATGAAGTGATTTGAAATTCTGCTCTGCTGTATTTTGATATAACAAGCTGAGCTATTCTATCCCCTTTTTTATATGTAAAAGGCTCGCTGCCGTGGTTTATCATAATAACACCTATTTCTCCGCGGTAGTCGCTGTCAATTGTGCCAGGACTGTTAAGCATAGTAATGCCGTGTTTTAAAGCTAAACCACTTCTTGGTCTAACCTGAGCCTCATACCCTATTGGCAGTTCTATAAAAACACCTGTTTTTACAAGCCTTCTTTCTCCAGGGTTTAATACACCATCTTCTTTTGACTTTAAATCAGCACCACTTGCGCCAGCTGTTTCATAAGATGGTATTAAATAATCTTCTTCTGCTATTATATTTATATTTACAATATCCATTTATCATCCATTATGCTTTTTAAATCAATTAAAGTGTATTATCTAGCATATTTATAAAAAAATCAAGTAAATTAATACAAAAAATGTATTGTTTTTAAAAAAATATAAGTTATAATTAACTTATTATGAATATGAGGTAAAAAATGAAAAAAATTATTATCTTACTGCTTACACTGCTTACTGCTGCAGCCTGCCAAAGCAGAATGGATGTTACAGGTGAATTAAAAAAAGCTAACGGCAAAGTATATCACCTAACTGCACCATACAAAAATACAGAAATAACTATCACTTTTTCTGGAAACAGCTTCAGTGGATTTGCTGGGGTTAATAATTATTTTGGCAGTATTGAAATAAAAGATAACCGGATAATTATTAAAGATATTGGCAGAACTCGTATGGCTGGTCCTAAAAAAATGATGGATATAGAAGAAGATTATATAAAAAGCCTTCAAGCATCAAACAAAATAAATTTAAGAGATAAAGAATTAAGAATTGGTAATATGAAATTTATTGAAAAATAGTTTCAGGTTTAACTAAATAAATTATTTAATAATTACAATAAATTATATTTTTTAATATATATTTTTATTGACATCAATTATCGTTTTATTTATATTATCTCTATAAAATACCATAGGGGGATAATATGAATATAAGTAGAAGAAATTTTATGAAAGCTGTTACTATATCAGCATTTTCATTGGCTGCATTATTATCTGTAAGTATTAATGACAGCTATGCAAATGAAAGCAAAAAAGTAGCACTGCATGGTAATAGTGCCACATTAAACCTTGCTATTCAAAGCCATGATAAAACTAAAAAGATAATATCACAAGATATATCTATTATTAAATACAACAATAAAGATATATCTGTAAATGCTGATGAAAACTTTATTTTAAATAATGGTAAAGATGTACTTGCTGCAAAATCTTATGATTATTTACAAATCAGTCCATCACAAAGTAAAATGGACAGCCTTAATATTAAAATTGGAGATATTAATATTAGCTATGAAAAAGATTATGCATTAATTAGTAAGAATGGTAATAAAATAAAAGTAGAAAATATGGCTCAATATAATTATAAAACTGGTATCGTTTTTATTACTAATAAAGACGGTTCAAGAAAAGAAGTAGTGCTATGAAAAGCAATCAATGTAGTGATGGAAAATATTATATAATATGTGACTTATGTATTAACTGTGGTTTATGTGAAAGTGCTTGCCCAGTAAATGCTATTCGTAGCAGTGATTTTTGTTATAAAATAGACAGCAGTAAATGTGTTTGTTGTGGTGCATGTGCTGATGCTTGCCCAGCTGCAGCTATTATGATATCAATATTTTAACAGTTATAACCAATATATCAAACACAAAGCATTTATAAATGTTTTATGTATAAAAATAATAAGCTGTAAGTAAAGATTTATAACAAAAATTTGAAATGGCAAATAGATATAAACCCCTGCAGCAGCAGGGGTTTTATTTATTAATTTTCTTCAGTTTTTTCTGCTTTTTCTGGTTTTGGTAAAAGTGCTTTTCTTGAAAGCTCCATTCTGCCGTTTCTGTCTTTACCCATATACATAACATCTACTTTATCGCCTACTTTTAAGTAGTCAGCAATAGATGGTATTCTTTCATGAGCATATTGAGAAACATGTAAAAGACCTTCAAGCCCTGGAAGTATCTCCACAAATGCACCGTATTCCATAACTTTTTTAACAGTTGCAGTATAAGTTTTACCAACAACAGCTTCAGCAATAGTTGCTTCAATCATATTAACAGCATTATCAATAGCTGCCTGATTTTTGCCAAAAATATTAACAATACCGCCGTCTAATATATCAATGCTTGCTCCTGTTGCTTCTACAATAGCTTTAATATTTTTACCCTGCGGTCCAATTAAAGCACCTGTTTTATCAGGGTTGATATTCATTGTAAATACTCTTGGAGCATTAGGATTTAAATCTTTTCTAGGCTCTGGGAGCACTTCTTTATATTTATTTAAAATAAAGAGCCTGCCTTCTTTTGCCTGAGCTAAGGCTTTTGTTAAAATCTCTTTAGATAAGCCTTTGATTTTAATATCCATTTGCAGAGCAGTAATACCTGTTTCTGTTCCTGCTACTTTAAAGTCCATATCACCAAGATGGTCTTCAAGACCCATAATGTCTGTTAAGATAACATAGTCGCCATCTTCTTCCATTACTAAGCCCATAGCAACCCCTGCAACTGGAGCAGTAATCTGCAGACCTGCATCCATCATAGATAATGCACCGCCGCAAACTGTTGCCATAGATGAAGAACCATTTGATTCTAATATTTCAGAAACAACCCTTACTGTGTAAGGAAAACTGCTGTCATTAGGAACAACAGCTGATAAAGCACGCTCAGCTAATGCACCATGGCCGATTTCACGCCTGCCTGGAGCACCAATTCTGCCAACTTCACCAACAGAAAATGGAGGGAAGTTATATTGCAGCATGAAAGATTTATTGCTTACGCCTTCAATACTTTCAAGTGTCTGGCTGTCATTTTTAGAGCCAAGAGTAGCTACAACTAATGCTTGAGTTTCGCCTCTTGTAAAAAGAGCTGAACCGTGAGCCATAGGAAGTACACCTACTTCAATATCAATAGGACGGATTTCATCTAATGCTCTGCCGTCTGCCCTTTTGTGAGTTTTAACAAGTGAGTTTCTGAATACTATTTTTTCAACTTCTTTTGCAATATCT
Source organism: uncultured Mucispirillum sp. (assembly GCA_944326705.1). Lineage (GTDB taxonomy): Bacteria > Chrysiogenota > Deferribacteres > Deferribacterales > Mucispirillaceae > Mucispirillum. Next base: position 67,053 of record CALVEY010000005.1, read on the forward strand.
TTATAAATTCCTTTGTTTGCTTCAAACTCATCTTCGCCGCGAGTTTCTAAAACATAGGCCAAATAATCTTCTTTAACCTTGTCAATAGCTTCATAGGATTCCAGCTTGCCTTTTACTGCAAAAGCATCTTTAAAAGCTGCACCAAATTTTTCATATGCCTCTTGAACTAAATCTTTCGGTAATGAGAAATCAGTATATTCCATTTGTGGTTTGCCAATTTCTGCAGCCATTCTTTCCTGAACTTCGACAAGTTTTTTTATCTGCTCATGACCATACTCAAGAGCTTCTATAACTTCTTCTTCAGTTACGCCGTTCATACCGGCTTCTACCATTGCAATAGCGTCTTTCGTTCCTGCAACAACTATATTCATAGAAAGTTTTTCATGCAGTTCAACTGGTGGGTTAACAATTAATTCCCCATTCAGCTTACCAATACGAACTCCGCCAACTGCCATACTAAAAGGTATGTCGGAAATCATTAATGCAGCACTAGCAGCATTTAAAGCCAGAATATCAGGCAGACCAATGCCATCAGCCGACAAAACTGTAGCCACCACCTGAGTCTCATTACGAAAACCGTCATCAAACAATGGACGCAAAGGACGGTCAATTAAGCGAGAGATAAGAGTTTCCCTGTCGCTTGGTTTAGTTTCTCTTTTAACATATCCACCCGGAATTTTCCCAACAGAATACATTTTTTCAACATAGTTAACAGTAAGTGGGAAAAAATCTTGATAAGCCTCAGGTGCTTTACCTGCAACAGCAGTAACTAACACTACTGTGCCACCCTGTTTTATCCAAATACTTCCGTTAGCCTGTTTTGCTTTCCAACCTGTTTCAAAAATAATAGGCTCAGCACAACCTGGCAAGCTTATTTCATAGGAATGAATATTTTTTTCCATTTAATTACTTCCTTATGCCTAATGACTCAATTAACGCACGGTAACGAGGAAAACTTTTCTTTTTAAGATAGTCTAAAAGTTTACGTCTTTTACCAACAAGCATAAGTAAACCACGGCGTGAATGGTGGTCTTTTGGATGAGTTTGAAAATGCTCATTTAAGTATTCAATACGTGCAGTAAGTAATGCAACCTGCACTTCTGGAGAACCTGTATCTCCTTCATGTTGTTTGTAACTGTCAATAACTGACTGTTTCTTTTCTTTATCTATTGCCATCTGGCACCTCCAAAAGTTAAGTATATAGCATAGTTATATTTATATTACAAGCATTTTTATAAAAAATAAATATTTTTTCATATTTAATGTGTGGTTTATACTTTTTTATTTTAATAATCTGTATTTATCTGGTGTATTAGTATATACATCTTTTATTTCATCATTATAATATCCATAAATATGCGCTTTATCATTATCAATATATTTTATTTTTAATGTATATTTATATGTTTCTCCTTCTTCTTCGCCTGATATATTAATTAAATATACCTGGCTTTTTTTATCATATTTATGATTTTCTAATGAATATTCTCGTTCAAATATACCACCAGTAAAGAATACTTTATTATTTTTACAATCTATATGCCATGTTGTTTCAAAAGCTGGTTCATCAGGATAATCTGCAATTTTATGTATCATTCTAACATACTCATTATTCTGCTTTTTAAGCATATAAAATTTTTTGCATTCCATATTTTCTTTTCCATTTGCTAAAACATAAACTGGCAACAATAAAAACAGCAGCACTAATGATTTCTTCATAATTTTTTACCTCATAATTTTATAATTATCGTATTTTTTTATGGTTCTATCCTTTATCTAACTATTTTCTGTTATTTTCTAATAATATATCAATAATACTATGCTGATTTTATATCATTTTTTTTAATACATATCAAGAAAATTAAGATATAGGATTATATAAAACAAAAAAGGAGCAGGATAATTTCTGCCCCCTTAGTTAATTATAATGTTATATGAATTATGTTTTACTTTTTATGTTTTAATTCTGCACCAGAGATACCTGGAGTTGTCATGCCTACAGGGTCTAAAATAACACTAATTTCTTCTTCTGTAAGCACTTTATCTCTTAAGATAAGCTCTCTGATTGGTTTACCAGATACATAAGCTTCTCTAGCAAGTTTTGCTGCAGTTTCATAACCAACATGTGGATTAATAGCTGTTACAATACCTACAGAGTTTTCAACATAAGCTTTCATTCTGTCTGGGTTAGCTGTTAAATCTTTAAGCAGATATTTAGTAAATACTCTGAAACCATTTGCCATAATAGTTAATGACTGAATAACATTAAATACAAATACTGGCTCCATAACATTTAATTCAAACTGACCAGCTTCAACGCCCATAGTAACAGTAACATCATTACCAATAACTTGGAAAGCTATCTGATTAATAACTTCTGCCATAACAGGATTAACTTTACCTGGCATAATAGAGCTGCCTGGCTGACGAGGCGGCAGATTTAATTCAAATAAACCGCATCTTGGACCAGAAGCCATTAAGCGTAAGTCGTTGCATATTTTAGACATACTTGTCATACAAACTTTTAATAATGCACTTACTTCAAGATATGAATCACAGTTTTGAGTGCCGTCAACTAAATCTTCTGCACCTTTTACAGGAAGACCAGAAATTTCACAAAGCTGTTTTATAACTTCTTTAATATATTCAGGCTCTGCATTAAGACCTGTGCCAACAGCAGTAGCGCCCATATTAACTACCAGCATATTTTCTCTGGCAATAGAAAGGCGTTTAATATCTCTGCCAACAACAGCTGCATGAGCTTTAAATTCCTGCCCTAATCTTATAGGTACAGCATCCTGCAGGTGAGTTCTGCCCATTTTAATCATACCGTCAAATTCTTTTGATTTTTTAAGCATCATATCCTGCATTTCTTTCATAACTTCTATTAATTCATCAAGCAGCATAACTATAGTTAAGTGTGCAGCAGTCGGGAATGCATCATTAGTGCTTTGTGCCATATTAACATGAGAGTTTGGAGAAATAACTTTATAATTACCTTTGCTTTCTCCCATAATCTCTAACGCACGGTTAGCAATAACTTCATTTGTATTCATATTTATAGATGTGCCAGCACCACCTTGAATAGGGTCAACTAAAAACCAATCATTAAGTTTGCCGCTAATCACATCATCTGCAGCTTTTGTAATAGCTTCTGCCTTATCTTTTTCAAGCTCGCCTATTTTTGCATTAGCAAGTGCAGCAGCTTTTTTTACAATAGCCATACATTTGATTAATGCAGGATGTATTCTATAACCAGTAATAGGGAAGTTTTCAATAGCTCTTAACGTCTGTACACCATAATAAGCATCTATTGGTACTTCTTTATCTCCCAAAAAGTCATGTTCCATACGAAATTCAGCCATAATTCACCCCTTTTTAAATTTATTTTACTTTATATTTAATTTATATCACATAAAATATTATATTGCAAGAAAAATTTTTATAAAATTATAATTATGTTATAATTTTATATTTACTATATATATCAATTATTTATAAAAATATATTCAAAAGTATATAAGAAGCAATACTGTTAAATAAAACACATTTTACTTTATAATTTTTAATAGATAATTTATTATTATATAACATAGTGATAAAAATTAATTTTTATGATTTTTTTAGCTTTTTACATTAAAATTTAAGGTAAAAAATTTTTCATTTAAGACGATTTTATACTTTAAATTAATAAAGAATAATGATATAGTATACTTCTTTTAAGATAATATGTTTAAGGATGAATAATGGCACTAATCAATATAAATAAACAGTTTTTAAAAATACCTTGGAGTAAAAGAGCTTTTTCTTACTATGTGCTTCTTCTGCTGAACACTTTTTTATATACTTTAATATTTGATGAGCCTAGAATACAGCTTTTGAATTTAGACCAGTATAATACTGCTCTTTTAATTACTTTATCAGCACTTTTTAATCTTGTATTATTTTTCCTGCTAATGCTTTCTAAATGGGCTTTTATTATCATAAATCCTGTTTTATTTTATATTGGTTCTGTTGGTGCTGTTTATGCTGATAAGTTTCATCTAGATACAACAGAATATTCTGCAACAAAATTTCTGCTGCATAACACAATAAAATCATCTATTTCAGAAAATACAACATATACTGTTTTTATTACACTTATGTTTTTACTTGGTCTTGCACTTGGTTTTGTAAGGTTTTTCTTTGCAAGAGATAAATCTGTTATACGCAGAGGGCAGGTATTTGCAGTTATATTTCTTATTTCTGTAATCTGCTATACTAACATTTACAATAACTTTAACCAGTTTACTCTGCAGCCTTATGCATTTTTTAAAGGTGTTAAAAATTATACATTATCATATCTTTCATATAAATTTTCTGCTGATAAAAGGCAGGATAAAGTAAATGCCGTTAAAGTAGATGATAATATTACTGGTGTTGTTATCTTACTAGATAAGCTTTCAAGCACTCCTTTTAAATATGCAAGCTCTCAAATGCCATTAACAAGCAGCAGTGTTATAATACTTGATAATGTTACTACTGATTATAAAAACAATTACAGCACAAGAAGTGCAGTTTTAACTGGTGCTGCAGCCGAAAATATTAATGATATAAATAACAGTAAATCATTTATCAGTTTATTTAAAAATGCAGGATATAATGTAGAATATTTTGCTGTTTATAATTCATTGCTTTCAAAAGATGCCCTTGCTTATAATATTGTAAACAATGATACTAAAAATATTACAGAAAAATATACAAATAACAGCCCTAACCTTTTTACATCACTTGCCTACATTAAAGAATTTACTGCAAAAAATAATGGCGGGCTCTTTGTAATTAATGCAGAAGGCTCTGCACCATTAATCAGTATGAGATATAAGGACTTTATTAATAATAACACTACTGATGAAGAATACAGCCAGTATATTGATTATATTGACGCATACCTTCATGAAGCTGTTGAGATTTTAAAAGATAAAAAAGCATTCATTATATTACAAGGTTTAGAAGGCGAAAAATATAATAAGGGATTATCTGAAAGTAAAGACAGCACATCAGTTATGATAGTGTGGGTATCTGATAAATTAAATAAAGAATATAATACTGCAGATATTATTGCTGCACATAAAAATGATACTGTATTAGATGATACATTATTTAACACTCTTCCTGGCTGCTTTCAAATGGATAATGCTGTATATAATAATGGAAGAAACTTATGCAGAAAGAATTAAATACTGCTGATATATTAATAGAAAAACTAAACCTTGCCCCACATGCAGAAGGCGGATATTTTAGAAGATATTACCAGTCAAACAACTATATTATAAAAGATGATAATACTAAACGCAGAGCAGGCAGTGCAATATATTATCTTTTAAAAAAAGGCCAGTTTTCTGCATGGCATTCTATATTATCTGATGAAATATGGCATTATTATAAAGGCGGTCTTTTAGAGATATATGAAATAAAAAAAGACGGCTCTATTACCTGCCATAAACTTGGTGACAGTCTTATATATGATGATGCAGCTTACAGTGCTGTTATAGAAAGCGGAAGTATTTTTGCTGCAAGAATTATTGAAGGAAGTTATGTATTAACTGGGTGCAGCCTGCACCCAGAATTTTCTTATGATGATTTTCTTCTTTACGGTAAAGAAGAAATGCTTTTAAAATATCCAGAATACTCTTCCATTATTAATATGTTTTATTAAAATAAGTAATAAAAAGATGTAACATATAATGGCAGAGCTATCATACTGACTACAAATGACCAGACAGTAAGTATTGTAGAATATTTATAATCACAGCCATAATATTTACTTAATATTGTTACCTGATTCATAGCAGGCATTGCAGCCTGTAAAATATATACTTCCTGCCTGTCTGCATTAAATGATGTAAAAAACATCATGATTAAAAGAACAGCAAATGGGGATACTATAAACCTGCCTATCATTACTGCCCAGAAATCCTTTGTAATTTTAAAATCTGATAACTTCATCTCAGCAAACACCATACCTATAAAAAGTGTGGCAAGTGGTGAAGTCATACTGCCAAGCATACTTGCTGGTTTTTGAAGCATTTCTGGAAGTTTAAAGCCTATAAGCACAAATATTATTGCTACAACTGTTGCTGTCAGCGATGGAGTTAATAGTGCTTTTAAATTAATGCCGCCTTTACCGCTGCCTGATGCTTTTTGCAGAGAATAAACACCAAGTGTCCAGAAAAGTATTGTATTTGCAATATAATATTCAAGGACATAAGCAACAGAACTGTCCCCAAATAATGCCTGATTTACTGGAAGACCAATAAATACCACATTAGAATATACAAATAGGGCTAAAAATACACCCATATTTTCCTTTTTCACTTTAAAAAGCCTGCCTATAACATATCCTATAGGGTAAAGGACAGCCGTTGCTATTAATGCAATTAAAATACCACCAGCTGACTCCATAAACTGCGCTTTAGTAAACTGATAAGGAAGTGCCGATAAAATATAAGCAGGAAATGTTAAATTAACAACAAGCCATGCTATACGTGAACCAAACTCTGTAGATAAAATTTCTTTTTTTGTAAGAATATAACCTACTGCAATTAATAAGTATACAGATATAATACTTTGAATAGAATCTAAAAAGCCCATATAAACCTTCTTATGTCTTATAAATTTTTGCCTATCTGTATTAATACTCTTTTTTTATAAAATCAAGAAAAAAATTTAATAAAATTTACATCTGCCTTTTGTTGCATATTTTATAAAAGATTTATCTACATATCTATATGGTAATAAAAGATTATCTCTGCCTTTTGGAATACCAAGACGCGATGAAATAACTATGTTTTCAGGTATATAACCAGTATCTTCTATATATAATTCATCATTAAACTGCTTCTTATCCCATAATACTCTATCAATCATTAAACTTTTACACAGTAAAGTCTGCCCTGAAGCTAGATAATGTATATCTCTTAATTTACCATTCTTTTTATTTATCTGCTGCATAAAGGCAATAGTATCCCTGTCATTATCAAGAAAACATATGCCTGATTTTACAAGAACAGCATCTCCCTCCCCTAATGCACTTATATTAAATGATGCACCAGCTCTACTGTGATACATATATATAGTGCCTGCTTCCATAAACATAGCTGCACGGCTTAATGAGTAACCAAGACTTGAATGGCTTGCCGGCTCTAATTTACTGTATGCTTCTGCTTCTATAATCCTTGCTTTTAATATAAAATTATCCATTTTCCTGCATAATACTTTTCCTATTAATGACTTAGCAAGCATTACTACATCTTTTTGAAAAAAATCATTATATAATATCACAAACTCACCTGATACATATATATAAAAATCCTTATATTATTTTACAAAAATATTATGTAAAAACAAAGGATAAATATATATCTAACAAATTATCCTTAAATATAAACAAGTTATAAAGATTAAAATTTTTTTTATATTTTTTGTAACCTATAGTTATTTACTACGACTTATAAAACATAAGAAATAAATAATAAATTTATAAAAGGAGTAGCCTTATGAAAAAATTAATTTTAACAACAATCATTGCATTATTTGCAGTATCAGCTTTTGCAGGGGATATGATTATCCAGCCAAATCAACTGCCGCAAAACTCTCAAAAGTTTATTGCAGATACTTTTAAAGGTGCAACAATAGCAGCAGCACAAAGGGATAAAGACAGCTTTGAAGCAGTGCTTAATAATGGTGCAAAAGTTAAATTTAACTTAAACGGTGAGTGGGATGAAATAGAAGCTTATGCAGCACTTCCTGATGGACTTCTTCCTGCAGCAGTTGAAAAAGCAGCTAAAAGTCAAGGCGGTCAGATTGTTAAAATAGACAAAGATTTTGGATATTTTGATGTAAAATTAAATAACAACCTTGAACTTAAAATTGATATGAATGGTAATATTTTAAAAAGAGAAATCGACTAATCCTTATCCCTTTAATATATAACCTATCCGCCTGTTTCCTATTTTGGAAGCAGGCACTTTTTTTATATAAATTTCACTGATAACATGTCATATAAAAATCATAATTAATTAGTATACATTTAATAAAAATTATACATAGATAACTATATATAATTAAACAGCTAATTTTTATATAAATACTAGATAAATAAAAATTATTTTTTTTTATATTTTTTTGTAACTGTTTTATTATTAATACGACTAATGAAACATAAAGCAAATATATAAAGGTTTAAAACCTAAAAGGAGAGAAAATATGAAAAAAATTTTAGTTTTAACAGCAGCATTTTTAATGACAGCAAGTCTTGCATTTGCAGATATGGTAATTGCACCAGATGCACTTCCTGCAAACGTAAAACAATTTATTCAGGCTAATTTCCCAAATTCTAATGTAATGTTTGCAGAACAAGATTATGACAGTATTGAAGTTAAATTAAATACTGGTGTAGAGCTTGATTTTTATGCAAATGGTGACTGGAAAGAAATTAAAGCTTACCAAAACTTTCCAACATCTGTTCTTCCAGCCCCTGTTCTTGAAGCAGTCAAAAATGCTCACCCACAGGCTTTTATTATAAAAGCAGAAAAAACTTGGAATGGTTTTGAAATCAAAACAAGTAATATGATGGAAATTTATATTACAGCTAATGGTCAAATTATGGGACAAAAATTTGATGACTAATTTATAAATCAGCAGTAATATATAACAAAGCCGTTGATAGTTTTCAACGGCTTTTATTTTGTTATAATTTCTTTATATAATATTTTACTTAAATCCTATACTTTAAAATAATATACCTATTATAAACAGCAGTTAAGTTACTATAAAATACATTTACTGCCTATAAAATGAAAAGTTGAAATAAAATTCATCTTTTGATTTAATATCTATGCGTTTAGTTAAGTCACCATCGCCACTTGTTAAGTTATTTACTCTATCTACTAATATATCAAGCGGTCTTATAACACTTGCATTTAATATAACTATAACAAATATTGCTGCAACTGTTGCTAAAAGAGCTAAAACAATACTTGCAACTAAAGAGCTGCTTTGGTTACTAATAACTGTTTTAGAAGCATCACTTACTTCTTTTGCAACTATTCTTTCAAATTCTTCAATTTGTAAAAGCAGTTGTTCTTGAGAATTTTCAACTGCATTTTTTGCCACACGATACTGGCCAAACACAGGCTCTGCAGTTTTTGCAATTTTTTCAAGGTCAAGCACTTTATTATATAAAACATTTAACTCTTTAATATTTGTTTCATTTTTTGCTAACTCTCTTAAGTGATTAACAGTTGCTTTCATTTCATTAATAGGAGCATAGATAGATTTAAATAAATCAGGGTTTGTACTTGTTCCTGCTAAAATTTCTTCAGCTATCATTAACATTTGAACTGTATATTCTGTAGATTTTGCAACTTCATCTATAAATATAACATAATCAGTAATAACATCTTTATCGCCCTGCTCAACAAACTGGTTTAAAAGCCCCATAGACCTTTTATGAATTGCGTCTGTTCCTGCTTCTATATCACTGATTGTTTTCTTAAATACAACACCACCAGCAATAATCTGTTTAAAATCTTCCACAGACTTAACTGCGTTACTTGTGAAATCAAGAGCTGTATTGTAAAGAATACCAAACGACTGGTTTAAGTTAGATAGTTCTTGTGGTTTACTTTCAATTGCGGTTTACTTCAATTAATGTTTTTAATTCATCCACATGTTTTGTTTATACTCTATTTTTTACGTTAGTTATATACTTTGCTTCATCATGTGTAGCTATATATCTATCTACATCTGCGCCAATGTTTAATACATTTGTTTTAACCTGAGCAATCAAAAGGTTAGCGGCTAAATAAGACTCATCAAGTGTTTCTGTTTGTTTAATACTGCTAACGCTTATAATAACAGAAAACACACACCCAATAATACCAATTAAAGCTAATGCAATAGTAAAAATATTAATTTTCTTTGCAATTGTAAAATTAAACATTTCTCACTCCATTTTTTACCTTAAAAAATAATGTATTTTATATATTTATTAATGGCATATGTCAAAAAAAAATAAACAAAAATGTGTAAAATATTCTTTCTATTTAATATAAAATATGATATAATAATAAAGGACGAATATAATATGGAGATATATATGAAAAAATTATTACTAACTGTTTTATTTATCTTTTCTTCATTTACATACTGTTTATCTGATGAAATCATTATTTCTCCCAATGAACTACCTAATACAGTAAAAGAATTTGTGCAAAAATTTTTCCCTGGCACAAGCATAATGTATGCTGAAATAGATTATAATGAATACGATATCCGATTAAACAGCGGAGCTGAAATAGAGTTTGATAAAAGCGGGGAGTGGAAAGAAATTAAAACATACCAGAATTTTCCCACAGAAATTATTCCAACACCTGCTGTTCAGGCTATAAAAAAACAATATCCTGGCGCTTTTATTATTAAAGTAGAAAAAATATGGAATGGATATGAAATTAAAACAAGCAATATGATGGAAATATATATAGACAATAAAGGAAAAATTTTAGGTCAAAAATTTGATGACTAATATAAAAAACTGCATTATAAAATAACTTATAGTGCAGCTTTCATAATAATTCACTTCAAAATTTAATATTCAAATAACTAAGTTTTTTAAAATCATTAAAAATGTATCTTCTTTATTTTAAAGTATAAATTTATATATAATTAGGATAAGCTTTATTTGTGCATATTATCTATCTTATATATAGCTTCTTCCGCCCATATATACCTTGCTCCAGTATTTATTATTTAACTTATCTGTTCTAACAGTAGTCCCTTTTCTAGGAGCATGTATAAATTTGCCATCACCTACATATATACCTACATGGCTCACTCTTTTACCACCACCTGTTGCAAAAAATACTAAATCACCTTTCTGCAAATCTTTTTTATAAACAAACCTGCCTGCTTTAAACTGGTCGCGTGATACTCTTGGAATAGAAAGCCCATTAAGCCTGTATACTGCCCTTGTAAGACCGCTGCAGTCTACACCTGATGCAGTATTGCCTCCCCAGACATAAGGAGTGCCAATATATTTATAAGCTGTTTTAACTATTTCATTTCTTAAATAGTTAGAGCCTTGTTTTTTTGTTGGTGCTGAACGAGATTTATGCAGTGCATAACTTTCTGGAATAACCACAAAAAATTCATCAATTCTGCCCTGAGCCTGCAGCTGTTTACCGCGTTTTCTTGCTTCTTCTATTGTTCTATAACTGCCAAACCTTACTTTATAAATATCACCATCTCTAAACATAAAGGCATCAAGCCCTCGTTCTATTAATGAGTCAACAAAACGGCCTGCGTTATTAGGGTTTTTAAATGCTCCTACCTGTATAGAGTATCCTTCCCTGTATATACCAAAATCTGCAGGATTACTGTTTGATGATGATGCACAGCCTGTTACAAATATTAAAATTAAAGCAATAACACTATAAAAATGCTTCATTAAAACCTCTTATATAAATATATGTTATAGTTCAACTTTTGGAGCAGTTTGGGCATTAACATCGGCTTTAAAATATGGTTTTTCATCAAAATTAAAAGCTGATGCTATAATATTTTTAGGAAAAGATTTTACAGTCTTATTATATTCCATAACTAACTGATTATATCTATCCCTTTCAATTGAAATTCTATTTTCAGTTCCTGCAAGCTCATCTATTAATGCAGTTACATTTTTATTTGATTTAAGCTCTGGATAATTATTCATAAGAACTACTAAGCGTGATAATGCTAAATCCATCATATTATTAGCAGCTATCTTATCAGAAATAGTATACGCCTGTTTTACTGCTGCCCCTGCTTCTGCTACAGCGGTAAACACTTCTTCTTCGTGTTTCATATACCCTTTTACAACATTAACAAGGTTTGGTATTAAGTCATATCTTCTTTGCAGTTTTGATTCTATAACTGCAAACTGGTTTTCAATATTTTCATTTGCTGTAATAAAGCTGTTATAAACACCTGCTGTATATATACCCATAACTATACAGTATATAAAAAAAAGCGCCAATAATATCTTAATAACCTTATTCATATTACACCTAATATATTATTTATAATCAATTTGCTTTTGTCAATAGCTATCTTCTAAAAGCGCCACCGCCGCCGCTTCTGCCTCCACCTCTAAATGACCTGCCGCTTCTGCTGCGTGATGAACCACCAAATCCTGAACCGCCACTGCGTGACCTTCTAGAACGAAATCTGCCGCCGCCAGACGAGCCACCTACGCCAAGTATTAAAGAAATTATACTAATAATAAAAATCAATGCTAAGACTGATACTGATAATATATCTGTTATGGCACTGTTTATATCTACTGCTATAAATAAAGCTACAACAAGAGCAAGACCATACAATGAAACCTTTCTAGTAAAGCGAATGTATACAGTTACTATTAAAATCACCAGAAAAGCAACTATTAATATTATAAATTTAATTAAAGAATATACGCTATGCTTAGATACTTCCACATAAGAAGGCAAGGTATAGTATGTAAGTAATTTTTCATCATCAATATTTATCTTATATGCATCTGCAATAATATATGCTGACTGCTCCACTGCTTCCTGTAATACTTTTGCACAATTACCATTTTCTTTATATGTAATAATCATATTCATACGGGAAAATTCATTATTTTTATTTACCAAACCAAGTACATTAGTAATCATCTGGGCTTTTTTTTCTGCATCTACTTCGCTTTCTTTACCTAATGTTTGTTCAGCTTTTTTTATAGTATTCATAAAAACTTTTTTTGTATAATCTTTAGGCTCTTTTATTGTAAAATCACTATCCATATATAGAGTTTCACCATGATATGTATGCTCCAAAGCAAGCCTTTTAATGCCTTCCATATCATAATCTGATAAAATAGATTTTAAACCATCTCCAGCTATCATTTCCATTCTGCTTTTATTATTATCTGGATTATAGTAAAAAACTATCAATAATCCATTTTTATTTTCAAGTTTATCAAGCTGATAATAAGAATATAATTTATCAAGTGAAATACTACCCTCTGAAGTATTTTCTTTTATAAAATGAGCCGCTATTTTGGGCTTATATTCACTTTGCTGAAATAAATAATTTATCCCATATAACTCTTTTGAAAAAGAATCATCTAAAATATATGTATTATACCCTTCTTTATAATATCCAGCTAATTCATTAATATTAGTATAACTATGTAACTTTTTATCAACTGTAAGTTCTTCTGGGCTAATAATTTCTCTTGATATGGATTTATAATCTATAAAAGCTATATTATATAAAATACCAAAGTAAATTATAAAAAATAAGGCAGAATAAAATAATACAAACCTATATGACATATTTGAAAAATCAAACTTATTTTTTTGCGGAATAAAAGTTAGTGATAAAAGATTTTTACTGGCACTATTCTGCGTATTATTTTTATCAATATTCTCTATAACATCATCTTCTTTAACAAGATTTACTGTTTCACTGTTTTCCAGCAGTGTATTATCTTGAGATATATTTTCCTGATTTAACTTATTATCTTGATTTTTTTCACTTGCACTTTCAATCTGATTTTCTTTATCTTTTTTATTTTTCTTCTTATTTTCTTTATTTGATTTCTTATCTGAGTCATACATATATATGGATAAAAAAACAGGGAAAAAAACAAGGGCAGCAAAAGCAAAAATACCAAAATTAAACAATAATTCAATCATCGTTATTACAAATACTGGTAAAAAAATTATCATTGCTATATATCTTTTAGAAAATATTAAAAGAATAATAATACAGCAGACTGCTATCATATAATATTTTAAAAACAGTCCTAAATCATCTAGCGGTTCATAATAGGAAATATTAGAAAAACTTTGCTGTTTTAAATCCTTTGAAATATCCACATTATATTTTGCTGCAATAATATTTGCTGTATCTGTAAAAATATATACTAATACTTCATTTATATTCTTATTATTTAAGTTTTCCTTACCGCCAACCTTGCTAAAAGCATTATCTAAAATCATACCTGCCTTACTGTCAGTGATAACATCTTCAAGCCCATATCCAACTTCTATCTTAAATGAAAAGTCATCTATACCAGCAACATATATTAATATACCGTTATTATATTCAGCGCTGCCAATACCTATTTCATTAAATAATTTATTTGCTCTTGATACTTCTGTTTCATTATTTGGCAAATAAGGCTCTACAATAGTAACAATCTGAGGTTTTTCTTTTATGCTGTTAAAATGAAGGTTAACAGCAGCAGATATATATGGAAATCCTGCATTATAGTGATTTTTTAATATTTTTGCTTCATCTTGAATAAAATAATCATCAACTGCCATTTCTGCATCAATAGGCAGATAATAAATATCATAATAATATATAGCAGCCCTATAAAAAGAAAAAAGTAATGCAGCTATAAATATGACAGAAATTAAGCCTTTTTTTAAGCCTTTTTCTGTAAAAGATGCATTATCAACTGTAAATGGCCATAAAAGTATACTTTTTAGTTTAGTAAGCATAATACTATCCTTAGATATAGAAATTAATATAAAATATATAATAAAATCTAAAAAAAGTGAACTCTAAAGATAATAAAATTTATATAGAAAAATATAGATGTAAAACTATGAAGCAGGTTTTCTTACAGCCTCTAAAAAGAGTACATTATTATAATAAATATAATAACCTTCACTGCATTGCCTGCCATTTTCAGAAGTTATATGAAAATCATCAATATTACATACCTTGCTTTCGCCGTCTAAAAAATATATAGTTTTATCTTTTATCGCGGTAATACAAGTCCAGTGATTAATAACACCGTCAAGCCCTGCAATAATTATTCTACGAGGTGCATTAGGTTCATGTAAAAAGTTTTTCATTTCTTCTACTGCATGGTCTATTCTTCTTGCATCAAGATTATTTTTATAAATTGAAAAATCTAATAATCTTTCATCATGCATAATATATTCTCTTATTACAGCATTAAGCAGTATTTTTAAATTTTTTGTCCCTAACCCACCTTTTAACACTGTGCTTAAGTTTAAATTATGCTGGTTATCAATAGTATCAATTAAAAAATGAAATAATCTTTCTAAATCAATATTATCTTTTGGAAACAAATATTTTGCAGCATTTACAATAGCATATAACCCGCAAAGTCCATCAAGACTGCCTTGAACTAATGGTTTTACAGAACATTTTTTTGGCATTTTTATCCCTGCTGTATCAATCTTTTATTATTATACACTTATTATTCAATATGTCTACTAAAGTATCATATGAAATAACACCACTTGCAAGACCAGTACCACACACAACAATATTATTTACTGAAAACCATAATGGATAGTGATTTATACTTAGCAATATAAGCATTATATGCATGCCTGTTCTTTTATTGCCGTCAATAAATGGGTGATTTTTTATAATTGAATAAGTAATTTTTGCAATTTTTTCTATATTACTTGCATATAAATCTTTATTATCATAAGTCATAAAAGGTGTATTAAAAGCACTTTCTAACATACCAATATCCCTTATACCACTACTGCCGCCAGTTAAGTTTATAAGTTTAGAATGCTCTTTTATAATAAAATCAATGGATATATAATTCATTTTGCAAGCTCCCTGTATGCATCTAAATATTTTTTAATTAAAGCATCAGATACTTTTGATAAATTAGTGTTATTTAATTGATATGAAAATGGAATATCATTATTTTTAACCGATGCTTCTAAAAACAATATTACTGCTTCATTAATATCCAGCCCCAGCTCATTAAATAACAATTCACATTCTCTTTTTAGTTCATCATCTACATTTAAAATAATATTTGACATGTTCCACCTGTAAGTATAATTTATTTGTTATATATATACTATATGTGCGACAATAAATGACGCTGTATAATCTATTATTAAATTTATTTGCTGCGTTAACTACTGTCTTATTATTAAAGTATAAAAAAATAATAACTATATATGGAGGTTTATATGATTGGAGCAATTGTTGGAGATATTGCAGGCTCAAGGTTTGAGTTTAAAAATACTAAATCAAAAGAGTTTGACTTATTTCATAAAAGATGTAGATTTACTGATGATTCAGTTATGTCATTAGCTGTATGCCAGGCACTTCTTGATTCTATGCCTGATTATGAAAATTTAAGTGAAAATACAATTAAGTCCATGCAGTTAATAGGTATGGAATACCCAAACTGTGGCTTTGGTCAGCACTTTCGCAGATGGATATTTTCAGATAACCCTAAACCTTATAACAGCTATGGCAATGGCTCAGCTATGCGTGTAAGCGGCTGTGGATATGCTGCAAATTCTATTGAAGAAGCTGTATATTTATCACATGAAGTTACAAAAATAAGCCATAATCACCCAGAGGGAATGAAAGGTGCAGAATCTGTTGCAGTGGCGGTTTATCTTGCACGCACAGGAAAAAGTATTAAAAACATTCAAGATTATATAAACGAGCATTATTATCAAATAGATTTTACATTAGATGAAATAAGAGAAACATACCAATATGAAATAAGCTGCCAAAACTCTGTTCCACAGGCTTTTGAAGCATTTTTTGAATCAATAAGTTTTGAAGATGCCATTAGAAATGCCATATCTATTGGCGGCGACAGCGATACGATTGCTGCTGTTACAGGTTCAGTTGCTGGGGCTTATTATGGTGTACCTAATGAAATTAGAAATGCTGCTTTAGAATATTTAGATGACAGTTTAAAAGAAATACTAATAAACTTTGAAAATAAATTTATAAAAAGCAAAGAATAAATATAAATTATATTTAAACGCAGGATTAACTACATCTATCACTGAAATAATACTTGATAAAAACTATACCAAAATAAGACCAAAAACTATATAAAAAGAAATTACAAGAATTCTAAAAACAAAAAAAGCCTTGAATAATCAAGGCTTTTAGTAACGCGCCCAGCAGGAATCGAACCCACAACCTTTTGATCCGTAGTCAAACGCTCTATCCAGTTGAGCTATGGGCGCTTATATGTGAGAATGTAGTTATATATAATAATTTTATTTTTTGCAAGCTTTTTTTTACATTACTTAAAACTTTTTTATAACATATTGTCATATATAAATATTTTATCACATTATTGCCTATTTTTGTAGAAATTTAAAAAAACTTTTGCAAATATTTATAATTTAGTTTATTTTATATAATCAATTTGGAGTAATGTATGCAGAATAAAGAACTTGATAAAAATAGAGAATACTTTAAAACATTTCTTGCTACACAAAAACTTAGGCTTACAAATCAAAGACAGATTATATTTGATGAATTTATGAAATATGATTCTCATATTGATATTGATAAGCTTTACGCTATTACAAAAGAAATAGACTCTAATATAGGGCTTGCTACAATTTACCGCACTATTAAGCTGCTTATAGAAGCAGGCATTGTTCGAGAAGTGCGTTTTGGTGACGGTAAAAGCTATTATGAAGCTATTATGGGTAAAACTCATCATGACCATTTAATATGTGTGGTTTGTGGTAAAAATATAGAATTTAATGACCCAGACTTAGAGGAGCTGCAGGAGCAGATTGCATCAAAATATAAATTTAAGCTGACTAACCATTACATGAATTTATTTGGTGTGTGCGAAAAATGCCGTTCTCTTGGTAAAGGTTAATATGGAGAAAAATATATGAAAAAAATTATAACACTTATTTTATTTACTATTATGATGACTGCAGGTGTTTTTACTGCACAGGCTCAAACAAAAACTACAAAAGTTTTAATTGATACATCTATGGGGCAGATAGAAGCTGAATTATATCCAGATAAAGCACCTATTACTGTTACTAACTTTTTAGAATATGTAAACAGCAAATTCTATGACGGCTTAGTATTTCACCGCGTTATTCCTGGCTTTATGATACAAGGCGGTGGTATGACTTCTGATATGAAAGAAAAAGAAACTAGAAGCCCTATTAAAATAGAAAGTGATAACGGTTTAAAAAATACACGCGGCACACTTGCTATGGCAAGAACTCAAGTGCCAGATTCTGCTACAAGCCAGTTTTTTATTAACTTAGTTGATAATCCATTTCTTGATTTTAAAGCAAAAACTGTTGCTGGTTATGGTTATGCAGTTTTTGGAAAAGTTACAAAAGGAATGGATGTAGTGGATAAAATAGCTAAAGTTCAAACAGGTACTAAAGGATTCCATCAGGATGTTCCGCTTACTCCTGTTACAATAAAAAGCATAAGGGTTATTAAATAATGGAAGAAAATAAAAAAACTGCTGCTAAAAAAAGCACTGCAAAAAAAACAACAGCTAAAAAAACTACTACAGCAAAAAAGACTACTGCTGCTAAAAAAACTACTGCTAAATCAGCATCTAAAAAGCAGGATAATAAAAACATTAATCTGCTTATGAAAACAAATATAGGCGATATAAAACTTGAATTATACCCAGATAAAGCACCTGTTACTGTTGAAAACTTTGTATCTTATGTAAAAGAAGATTTCTTTAATGGTTTAATTTTTCACAGAGTTATAAACGGCTTTATGATACAAGGTGGTGGATTTGATGAAAATCTGCGTCAAAAAGAAACTAAAGCGCCTATAAAAATAGAAAGTGATAATGGTCTAAAAAACGACAGAGGCACTATAGCTATGGCTAGAACAAATGACCCTAACTCAGCAACATGCCAGTTTTTTATTAACCTTGTAGATAATAACTTTTTAAACTTTCGCTCACCTGATGTTACAGGCTATGGTTATGCAGTTTTTGGTAAAGTAACTGACGGCATGGACGTTGTAGATAAAATAGCAACTGTCCCAACAGGTTCTTTTGGATATATGCAGGATGTTCCTAAATATTTAATCCAAATAGAAAGTGTAGAAATAATATAAAGGCATAAATATGATAAGCAGCAATAATAATGAAAATGAAAATGAAAATAAAATAAAATCTCATATAAAACCTTTGCCTGATGGCTCTTATGAAATATATAAAAATGAGATAAAATCTTTTTATTATGTATTAGCTGCTTTTATTTTTGCTCTTTTAAGTATATATTTTTTAAAAAGCGGGTATAGAATTGTTGGCAATATATTTCTTGCAGGCTTTGCAGGTGTTGCTTTAATAGCATTAAAAATGGTGCTGTTTAAAAAAACAATTCTTACCATTAATGATAAATTTATTGTAATAACACCATTAGTAGGTGCACCTGAGCAGATTTTATGGGACGATATCACAGGGTTTAATGAAATCAGAGAAAAAAGAAATCACTATATAGCTGTTATGGTCAGCAACCCAGAAAGTGTACTTGAAACACAAAACAATAAACTTGTATATAAAGTAATGCACCATAATATTAAGCTTTACGGCACACCATATATTATTCAAACAGATACACTTAGCGCTCACAGACGTGAAATATTAGATTTACTTCATAAATTTCAAGAAGAATATTTAGAAAAAGGAGTGCTGTAAGTGGAAGTAAATAAGCAAAATGAAAATATTGCCATTTACCCATCTGCTTTACGGGCTTTTTCTTATATAGTTTTTGGGTTAATTCTACTGATTACTGGTATTTCATTTATTTCTACAGATAAGCAGACTATTTACATAATTATTCCTTTTATACTTGGTATTATATCTGCTGTATATGGAATATTAAATTTAGCTTTAAGAAAACACCCTGTAGTGTTGTTTGATAAATTTGGTTTTTTATATTCCACTTATGCACATTCAAAACTATTTATACCAAAGGATATGATTATCTCTGTTTCTCTTAGAAATACACCAAATAAGCGCATAATCATAACATTGAAGCCTATTGAGCAGGATTATAAAACATATTTAAAAAATATACGCCTGCCTTCACATCTTCAAACATGCCCGCAAAATACATCAAAACTTCGTGGCAGTAATATAATAATCTCTACAGAAAACTTAAATGCAGATAATGCTGCCCTTTTAAAAAAGCTGCAGGATTATTTAAATATGCAGCAGTAACTTAAAAGGATTTGTATACTGCATATAACTTATATTATTTCTTTTTATATGCTTTACTGGTTTTATTTTTACCCATAATAATCTCTTTATATTTTTCTTTTTTATTCAGCTGCTTTTCTGTGTATATACTATTACCCTCTTCATCAAGCCCTGTATAATATGCACATGTTGCCCATGTCGATGGGGTTGGTGTAAATATCTGAACCTGTTCTGGTGAAAAATCAAGATATTTTTCTATAAAATTATGGGTGTTTAATGCTTCTTTTTCACTTTCACCAGGGTGAGCAGCTATAAAGTAACATGAAATAAACTGGTTTTTATTAAACTTTCTGCTATACTCTTTATAAACTTTGCAAAACTCTAAAAAGCTTTTATTATTTGGCTTTTTCATAGCTTTTAATACTTTTTCATCTGCACTTTCTGGTGCCATTTTAAGCTGACCAGAAACATGATTTTTTGCTATTGCTTCAATATATTTTTTGCCATTTACTTTATCATGAACAGCTAAATCTGCCCTTATTCCAGATGTGGCAAATACTTTTTTTATACCTTTAATACTGCTGATTTTTTCAAGCATATTAAGCAGTGGTTTATGGTCAGTATTCATACCATTACATACTTCTGGATAAAGGCAGCTTTTATGGTTACATGCTCCAAATTTTTCCATTTTTTTGCATTTCATCATATACATATTTCCAGTAGGACCGCCTATATCGCTTATGATACCATTAAAGCCTTTCATATTAACTATGCTTTTTACTTCTTTTTCAATAGAAGATATGCTTCTTGAAATAACCTGCCTGCCTTGATGCACAGCTATTGCACAAAAAGAACAGCCGCCAAAACAGCCTCTGTGGCTTATAACAGATGTTTTTATTGTTTCAAGAGCCTTTACTTTACCTTCTATTTTAGGATGCACTGCCCTTTCAAACTCTATATCACTTATTTCATCTAATATTTCATCGTTATAAAATGCAGGCGGGTTTTGTATAAGATACCTGTCCCCTGTTTTCTGGACTAATGTTTTTGCAGACTGTGCCTGACTGTTATCAGAAAAGAGCTTAAACATTTTATGGAATAATTTTTTATCACTTAAAGCTTCTTCATAAGATGGCAGAATTACAGCATTATCACATACTTCTTTTGATATATAACACAGCCCTCTTATCTTTTTAACATCTTCATTATTATTAACTGCGTTAGCAAATTCTAATACCGGCACTTCGCCCATGCCATATATAATATAATCTGCTTTTGAATCAAAAAGTATACTTCTTCTAACCTTATCTGTTTTAAAATCATAATGAGCAATACGCCTTAAGCTGGCTTCTATGCCGCCTAAAACAATAGGTTTTGTATTTTTATAAAATCTTCTAATAAGTCCAGTATATACAATAGATGCCCTGTCTGGTCTTTTATTATTAATACCATTTGGTGTAAAATCGCACATTTTTCTAGGTTTTCCTGTGGCAGTATAGTTTGCCACTAAAGAATCAACACAGCCTGCATTTATTCCCCAGAAAAGTCTAGGCTCGCCAAAAATAGTTATATCTTTATCACTTTCTGTATCAGGCTGGCTTATAACTGCAACGCGAAACCCGTGTTTTAAAAGATATTTTCCAATAACTGCTGTTCCAGAAAATGGGCTGTCAATATATGCATCACCTGTTATAATGATAACATCTATATAGTTCCAGCCTAATTTTTTTACTTCTTCTATGCTTACAGGTAAAAACATATCCACCTCAATTTTAGAACATATAGCATAAATTATGTAAAAATTCATTATTAATATAGCTTTTCTTAATAAAAAATATTATATTATAAATCTTTAAGGGAGAAATATATGAAAACAGAAAATAATAACATCATTTTTACAGTTTTAAATAAAAAATTAATATTCAGCCTAGGTATTATAGTTTTTATAAGTTTGATTGCTGTAATATTATTTTTTACAGTTATCAGGGCAGAATATATTGTTTTAGGGCTGCCCTTTGTATTTTTTCTTTTTGTGCTGCCAATCTTTATGATAGGTATGCGTAATAAAATTATTTACAGGTTTACTATTAATGAGCTTCAATACAGGGGTGAAAATCCATATAGAATACAATGGAAAGATATTACATCCTTTAATATAGACAGCCAGTATATTACACTAAACTTGAAAGATAATACTTCTAAAACACTGCCTGTATTAAACTTTAATACAAATGAACTGCATCAGGCATTATCAATATATATAAAATAAAAAATTATTCTTTTTTAAAAATTAAGTGCAAAAATGACTGATATTTATAGCTTTACAGAAGAAGAAAAAGAAACTATTAATTATTTAAAACAGATAGTAACTATAAAATATGGAAGCTGTAAAAATTTTAAATTCAAAAAAGAAAAATATATTATTCAAAAAAAAATATATAAAACAGTGATTTTATATGCTCCCCAGTCATTTAATGAAAATACAGTAGAAGCTTATATTTTAAAAAATAAAGATATTATTTATAAACTTGCCTACCACTGCTTTTATCCTAAAAAAACAAAAATACCGCATGATAAAATTCTTTATTTAGGCAGATTATATAATTTTAAACTAAAACCAGAAATACATAATACATATAATATAGATGAAGAAAATTTAATTATTTATGCAGGCAAAAATCTTTTAAATAGAGAAAATCTTATTAAATTCTACCATAAGCAGGCATCATATATATTCCCTGCAAGAGTATCTATGTGTGCAGAAAAAATAAAGCTGAATATAAAGGCAGTAAAAACTGGAGTATTTAAAACTTACTGGGGCAGCTGTGGTGCTGGTATTATTAAACTAAATGAAAGGCTTGTATTATCACCATTAAATACAATTGACAGCATTATCTACCATGAACTTGCACATATTTTAGTGCCAAACCATTCAAAAGAGTTTTATACAGTATTAGAAAAAATATATCCTTCATATTATAAAGACCATATATGGCTTACTTTATTTATGCCTGCAGAATACCCACCTAAAACAGTAGAATAGATTAACTTAATAGCTGTTTTTAAGCAGTGTTTTCATTCGTTCTATTATACCTTTTAATGAGTGTATAATAGGCATAGATTCTATACAGTGCTGAGCTGCCATTTTTGCAATTATTGCACGTAAATCATCTATTGTCTGGCTGATTGTATCATAAGCCTCTGTATCTAAATGAGTAGATTTTTCAGGTACTATAGAATAAAGAGCTTTTAGTGTAAACGCATGCTCTGCTAAGTTAATAATAGCTTTAACAATTTCTTTAAAGCTTGATGGTTTGATAATATATTTATCAACTTTCATATTAATTGCTTCAAGTAAATGTTCTGGGTCATTTTTAGATGTATAAATAATAATAGAACATGATGGATTACATCTGCGAATATACACTGGAAAACTCATACTTTCTTCATCTGCTAAATTAAAATCAGTAATAAGGATATCAATATCCCTGCCTTCTGCTTTTGCCTTAGCATCCTGCAGATTATCAGTTACAATAAGATTTTTAATATATTTAGATAAAATAGAAATAAGCTTTTCTTCTTTATATTTATCTTTATCAATATTAAGGTATAAGACTGTTACAGAGCTTAAAAGCCCTGCGTTATCTTCACACAATTCCAACACCATAACAATACTCCCAATATAATAACCACTCTAATATTATAAGATAGAGCTTAAATCGTATTTAGTCAAGGATTAAAGTATAATTAATAATATAAAAAACCCCGCACATCATAAATATACGGGGTTGTATATACAATAATATGATTAATAACAGGTTATTTTTTTACAGCACCAGCTAAAATAACTCTCCATACTGGGTGTTCAAATGGGTGCATATCAGGATATTCCTGAAATAACCAGCCGTCAAATACTTGTGAGCCGTTATCTGAAATAATAACTTTTGCAGCAGGGTTATTTTCTTCCATACTCACATTTTTAACACCACCATCAACCATTGTAAAGCTTGTGAAATAAGAAGCAGTAGTGATTTCAAGTCCAGTATTGCCAATAGGTGTTTTTTGACCAAAAGGAGCAGTAATTTCTATCTTACTGCCGTCATTTTTATTAACTGCTTCAATTTTAATACCAGAATATTTTGCAGTAATCTCTGGAAGTAATTCTGTTGGTTTTGTAAGTTTCATACCAGCAGCTGATTGTTTAGGAGTTACAGCAGGTGCAGGTGATGCATTTTCTGCTTTAACAAACTGCTGCCTGTCTGTATTTTGTGAACATGCAGTGATAAGCATAGTTATTGATAATAAAGCTATTAATCCTTTCATATTTACCCTCATTTCTTTTTAAAGTGGTTAAAGTTTATATTATTATTTTAACACTTTCAAGATATTTTTAAATTAAATGTAAAAAAAAACACATTGCATACATAAATTAGTTGAAATAATCATAATTATTTTATATAAATATAATAGGATAAAAATGGTGTGCTATGGAAAATAACTGGATAATAACTGCAAAAATTCAAATTTCTGAAGCAGACTTTAATAAATGGCTTGCTTCCTCTGCAAAATTTACAACTCAAGCAGAACTTTTTAACTGTGATAGTGATGACCCATTTGTAAATATTTTATTAGGCGGCTCAATAAAAGCTCCATACAGCTCTATTGCCAGCTTTTTTGCGGGTGAGCTTTCTGAAATGACACTTTCTTTTGATAGAGAATCTTTACTTTTATACTATAACCATGTAAACAGTACACTTGATTTTGCCTTTGAAATAAACAGATATAATGGCTTTAAAACTGCTGTTTATAATACAGCCCTGCTTTTAAGTATAGCTTCATTTAAAAATAATGATAAAGCTGATTTCTGCCTTGTAAGCAGCAAAGAGTTTGCAAATATTTCTTATGCAATAGAAATAACTAAAAACAGTATTAAAATTATCAAAATCAATAGTCAAAATGCAGTTATTCCACACAGATACAGCATTGTATATGATATGCTGCATAAAGAAGATGCTTTACAAAACCATCTGCAGAAAGATTTATATAACCTATTTTATAATTTTATTACAAAAAGACTGGAAACAGATTTAGAAGATATTATTTTATTTTCCTCTGCTGAGCACCCTGCTGTTATTACTCCAGATGCAAAATATAAAACTGACGGAAAACATGTAATAACTGATAAAGGTGAAATAGTTAAAAATGCAAACCCTGCCACATTTACATCTCTTGGTGTTGGATATGGGGCTGATAAAGGCAAAGTATTTTATGGCAGTATGGAAATAGAAAATGCTGATAATGCTACATTTTTTGTTTTAAATTACGGATATGCAAAAGATAAATCTTACGCTTATTATAATGGTGAACCTATTTGCAAATTAAGCTGTAATTTTAGAGTATTTAAACAGGGTGATGGTTATGCAACAGATAATATAAATGTATATTACAAAGGCATACTTCTTGAAAACAGCAACCCTATGGCTTTTAGACTTGCAGGTGATAATAATTTTGCTGATGCTGAATATTTAGCAGCAGATAATGTATGCACATATAGAAACGGTCAAAGTATTGAGCATATTGATAATGAAACAATTACATCTATTGGCAAAAACTTTTTTAAAGATAAAAATAAAGTTTACTATCTGACTACTCCACTTAATATGCTTAATCCTGATGAAGCAAGAGTATTAAATGAATATTATATTGCAGATAAAACAAAAGCATATTTTTGCGACAGTAAAGGGGCAGTATTATTAGAAAATGTTAATCCTGTAGGACTGCAGGTACGCTCTCGTCTTGCAGTAGATAATACACATGTATTTTTTAAAGGCAGTATAATAGAAGGATTAGATGGAGCAAAAGTAGATATTCACAGTGATAATTTCAGCGGATATCTAAATGATGGAAATCTTGTATACTACTATATGGATAAAGTAGATGCAGACCCTGTTACATTTAAACCATTAGATTTTGGCTACGGCTCTGACGGCAAAAACTTATTTTTTAAAGGTAAAGTTATTAAACAGGGCAATTTCCAGTCAGTAATTTCTCTTTTTGACAGTTCTATTACAGATACATCCAATACTCTTTCAGATGATGATATAATTGAACTTGGTAATTCATATAAACGCATTAAAAATAAAATATATTACAGCTCTACTTTACTTGAAAATGCTGATGCAGAAACTTTTGAAATAATGTATGTAAATACTCCAAAAGGTGATATTGCTACATATTATGCAAAAGATAAAAATAATATATACTATAAAGAAAGGCTGATAAAAGAAGCTGATGTATCATCTTTTGCAGTGCTTTTACACCCAGATTATGATACAATAGTAGATTATATACCAAAAACAGCAGTAGATGATAAATATGCTTATTTTAAAGATAATATTATACCAGATATTGACCCTGCAACAGTGTATCCATTTACTATTCATAGAGCATGGCTGGCTGGCACAAATATTATTTATAAAGGTCAGGTTATTAAAAATATAGATTTAGACAAATTCCATAAAATAGAAGGCGATATTTATACTGATAATAAAAGAGTATATTATAAAATCCTGCCTATTGAAAATATTAACCCAGAAAAAGTTGTTATACTTTCTAATAACTATATAAAAGACGATAACGGGCTTTGTTATTTAGAAGAAGACTGGGAAGGATATTTAACAGCTAATTCTTTTACTCCACACATTAACAGCTTTGATATACTTTCAGAAAACAGTGCATTTTCTTTTGACAGATATAAAGTGTATTTTAAAGGAAAAGAAATTTCAGATATTGATTTAAATTCAATAAATATGATAGGCGATAATTATCTGCAGGATAAAGATAATATATATTGCGGCAATATTAAACTTGAAAACGCTGATACTGCATATTTTATGCTTTTAGGTGACGGCTATGCTGCTGATGGTAAAAATACATATTATCAAGAAAAACAGTTAGATACAAAACATATGCTTCATGTATTAGGCAATGGATATGCAACAGACGGCACAACTTTCTGGCTTTATGGCTCAGTATTAAGCAACCCTTATGAGCACCAGTATATTACTGATATTTTAGGACAAGGGTTTGCATAAAAAAACGGGATTTACTATAAGCCGGATTCTGTACCTGTAAAACAGGCGGCAGTCATTTCTCTAGATTATTAATTGCTTAATAATTCAAGCAGCTTACCCGCTGAAAATATGGGCTGAGCAACCCTTTCAGCCTATTTGCCTTGCACTTAATGGGGCTTGTTCCCATACTTTTGTTACCAAAAGCAGAGGTGGGCTCTTACCCTCACCTTTTCACCCTTGCTGCTAATGCAGCGGTTATTTTCTGTAACGCTTTCCCCGCATTGCTGCGAACTGATGTTATCAGTCATTATGCTCATATAGTGTCCGGACTTTCCTCTCGTAATAAATTACCAGCGACTGCCCGTAAATCCCAGTTATAAATATAATATATTTATGTAAAAATCAATATGAACTTTTAATTGGCTTACCCCTATTTTTTATCAAACATATTTATAATTATTTAATAATAAATAAGAAAATGCTTTATAAGTGTAAAAATAGACTTTTAAAAAATAATATAATATTAATATGTTTTTTAGCAGCTTTTAAAAGAGCCCCCATGTTATTTCATTATCTTTACGACTTAATTGTATATGAGCAATTTTTTCGGAATGTTTTGCTCATCAGAAAGTTTTGAGCAAAGCGAGTTGCTGCAGCTATGCGAGTGTTTTTTACGAGGACACTTTTTTCCGACTGAGTAAGGAGGAAATAAAAAAAGTGGCTGATAGAAAAAATAGCGAATGTTTAAGGAATTGGAGCATAAGAAATGAAATAACAAAAAGTTTGCTTTATGAGATTTGCGGCGGTAGTAATAGTTACAAATATACTGCAAATACATATTATTACATGATAATAAAGTCCAGTTTTATTGTAGAATAAATGATTTTTATAGCAGCTTGAAAAATAGGGGTAAAGCAGGAACTTTTATAAACATATATTAAGCTGAAAAAGATTACATATATATTTGATAAGAAAGTAATAAATTAAATGCTAAAATACATACAAAAAATATGAAACTAAATTTATTGTATTTCTTTATACTTTTTTTTAATAAAATATTTTCACTATCCAGAGATAATTTATATCTTTTATAAATACCTGCAAAAATAACTGGTATGAATACAGTCACTTCCAAAACCCATAAAATAAATTCAGCAATTATCTGCCCATTACCATGATGAAAAATGACAATTGATGTAAAAAGTAAAATACTTATGAATGGTACAATAAGGCAAAAGGCAGTAAAATATAATAAAAAGTAATATATATTTTTCTTTTTCTTAATGTAAGAAATAACAATAACTGCAATATAAATTGTAAAAACTAATATAAATAATGGTATATAAGTACCACTTTTCTCAAACAGTGTAAAAAATAATAAACTGAAACAGGCTGTTGAAAATAACATTAGGAATATATATTTAATGTTTGATTTAAGTTTATGTATATCACTAGAGCTTACCGCCAGATAAACAAATATAATAGTTAATATAACTAAAATAAACTGTATACGCTCATCCAGCATAATACTGCCGTCATCATAAATAAATAATCTATATATACAAAAAGCAGCACATAAAACAAATAATAATCTTATAAATATTATTTTTTTCATTACAGCACCTTTATATATAATATATATATGAATTATATAACTGCTTATAATATAATAATAAAAATTATTTTTCAAATATATTCTCAAAATATGCCTTAAAATGCTGCTAAAATATTCTGGGGGTACCCCATTTTTTTGTAAGAATATTTATAACTATTTAATAATAAATAAGAAAGTGCTTTATAAGTATA